>NZ_CP152276.1:320000-920000 GCF_038719015.1 Nguyenibacter vanlangensis
CAAAGTGTAACGGAGGCGCGCGATGGTGGGCTCAGGTCGGTCGGACATCGACTGTTGAGTGCAATGGCATAAGCCCGCCTGACTGTGAGAGTGACAGCTCGATCAGAGACGAAAGTCGGCCATAGTGATCCGGTGGTCCCGCGTGGAAGGGCCATCGCTCAACGGATAAAAGGTACTCTAGGGATAACAGGCTGATCTCCCCCAAGAGTCCACATCGACGGGGAGGTTTGGCACCTCGATGTCGGCTCATCACATCCTGGGGCTGGAGCAGGTCCCAAGGGTTCGGCTGTTCGCCGATTAAAGTGGTACGTGAGCTGGGTTTAGAACGTCGTGAGACAGTTCGGTCCCTATCTGCCGTGGGTGTTGGAGACTTGAGAGGATTTGTCCCTAGTACGAGAGGACCGGGATGAACAGACCTCTGGTGCACCGGTTGTCGCGCCAGCGGCACAGCCGGGTAGCTAAGTCTGGACGGGATAATCGCTGAAAGCATCTAAGCGAGAAACCCACCTCAAAACCAGGTCTCCCCGAGGGCCGTGATAGACCATCACGTCGATAGGCCAGATGTGAAAGCGCAGTAATGCGTGCAGCTAACTGGTCCTAATCGCCCAAAAGGCTCACTCACACAGCCCGCTTAAACGCAGGCAACACACATGCACAGCAATCATCCACTCAACACTCAATACACACTCCTCAGCACCAACCTCTCACGCCCACTACACCCCATCAGGGTGGACTGGACGACCTGGTGGCCATGGCGGGGATAGCTCCACCCGATCCCATCCCGAACTCGGCCGTGAAATGCCCCAGCGCCTATGATACTGCGTCTCAAGACGCGGGAAAGTCGGTCGCCGCCAGGTCTTCCAATCCACCTACACCACCGCGGGGTGGAGCAGCCCGGTAGCTCGTCAGGCTCATAACCTGAAGGCCGCAGGTTCAAATCCTGCCCCCGCAACCATGAATTAAGCGACTGATATCGCACAGGAAAATCCGCCCTCACCGGCGGGTTTTTTGTTGCCTGAAATCCCACGCAGGAAACACATAAAAAACAAACGAAAAGGCTGATCCCTGCATGGTCGACATGGCAAGGTAGGTTGAAATTCTCGCCGCCGCCGGTCGCGGTCACCACGTTCCAGCCCGCGCGCCCACCGCTCAGTCGGTCCAGAGAGGCGATACGCCGGGCAAGGTTGTAGGGCTCGTTGAAGGTCGTGCTGGCCGTGCCGATCTGGCCGATATGACGCGACGTGACGGCCAGCGCCGTCAGAAGCGTGAATGTATCCCAGCGCGGCAGGCCCGGGCTGTTGGCCACGGCTGAGGGACCAGGCACCGGCAGGACGTTGTCGTAGAGGAAAAGGCTGTCGAATCGACCCTGTTCCAGAAGATCGGCATACGAGCGGTAGCGTGCGAAGTCGATATCCGCGTCGATATCCTCGCCCGGTGCGCGCCACGCATCCCCGTTGGTGGCAGAGCCGGTCAGATAGGCGCCGAGGACGAAGGAGCCTCCGGGAGGAGACATTGGGCGGATGCCGTTCAGGGTTGGAAGGTGAAACTGGAATCGACGATGCCGGCGGTATCGAGCCGGCGCGGGACCATGCGGGTCTCGGCCATGAAATCGGAGACCTGCTGCTGTTTGGCGATGATGTCGGGGGTAAGGGGCACCACGGTACCGACCAGGCCTCTGACGACATCACGGGCGACGGGAAGGGGCAGGCCGACATCGCGGCCCCAGACCTCGGCATAGGCGTCCTGATGCGTCAGCATCCACCGATGCGCGGCGCGGAAGCGGCGAAGATACGCCGTCAGGTCGTCCCGTCTGTTCCGTAGCGCCGCTTCGGTTGCCACGACGTAGCTGAGGCCACTCATCAGCTTGCCACCATTGACGATCTCGCGCGCGCCATCGGCGATCTTCGCGTCCGAGATATAGGGCCCCCAGGTGGCCCAGGCGTCGACGGCGCCGCTCTGCAGGGCCAGCTTGGCCGAAACCGGCGGAATGAAGACGAACGGTAAGCGTGAGCTGATCCCCACATAGCATTTGTTCGGTTGCTGGGCGGATGATGCTGTCGATTTCCGCAGGGTGGGCGACGGTCATGACACACGATGATTTTGGCAACGACGGTTTCGAGCCAGATATTTCAACTACCACTGGTATTATTGATAGTCATATGACGGGTCGTAATGACGGTCATATGACCAGTTCTTACGGGGCTGGACCGCGCGAGGAAATTGAAATCCGGCGCCGCGTCATCCGTCGTCGTCGCTGGAGCGATCAGGAAAAGGTTCGCATCCTCGAAGAGGCCTTTGCGCCGGGAGCAAGCCGCAGGGCTGTCGCGGAACAGTATGGGATCGCGCAAGCCCAGCTTTATATATGGCGCAAGCAGTTGATGATGTTTCCTGCCGCCGAGGGATTTATGCCGGTTCATGTCGGGGGCTTGGCGATGACGGCACGGCAGCCGGGCGCGTCGTCGCCTGTGGCGGCTGTCGAGATTGTTCTGCCGAACGGCATCAGCATCCGGACGGGCACGACGTTTGATCCCGACGCGGTGTGTCGGCTGGTTCTTGGCCTGGGACGGCCATGATCTGGCCATCGGGAGAGGTCAGGATCTGGCTGGCCTGCGGGGTGACAGACATGAGACGCGGGATCAACTCCCTGGCGTTGCAGGTGCAGACTACATTGGGCCGGGATCCTCACGATGGATCGATCTACATTTTCCGTGGGCGCAAAGGCGACACGATAAAAGTTTTGTTTTGGGATCGGCAGGGCATGTGCCTTGCGATGAAACGCCTTGAATCCGGGAAGTTCGTGTGGCCCCAGGCCAAAGATGGCTCGGTGTCCCTGACGACGGGTCAGATGGCGATGCTCGTTGAAGCCATCGACTGGCGCGCCACGGCCTGGACGGCAAGGCCGCAAGTGGTGGGGTGATGATGCGGTTTTTCTTGTACTGATCCCTTGCCTCCCTTACGATCGGGTCATGTCCGACCCCACGACAGATCCTGCTGAGGAATTGGCTGCGTTACGTGCCGAACTTGCGGCGACCCGTGAGGCTCTGGCCCGCGCGGAGGACAAATGCACGGCCCTGCAGTTACAGATCGAGCGCACACGGGAGCAGCTGGCCCTGATGCGGCGGCAGAAATACGGGCAGAAATCCGAGCGTCACCAGAAGGAGATGGACCAGCTCGAACTGGTGCTCGACGAATTCGAGGAGACGCTGGCCGAGGCCAGTGCCGAACGGGCGGCCCGGGAACGCGAAAAGGGCGAGACATCCACGCCACGCCGCAAGGCCATCCGCCGCCCGCTGCCCGAGCACCTGCCGCGCGAAGTGATCGAACTGGCGCCGGCGGTCGTGTGCGACTGTAGACGATGCGACCCCGAGCGCCTGGTGCGCATCGGCGAGGACGTGACGGAAGTGCTGGAGAAGATCACGGCGCCGCTGAAGGTTTTGCGCTATGTCCGCCCCCGCGTGGCCTGCCGCTCGTGCGAAAAGATTTTCCAGGCGCCTGTGCCGGATTTACCGATCGAGAAAGGGCGCGCCTCCGCCAGCCTGATTGCAAGCGTGATTGTCGCGAAATACTGGGACGGCCTGCCGTTGCATCGTCAGTCGGCGATCCTCGCACGCGACGGCGTGGAGATCGATCGCAGCACGCTCGCCGACTGGATCGGACACGGCGCGTGGTGGCTGGAACCGCTGCGGGATCGCATCCAGGCCTACGTCATGAACCGCGATGTCCTGTGGACGGACGACACCCCCATCAAGGTGCTGGCGCCGGGGCGCGGAAAGACGAAAGAAGCGCGGATCTGGTGCTATGGCCACGATCCCGCCACCTGGGGAAGCAACGAGCCGCCGGCGATGTTGTATTGTTACAGCGCCGACCGCAAAGGTGAGCGGCCTCGAACCCATCTTGAGCATTATGCCGGCTGGCTGCACTCGGACGCCTATGTGGGATACGAAAAACTGTTTGGCAACAAGGGCGGCAAGCCGTCACCGATCCGGCCGGTGGCCTGCATGGCCCATGCGCGCCGCTACTTTTTCGATGTCTACGCCACACAGCCGGCCCCCTTGGCCGAAGAGGCTGTGGCCCGGATCGGTCTGCTCTATGACATCGAACGTGAGATCGGAGGACTGCCGCCGGAACAGCGCCTGGCCGTCCGGCAGGCCCGGGCAGTTCCCATCCTGAAGGATTTCCATACCTGGGCAACGGCCCAGAAAGCACGGGTCTCCGGCAAATATGCTCTGGGCAAGGCGTTCCGTTACGCTCTGACGCGCTGGGATCGCCTGTGCGCCTATACGCTCGACGGCCGCCTCTCCATCGACAATAATTTCTCCGAACGTTGTCTCAGAAATATTGCGGTGACACGGAAGAATTTTCTGTTTCTGGGATCGGACCGGGGTGGAGAGCGAGCCGCGATCTTCTATACTCTCCTGACCACGGCAGCCCTCAACGGGCTGAATCCGGAACGCTGGATGGCTGATGTAATCGACCGCCTCGCGCGTGGGCATCCGATCAACCGGATCGACGAACTTTTACCCTGGAACTGGTCGCCACAGGCAAAGCAGAAACCCGCCTGAAAAGGCTTGATCCTGGCTGCCGGGAATGCTGCGCTACTACGCAGCATGCCGCCACAGACAAGACTCCCTCCCTATCTGCGTCAACTCGAACGCGTCCTCGCACGGCTCGAGACAGCCATGCTGTTGAGCGAACTGGACGGGTTCCTCGCCGGCGTCATCGTCTGTCCTGAGATGATCCTGCCCTCCGAATGGCTGCCCGTGGCGCTCGATCCCGACGAGGAGGGGGATCCTGTTCTCGAACACGAGAACGATGCTCGGTTGATCCTGCGCCATTACAACGCCGTGCTAAGGGATCTCGATCGCGGGCGTTATGCGCCTCTGTTCGATATCGACACAAGGCATGACGAAATACTCTGGGAACTGTGGATCGAGGGGTTCGAGCGCGCCATGACGCTGCGGCCTGAAGCGTGGGACAGCTTTTTGCTCGATCCCGACGAGGCGGTGCTCCGGGCCCTTGTCGGTCTACGCAAGCTCGTCGCCATGACCGATGCCCCAGCCGACAGCAGCGATGAACTCGGCGCCCTGCTGACGGAGACCGCGCCGGATCTCATCCCCGACTGGGTGCAGACACTCCATGCCGAGCGCCTGTCAAATTCCATGGACCACTTCTCGAACGCACCAGCCCTGTCGACAAAGGTCGGCAGAAACGAGCCCTGCCCCTGTGGCTCCGGCAAAAAATACAAGAAATGCTGCGGCATGAACTGAGCCAATCCAGCCCATAGAATGATGGAATGCAAGCGTGGGGATCAGCTCACGCTTACGACGAACGCGACGTCGTCATCCTTCATACCCGCCGCGCGCAGGGCTGCCAGGGTCAGGTAATGGCCGGTCTGGGCACGCAGGGTCGCCACACGCTTCCCCTTCAGGTCGCGCACGCTCCGAAGCGGGCTATTCTTCGCCACGACGATGGCGGTGGTCGTGCCGTCGGTCTGGATACCGGCAATCGCCTTCACCGGCACCCCACCCGCCTGGGCGAAAACAAGAGGCGCGTCCCCAATCACCCCGGCGTCCACGGCGTTCGCGGCCAGAGCCTGGATCAGCATCGGCGCGCCGGCGAACAGGCTCCATTGCACGGGCAGGGCTCCATCGGTCGTCATCCCCGCCGCCTCCAGCAGCGAACGCGCGCCGCCTTTCTGGTCACCGATCCGCAGCGGCGTATCCGCCCATGCCCGAGGGTGGTTCAGTCCCAATGAGGAGAGCAGGCCGGATGCGACACCCAGGGCACCAAGGACATGCCTGCGGCTTGGGCCAATGGGTTCCGGTAGTTCGGCCGTGTCCGTTCCAGTCGCGTCCTGCATGGTCATCCGGCCTGTTTCCCTTTGTCCGCCGCGTGACGGTTGACCGGGTAGGCCAGGCCGAGATTGCCGCGGAGAGTCGTCTGTTCGTAGTCACTGCGCAGCAGCTTGCGTTCCTGAAGGATCGGGACGACCAGATCCACGAAGGCTTCCAATTGCCCAGGCAGAGTTTCGAACAGATTGAAGCCGTCAGCACCGCCCTGCTCAACCCAGCGTTGCAGGGCGTCGGCCACAGTCTGCGGACCGCCGACGAAATCGCCCCGTGGGGTTGCCAGTTCCCTGGCGATCTGCCGGATGGAGAGATTGCCGCGCCGCACGCGTGCCAGGATGCGCTGCGCGGCGCTCTGGTTGCTCTGTTGTCCGATTGCGGCAACGTCGGGAAACGGACCGTCCAGGTCGTAAGCGCGAAAATCATGGTCGCTGAACGCCCGCGACAGGAAACCAAGCCCGGTGTCCAATGAGGTCAGTCCGACCAGTTCCTGGTAGAGCCGTTCGGCATCCGCGTCCGTCCGTCCCACGATCGGCGCGATCCCGGGCAGGATCAGGGGCAGGCCGGCTTCCCGTCCCAGCCGCGCGGCCCTTGCCTTGACGTCATGGTAATAGGTCTGGGCTTCCTCCAGGTCCTGCGGGCCGCAAAAAACGACTTCGGCATGCCGAGCGGCGAAATCGCGCCCATCTTCCGACGCCCCCGCCTGGAAGATGACCGGTTGCCCCTGGGGCGACCGGCCGATATTCAGCGGGCCCCGTACCTGGAAATACGGGCCGGCATGGTCCAGGCGATGCAGCTTGGCGGGATCCAGAAAGATGCCGTGTTCCTTGTCGCCGACCAGTGCATCGTCTTCCCAACTGTCCCATAGCCCCTGCACCACGGCCAGATGCTCGGCGGCAATGCGGTAGCGTTCATGGTGGGGCGGATGGGCGGTGCGGCTGAAATTTGCGGCGGTGTCCCCCAGCCAGGAGGTCACGACATTCCATCCCGCCCGGCCGCCGCTGATATGATCCAGCGAGGCGAATTGTCGGGCCACGTTGAAAGGCTCGGAATAGCTGACGCTCAGCGTGCCCACCAGGCCGATATGCTCCGTCGAGGCTGCCAGCGCCGAGAGGATGGTCAGCGGTTCGAAGCGGTTGAGGTAATGAGGGCTGGATTTTTCGTTGATCGACAGACTGTCGGCAACGAAGAGGAAATCGAACTTCCCCCGCTCCGCTGTCTGCGCCTGCTGGCGGTAGAAACGGATATTCGTGCTGGCGCGGACGTCGCGATCAGGGTGGCGCCAATCATCCCAGGTGCGCCCAACTCCGTGAAGGATCAAGCCGAGCTTGATGTGTCGATCCTGCGTCATGTCCCATCCTGGTCTTTCGTTGTGCGCAGCGTGGGCGGCGGGTGACGGCAGGACCAGCGAGAAATCATCAATTGGATGATGGATGAAACTAATCGATCATGATGTTGTCGCATGGGGAACAAAGGTATCGTCTTAAATTAACGAAAAAATCGACCATTGAGAAACCGTGGAAATATCGAAGTTTCTACACTATTCATGTTCTCTAGCGGCGCTCGCATAACCAACCTACGTTTTTTCTGGCAGCGGCGAGTGCCCTCTCTCTCGATGTGTACGCGACGTCAGAATAATAACTTATTGGTGTCCACGCTCCTTCGTCTTCTGGATCGCGACGAAATTCCTCAAAACCATATGTGCCGTCGGGACGAGAAAATAGGTCAACACATCTGTTGTGTTCGGCATTTTCAATGCTGTCCACAACTAACCAAGATTTATCTATTCGTTTTGACATGGCGTGCGGACTCATTTGTCTGTCATTCGATTGTCCAGTTATCTGACAATCTACAGTGCAGATACGTTTTCGATTTTTATGATGCTCGATATCACGCCGAGGTCGCCCATGGACGTCTTATGTTCCTCTTCGGTCGCTGCTGCACAGGCATCCTCAAGGACAAGTATATCATAGTCACGGTCATGTGCATCCCGTACCGCGCTCTGCACAGCCCAGGTGCTGCTGACGCCGGCTACGATAAGTCGACTAATTTTATTTGAACGGAGAACGGCTTCAAGTTTCGTGCAGTAGAAGGGGCTCACCCTGGGCTTTTCGACAATAATGTCTGAAAGATCAACGCGTAAATCGGGATGGAAATCCGTTCCGGTTGTACCAAGTTCGATCGCCCCGAACTTATGAGCTTGGCCGAACAACAAAGAGTTCTTGGGCTGCTCGACATATCCTTTTCCAAATCCAACCTTTACGAGAATGTTCAACCATTGTTTGGCTTTAGCCATCTCGAGTGCTTGGTTAGCTTTTGAAATGATTCCTCGTTGCTCTACTTGTCTGGCGACGCTGGATATTTTTCCGGAAGGATGGGCAATATCCATAATATAATCGAGTCCGATAAAGGCTGTAGACATATCTCGTTCCTTTATTATGCAGAGCGCAGCCATCGTAGAAGATGAGCGACAGTGTTCCGGGTCTGACGGCGGCCTCATGTTTCGAGTAATACCAAAGGACGTAGCCACTGACTCGTGTGTGAAGTGACGAACGGCGCCGGCTCTGATTCTCTTGATGCGGGAGGATCTGGCTGATGACGGCGGCGGTAAAGCTACGAGATGACTATTCGGCCTCTGATCTGAGGCGACTTGCGGCGCGCAGCCAGCAGGCGAACGCTGCGCGCCGGCTTCTGGCCCTGGCGGCGATCCGTGACGGGGCCAGCCGGGCGGATGCGGCCCGCGTAGGCGGCATGGATCGCCAGACATTGCGAGACTGGGTTCATCGCTTCAATGCCGAAGGACCCGATGGCCTGCGCGATCATCAGCACGCGGGGCCAGCCTGCCGATTGAACGGGGCACAGCAGGCCGAATTGAAGGCCCTGGTCGAGGCGGGCCCGGATCGGCAGCGCGATGGCGTGGTGCGCTGGCGCCGGGTCGATCTGCAACGCGTGATCGAGGAGCGCTTCGGCGTCGTCTACCACGAGCGGCACGTGTCCACTCTGCTGAAACGGCTTGGTTTTTCCCATGTCAGCGCCCGGCCACGCCATCCGGGTCAGGACGCTGGCGTCATGGAGGCGTTTAAAAAAACTTCCCCCGCATCCTGAACGCCCATATCGGCCATCTGCCTAAGGGCAAGCCGATCGAGATCTGGTTCCAGGACGAGGCCCGGATCGGCCAGAAGAACGGGATCGTCCGACAATGGGCCCGGCGCGGCACGCGGCCACGCCAGCCGGCCGACCAGCGCTACGAGAATGCCTGGCTGTTCGGGGCGATCTGCCCGGCGCGCGGCAAAGCCGCCGGCCTGGCGCTACCGTTCATCGGCACGGCCGGCATGCAACTGCATATCGAGGAAATCTCACGCTGCGTCGCCCGCGGTGCCCACGCTGTCGTGCTGCTCGACCGCGCAGGATGGCATACCACCGACAAGCTGAAGCTGCCCCGCAATATCAGCCTGATCTTCCTGCCGTCCCGCGCTCCCGAACTGAACCCGGTCGAGAATATCTGGCAGTTCCTTCGCGCCAACTGGCTGTCCAACACCGTCTTCGACGGCATCGATCACATCATCGACGCCGCCTGTTCCGCCTGGAACAATCTCGCCGCCCTCCCGGAAACCATCCGATCCATCGGACTCAGAAAATGGGCTCACACAAGTCTGTGTCTATAACCGTTGGTATAATTCATAGGCGCTGACGACTGACGGATCGAGGGTGCAGATATGTCCACGTGGTTAGTTTTTCTAACCGATCGCGTCCGATGTGAGCCTGGGGCGCAACCAATCCAAGTAGGTACGCATGGATTTTGTCTCCGGGAACTCTGACATAGTATGGAAATTTACCTGTCTTACGAGCGAAGTCGAACCAAAGCCGGGTAGAACTTTGATGCGGTTGGTGCTCAGTTCCTCTCGCATGATCGACGGAAACATTAGGGCAATTCCTAAACCGTCGACAGCAGCCTGAAGTGCAGCCAGTGGAGACGATAGCCACGTAATGCGCGGCGCCGGAGCAGCCATATTGTATTCCGTGCGAAAGAAGCGCTCTAAAGTGCTCCCCGATCTTAGGCCAGGGCGAGCTGGAAATTCCCGGGGTTAGGGCTCGACCGGCAAGCACGCCGGCAAGCTATTGAGCAGCGATATCGGCGGTTTATTGCCGATGGCACTGTGTGGGCGGACCTCGTTGTAGTCCTGACGCCAAGCCTCCATTTTTGCCCGGGCGTCGTCAAGGCTCATGAACCAGTGCGTGTTCAGGCACTCAGCCCGGAATTTCCCGTTGAAGGACTCGATAAAGCTGTTGTCGGTCGGTTTGCCGGGGCGGGAGAAGTCGAGCACGACCCCCTTCTGATACGCCCAGAGATCCAGATCCCGGCTGACGAACTCCGTGCCCTGGTCGACCCGGATGCTTTTTGGGTAACCCATCTGCGCACAGATCCGCTCCAGCGTCTGGACGACATCCTCGCCACGATAGCTGAACCGTGGATCGGTCGCCGGCGAGAAGCGGGAGAAAGTGTCGATCACCGTCAGGATCCTGATCTTGCGGCCCGTCGCTAGCTGGTCGTGCACGAAATCCATGGCCCAGGTGTCGTTATTATGGGCGGCCGGACGGCGATCCTCGCGCACCTTCGCCTTGACCCGGCGCCTGGGCACCTTGTTGCGTAACTGCAAGCCCAACTCCTTGTAAAGCCGATAGATCCGCTTCGGATTGACCGCCCAGCCATCGCGTTTCAACAGGACATGAACGCGCCGATAGCCATAGCGAACGCGCGTTTCACAGATCTCGCGGATCTTCTGTGTCAGTTCGGCCTGCGTGCCACGCTTCGACTTGTAGACATAGAGCGAGCGGTCGATCCGCAGCACCGCGCAGGCGCGTCGTGTCGAGACTTTCCAGTCGCCCTGCAGCATGTCCACGAGTTCGCGTTTGCGCGCAGGCCTTAAAGCTTTTTTGACAGCACGTCCTGCAGCATCGCCTTATCAAGCGACAGGTCCGCCACGATCCGCTTCAGCTTGGCGTTTTCCTCTTCAAGCACCCGCAGCCGCTTCATCTCGGACGGCATCAGACCCGCATATTTCTTCCGCCAATTGTAGAACGTCGCATCCGAAATGCCCGCCTTGCGGCAGACCTCGGCGACCGACGCTCCCCCTTCGGCCTGCTTCAGAACAAACGCGATCTGCGCCTCGGTGAACTTCGATGCCTTCATGGAACTCTCCTCATCCCGAGCACGGGATCATAAGTGGAAAATTCCAACTCGAACTGGTCCAATTTTCGGGGAGCACGTCAAGGCGCCATTGAGCTTCCGGAATACGGAATTTCATTTTTGATATCTCTTTTGAAAGAGATGGGGACGCGATGGGTATAATCTGTTCGCTAATTAGGGATTCATGGCGAATGTTAATATTGTCGTCGATCTCGAAGAAAAATGCTCCATCAATTGTTCCATCTAATAATTCATTCAGAGTGGTCGGGGTAATCATTCGTACTGTAATAGAAGGATAGAAGGCACGGAATGTGTCGAGATGAGGAAGAATGAGTCTTACGGCAATGCTGGATGAGGCGCCGATATGAAGGATATTGGACTCACCACCCATCAGTTTCATCCGGATGCCCATAATGGCGGCATTGGTTTGCGGAACTGGAGGAGCCTGACAATGCGCCGGACGCCGCGCGTGAACCAGGAGAGCCTGCTGCGGCTCATGTTCGCGGGTTGACGTCTGGGGCTTTTTTTTCGTCCGCTGATGGATTGGTTTGTGCGTCGCACAGGCCGGTGGAGACGGCGAAATACAAAGCGATACTCATCACCAGCACCAACCGGCCGAGACGTTCGGGGGAACGCAACTGACTGTGTTCGAGACCGAAGCCGCGCGATTTGAAGTCGGAGAACATGGGCTCGATGCCCCATCGTGCGCTGTAATCCAGTGTTGTCAGGTAGCTGGGGGTGTCGGACATCGCAATGATCCACGGCTCGGCATGGCCGGGCGCGTTGATGATGCCGATATTGGTGACAATACGCCGATGGGTGAGCGCGACGTCGGTCAGATAGGGACGCTTGTCAGTGACATGTTCGGCCAGGGAGGTTTTGTGGCCGCCCGCGGCGACCCGCAGATTGGACCTCACGCGCAGCCGATAACCCCAGCCTCGGGCGATGGCGAACGCGATCAGATCCGGCGTGCCGTAGAACCGATCCGCCATCAGGCAAATCTCGGCCTGGGAAGGCAGCCAGCCGGCAACCGCTTGGAGCAGGTCCTTCTGAACAGCGAACCCGATCGCCCCTTCCGTCGCCTCGACCCGCCAGGCCAGCGGCAACGCGCGCTCGCCAAAACGCAGCGAGAGCATCAGGATCTGATGGCGGTCATTGGCCTTGGTCTGGTCCATGATCAGCACCACACGCCCGTCTTCGGCGGCCTTGGTGAGCACCTCGCGCGCAAACGGTTCCATGACTTCATCACAGACCACGAGGGGGTTGTCGATGAACCGAGCGATCCACTGGTAACGCATGTCCGCTCGTTCTGCCGCGCGCGGCAACGAAGCCGCCAACACCATCAGATTGGCGCTGCGAACGTCCAGCATGGTGGCGACAAGCAGCGCGAGTTTGTCACGCTGGGTCTTGCGCTGTCCAGGCAACCGACGCTGCAAATCCGCCGCAATGCCAGCCGCCATTTCCACAATAGCCGGGGTCATGCCAAATCCGCTCCTCACAAGGGCAGAATCCTTGAATCACAGCCAGATTCAGCACGTCAATCCAGACTCCATAAAAACTGATGGGTGGTGAGGATATTGGATGCGTTTCGCCGAGTCAAAGTATGTGTCGCTGCTGAGATCACCTGAAATGCACGGTCCACTTCTGCTGCATAGGCTTCCGCCGCTTTCGTCAAGCGTAGGGAGCGAGAGCGTCGATCAAACAGCCGGACGCCGAGCGTGCCTTCCAGCCTCTGAATCTGCTGAGTGAGGGCTGCGTGGCTGACCCCCGCTTCTTCGGCCGCAGCACGGATGCCACCAGCGCGCGTGACAAGCCAGAACGCGCGAAGAGCGTGGAGCGGAGGTAAGCGGGTCATGATTCTCTCGGCATGCTGTTTTGATGATTGGTCAGATATGCCACGAGCGCCTGACCGGCCTGAAGGATATGTAACCGGAGTATCCGTTCTGCCTCCTCCACGTCACGGCGGCTCAGGGCAATGATGATGGCCCGATGCTCTTCGTCCGAATGGTGCTGCCAATCCAGCCTCTGCCATGTGGCGAACAGGAAACGCGCGCTCATGCGTTGGAGCTGATCTATATTTTCCAGCAGACGTGGCATCCCGCACGGCTGAAGAATGGTGCGGTGGAAGGCTTGGTTCGCCGCTTCCCACGTCATGATGTTTTCGCTGGCGTCATCCGCTTCAAGAGTGCGTGCCGCAGTCTCGATGGTCGTCGTCGTAATACGAGGTGCGGCATGACGCAGTGCAAGGGTCTCAAGTGCCGCGCGCATCTCGGTGATCTCGAATACGGAAGCGGGTTCGATGGCAGTGACCCTGACACCTTTTCGTGGTTCGCGGGTGACAAGTCCTTGCGCTTCGAGCCGTTGAAAGGCTTCCCGTACCGGCACGTGGCTGGACCGAAATTCTTCTGCGATATGATCCTGCCGCAAGGGCGTCCCCGGTTCGAGAGCGCCGGAGATAATGCGTCCGGCGAGTGCACGGGTGATCTGGCCTGCGATCGAACGATCGTCATCGGGGAGGGATTGCGTGATTGTCTGCCTCATGAAATCATAGATAATCTATTATATGAGGAAACGCCATGGTCCATATTCGCCCCGCGCGGTTGCGCGATATTGCCGGAATCGGCGTCGACCGGATGGGTGAAGTCGCGGACACATCTCAGCACGACTACCTTCGGCTGGAAAACCTGGATGTTGATATTCCGCCGGATCCGGAAGCCGTGGCGCGCACGAGGCAAGCTGCTTCCCGAGATGCCGACAACAGCTATCTGCCGTTTGTCGGACAGAGTCGGTTGCGGGAAATCGCGGCGGCGCATGTTTCGGCATTGACCGGCCTATCTTATGACGGACAGCAGAACTGCGTTATCTCGGCCGGCGGCCTCTCCGGCATCCTGAACGTGCTGCTGGCGACAATCGATGTCGGCGACGAGGTCATCGTGACCGATCCGACCTATGCCGGATTGATCAACCGCATCCGTCTGGCTGGCGGTGTGCCGCGTTTCGTGCCGTTCATCTTTCATCCGGGTGACGTCTGGACGTTCGATCGCGAAGCTCTGGCGGCCGTCATCGGTCCAAAAACGAAGGCGATGCTGCTCATGTCGCCCTCCATGCCGAGCGGCGCCATGCTGGACAGCGACGACTGGCAGGCCGTAGGCGATCTGTGCGTTCGGCACGATCTGCTGTTGATCATCGACAGCGCCATGGAGCGGCTGACCTTCGACGGGCGTGCTGTGCAGCATCCAGTTGCTCTGCCGGGTATGGCAGAGCGGACGATTTTTGTCGGATCGTCCGCAAAGGAACTGCGCATGATTGGTTGGCGTGTCGGTTGGATCGTGGCCCCCGAGGCGTTTCTGCCAGATATCGTCGCGGTATCGCTCGCCAATGTCGTGGTGCCGGTTGGTATAGCACAGGATGCCGTCGCTGTTGCGCTGGAGCGTGTCAGGCGAAGTGAGAAAGTGACCCCCTGTCGCAATGAGGAACTGACCCCCCTTCGTTTTTGAAAGGGGCACCGATGACGGAAGAAAAGAGCATGATTTCCGCATTGTCTGGAACGATGCGGGGAACGGGGATGCTGCAACCCGAGGAGGTTGCCGCGATGATGCGGCTGCACGGGCTTGGCTGGGGAGCCAAGCGGCTGGCGCGGGAGTTTGGCTGTTCGCGGAACACGGCGCGACGATATGTCCGTGCTGGCGGGGCGATCGCGTATCGGCAGCCTGAGCGGCGGTCGGCGTTCGATGGTCTGGACGATTGGCTTCGGGAGCGGTTCTTCCGGCACGACGGCAATGCCGACGTGATCCGCCAGGAACTGGCGAGCGAGCATGGGATCGTCATTGGGCTTCGCTCGGTCGAGTTGAAGGTCCGGCCGTGGCGGCGGGAGTTATTGGCCCGGAAGCGGGCGACGGTTCGCTTCGAGACGCCGCCTGGGCGGCAGTTGCAGATCGATTTCGGCGAGACGCGGGTGTGGATCGGCGATGAGCGGCTGCGGGTGTATCTGTTCGTGGCGACGCTCGGCTATTCGCGCCGCCTGCATATCCGCGCGTCGCTGAGGCAGGGACAGGCGGACTGGTTCGCGGGCATGGAGGGCGCATTCCTGCGGTTCGGCGGGGTTCCGGCGGAGATCCTGCTCGATAATGCCAAAGCTCTGGTCGAGCATCACGACGCGACGACGCGGGAGGTTCGTTTCAATGGGCGGCTGCACGCCTTTGCGCGGTATTGGGGCTTTGCGCCGCGTGCCTGCGCGCCGTATCGCGCCCGGACCAAGGGCAAGGACGAGCGCGGGGTCGGCTACGTCAAGAAGAACGCGGTCGCGGGACGGCGTTTCGCGAACTGGGCGATGTTCGAGGCGCATCTTGACCAATGGACGCGCGAGATTGCCGACCGGCGCGTGCATGGCACGACGGGCGTTGCACCGTCGGAGCGTTTCGCCGGCGAGGCCGAGGCCCTGCGCCCGCTCGGTGGACGCGCGCCGTTCGGCCAGTTGCGCGATCTGGTGCGCAAGGTTCAGGCCGATTGCGCGATCGACCTGGACACCAACAGCTACTCCGTGCCGTGGCGGCTGATCGGCGAGAGCGTCCAGATTGTGGTGCTGGGCGGACGCGTCGTCGTGCGTCATGCCGGGCAGGTCGTGGCGGATCATCCGCTTTGCGCGGGACGCCGGCAGCGGATCGTCGATCGCTCCCATCTCGCCGGCGTGGTCGGCGGACCGGCCGCGAACGGCCCATCACTTGCCGGGCTACCGACCCCGTTGCCCGACCTGCTCCGGCCGCTGGCCGAATATGAGGCTGTCGCGGGAGGGGCCTGGTGATGGCGGGCGTGGACCATGCGGCATTGGTCGGGATGCTGGACCGGCTCAAGCTGACGGCGATCCGCGACCAGCTGGACACGCTGCTCGACGAGGCGGCGCGCTCGGACATGACGTTACGCGAGGCACTGGCATTCCTGGTCGGGCGCGAGATCGCGCGACGCGACGAGCGCCGCATCGCCATGGCGAGCAAGATGGCGCAGTTCCCGTTCGTGCGGGAACTCGACGGCTTCGAGTTCGACGCCCAGCCGTCCCTCGATCCCCGGCAGGTCCGCGATCTGGCCGAGTGCCGCTGGGTCGCGCACGGCGATACGATCCTGCTGCTGGGGCCGCCGGGAACGGGGAAGACGCATCTGGCCGTGGCGCTCGGGCGCGAGGCGATCCGGCGAAACTACAGCGTGCAGTTCGTCACCGCCGCGACATTGGTCGCCATGCTGGCCAAGGCGCATGCGGACGGCGCGCTGGACAAGCAACTGGCGCTCCTATCGCGACCGAAGCTGCTGATCATCGACGAACTGGGCTATCTGCCGTTCGAAGCCAACGCCGCGCATCTGTTTTTCCAGCTCGTCTCAAGGCGCTACGAGCGCGGCTCGATCCTGCTGACCTCCAATCGCTCGGTCGGAGAATGGGGCGAGGTCTTCGGCGACCCGGTGGTGGCCACCGCCATCCTGGACCGCCTGCTGCACCATTCCACCGTGATCACCATCCGCGGCGACAGCTACCGTCTGCGGGAGAAACGACGCTCCGGCCTTCTGCAGAAGGCCGGAGCGTCCATCAGAGAAGCCGAGACAACCACTTCATGACGGGGTCAGTTCCTCGCTTCGCCAAAGGGGTCAGTTCTTCAATTCGTTTGACAGAGCGCTCTGCGGAGACGCTGCCACCTTACGTTGCTGAACTGAAAAGACGGCGTGACGTAATGCTGGATGAATTGGCGGGGCTGCCTGTAGGTGTTCCTGCCGGAGGGTGGTCGATGCTGCTACGGGTGTCCGATTTCGGCCTGGACGGTGCCACTATGTCGAATCGCTTGCTGACGCAAGGCGTGTGCGCAACCGGAATGCGGGGATGGGGCATGCAGCATGGGGAACACTATATCCGTTTCGTATTTGCAAATGAGCCCATCGAGCGTTTGGCAGGTCTCGGTAGCCGCGTCCGGATGGCGCTGGGTTTATAGCAGCGCCCGTCCAGCGGACCCAGCGCCCCGTCCCGTGCGTGCGCCGGGCCGAGGCCTCGGTCGCCTGCAGCGCGGGGTCGGTGTGGATCACGCGAAAGGCTTGCCGTTCGGGTCGTGCCGGATCGTTCAGGATGGCCAGGCGTCGCGCCACCCGGTCGACGATGTCGTCCGGTCCGGCGGTCGGCGTGGGGTGGCACGGGTCATATTGCTCTGTCGTCCTGGCGCGGCCGATCAGGCGACGAGGGGCAGTTCGCGCACCGTATAGCGATGGCGCAGGGTTATGCCAGTCTGCGGGTCGTACAGTTCGACGGTCCAGGCATCCGCGCGGAAAATGCCCGCGGCCGTGGGGACGGTGCCGCAGAACATCACGCTGCCGTCCTGGAACCGGCCGTTGTCTCGGGCGCGGCGGGTCTCGATCAGTTCCTCCGGCAGTAGAAGGGCAGACAGCACGCCTTCCTGATACAGGGATCGGGCGCCGTCGATTTCGCAGAAGGCACGAAGGACCAGGCTGTCCCAGCGGTCCCGGACATCGTCGAAATGCCAGAATTGCGTGCCCACGATCTTGGGGCATAATTGCTTCGACAGGGCGACGTTGTAGGCTTCACTGGCGCGGTCGGTATGGTCGGAGCCGACGCCCACCAGCAGGCCATCCGGCGACCAGACCAGGACGGGCTCGACCTCGCCGGACGTGTCTTTGCCGACGACCTCAATCGCCTCAGCCTGTGTGATGCGGTCGGCCGAGACCCGATAGAACAGCGGGGTGCTGGTCGGCGGAGCCACACCGATGGCGGCCAGTTCCTGGATGTGATGGTCGACGTCCTGCCGGTCGCGGCCGGCCCATCCGGCGATGACGACGTCTTGTACGGCAGGCAGGGATACGGAATAGGTCTTCATGGTCTTGTTCCGAACTGGATCGTTGTCCGATGGGATGAAGGAGCGTTGAGGCAGACCGTCAGGGATCGGTGTCGTCGCCATCCGGCATCCTGGCCGCCAGCAGCATTCCGGCGCCGCTGACCGCCAGCGCGGCGAGCGTGTACAGCGAGATGGCCAGGGTCGAGGACGTTTCCCTGAATAGGGTGGCCATGATCAGCGGCGCGAACGCGCCCCCGCCGGCCAGGCTGCCGAACGTGTATGCGATGGAGGCGCCGGTATAGCGGATGGCAGGTGGAAACTGCTGGGTGATGATCGCCCCCTGGACGGCGTACATCGCGGCGTGGACGCCCAGCCCCGCCGCCATGATCAGGACGATCAATGGGCCCTGCCGGGTGTCGGCCAAGGGAAAGAACGCAAATGCGACGGGAATTCCGCACAGCAGGCCGGCCGCGAAGATCGGGCGCGGTCCGATCCGGTCGCTCAGCCAGCCGTAAAGCATCGTCATGATCACGCCGCAGGCGGACCCGGCCAGCAGCGCCGTCAGGATGACGCGGCGCGACAACCCGTCGATCTGGTTGACATAGGTGATGCTGAAGACGACCAGCAGCGCATAGAGCACGTCCGGACCGACGCGCGAACTGGCGGCGGCCAGCAGCCCGCGCCTGTGCCGGCGCAACAGCAGGCCGACCGGCGACCGGATGACCGCGGCCCTGCGCTGCAGGTCCTGGAACATCGGCGTTTCGGCGATGGAGCGACGCAGGATGAGGCCAAAAATGATCAGCAGGCCGCTGAGGGCGAACGGAAAGCGCCATCCCCAACCGACGAACTGGTCGTTGTCGAGCGTCGCCGTCATCAGGCCTATCACCGCAGACGACAGGATCGTGCCCACGCCGGGGCCCACCTGCGCCCAGGATGCGTTCAGGCCGCGTCGGCCCGCGGCGCCGTGTTCCACGGTCAGCAGCACCGCGCCCGCCCATTCGCCGCCCAATGCGATTCCCTGCACCAGCCGCAGCAGGACCAGGATGACCGGACTGGCAATGCCGATGGTGTCAAAGGTGGGCAGCACGGCGATGAGGCTGGTGGACAGGCCCATGACGATCAGCGTCACCATCAGGATCTTGCGCCGGCCGATCCTGTCGCCCAGGCGGCCGAAGATGACGCCGCCGAGGGGCCGCGACAGATAGCCGACCGCATAGGTGGAAAACGCCAGGATCGTGCCGATCATCGGTACACTGGCCGGGAAGAACAGCTTGTTGAAGATCAGCGCCGCCATAGTGTTGTAGATCATGAAATCATACCACTCCAGCGCGGTACCGATCATGCTGGCCAACGCCAGGCGCACGCCGCCGGATCGCCTGTCGGTGTCGGGCAAGGCAGAAATATCCTTATGCTATGCTGGGTCCTGAAGAATCCATGCCACCCGTGGCAATATCATGCATTTCCGCAAGATCTCGATAGTAACGGCAGCCTTCCGGCACGTATTGACGGATGCCGCCGGCACGGTAGCGATCCACCTGCCGGCCAGGCAAGAAAGAATTCGGAAAGAGAGGTGATTACGTTTCCTTATCGATCCAGTGTGACGGCGAAACGTTCCCTCACGCGGATGCAATAGGCGCGTGTTTCCCGGCGCGCGGTCTCTCGGCAGGCCGACCGCGGCGGAAATGCCCAAGCGCGCGCAGTTGGCCGCCATGGCATGGCCCTGGTTGCCCGACGACCATGCCATCACCCCAACGTTTTTGGCCCGATATGAGGTGGCGTGATATAAAAATGCCTTATCGGTTGGGAGGCGCGAAAGATGGATTTCAAGAGCCTCGAGGCGGTGGTGTGGATCGATCGGCTGGGCGGATTCAAGGCGGCGTCGGAGGTCCTGCGCATGACGCAGCCGGCGATTTCGATCAGGGTCTCGCAGCTTGAGGCCCTGCTGGGAGCCCGGATATTCCATCGCGCCGCCAAGCGCGTGGTCCCGACGCCGGTCGGCCTGACCCTGATCCGCTATGCCGAGCGCATCCTGGAACTGCGTGACGAGGCGATCCTGACCATCAAGGGCCATAGCGAGGAAAACGGCATCCTGCGGCTGGGCGCGATGGAAACGGCCGTGCACACTTGGCTGTCGCGGCTGCTGTGCCGTATCGACGAAAAATACCCCAATATCACCGTCGATCTCGACATCAGTATTTCCGACGATATTCAGCGCAAGGTGGCGAAGGGGATGCTGGATGTCGGGCTTTTCATCGGGCCGGTCAATTCGCCGATGATGATCGAGACCCCGATCTGCAGTTTCGATGTCGGGCTGATCGCGCCGCGCGCGGTTGTGGACGAGCTGACCGGGCGCATCGACCTGGGCAGCCTGCCGTCGCTGCCCATCATGACCTTCTCGCGCAATACCGTGCCGCATTCGATGCTGCGCAACCTGCTGGCCCGACAGGGGATCGGCCATCATCGCGTCAATGCCATGAGTTCGGTGCCGACCATCGTGAATATGCTGCTGAACGGCACGGGACTGGGGTTGCTGCCGCCGGATGTCGTGCGAGACCACCTGGAGTCCGGCGCACTGTGCGTGCTGGACACCGGGCTGGTGCTTCCACCGCTCAATTGTGTTGCGGGCCGACTGATCAAGCACGGATCCAGCCTGGTGGAGGACATCGTCGTCATGGCGCAGGAGGTCGCACGCGAAGCCGGCACCAGGGGAGCGTGACACATGGGCTAGCCGGCCGGTGTGATGGAAACGACCGGCTGGTGACAGGCCACCGGTGCCCTGTCTTCCGCCAGACAGGGACCGATCGTTTCGGCCTGCGGCGCCGCCACGGACAGTAGGGTGTCGTTCACCCGCACGAAGGCCACGATGTCGCCCTGGGCCATTGGCGTGCCCTTGATGCCGCGAAGGTGAATCCTCCAGCGGGTGGCGCCGCACCAGCAGGCCGAGATCGGGGCTGACGGCCCTGTCAGTCCCCATGGCGAATAGAAGCGGCCGGGGCCGGGCCGGGCGCCGCCGGGCTCCGATCTTGTCGCCGATCTGCCGGATCAGGCGCGTCGGGCGTCTTCGATATCCGTGGTCGCGCCGTGCAGGCATCGAAGATCACCAGCAGGTTGTTGACGCCCGGAATCGCCTGGAGCATCCGGGGATCGTCACCCATGGTCCGTGCGGTCGACCAGATGCGCGCCGGGGATGACGGGACAAAACGCCCTCGCGCGGCGTCGAGGAACAGGCGGATACGCCGACCATGCTCAGTCGGCGGGCATCTGGGGGCTGCGTCACCGTCCGGGATCCCGAAACAAAAAAGCGTTGGCCATGCGTGATGCCGACCCCCCTGGCGGAACGGGCAGCCATGACGCGACGGCGTGGAGGCCAGGCGGCATTCAGCCCGTCAATGCGATATAGTAAAGAATTCGCCATTTGGCAAAAATAATCAAGCAAATCGTTATAAAATATTCTTATTCAGTTCTATATGTATAAATTATTTGCAATCAATCATCATGTATTCGTATTTGTTTCTGATGTGCTGCATTTTGCAGCGGGATCATGTGCCCGCAGGATGCAGGATGCATGATTATGAAGGGATGCAGGCCATGGCCCAGTCCGGCCCGGTGACGTTACCCTATTTCGATGCTTCTCCCGCCGAGGTTCGTCGCCTCTGCCGGACGGGCCAGGTCACGGATGTGACGGCCGGCATGGCCACTGGGTATATCCAGGCGAATATCGTCATGCTGCCGGCGGCTCTGGCCGATGCGTTCCATGAATTCTGCCTGAAGAATCCCAAATCCTGCCCGCTGGTCGGCATGTCGCGCCCCGGTGAATCCGGCATTCCCGCGCTGGGCGCGGACCTTGACCTCCGCACGGACCTGCCGCGCTACCGCATATGGCGGAACGGCGTCCTGACGGCCGAGGTGAGTGACCTGGGCGACTACTGGCAGGACGACCTGGTGACGTTCGCGCTCGGCTGCTCCTTCTCGTTCGAGAACGTGCTGACGGCCTGCGGAATCCCCATGCGCCACCTGCAGACGGGCAAGGGCGTGTCGATGTACCGCACGAACATCGCCTGCACGCCGGTAGGGCCGTTCTCCGGACCCGTCGTGGTGTCGATGCGGCCCTTCCGGTCCCAGGACATCATCAAGGCGGTGGAAATCAGTTCGGCCATTCCGCTGGCCCATGGCGCGCCGGTCCATATCGGTTTTCCGGCGGAAATCGGCATCGCGGACGTCAACGTGCCCGATTACGGCGACGTGACGCCGGTGGCCGAGAATGAACTGCCGGTCTTCTGGGCGTGCGGCGTCACCCCCCAGGCCGTACTGGCGGCCAGCATGCCGGAATTCGCCATCACCCACGCGCCCGGCGCCATGCTGGTGACGGACATGCCCATCGCCCATTATCAGGAACTGGTGGAGCGCCATCGCGGCGGCGTCATCTGACAAGCGACGGCATCGGGACGGCGCTCCGTCCCGGCTTCGCGACTCAGCAAGGATCAACGGCTTGACCGATCAGGCAGTACGTTCAACCGAATTTCCTGGCGGCCGGCCGGCCGCGCACGCCCCGGCGGAGGCCGACCTGTTTCGGACGGCCGCCTGGCGGATAATTCCGCTGCTGATCCTTTGCTACATGTTTTCCTACCTGGATCGGATCAATCTCAGCTTCGCGCGCCAGCCGATGGAGCGCGACCTGAATTTTTCCGACGCGACGTACGGCCTGGGGGCGGGGCTGTTCTTCGTCGGCTATATCGCCTTTCAGGTGCCCTCCTCGATGCTGCTGGTGCGCTTCGGGGCGCGGCGGACCATCGCCGCGATCATGATCGGGTGGAGCCTGATTTCGTTCCTGTTCACGATCGTGGATTCGGTCTGGCAGTTCTGCGCCCTGCGCGTGCTTCTGGGCGTGGCGGAGGCCGGGTTCTATCCGGCCGTGCTGTATTATCTGGCGCTTTGGTTTCCCCGGCACATGCTGGGCCGAGTCACATCGGGCTTCCTGATCGCCATTCCGCTGTCCGGCGCGCTGGGCGGCCCGGTTTCGGTCTTCATCCTGTCACGTCTCGACGGCGCGATGGCCGTGCCCGGCTGGAAATGGATGTTCGTGATCGAGGCGCTGCCCGCCCTGCTGCTGGGGTTCGTGCTGCTGCGGTGGCTGGATGACGGGCCGGCCGATGCTGGCTGGCTGGATGAATCACAGCGCCGCCTGCTGCTGGCTCACGCCCCGGCGGCGAGAAGCAGGGAACCTGCAGGCCCCGCCCTGCGCGCGTTCACGGTGCTGACGCGTCCGTTCGTGCCCCTGCTGATCGTGATCTGCTTCTGCCAGGCCGTGTGCAATTACGGGATCGTCTTCTGGATTCCGACCTTTATCGGGCAGGTGCTGGGCGTGCCGGCATCGGAGGTCGGGCTCTATACTAGCCTGCCCTTCCTGGCGGCGATCCTTGCCATGACGTTGAACGCGCGCAGTTCCGACCGGTGGCAGGAACGGCGCTGGCATATGGCCGGGCCCTTCCTGATCGTATCGGTGGTGCTGGTCCTGACCTTTCTATTCCACGGGTACGGCGTTGTCGCGCTGCTGCTGCTGACGGCGACGCTGGCGGCGACGCTGTGCATAACGACCATGATCTTCACCATTCCCGGTCTACTCCTGGAAAAGAAGACGCTGGCCACCAGCCTGGCCTGGATCAACAGCCTGGGCGCTCTTGGCGGCCTGATCGGCCCGTATGGAATCGGCTGGCTGCGCGTTCATACCGGCCAGCCGCTGGCCGGATTGTTGCTGGTGGCCGCTTGTGCCGGTGTCGGAGGCATCGCGACGCTACGCTTGCCGCGCTGACCGGGCGAGCGCCGGCGGTCAGCCATGGACCAGGGCTGAAATCAGTGCGTCCAGGTGGTCCGGCATGGATTGTCGGCCCGTCATCAGGCCAAGTTCCCGGTAGAAGACATCATCGCCGAGGGACAGGGCGACGACCCCCGTTGACATGGCGTCGTCGCCGGACAGGGGAATGATCGCGACGCCCAGTCCTGCTTCCACCATGTCGTGAATGGCGATGATGTCGTCCATCTCGACATAATCGTTCGCCGCCAGATCGTGCCGCCGCAAAAAGAGATCGACGGCACGGCCGCCGAACGATGTGCGTTCATAGCGGATGAAAGGCTGCGTCAGGACCAGCGTCCGCCAGTCGTCTCCCGGCATGTTCGCCGGTTTGATCAGGCGATAGCGCTGACGGACAACGGGGGACCACGCCAGCGCGGATGGGATGCCAAAAGGAGGCAGCACCATCAGCGCGGCGTCGATTTCACCCGTGTCCACCCTGTCGAGAAGACGTAGCGAGATGTCGGGGACGATGCGCAACTGGACATGGGGAAAGT
The DNA here is from genome assembly GCF_038719015.1 of Nguyenibacter vanlangensis. Taxonomy (NCBI): domain Bacteria; kingdom Pseudomonadati; phylum Pseudomonadota; class Alphaproteobacteria; order Acetobacterales; family Acetobacteraceae; genus Nguyenibacter; species Nguyenibacter vanlangensis. The sequence continues at coordinate 344,201 of NZ_CP152276.1, forward strand.
CGCGCCGGAATGTCTGCATCGTCCGGGCCAGAAGCCCGTGGGCGCTGGAAATCGTGCCGACCCGCAGCACGACGGGGGCCGCATCGTCGTCTGTCGTGTCCGAAAGCTTCTGGAAGGCGGCGATGACGGCCTCGGCGCGGGCCAGAACGCGCTGGCCGTTCCGGTTGAGCGTCACCGCGCGCCCCGAACGATCGAACAGGCGAAAGCCCAGCGCGTCCTCCAGCCGCCGGATCTGTCCGCTGACGGCTGACTGCGTCAGGTTGACCCGCGAGGCGGCGGCGGCGAACGAGCCCAGTCGCGCGACATGGAGAAAGGTCTTGAGTTCGGTCAGCATCGATTCATCAGAAAAAAACGTTCTCAGATCGAATATATAACATTTTTCGTTCGCGCGATGCCGTTTTAGCAAGGGAGCCATCCTTTCCATCACGTCGCCGGAACGCCCATGACCGTCCAGTCCGATCTTCGTCCCTTTCACCTGGCCTTTCCCGTGAACGACATCGCGGAGGCGCGTCGCTTCTACGGCGAGCTCCTGGGCTGCCCGGAGGGACGCAGCGCGCCGGACTGGGTCGATTTCAATCTGCATGGCCATCAGATCGTGGCCCATCTGGCGCCGGAGGAAGCCGGCCAAGTGCAGCGGAACGTCGTGGACGATCACGGCGTGCCGGTCCGGCATTTCGGCCTGGTGCTGACCATGCCGGAATGGGAGGCCATGGCGGAGCGCATGAAGGCTGCCAATATTTCTTTCGTGATCGAGCCCTATATCCGCTTCAAGGGAGAGGTGGGCGAGCAGGCGACCATGTTCTTCCTCGATCCCAGCGGGAATGCTCTGGAATTCAAGGCGTTCGCGAACATGGACATGCTGTTCGCCCGTTGAGGCGCCGGCAGGTCCGGCCACCGTGCCGGACCGTTCATGAAGTAATGATGGCAAGAGAGAAGTACATATCGGATCGTTTGCAAACTCGGGAATCCGGCAGCGATTGAAGCAGGTGGAAGACAGGGTGGCATCGCACGGGCGACGTGACATTTTCCTTCTTGTATTCGGTTTTTTCACGGTTGCAGAATCACATTTCTTTATAAAATAAACTCTGTATGCCAACGACGTACCGAAAGTTCGATCCCGTCGGCGTTTCCAGCATGCTGTTTTTTTAGTTCGGAATATGTTCATGGATTTTTCCACGGAAGGCGCGGAAGCGGCGATCGGATTTCCGAGATCGGCGCGACGGCTTCAGGAATGATTCGTAGGAATTAAGCATAACAATTTCAATATGTTGATGATATAAGAGAAAATTATATCGAAAAATAAAGAAATAATCATTCCCGATTGGAAACGTACTTATTATGCTGAAAGACAGATAACGACCGACGGCGAACGAGAAGACTGTTCACATGAATTTCCTTTATCATTCGATTTCTTTCCGATCGGTATTGAAAGATGATCATTCAGGGGAAAGCGGTGCCGATGCGATCTGCCTGTCCGGCCTCGTGGACGGGAATGGAGGCAGGATGTGGGGCGGTATCGGAACGGGATGATAGATAAAAGCGATCACGTTTATTTCTGAATTCTGTCTTGTCCGTTCTTGTAATAGGTGCTTGATTTTCAATATCGAATCGAAAATTGGCGCCGGAGCAGGAAACCGGATGTGGAGCGCTCGCTTCCATCGGCCGCCACATCGAGACAATCGTTATTTATAAAGAATGTTTTATGACCATGCGGACGAGGTCTGCTGGACGGTCGTACGGGGCCAATCATGTTCGTCCCGGTATGGGATACAGAAAAGCGCTGGAGAGTCATATGCTGAAACTATGCCGGGCAGGTATGCGAGGTCGGAGCGGGTACACCGCATCATGCGCGGTATGGGTCATGATCGCCCTGTCGGGATACGCGGCGCAGGCGCGGACACAGACGCAGGCCGCCGCCCCGCGGAAGAAGGTGGCTTCGTCCCCGGCCTCTTCCACCATGGGGGCCGCAGAGCCGGCCGCCACGCATGGGCCGGTCGCCACCCGCCGTGCGGCTGCAATCAGGGCGCAGAGCGAGGCCATTACAGTTCAGGCCGTCGCCGTACCCGGCAATTCCGTCCTGTCGTCGTCGATGCGGGAACACAGCACCGTCCAGGTTTTTCGCTACAGTTCCGAACAATTGCGTGAAACCGGGCAGACCAACATTCTTGCCGCGATCGCCCAGCTTTCGCCGGCGGTGACGTCGTCGCCCTTCGGCGGCATCGGCGGCAACGGCTTCAACAAGACGATGCAACTGCGTAATCTCGGCGCCGACCAGACCCTGATGCTGGTCAACGGCAAGCGTCGCCATGTCGATGCCAATTTCAATTATTATCAAGCTGGTCCGAACTACGGCACGGATCCCGCGGATCTGTCGCTGATCCCTATGAGCGCGATCGATCATGTGGAGATCGTCACCGAGGGCGCCACGGCCCTGTACGGCCAGGACGCGGAGGCCGGTGCCGTCAACATCGTGCTGAAGCAGGATACACATGGCGGGACGCTGAACCTGCAGAACAGCGGCTATTATGTGGGCGACGGCCAGTCTTTCGACGGCAATGCCGATTACGGCATACGCCTGGGACATTCCGGTGGCTATATGAATTTTGCGGCACAGATCACCAACCAGCTCGCCACGAACCGCTCCGGCGATTATCCGGGCAATCTCTATTTCAGCGGAAATCCACTGAACAACACGGTCAGCCGCGACGTCCAGCGTCTGGCTGGAACACCGCGGACCCTGTTGGAAGCCGGCAGCATCAACATGGCGTATCCGATTACGCCGAAATTCGAATTCTACAATACCTCGACCTACGCGCATAAGAACGTCACCGAGACGGAAACATATCGCGCGCCGTCCAATGATAATGTCGTACGTGCCCTGCACCCGGATGGCATGGAACCGCTGTGGCTGGGAACGGAGAACGATTTCCAGGTCAATGATGGAGTTCGTTCGTCCGATTTCCTGGGCATGCAGTGGGACGCCTATGTGAATTATGGGCGCGACCAGATGAGCAACTGGATCACCAACACCGACAACCCCACCATGGGTCTTGCCAGCCCGACGACGTTCTATACTGGCCAGTTCATTTCGTCCGAGCTGTCGGTGGGATTGAAATCGACCAAATTCTTCCACACCGCCCTGCTGCCGCGCCCGATCAACCTGTCCTATGGCTTTGAATACCGGCGCGATACGTATCAGGTGAATGCGGGCGATGCGGCATCGGTCCTCGATGGCGGCGTGCCGGTGCTGGATGGTCCCGACCGCGGTGTTGCCGTTTCGGCCGGGGCTGTCGACAAATTCGGCGTTCCCACCGCCGCTGCCGGCACGCTGGCGCGCAACATCTATGACGGATCGTTGAATGTCGACCTGTACGCGACCAAGAACTGGGAATGGACATTCGGGGGCCACGCCGTCGGATACAGCGACGAAGGCGCCGCGGCGACGGGATCAATCGGTACCCGCTATAATTTCAGCAAGAATTTCGCCTTGCGCGCCAACGTGAACACGGGCTACCGCCCGCCGACCCTGGCCGAGGAAGCGTTCTTTGCGGAAACGACCTATCCGACTTACCGGACGGCCCAGTTGCCGGTGAATTCGCATTGGGCCAAAGTCCTCGGCGCGTCCCATCTGAAAGGCGAACAGTCGCGCAGCTTCAGCATCGGTATGGATGCGACCCTGCTACGGGACTGGACGCTGACGGCCAATCTGTATCGTATTGCGATCAATGACCGTCTGTTCAACACGTCGCAGTTTGGCGGGACGAATATCGAAAACATGCTGGCGTCCGCCGGACTGCCGGGCGTGCTGTATGCGTCCTATTACGGTAACCCGGTCAACACGACGACGAACGGCGGTGACATCACCACGGCCTATACGTGGCATGCGGGGAGGGCCGGGACCCTCCAGTTCCGCCTGGGCGTCAACATAGCGGACACGGAAATCAGCCACTACAACGCAACGCCTCCGATCCTGGCCAATCTGGGGCTCAGCACGTTCAACCGGACGAACAAGGAATATCTGATCCATTCGGCGCCGAAGAACATCGAAAACCTGACGGTCGTCTGGAGCAAGGGGCCGTATTCCGTTCGCGTGCAGGAACAGCGGTTCGGGTCTTATACCTGGGTCGCCTCACCCTCTCTGACGCAGACCCAATGGACTTATGCCGGCCCGTCCTACATCACGAATCTCGAACTGGGCTATGATGTCTTCAAGCGCTGGCATGTCGCCGTCGGTGCCTACAACCTTGGCAACCATTACCCGGCCAGGGCCAATTCCGCCTCCCGTGCCGCCCTGCAGAATTCCTTCATCTACGCGGGGAATTCCCCTTACGGCTTCAATGGCGGCATGTATTACGTCAAGACATCGCTGAAGTTCTGACGATCCTCACTTTCACGCTACCGGTGCGCGCCGCGTTGTATATGCCGATAACTTGGTGCGCGGATAATTGCCGCATATACAGAATTGCCCTGCGCTCCAGATGGCGTGGGCTGATCTTGTCATGGCTCATCTCGGGCCTCCTGAACGGCGCTGGGTCTGCGACCGCACACGTGATCGAAGATCAGGCGGGCCGCCATCGACTGCAAATCGTTCCGCGCCTGCTGGGGGGGGGCATTCCAGGTCAGGTTCGGACAGGGCGGATCGGCTCTCTTGTCGTCGAACAGATCCGGCTGCGTCGATATGGTCCCCCACACGGGAGCGCTGTCGTCCGTCATGTCGCATGGTCCTCTCTCCGATTCCGGTCGGGAGGGAAGCCTGCGTCGGTTTCAGGGGATGCGACGACAAAAAGTCCGTCAGCAACGATCGCCGATCATAAAGCGTCCCCAGAGGCGGATGGTGGGAATAAACTGCGCCGGTTGAAACCGTGACGGCAGGCTTGCAGACGGGGGCGATCTAGATGATTAAAATATACGCTAAATGATTAAAATATGTTCAAAAAATTTCCGACAAAAATGGAGTGGATCAGAATCCGGTCTTTTCTGACTGAATGGTCAAGTTATTTGTTGCGAGACGGATACCAACTCTGTCATCCTGATCGTGACGTACATGGTGGAGAGTTCTCGTCGTGGATCAGGCCCCTGACATCGCCGCAAGCCGCCTTTCGCCCGAGGAGCTTGCGCGCAATTTTGCCGATGCGCATCCGCCGCTGACCGATAACCAGGCGGTTATCGAGGCGGACCGGTGCTATTTCTGTTATGACGCACCTTGCATCGAGGCCTGCCCCACGGGCATCGACATTCCGGGGTTCATCAAGAAAATCGCGTCGGGCAATCTCGCCGGTTCGGCGCGGACGATTCTGGAATCGAATATTCTGGGCGGATCCTGCGCCCGTGTCTGTCCCACCGAAATCCTGTGTGAGCACGCCTGCGTGCGGAATGCTCAAGAGGAAAAGCCGATCGCGATCGGCGCCCTGCAGCGCCACGCCACCGATTGGCAGATGACGCATCGGGGGCAGCCATTCTCGCGCGCGGCGGCGACCGGCAGGCATGTCGCCGTCGTGGGGGCGGGGCCGGCCGGCTTGGCGTGCGCGCATCGCCTGGCCATGCATGGGCATGACGTCACGGTCTTCGACGCCCGGCCGAAGGCTGGGGGGCTGAACGAATATGGCATCGCCGCCTATAAGCTTCCGGATGATTTCGCCCAGCGGGAAATCGATTTCGTGACCGCGATCGGCGGCATCACGATCGAAGCCGGCAAGGTCCTGGGGCGCGACTTCACCCTGGCCGCGCTGGAGGCGGCCTATGACGCGGTCTTCCTCGGGATCGGCCAGGCCGGCGTACGGGCGCTCGGCATTCCGGGCGAGCAACTGGACGGCGTGCTGAACGCCGTCGATTTCATCGAGGCGGTGCGCCGGTCCTCCACCAGGGGCGACGTGCCTGTCGGGCGTCGCGTGGTCGTGATCGGTGGCGGCAATACGGCGGTGGATGCCGCCGTGCAGGCCAAGCGCCTGGGGGCGGAGGAGGTGACGCTGGTTTATCGGCGGGGCGCGGACACCATGTCGGCAACGCCTGTCGAGCAGGAATGGGCGCAGACGAACAACGTCGCCATCCGCTATTGGGCTGCGCCCGCCCGGATCGAAGGGACGAATGGCGCGGTCGGTTCGGTGACCTTTGCCCGCGGCCACCTGGTTGATGGCAAGCCCGACTATGCGCTGGGCGAATTCACGCTGGCGGCCGACATGGTGCTGAAGGCGGTCGGTCAGCTCTTCCTGCCCGATCCACTGGATGAGGATTGGATCGACGTCGCGAACGGTCGCATCATGGTCGATGCGCACGGACGCACATCCCGTGACGGTGTCTATGCCGGCGGGGACTGCACGCCGGGCGAGGATCTGACGGTCGCGGCGGTCCGCGATGGCCGCAATGCGGCGGAAACCATTCATGCCGACCTGATCGGCGCAGCAGGAGCCTGAACGATGGCCGATCTCCGCAGCAACCTGGCCGGTATTCGCTCGCCCAACCCGTTCTGGCTGGCCTCGGCTCCGCCCACCGACAAGGAGTACAACGTCCGCCGGGCCCTGGAGGCGGGATGGGGCGGCGTGGTGTGGAAGACGCTGGGCGAGGACCCGCCGGTGGTCAATGTCAGCAGCCGCTACGGCGCGTTCAACTATAATGGCGACCGCCTGGTCGGCCTGAATAATATCGAACTGATCACCGACCGCCCCCTGGCGGTGAATCTGGCCGAAATCAAATCGGTCAAACGCGACTATCCCGACCGTGCCATCGTCGTAAGCCTGATGGTGCCCTGTGTCGAGGAAAGCTGGAAGCGCATCCTGCCGCTGGTGGAAGAGACCGGCGCGGACGGCATCGAACTCAATTTCGGCTGTCCGCACGGCATGTCGGAACGCAACATGGGCTCGGCGGTGGGCCAGGTGCCCGAATATGTCGAGATGGTCACGCGCTGGGTCAAGCAGAACACCCGCATGCCGACCATCGTGAAACTGACCCCCAACATCACCAACATTTTGATGCCTGCGCGCGCGGCCCTGCAAGGCGGTGCGGATGCGGTGTCGCTGATCAATACGATCCAGTCCATTGTCGCGGTCGATCTCGACGCGATGGCGCCGATGCCGGTGGTGGGCGGGCTGGGCACCCATGGCGGGTATTGCGGGCCGGCCGTCAAGCCGATCGCGCTGCGCATGCTGGGCGAGATCGCCCGCACCCCGGAGACGTCCGTGCTGCCGATTTCGGGTATCGGCGGCATTTCGAACTGGCGTGACGCCGCGGAATTCCTGGTCATGGGGGCCAGTACGCTCCAGGTCTGCACCGCGGCCATGCATTACGGCTTTCGTATCGTCGAGGACATGATCGACGGCCTGTCCAACTGGATGGACGACAAGGGCTTTGCGACGATCGCCGACGTGACGGGGCGTGCCGTGCCGAATTTCGTCAACTGGAACCAGTTGAACCTGAAATTCAAGACGCTCGCCGAGATCGACCAGGATGCCTGCATCAAATGCGGCCTGTGCCACATCGCCTGCGAGGACACCTCCCACCAGGCGATCGCCAGGACCGGCGCCGGCGACGAGCGGCGCTATGAAGTGATCGACGCCGAGTGCGTAGGGTGCAATTTGTGCGCGCATGTTTGCCCGGTGGATCACTGCATCACAATGGTGCCTCAGCCGGTCGATGAGGTCTTGACCTGGCCCGATCATCCGAACAACCCCGCCCGCCTCGCCCCGGCGGAGGCCGGCTGAGGGGCGCGCGCTTCGTATAGGTGCCTGCCGGGAAGCAGGCATCGCCGATCCGATCGAGGATGGCCGGTCCACCGGACAGGGGTGTTGGCCGGTTATCCTTCCGCCTTCGCAGCGCATCCATGGTGCCGGGGACGCGGGGTGCGCGGCCCCGCTGTGCTCTCCCGAGTGGACCCTCCAGCGAATCAAAAAAACTGATCGTTTGGTCAGAAAAATGTTGTTATATCGAAATGAGAGGCGATAAGGTCATCTCGTTCTCGTGACGTAACGCGGGTCACAATTCATAGAACGTTACGCACGGAGATTCTCTCGTTCCAGAAAACTCGTATGCAGTGAAGGGTGTGTATAAGATGCGTATCTCGGTTCTTGCACTTCTTTCAGGGACGGTGCTCGCGTCCTCGGCGATCGCCGGACAGGCAGCCTCTGCCCAGACCGTCTCGCCGCAGCACGACCCCGCGAAAGCCACGACGAAAGCCGGCGCCGCTCCCCATGGTGAAGAGATCCAGGTTTCTGCGCATGTGACCCCGGGCGGCGTGACGCGGACGGCGGTCGGCGGCGGAATCATGCGTGTCGAGACGGCGCCCAAGACTGTGCAGACTCTGTCGCGCGATTACATCGCCAAGCAAAGCCCGACATCGAACCCGATCCAGTTGATGGCGATGCTGCCCGGCGCGAACGTGCAAAATGCCGATCCGTTCGGCTTCGGTGGCGGTACGGTCACGGTGCGCGGCATGACATCCGACCAGATCGGATGGCTGATGGAGGGCGTGCCGCTGAACGATATCGGCGGCGGCACGATGTACGCCAACGAAGTCATCGATGCCGAAAACTTGGAACAGATGTCCGTGCAGCCCGGGTCGGCCAATTTCGATACGCCGACCGTCGCCGCCTCGGGTGGCCTGGTCAGCATGAACATGCGCGACCCGGCTGCCGCGATGGGCGGATATGTCGATGCCGCATTCGGCAATTACAATACGTACAGACAATTTGCACGGTTCGACACGGGTGAGATCGGACAGAGCGGCGTGCGGGCCTTCGTCTCCTTTTCGCATGCGTTGGGAGACGATTGGCGCGGGCCCGGCGGCTATATCAAGCGCCACGTCGATTTCAAGCTCGTCAAGGATTTCGCTGGCGGCAGCCATACCGGGCTGGTCGTGGCCTGGAACAACCAGATCAACCAGCTCGATAACGGCGTCAGCCTGGCGGGTTGGAACAATTGTGGATTCGGGTGCAATTACGACGGACGACTGGATCCGAACAATCCTGGAATGTATTACAAATTCCATCGGAATCCGTTCAACAACGTCGTCGTTTCTCTGCCGACGCATATCCGGCTCTCCCGGACTCTCAGCATCGATGACACGGCTTATCTGTGGGCCGGCAATGGCGGCGGCGGCAGCGCCGGCATGATCGGGGGCGCGGGCGGCCAGACCTATTTCGGCAACACCCCGGTGACCGTCGCCGGCGTCTCCTATGCCGGGCCGGCCCAGCTTGTCTATAATCCCTACACGATCACTGAAAACCGCGCCGGCAATAACCTGCGCGCCACGCTCAAGACCGGAATCAACGAACTGACGGGCGGCTGGTGGTATGAATGGTCTGATCAGGACAACCAGCATCCCGTCGAATATCAGCAAAATGGAGACCCGTTGAACGTCTGGGGCAATGATAACAGCTATCGCTACCTGATGAGCAATGGTCAGTATTACGACGCCTATCATTATCACGTCACGACCGAGATCAACATGCTCTATGTCGGGGACTGTCTGCATCTGCTGCGGGACCACCTGCTGCTGGAGGCCGGGTTCAAGGACGCGATGATGTCGCGGCTGGTCACGAATGAGCAGCCCGGTGCGCCATTCCACACCAGGGGCAATGTCAACGAACCGCTGCCGCAGGTGGCGGCGAGCTATCGATTCAATCAGCATCATCAGGTCTATGTCACGGGTGCGACGAATTTTCGTATGCCGAATGCGAATTCGCTGGTCACCCAATATGACACGTCGGGCAACCTGACGCAGATCGCATCACTGCAGAAGCCGGAATATTCGATCGAGGAAGAGCTGGGATACCGTTATAACGGATCATGGCTGGTCGCGGACGTTGCGTTCTTCAACTATAATTTCACCAATCGCCAATATGGCTATACGGTCTACGACCAATTCGGCGGACAGCGGAGCGTCTCGGGCAACGCGGGCGGCCAGACCACGCGGGGCGTCGACATCCAGCTCGGCACCCGGCCGATCCTCTATCACCTGCGGCCATATTTGTCGTTCGAGTATCTGCATACGCGGGTGGACAATAATCTGATCCAGTCCAGCAACGCGGCAACCGGAATCACAACCTACTGGAACACGCGCGGCAATGTCGCGCCCGGCAGCCCCCACGCCATGGGGACGCTCGGTCTGGATTACGATGACGGGCATCTCTTCGGCAACCTGAACCTGAAATATGTCGGCTCCCAGTACGGCGACTTCATGAACACTGAAAAGATCCCCTCTTACATCGCCGATTCGATCACCGTCGGTTATCGCATGAACAATTTCGGCGTGCTCAAGACACCGCAGATTCAGCTCAACGTCTCCAACCTTGCGAATTCGCATTATCTCTCCGGCGTGAATGGCGCCGGCATCGATGGTGGCGCCTCGTACTATATCCAGGCTCCGTTCTCCATCGCAGGGAGCATTTCCGCCGGTTTCTGAATATTTTCAAGCCCGGCCGCGCGTCGTGGCTGGGCTCAATGACCGGCGCATATTTCGTGGAAATGCGATCATGACGATTTCGGCATCGTGTCCGAGGATCGGCGTCACGCCGTCTACCTGCTGGTTCAGGACACGGCGTCCACCGCGCAAGATGCCGCACCGACCCGTCTGCCTGGTCTTGATCCGGGATGCGGCTATCGCCTCGGTGCGCCGGCCCCGAACGGCATGCCATCGGCCATGGACCCACACCTGACGGCGGCGCAACGTGCCATCGCCGAAGGGAGGCTGCACATGGCGGTGGCACTGCTGATGAGCCAGATCGGCGTCGTCATGCCGAATCTCTGGCCACAGAGCGCGGTGATGCTGGAATGCCGCGCCCTTTGACGGGCTGGGCAACTCACCTGACGGAATTGGAATGCGCGCCCATCCGTACCAGGATGGCCAGCAGCGCGGCGACGGTTCCCAGAATGGTGACGGCGCCCCATCCCCCCATGTGCCAGACCCAGGTGGCCACCGCCGAACCGATGGCGCCGCCGAGGAACATGCCGGTCATGAAGATCGTGTTCAGGCGGCTGCGCGCCTGCGGACGCAGGGCGAAGACGACATGCTGGTGCGAGACCAGGGCGCCCTGAACCCCCAGGTCGAGCATGATGACGCCGACGACAAGACCCGCCAGGCCGTTCCACAGGCCGAAGATCAGCCACGCCAGCACGGTCAGCAGGGCGCCGGCCGAAATGGCCCAGTGGGGGCCGTGGCGATCGGCGACGCGTCCGGCAAGCGGCGCGGCGAAGACGCCGACGGCCCCGACAATTCCGAACAGACCGGCGATATCGGGGCCCATGTGAAAGGCGGGTTCCTGCAGGTGCAGGGCAAGAATGGTCCAGAATGCGGTAAAGGACGCGAAAAGTGCCGCTTGTGCGGCCGTGGCCCGCCGCAATACGGGTTCGTCCCGCCAGAGATGAAAGAGAGATTTCAACGCAAACCCATACCCGATATCCGCCTGCGGATGCTTGCGGGGGAGGACGACGAGCATGAGGCCGGCCGCGACCAGGGCCATCGGCACCCCCAGCCAGAACATCTGGCGCCAGCCGAAATGCGCGGCGACAAACCCCGCCAATGTGCGGCTGAGCAATATGCCGGACAGCAATCCGCTCATGACCGTTCCGACGGTGCGGCCGCGCTGTTCGGGCGTCGCCAGCGACGCGGCGAAGGGGACGATCTGCTGGGCGACCGTGGCGGCCGCCCCCAGCAAGGCCGAAGCCACGACAAGCAGCCCCGCCGTGGGGGCCATGGCGGAAACGATCAGGACCGTGGCCAGGGCGATGAACTGCGCGACGATCAGGCGACGGCGATCCAGCAGATCGCCCAGCGGCACCAGCAATACAAGACCGAATGCGTATCCGAGCTGCGTGGCGGTGGGAATCAGCGCGGGCGCCCCGGAGGACGGGAAGGCGTTTTCGATGACGCCAAGCATCGGCTGGTTATAATAGATATTGGCGACCGCGATCCCCGCGGCGGCGGCCATCGAGAACGTGACGGCCCGTCCGATCGGAACGGACAGGATCGACGGCGATAAGGTCTGTGCGTGGCTCATGGATGACGGCATTCCCCGAGTGGCTTGATATTGGGTGGTTTGATCTATGCATGGCCGTATGCATGGCCGAAGGACGTCTCGGCCATGGCTGACCATCGCCGCGGCGTTGCCTGCGCGGCGATGGTCTTGGCCCTTCAGGCAGGGTCCTTCAGATGGCCGGTCAGGCGGCGTCGACCAGGACGATTTCGGCGTCCTCCAGGGCGGTGACGCGCAGGGTGTCGGTTTTTGAGATTGCGGCGCCGTCGCGGGCATTGACCCGCACGCCGTCGATCTCGACCGCGCCCGTGGCGGGCACCAGATAGGCGAAGCGCTCGGTGCCCAGGACATACTCGACGGTCTGGCCGGCCTTCAGCGTCGCGCCCAGAACGCGGGCATCGGTGCGGATCGGCAGCGCGTCGGCATCGCTGTCATAGCCCGAAGCCAGGGTGACGAAATGACCGGCCCGGTTCTCCCTGGGGAACGGACGCGCGCCCCAGCTTGGCGCCTTGCCGTGCCCGGTGGGGATGATCCAGATCTGGAAGATCTGGGTCTCGCCGGGTTCCAGGTTGTATTCGCTGTGCGTGATGCCGGTACCGGCGGACATCACCTGCACATCGCCGGCCTCGGTGCGGCCCTTGTTGCCAGATTGTCCTGGTGGGTGATCGCGCCCTTGCGGACATAGGTGATGATTTCCATGTCGCGGTGCGGATGGGCGGGAAAGCCCGTGCCCGGCGCGATGGTGTCGTCGTTCCAGACCCGCAGATTGCCCCAATGCACGCGCTCGGGGTCGCGATATTCCGCGAAGGAGAAATGATGTTTCGCCTTCAGCCAGCCATGATCGGCTCCGCCCAGGCTGTCGAATGATCTGACGTCTATCATGTGATGCCTCCCGGCCGTATTGGCCTGCTACACGAAAAGAGATAGATCGCGGCGATCATCGTTTAAATGGAAATGACGGAAATGCATTGATTCCAAAAGATGCATGATCGAATGCCATGGATTTCCGGCCCCAGAAACGCCAAGCGCCGCGCGACCCATGGGTCACGCGGCGCAAGCCCGATGACTGGCGATTGCCTTATCCGCGGATGAAGGCCAGCAGGTCCTGGTTGACCAGGTCCTTATGCGTCGTGCAGGTCGCGTGCGGCGCGCCGGGATAGATCTTGAACTGCGCGCCCGGCACGATCCTGGCCGCCAGCGCGGCGGTGGGGGCAAGCGGCACCGTCTGATCATCGTCGCCATGGATGATCAGGGTCGGCACGCGGATATCGGCCATTTCCTTGCGGAAATCGGTTTCCGAGAACGCGGTGACGCAGTCGATGGTACCCTTGATCGAGGCCTGCAGCGCGATCTGCAGCGTCTGGGTCAGCACGCCTTTGGATACGGTGCTGTCCGGTCGGTTGGTGCCGTAGAAGATCGTGTTGAAGTCATCCAGGAATTGCGCGCGGTCGTTGGTGATTCCGGCACGGATGGCGTCGAATATCTCCGCCGGCACGCCGTCGGGATGGTCGTCGGTCCTGATGAAGAAGGGCGTGACCGCACTGATCAGGACCAGCTTGGAAACCCGGCTGTCGCCGTGGCGGGTGATATAGCGCACGATATCCCCGCCCCCCATCGAGAAGCCCACCAGGACGATGTCCCGCAGGTCCAGATGGTCGATCAGTTGGGCGATATCGTCGGCAAAGGTGTCGTAATCATAGCCGGTCCAGGGTTGGCTCGACCGGCCGAAGCCCCGCCGGTCGAAGGCGATGGCGCGATAGCCGTTCTGGGCCAGATGCAGCATCTGATGGTCCCACATGTCGGCGCTGAGCGGCCAGCCATGGCTGAACAGGACCGGCTGTCCCGTGCCCCAGTCCTTGTAATAGATTTCCGTGCCGTCACGTGTTGTCAGGATGGTCATGGCGGGTCTTTCTCGCATTCTGGAGGGAAGGGGGAAATCAGTCAGCAAGCTTGGCGGCAAGCTGTGCGACGCGCTGGCCGAGGAAATGCGCGCCATCGCGTTCGTTGGCACTGACCGCGCGGGAACCATCGCCGGCGGCGATGGTGGTCGCGCCATAGGGCGCACCGCCGGTGATCTCGTCCAGGCGCATCTGGCCCTGGAAATTATAAGGCAGTCCGCTGATGACCATCCCATGATGCAGCAGGTTGGTGATGATCGAGAACAGGGTGGTTTCCTGCCCCCCATGCTGTGTCGCCGTCGAGGTGAACGCCGCGCCGACCTTGCCGATCAGCGCGCCCTTGAACCACAAGCTGCCGGTCTGGTCCCAGAAGGCAGCCATCTGCGACGCCATGCGCCCGAAGCGGGTCGGCGCACCGACGATGATGGCGTCATAGGCTTCGAGATCGGCGGGAGTCGCGACCGGCGCGGCCTGGTCCAGCTTGAAATGGTTCGCGCGGGCGATGTCCTCCGGCACGGTCTCGGGCACGCGCTTGATATCGGCTTGCGCTCCCGCCGCCCGGGCTCCTTCGGCAACTGCCTCGGCCATCGTCTCCATATGGCCATATGTCGAATAGTAAAGAACAAGAACCTTGGTCATTTCTCTTCTCCTGACGGAACGGCGCCGGACGATGGCGATTGGCGTCTAAGGACGTGTTATCCCAGGTGCCGGGGTGCAAAAACAAAAATGAAAGAAAGTATTTGTTTCCGTTTTTTATCCGAAGCGCGGAAAGGCGGCAGCCCGCATGCGTCGCCGCATGGCCGACGGAAGGCGCCTTGTACCGATCCCCACCCGTATCGCCGGATATTCAGCCGAGCGCTGCGCGGTTTGGCGGGCTGTCCAGATCCAGCACCGGTCCCGCCGGGACCACGCCGTGAGGATTTATCGATCGGTGGCTCTGGTAATAATGGTTCTTGATGTGCGTGAAATTCACCGTGCCGGCGACCCCGGGGGTCTGGTACATGTCGCGCAGATACGCCGAAAGATGCGGATAATCCGCGATCCGGCGCAGATTGGTCTTGAAATGGCCGACATAGACGGCATCGAAGCGGATGAGCGTGGTGAACAGGCGGATATCGGCCTCGGTCATGGTCGGCCCGACCAGCCAGCGCCGCCGCGACAATCGTGCCTCCAGCCAGTCCAGCGTGTCGAACAGCGGCAGGATCGCGTCGTCATAGGCTGACTGGGTGGTTGCGAAACCGCTTTTGTATACGCCGTTATTGACCGTGTCATAGATGCGGGCATTGATCCGATCGATCTCGGGACGCAGCGCCTGCGCATAGAAATCGCCAGGTGCCGCGCCGATCCCGTCGAAGGCGCTGTTGAACATCCGGATGATCTCGGACGATTCATTGCTGACGATCGTCCCGCGTGCCTTGTCCCACAGGACGGGCACCGTGACGCGTCCGCTATAGCGGGGCGCGGCGGCGGTATAGATCTGGTGAAGAAAGGCCGCGCCGAAAAGCGGATCGGGCACCACGCCCGGCGCCGCGGCGAAGGTCCAGCCGTGCTCCAGCATCAGCCAATGGACGACCGACACGGAAATCATCCCTTCCAGCCCCTTGAAGGCGCGCATGATCAGCGTGCGGTGCGCCCAGGGACAGGCAAGGGAGACATAGAGATGGTAGCGTCCGGCCTCGGCCACGAAGCCCCCGCCGCCCGACAGGCCGGGACGCCCATCCGCGGTGATCCAGTTGCGAAAGGCGGCGTCTGTGCGGACGAATCGACCGCCGGTCGACGACGTGTCGTACCAGACGTCACGCCATTGTCCTTCAACGAGCATGCCCATGGATGATCTCCGGCACTCGGGTGTCGGGAGAAAGCTAGGCTTGGCCGGCCACGGTATCAATCGCGTCTGAACAGATGCCGTGTTCAGGAAAAACGGAAGACCGTAAGGCTCGCGTTGGCCGTATCATTTTGAAATAATAATATTCAAGAATGATCCGTGCCCAAGGTAGCAGGAATATGATATATAATTTTGAATAAGAAATGAATTAGGCTGGATTTGTAGACCCGGACCGATTGTGGGCCGGAATTCTTGTGGAAAGGAATATTGCGCCTGTTGCCAGTATGGCGCTGTCACAAAATCTTAAATTTGGAAAGCTCTGGAGCACCGCTTGCGGCGGCGGAGCCGGCATCGGCCGGCGGGCCGGGGCGGAATGAGGGGGACCAGGAAAAGTTTTCCCTGTTTTTCCAGGGCGACCATATGGACAGCCTTAAAGCTTCGCGCTAGGTTGTTAACGATTGCTTAACACGCACATTGCGGGGCGTGCGTTCCCGATGTCCTTTGAATCAAGGGCTTTTGTGTTTATATAAACAAGGAAAGTGTCAAGTAATGATGCAGTATCTGCAGACTCTGCTGAGTCTGAAGCGTGATCGGCGTGGCGTGACCATGCTTGAATATGGCCTGATCGCCGCGCTTGTGGCGGTGGTCGCGATCGGCGCGCTGACAACATTGGGTACCAATCTGAGCGGCGTCTTTTCTGCTATCAGCAATAAAGTCACAAGCTGATATTGTTCTCTGTGGTGGAACAGAACCGTATTCAGACGCGATTTTATGTTGTGTGACATGGGGGCATGTCTGGCGCAGGGGGTGGGTGCGGGCTTCGCTCTCCTCCTGCTGTGGGCCGCTCTTCGTGATATTGCGGTGCGGTTGATTCCCGATTGGCTTGTATCGCTTGTTGCGCTGTCAAGTATTTCCCTTGCGATCATCCGGCATCATGTGCTGGCGGGATTGATATCGGGGGGAATCCTGTTTTGCCTGGGCTTTGCCTGCTGGTCGCGCGGCTGGATGGGCGGTGCGGACGTCAAGCTGCTCGGGGCGGTCGGTCTGGCGATTCAGCCTCGGCAGATCCCGGACCTGGTTCTTGCCGTGACTTTGGCGGGCGGCGTTCTGGCTGTCCTTTATCTCATGGCCCGGACCTTTGTCGCCGAACGGGACGGCGGCGCGATACCGCGGGGGCGAATCGCGCGGGTGTTGCGAATCGAGCGCTGGCGGCTCCATCGCGGATGCCCGCTTCCCTATGTGTGCGCCATCGCAGTCGGAAGCGTTATCGTTCTCCTGTAGGGCGTGACTGATCATGTTTCGGCTGATTTTCTTCATTCTGATGGCTGTCGGCCTGGGTGGATTCGGGACCGTTGCATGGATCGCCACCCGGCCACCGGCGACCGCCCGGCCGGCGGCGCCCCCGACCCTGCAGATCCTGGCGGCCGCGCGTCCTCTGGATGCGGGGAATTTGCTGAAACCCGAGGATATCATTGCGATTCGGGTGCCGCAGGGCAAGGAGGGCGCCGACGTGACGCAGGACAGTGCCGAGGGGCGTGAGGCGCTGGCGGGTGCGATGCTGCTGCACGGCGTCGGGGCCCAGGCAATCCTTCGTTCGACCGATCTGCTGCGGCCGGGCGATCGCGGCTTTCTCGCTGCGGCGCTGCAGCCGGGCATGCGCGCGGTCACGGTCGGCGTGGACGCGATTACCGGGACAGCGGGCCTGATCTGGCCTGGCGATCATGTCGATCTGATCCTGACGCAGGCATTTGCCGGCTCGTTGCCGGCCGAACATCGCGTGGCCGCGGAAACCGTGCTGTCGAATGTCCGCGTGATCGCGATCGATCGCCGGCTGGTGCAGGGCGCGTCGGCCAGCAACGAGCCGCAGGCCCGCACCGTGACACTCGAAGTCACGCCTGACGATGCCGAGCGTGTGTCGGTGGCGGTCCATCTGGGGCGCCTGTCGCTTTCGGTTCGCTCCGCCCAGGTCGGGCCCGTGCCCCAGCCGGCTCCGCCGGCGGCGTGGGCCGGCGACGTTTCCGCCATATTGCATGACGACCACGCATCCGATCCGGCGGATGGTCGCTCCCTGACCCTTTACCAGGGGGGAGCGGACGGAAAGGAGATCCACTACTGATGTTCGGGAAATCCCGCCTGGCCGGCGCCCTGGTGCGGATTGCGGTCGCGACCTGCCTGCCGGCCGTCGCGCCCGGCCCGGCCGCGGCGGCGCATCGCGACGAAGCCGGCCCGGTCCGGGAACGCGCGGTCAGTCTCGAGGTCGGCGCCGGCCACATGGTCACATTGCCAAGAGCGGCGGCGAAGATTTTCGTGGTCGATCCCAAGGTCGCGCAGATACGGCCGGCCAGCGCGACCAGCATGTTCCTCTACGGCATGACGATCGGCCGGACGTCGGTCATGGCAACCGATGCCGAGGGGCACACGATCGCGCAATTCACGATCGACGTCCTGCCGTCCAGTTACGGGGCCGCGCAGGCCGAAGTCCGGATCGCCCGGCAGATGCCGGGCAGCCACATCACGGTTCAGACCGACGCGCGTGGCCTGACGCTCAGCGGTTCGGTGGCCTCGCCGGAAGATGCGGCGCAGGCCGAAGAAATCGCCCGGGGATATCTGGCCGAAGGGCAGGGGCTGCGCAACCGCCTGTCCATCCGCTCGGCGACCCAGGTGACGCTGAGCGTCCGGATCGCGGAGATGGACCGCAACGTGGTGCGCCAGTTGGGAATCAACTGGCAGGCGGTCGGCAATATCGGCAAGGTCGGCAGTTTTCCAGCCCTGACCCTGAATGTGAACGGCAGCAGCGCTGCCTGCGTCGCGACGCGTAATCCGTTCTGCCTGGGCAGCAACGTCAATGGCGTCATCGACGCGCTGTCGCAGGACAACCTGGTCCGGATGCTGGCCGAGCCCAATCTGACGGTCATGAGCGGACAAAGCGCCAGCTTCCAGGTGGGCGGGCAATATCCCATCCCGATGGCGCAACAGGCCGGCGCCATTTCGGTCGCCTTCAAGGATTATGGCGTCAGCCTGACCTTTTTGCCGACCGTCTTCAGCAATGGACGCATCAACCTGCATGTCGCCCCGGAAATCAGCCAGTTGAGCAACCAGAACGCGGTGTCGGTCACGACGTCCGGATCGACGTCGGTCATTCCGGCCCTGACTGTCCGGCGGGCCGAGACGACCGTCGAGATGGGCAGCGGCGAGACATTGGCCATCGCCGGCCTGCTGGAGGATTCGACTACCGATTCAAGCAACGGCATCCCCGGCGCCGGCGACGTGCCCCTGTTGGGGGCGCTGTTTCGTTCGACGAACTTCAACCGGCAGGAAACCGAACTGGTGATCCTGGTCACGCCTTATCTCGTCCGCCCGGTGGCGAACCGGTCGCGCCTGGTCGCGCCGACCGACATGGCGGGCGTCCCGACTGAAATCGAACGTCTGCTGCTGATGCGCCAGGTCGCGCCGCGACAGCGTGCCGAGCCCGTGCAGATTCCAGGCGATGCCGGGTTCTTCGTTCAATGAGGACCTGGGCATGAACGCGACAATCCTGTTCCGGGCGCGCAGGGGGCTTTCGTGCGTCCTGCTGTCATGCGTCCTGCCGCTGGTCGGCGGATGTGGCACGTTGGATCCGTATCACAAGCCTTATGCATGGCATCCGTCCGGCGCGAACGCGGCCAATCTTGCCGCCATGGTCGCCGACCCGCGCGATCTGAGGGAAGGGCATGGCGGCGAGGCGCCCGATGCGCAGGCGCCGGTCATGGCGGTCGAACGCATCAGGCTGGACAAACCCAAGGCGTTGCCGTCCACCAACGGCATTTCCGGCGTGAGCGGATCGTCGGGCAGTGGATCGGGCGGTGGATCAAGCGGGAGCCCGTCCGGCGGCGGAGGAAACTGAGCCATGATGGCCACGGCCGAAAAAGTGCAGCCCGAGCCCGCGAGCTCCGTTGTCGCCCGGCATGACCGGCCTTTCCTGGTGGGATACGTATCCGACGCGGCCACCGAGGCGCTGGTGCGCGACGGATTGACCGAAAGTGTCGGCGCCGCGATCGATATCCGGCGCGGCACCGTGCGCACGGCCGTGGCGGCGCTGCAGAAGCATTCGACCCCGCGGATCCTGATCATCGACCTGGCCGAGGAGAAGCATCCGATCAGCGCCCTGCGCGACCTGGCCCAGGTGGTGGAACCGGATGTCTCGGTCCTGCTGATCGGTTCGGTGGACAGCGCCGATTTCTACCGCGAGGTCACGCGCGGGCTGGGGGTTGCGGAATACCTGCCGCGCCCGTTGACGCGCGAGAAGATCGCAAGGCAATTCGGCCCCCTGACGCGGGGGCAGTTGCCCGAGCGGGATCTGGGCGGGCGCTGCGTGACGATCACGGGCGTGCGCGGCGGGGTCGGCGCCAGCACGGTCGCCGTCAATCTGGCCTGGCTGTTCGGCGCGGTCATGCATCGCCACACGCTGTTGCTGGATTCGGACCTGCATCGCGGAATGGCGGCGTTCCTGCTGGATGTCGGCGTGGGGTCCGGATTGCGGCGCGCGCTGGAAGCCCCGGACAGAATCGACGTCCTGCTGGCCGAACGGGCCACCAGCCCGGTCGCCGAACGCCTGCACGTGCTGGCCGACCAGATGGATTTCGCATCAGAACTGGATTATGCCGCCGGCGCGGCGCAGGCTTTGCTGCGGGTTCTGCGGCAGAGATATAATTTTGTCGTGGCCGACGTGCCCTTCGTATCGAACGCGCTGAATCGCGACCTGCTGGCGCAGGTGCATCAGCGTGTCCTGGTGCTGGAACCGACCTTGGCGTCGGTGCGGGATACGCTGCGCCTGCTGGACGTCCCGGCCGGACCGTTGCAGAAGCAGCGCCCGGTTCTGGTGCTGAACCGGCTGGGCCGCCCGGGTGCGCTGAGCCGCGGCCAGGTCGAAGAAGCGCTGAAGACCAATGTCGACATCACCATTGCCGACTTGCCGCGCCAGATCGGCAACGCCGCGACGCTGGGCGAGCCGGCGGTCGCCGCCCGGGGCGCCTTTCGTACCGCGATGATGGATCTGGCGCGGCAGGTCGATGCGGTGGGGATGCTGGACGTCACGACCGGGCACGGCGTGCCTTCGACCGACGCCGCGAAGCGCCGGTGGCTGCCTTTTGCGAGGCGCCCGTGACATATTTCGGGACCCCCATATTCGGCCGGCGCGCCAGTCGGACCGACGAGGGCGCCACCGCCAGGGCGGACCATCCCGCCCCGGCCGCCGCCCCGGCGGGCCCCGTTGCCGGCACGGAATCGGCGCCGAGCGTACCGCCGTCCATGATCGCCGAATTGCGGGTCACCTGCCTGGACCGCCTGGACCCCGCCGCCGTCGCGGTGCTGCCGCCGGACCGGCTGCGCGCTGACCTGGAACATCTGATTTCGGAACTCGCCACCGAGCGGCGGATCCAGTTGAACAGCCGCGAACAGCGGGCGCTGGCCGAGGAACTGGTCTTCGACATGCTCGGCCTGGGGCCGCTGGAACCGCTGCTGGAAAACGAATCCGTCAGCGAAATCATGGTGAACGGGCCGAACAAGGTCTTTATCGAGAATGGGGGCAGGCTGGTCCTGTCGGGGGTCCGTTTCCGTGACACGGCGCATCTGGCGAGCATATGCCAGCGCATCGCCTCGGCCGTCGGGCGGCGCATCGATGAATCCAGTCCGATGGCCGATGCGCGGCTGGCGGACGGCTCGCGCGTCAACATCGTCTTTTCTCCCCTGGCTCTGGACGGGCCTTATCTGACGATCCGGAAATTTGGCCGCAAGGTCATCGATTTTGCCCGGCTCATCGAATTCGGCGCCCTGACGCCTCCGGTCGCGCGGCTGCTCCAGACCGCGGCCAAGGCAAGGTTGAACATCATCGTTTCCGGCGGCACGGGGTCGGGCAAGACCACGCTGCTGAACGCGCTGTCCCGGATGATCGATGCCGGCGAGCGCGTCATCACCGTCGAGGACGCGGCCGAACTGCAGTTGCAGCAGCCGCATGTCGTGCGCCTGGAAACCCGCCCCGCGAACCTCGAAGGGCGGGGCGAGATCGCCCAGCGCGACCTGATGCGCAACGCGCTCCGCATGCGTCCCGACCGGATCATCATCGGCGAGTGCCGTGGCGGCGAAGCCTTCGACATGCTGCAGGCCATGAATACCGGTCATGACGGCAGCATGTCCACGGTGCATGCCAACACCACCCGCGATGCGCTGACGCGGATCGAGAACATGGTGCAGATGGGCAATATGGGCCTGCCGTCACGCGCGATTCGTACCCAGATCGTGGGCGCGGTGGACCTGATCATCCAGGTGGAGCGCCAGCGTGACGGCGGGCGCCGCATTACCCAGGTGACCGAAATATGCGGTATGGAGGGCGACGTGATCACCCTCAATGACGTGTTTCGCTTCGAAATCCAGGGCGAAGGCCATGACGGAAGGTTGATCGGCCGTTACAAGGTCAGCCGGGTCCCGCCCGCCTGCCAGCAGCGCCTCGCCTATTTCGGGCTGGAGCGGGAATGGTTCGCCGCCCTTGAACAGGCGGACGGCTGATGCTGGCGGGGCTGCTGGTCCTGTCCTGCCTGTCGCTGCTGGGCATGGTGGTCAGCGGGGTCCTGGTGTCGCGCATGCAGCGGCAGGCGCGGCGACGCGACGCGCGCCTGGCCGCCGTCTCGGTGCCCTACCGGGTCGTCCGCCCGCTCGAGCCCTCTGCCTTCCGGCCCCGGACACACGCCAGGCGTCCGATCGCGGAACGGCTGGCCGACCTGCTGGGGGTCGACATGGCCCGGGCCGACCAATACCAGGTGCCCTGGTGGATGGTGCCGATCGGCGCCTTCATCCTTGTCGCGTCGCTGTTTTCGATGGTCGCGGGCTTCCTTGGAATCCTGGGGTTCCCGGTGATGGTCGGCGTCTGGATCTTCCTGTGCCGCAGCGTCTTCGGCTGGATGATGGACAAGCGCCGCAATCGGCAGTTGCAGCAATTCCCCGATGCCCTGGCGATGATCGTGCGTTCGGTCGGGGTCGGGATTTCGGTGATGGAGGCGATGCGGACGGTCGCGCGTGAGGCCGCCGAACCGACCGGTCCGGAATTCGCACGCATGGCCGAGCAGATTTCGATCGGCATGTCCATGGAAGACAGCCTGCGCGAAATGGCGATGCGTTCCGGCCTGCCGGAATATCGCTTTTTCGCCACCGCCCTGGCCTTGCAGGCCCAGACGGGCGGGTCGTTGAGCGGCGCGCTCGACGGCCTGGCGGATGTCATTCGCAAGCGCCTGGCGCTGAAGGCGCGCGGTCATGCCCTGGCGTCCGAGGCGCGCGCCAGCGCGACCGTTCTGGGCATCCTGCCGGTGGCGCTGGGATTGATCCTGTGGGTCACGAACCCGTCTTATATCGGCACCCTGTTCACCGATCCGGCAGGCCATGTCCTGCTGGGTTTCGCGGCCGTGTCCCTGGGGATGGGCATATTGGTGATGCGCACGATCATTCGCAGGACGCTGTCGTGAACCGCCCGCTGCTGTTCGCCCTGGCCGGATCGATGGCCGCCATGCTGCCCTGCCTGGCCGCCGCGGCGCATCTGCTCGCGCAGCGGAGGCGCCTGCGGGCACGCATGCGCGGGCTGCGCGATCCCAGGGGCGGGAAGGCCGGCGCTAGGACCGGGGCCGACGGGATCCGCGAATTCCGGGCCTCTTCCGTGCGGCTGGTCTCGGCGATCGGACAGGTGATCGTCAAGCGCGGATTGCTGTCCACCGGCACGCTGGACGAACTGCGCGAGACTCTGACCTCGACCGGGGCGCAGGGTGCGAACGCGGTCAGCCTGTTCATCGGTGCCAAGATCCTGCTGGCGATCGGCCTGCCGCTGGTCGGTTTTCTGTTCCTGCCGCGGCTTGCAGGGATGCCGGTCCTGTTCCGTCACGTGCTGCCGGCCGCGCTGGCGATCGCGGGGTTGCTGACGCCGGACTATATCCTGCGGGCCAGGCGCAACGCCTATCTCAAGCAGCTCGAGGCCGGATTGCCCGATGCGCTGGACGTGATGGTCATCTGTACCCAGGCCGGCGTCGGGCTGGGGGCGGCGATCGTCCAGGTCAGCGTGGAACTGGAACATGCCAATGCGGCCGTCGCGGCCGAATTCGCCCGCACCGCCAACGAACTGAGCGTCATTGCCGATACGCGCGTCGTGCTGGGCAATCTGGGCGCCCGGTCCGGGGTGGACGGATTGCGGCGCCTGGCGACGACCCTGCTGCAGACGCAGCAATATGGTACGCCGATCACCGACGCGTTGCGCGGCCTGTCGGCCGAATTGCGGCATGAGATGCTGACCCGTTACGAGGCCGGCGCGGCGCGTCTGGGTGTACTGCTGACCCTGCCGACGCTGTTTTTCATCATGCCGTGCGTCTTCCTGGTGGCCGGCGGCCCGGCCGGGATTCAGGTCGCGCGTTCCTTTCACCATCATGGACGATCATGACCAGTTCATCATTTGCGGATCGCGTGCGGGTATGAAGCCGGGTTTCGTCGCGGCAGTGATCGCGTCCCTGGGGACCATGCTCCTGGGGGCCTGCGCGGCCGGTCCGTCAGGGACCTCGGGCACCAGCGTCACCGTGGCCCGTGCCGCCCTGGTCGGCGGCGCGCCGCAGATCGCCCTGCAGGCAACGGAAGCGATCCTGCGCACCGACCCGCAGAATGCCGAGGCGCTGCAGATCAAGGGAGACGCATTGACCGCGATGGGCCAACTGGGCCAGGCGGAATGGGTCTATCGCGCGGCGCTGCTGCGCGCGCCTCACCTGGTCGGGGCCCAGATCGGGCTGGGCCGCTGCCTGCTGGCCCACGATCCCGCCGCGGCCGAAGTCGCATTCCAGGCGGCGGCCGATCGTGATCCGCGCAACGCGGTGGCGCTGAACGATCTGGGGGTCGCCCGTGACCTGCTGCGCCGGCACCTGGATGCGCAGCAGGCCTATCGCCTGGCGCTTGCGGCGGATCCGGACATGATCGGCGCCCAGGTCAATCTGGCGCTGTCCCTGGCGATGAGCGGCGACGTAGAGGATGCCGAACGCCTGATGCGCCCTTATGGCGCGGATGCCAATGCGTCGCGCAAGCTGCGCCACGACCTGGCGGCGGTGCTCGCGATGGGTGGGCAGCGGGCCGAGGCCGCGCGCATCCTGTCGGCGGACCTGGGCCAGCGGCAGGTGGCGCAGGCCCTGGCCGACTATGCGGCGGCGCGCGACGCGCATTCGGGCCTTCAGCCCCCCGCGATTCTGCCTTGAACATGGTGGCCTGAACATGCGGGGCGCGGCGTTCCGTGGCGGCTTTCCGATCCCGGGGGCGCAACGTGGCGCGGTCGCGCTGCTGGTCGCGCTGGCGCTGCCGGTGCTGATCGGTATCCTGGGGCTGGGAATCGACGTCAGCTACTGGGCGATGACGCGCGTGGAATTGCAGCGTACCGCCGATCTCGCCTCGGTGGCCGGTGCGATGCGCTACGGGGTCAGTCAGCAGGTGTCCGACGCGCTCGGCACCGCGGCGACGGTGGCCGAACTGAATGGCCTGCCGGCCGGGACGCGCGGCGGCGCCGGAACCGATACGCTGACCGACATGTATGGCGCCTATGCCGCGACGGTGACATTCGCCGCGCCGTCCACGATCACCGTTTCCATCACCCAGGCCGTGCCGCGGATGTTCAGCGGTTTGTTCCTGTCCTCGGCCACCCAGCCGGTGTCGGCCCGGGCGGTGGCGAAGCTGGCGCAACGCAGCAACGGCGCCGTTGCCTGCGTCCTCGCATTGTCCAGCGTCAGCTTTACCGTTTTGAACGGAAACGCGTCGCTCCAGATGCCGGGATGCGACCTGCGCACCAACGGGTCTCTGACCATCAACGGCACGCCCAGCGTCAATGTATCAAATCTGATCGCCGGCGGCACGATCACGCAGAACGGCAATTCCACCTGTTCGGCTGTCACATGCGTGCAGGGCGCCCCGCAGGAGAGCGATCCCTATTCCAGCCTCTATAAAGACCAACTGAGCCTGCCGGCCAAGACGATCCAACTGCCGCAGGGCCAGACCACGCTCAATCCCCCACCGGCTGGAGACGCCTATTCATGGTCGCTGAACGGCGGGACCTATACGTTGAATCCTGGAATCTATTACATAAACGGGGATTTCAACGTGAATGGAAACGTGACGCTGACCGGCACGGGCGTTACGATCATCACCAACGGCAACGTCAATATCAACGGCAATGCCGACGTCAATCTGACGGCTCCCGCCACGGGGGGCACGGCCGGATTATTGTTCGGCTCGACCAATTCCGCGTTTCAACTGAATGGCGGTTCGGCCATCAGTATGACGGGTTCGATTTACGCCCCCAATGCGAACCTGATCGTCAACGGCAGCAATTCCGCGTCGGGGAACTGCCTGTATATCGTCGCCTCTACCGTAACCTTCAACGGAGGCGGCCAGTTTTCCGACAGCAATTGCCAGGCCTCCGGCATGACGCCGATCTATGACTTTTCCGGCGTCGCGAGTCTGGTGCAATGATGCCGGGCCGCGCCCGGGGACATGCACGGGCCGGCGTGGCGGCCGTGGAGTTCGCCCTGACTGCCCCCTTGCTCCTGATCATCCTTGCCGGGGTCAGCGATTTTCCGCTGGCCTTGTGGGACCGGATCGCGATGGCGGCGGCCGTCGAAGGGGGGGCGAATTATGCCTTCGCCATGGAACAGAATGCGTCGGGAAACAACGGTTCGGTTTCGCCGGCGGATGTCAGGAACGCGGTCCTGGCGTCCAGCAGCCTGGCCAACCTGACCGTGACGGTCAGCGCACCCGGCACGCATTGCGTGCAGTCCGGCCAGGGAAACACGCCGCCGGTCACGACCCTGACCGCGGGAACACCCGGCACGCCTTGTGCGGATACGACCATGCCCGGCACCTACATGACGATTTCGGCATCCTACAGCTATGCGCCGCTGATGCCGTTCTTCGCCATGCTCGCATCGACCACGTTGCAGGAGAACGCGATCGTGAGGCTGCAATGACGCGACCGGGCCGGAGGTGCGTAGCGCGTGATGGACGCGGAGCGGCGATCGTCGAATTCGCGATCGTCGGGTCGATTTTCATCACGCTGCTGGTCGGTACGATCGAAATCGGCCTGCTCTGCTGGACGCGCAATACGCTGCAGGTAACGGCCGCGCTTACGGCGCGCTGCGTCGCGCTTGCGACCTGCGCCGCCGATCCGGACGGTTTCGCGGCGGCCGAGGCCGCCGACTGGGGCCTGCCGAATGTGCTTTCCGGCGTCACCGTCACGGCCAACGCCAATCAGTGCAACGGGCAGACGACGGCGTCGGGGCAATTCGTCACGGTCGTGCTGCAATCGCAATATTGGGCTAACCTGCCGCCGCCGCTGTCCGCCGTGACCTTGCATGCATCGGCCTGCTACCCGATCGCATCGTGACTCTGCCTGATCAAGGAAAACAGGAATGAATGACCCCCTGTCAGTCGTCTGCATCGGTGCCGGTCCGGCGGGGTTGACCGCCGGCTACGTGCTCGGCAGGGGCGGGATCCGCGTGACCGTTCTGGAGCAGGACCCACATTATGTTGGCGGGATCTCCCGGACCGAGACCTATAAGGGGTTCGCTTTCGACATCGGCGGCCATCGTTTCTTCTCGAAGTCCGACGAGATCGAGGCGCTCTGGGATGAAATCCTGGATGAAGGATTTCTGGAGCGTCCCAGAAAATCGCGTATCTACTACAAGAGGGCTCTGTTCGATTATCCCTTGCGGGCGGCGGACGCGCTGTCCAAGCTGGGCGTCGTCGAGGCGGCACGCTGTGTCGCATCCTATCTTCGGGCGCGGCTGCGTCCGAACCCATCGCCGCGCAATTTCGAGGAATGGGTCACCAACCAGTTCGGGCGGCGCCTGTTCGAAATCTTCTTCCGGACCTATACGGAAAAGGTCTGGGGCATGGCCTGCCGTGACATATCCGCCGATTGGGCGGCCCAGCGCATCAAGGGCCTGTCGCTGGGCAAGGCGATCTGGCACGCGCTGAGGCCCCAATCGTCGCGCCGGCCGCGCGGGCAGGTGATCAAGACCCTGATCGACCGGTTCCGCTATCCCCGCCGCGGCCCTGGAATGCTGTGGGAGGCGGCGGCGCGCAAGGTCGAGGCGATGGGCGGCCAGGTGCTGATGGGGCGGCGCGTCTGTGCGCTGGAACGGCTGGATGGCGGGCGCTGGCGCGTCAGCGCATGCGACCAGCAGGGGCGGACGCATGATTTCATTTGCGATCATGTCATTTCCAGCATGCCCATGCGCGACCTGGCGCCAATCGTGACCCCGCCTTTGCCGCCAGCGGTCCTGGCCGCGGCAGGGGAGCTTCGTTATCGTGATTTCCTGGTCGTCGCCCTGATCCTGAAGAATGAGGGCCTGTTCGACGATAACTGGATTTATATTCACGATCCGGATGTCCAGGTGGGGCGTATCCAGAATTTCAAATCCTGGTCGCCCGATATGGTGCCGCTGCCCGGCCATGCCTGCTACGGGCTGGAATATTTCTGTTTCGAGCATGATTCGTTGTGGCGCATGCCGGATGCCGATCTGGTCGCCCTTGCGACCGACGAGCTGGTGCGGCTGGGGCTGGCCCGGCCCGAGGATATTCTGGACGGAGCGGTGGTGCGCCAGCCCAAGGCCTATCCGATCTATGACGACGGATACCAGGCACGCGTTGCGGCAATCCGCACCGCCCTGGACGCGACGTGCCCCGGCCTGCATCTGGTCGGTCGCAACGGCATGCATCGCTACAACAACCAGGACCATGCGATGATGACGGCGATATTGGTGGCACGCAACATCCTGGCCGGACAGGCGCTTTATGACGCCTGGAAAGTCAACCAGGACGCCGAGTATCACGAGGAAACGCGCCAGGCGCCGGACCAGCCCGCCGCGGCACCCGAACTCGCATTGGCCGGATGACCATGCCGGATGCGACCGATCCGCCCAGCGGCGTGACGGCGGATCGCGACGCCGTCGGCCGGCCCGACTGGTGGCGCGGGTGCCTTGTCGTCCTGCTGGTGCTCGTCCTGTGGGGCGCGGCCCGTCCCTATGGCGGGATCATAGGGGATGCGCGGCTCTATACCCTGCAAGCCCTCAGCCACATAATGCCCGGGCGATTCAATGATGATTTGTTCCTGCATTACGGGTCGCAGGACCGGTTTTCGGCTTTTTCTTATCTCTACAGTCCTTTTCTGCATACGTTCGGTATCGGGTACGGCAGCCTGGCGTTCTGCCTGCTGGGGTGCCTGTTGTGGCTGGGCGGGGTGGCCACGCTTGCGACGGGCCTGTTCCGCGATCGCGCCGTCGCGATACCCGCCATCGTGACGGCGGTCGCCATCCAGTTCGGCGGCGGAACGTTGGTCCGCCCGGGCGAGCCGATCCTGACCCCCCGCCTGTTTGCCGAAGCCGTCAGCCTGTTTGCCCTGGGGGCGATGCTGCGTGGCCGCAACGGTCTGGCCGCCCTGCTTCTGCTCCTGTCGCTCGCGATTCATCCATTGATGACATCTGGGGCGATTGCTGCGTTTTTCCTCTATCACGCCATGCGCCGTCCGGTTCTCTGGCTGGCGGGGGCGGGCGCGGCTTCGATCGTTATCGCCCTGGCCTTTTCGGGTGTCGAGCCCTTCGTCCGGCTGACGGTCCGGATGGACGGGGCATGGCTGGCCTCGGCCGGCACCCTGGACCCCCAGTGCTTCATCGCGGAATGGGGGGCGACCTACTGGCTTCCGCTCGTCGGCAGCTTCGCGCTCCTGCTTGCCGCGATGCGCTATGCCCAGCGCCGGGAACGGCGTTTTCTGGCTGCGACCGCCATGGCCGCGCTGGGCGGGATCGCGCTGACAGCGTTGGGTGGGGACCTGCTGCATAATGTGCTGATCATCGATATCCAGGCATGGCGCGCCCTATGGCTGCTGAATCTTGTCGTCTATCTGCTCGGCGGCATGCTCTGGGCACGCGTGATCAGGGCGCGCTGGGCGAATCCGACCGGCGTTCCGGCGGTGCTGGGCTTCACATACGGGTTGCTGATCCTTGCGAGCTTCGCTCCGGCCGCCGGGTTTGCCGCGGCCCCCATGGCGATCCTCGCCTGCCTGTTATCGTTTTACGAGCATCGTTATTGCCGTCCGGTTTCCGGCCTTTGCCGCATATTGGCGCGGCTGGTCGTCGCCTGTTGTCTCGCCTTCGCGCTGCTTGGCCTCCATTATGTCGTTCGCACGCAGGACCCGTTCTGGCGTCCGTTGTACGGTATCGGACTGGCGACGCCGGCACTCTGGGGCCTGTGGCGACTGCGCGGGGAATCGGCGCCCCGCCGGAGCCGGATCGGCGTGACCGTGCTGGCAGGCATATTGGCGCCGCTGACCGTGACGAACTGGGATCAATCGACGCCCTGGCAGCACTTCATCGACAAGGGCCAGGCTCCTCCGGCACTGACGCGCCTCCTCCCGCCGGAGGGCCCGGTCTATTGGGATGGCGACGTCACCGTTCCCTGGCTGGTGTTGCGGCGCAGCAGCTATTTTTCATGCGAACAAGGGGCCGGAATTCTCTTTTCCCGCGCGACCGCCGCGGCGTTTCGGCAGCGTTTCGATACGCTCAGCCGCCTCCACACGCTGGATTTCGACCTGCCGCCCTATTGCACCCTCGGCAAGGACCAACGCGTCCTGCCGCTCCGCCGGGCCGACCTCGCGACGGTCTGCGCGGCGTCACCCGGCCTTTCGGCCCTGATCGTGACGCGCCAGGCGATCGACGATCCCGGCGCCGCATGGACGCCCCCCGTGCCGTTCCCATGGGCGAACGAGCAGGGGCGAAAAATCAGCGTCGCGCGGTTTTTCATCTATCGTTGCGACGCATTGCGATAATGGCGCGCTGATCACAACACCCTCCAGGGGGCCTTACCGGCGGGCGAGGGGGCCGAGCGAGGCCCGCACGCCGAATTCCCCAGGCAGCGCGCCATGAGGAAACAGGATATTGACGTGCCCCATCTTGCGGCCGGGCCGGGCCGCGTCCTTGCCGTAAAGATGCGGCAGCAGGCCCGGGGTCGCGACGATGTCGGGCCATAACGCCATGTCGTCCGGACCGACCAGGTTTTTCATCGCCGCGTCGGAATGGCGGATCGCGGGCGGCAAGGGCAGGCCGGTCACGGCACGGACATGCATCGCGAACTGGTCGACCGGACAGGCATCCATCGTCCAATGGCCGGAATTGTGCGGGCGCGGGGCGATCTCGTTCACCAGCACCGTGCCATCGCGGTCCACGAACATCTCGACCCCCAGCAGGCCCACCAGATCCAGCGCGGTGGCAACCTGGACCGCGATCGCGCGCGCCTGTGCCGCTACGGCTTCGGGCACGCGCGCGGGGGCCAGGCTGAGATCCAGGATTCCGTCGCGGTGGCGGTTTTCGGTCACGTCGAACGTCACGACGCCGCCATCCAGGCCCCGCGCGACCATCACGCTGATTTCGCAGGCGAAGTCGATCATCGCCTCGCCGACCAGCGGATGCGGGGCGAGTGCCGCGAAGGCAGGGTGTGCGTCGTCGGCAGCCTGCACCCGGCATTGCCCCTTGCCGTCATAACCCAGCCGGGTGGTCTTCAGGATGAAGGGCAGGCCCAGCACGCCGATGGCCGTATCCAGGTCGCCCGCGTCATGGATCTCCGCCCAGGGGGCCACGGGAATCCCCGCGTCCGTCAGGAAACGCTTTTCGGCGATCCGGTCCTGGCTGATGCGCAGAATATCGCCCGACGGACGCACCGGCCGCAGTTCCGCCAGCAATTCCAGCCCGTCGGCGCTGACATTCTCGAACTCGAACGTCACCACGTCCACCGCCGCGGCGAAGCGGCGCAACGTATCGGCATCGTCATAGGCGCCGACCGTCACCGCATGGGCCACCTGGGCGGCTGGCCCCCGTGGTTCGTCGGTCAGGATATGGGCACGGAATCCCAGCCGTGCGGCAGCTATTGCCGACATGCGGCCCAACTGGCCGCCGCCGACGATTCCCAGCACGGAATTGGGGGGTAGGGCACCGGCGGGCAGGGTCATCGGATCGGCGCCTCGGCCACCGACCGGGTCTGCTCCGCCCGCCATGCGGCCAGCCGGGCGGACAAGGCCGCATCGCCCAGAGCCAGGATCGATGTCGCCATCAGCGCCGCATTGGTCGCCCCGGCCTTGCCGATCGCCAGCGTGCCGACCGGCACGCCGCCGGGCATCTGGACGATGGACAGCAGGCTGTCCATGCCCTTCAGCGCATGGGATTCCACCGGTACGCCCAGGACCGGCAGCAGCGTCCAGGCCGCGCACATGCCGGGTAGATGCGCGGCCCCCCCGGCGCCGGCGATGATGACGGACAGGCCGCGTCCCGCGGCGCCCCGCGCATAGTCGGCCAGCCGGTCGGGCGTGCGATGGGCCGAGACGATGCGGACCTCATGCGCGACATCCAGCGCTTCGAGCACCGTCGCCGCGTGGCGCATGGTCTCCCAGTCGGACTGGCTGCCCATGATGATGCCCACGCGCACGGCCAGGGCCGCGGAGGCGGGCTCGGATGGAGCCTGGGATTCAGGGGGAGGAGACATGTCGCTCACACGGCAGGCTTTCGGCGGAATGGGTTCGGATCAGGCGATGCTGTCGGGGATCAGGCGGCTCTCCAGCCAGGCGATCTCATCCTTCAGCAGCAGCTTGCGTTTCTTCAGGCGCTGAAGCTGGAGCTGGTCCATCGGATGCTGCGCCAGGCGGTTGATGACGGTATCAAGGTCGCGGTGCTCGCTGCGCAATTCGTGCAGTTTCCGCAGCATGGTGTCCCGGTCTGTCAGCATGGGGTCCGTCTAGCATGTGATCGCCAGGGCATTCTATCGATTCCCCGCCGGATGGCGAGATGCATGACCACCTCGCCAAGTCCTGCAAACATAGCATGTGCGGCCGCGGATCGTCGGGCTTAGTGTGCCTAAATCGTCTTTTCAGGCACCGGAGGCCTCATGTCCCACGAAGCCAGGATTCACAGTCTGCGACTGCGTCATGCCCGCCTCGACGACCGGATTTACGATGAAGACCGGCGGCCTTCCCCCAACAGTAGCGTGCTGCGCCGGCTGAAGCTGGAGAAGCTGCGCATCAAGGAAGAGATCGAACGCCTGTCCCGCCCGGCTTGACATCCACGCTTGGAATTCCAGCCTGAAATCCACAGGATTTCAGGCCAGGAAACGCGCGGGATCTCAAGCCGCCAGCGATCAGGTGACTGGGGATCAGGTCAGGCGACGTCTTCGTCGATCTCAAGCGGCGCGGGAACGGCGTGGCCTTCGCGGGCCAGGCGTTCGTTGGCGGCCTGGATCATGGCATTCAGGTCCGTCTGGCTGCACAGGCCCAGAATGACCGGATCACGCGGCTTGATGTTCGCGCTGTTCCAATGCTGCCGGTCGCGCACCTTGGCGATGGTGTCCTTGGTGGTGCCCAGCAGCTTGACGATCTGCTGTTCCGACAATTGCGGAAAATTGCGCAGGATGAAGGCGATGGCGTCCGGCCGGTCATTGCGCTTGGCGACGGGGGTATAGCGCGCGCCCTTCGAGCGGCGATGGATCGGGTTGGAGGACGCCATCAGCTTCAGCCGCTTCTCGGGATCGGCCTCGCAACGGACGATGTCTTCCTGCCGCAACTGATGATTGGCGACGGGGTCATAGCCCACGATACCCTGCGCGACTTCGCCATCGGCGATCGCCTGGACTTCCAGCGGATGCATGCCGCAGAATTCCGCGATCTGGGTGAAGGTCAGCGCCGTCTTCTCGATCAGCCACACGGCTGTGGCCTTCGGCATCAGGGGCAGTGCATTCATTATGACGGGTCCTAGCTCGGCAATGGGTGGCGCCACGCAGGCCCTCCTCCCATTCCGGCACCCCTTGCCGGGGCGCCATTTGCGTGCCTGCGGACGCGCAAAGACTTGGGCAAGGATATGGGCCCGGCCAGGGGGCGCGGTCAAGGGCTGATGGCGCGGTCAGGCGGTAAAAATCGGGCAGAAAAAAGGGGCCGGACCCTGGGCCCGACCCCTCTGATATCGTTCACGGGCATCGCCCATGGGCCCGAGTATGGGTCCGAGACGGGCCTGTTACGCGGCGTGGCCCGACGATGGCACGCCGCCGTCATTCGCCGCTGGCGCCTCGGCCTGATGTTCTGGGGCCTGATGCTCTGGCGCCAAGGATTCAGCCGCCACGGATTCGGACGCCGGGGGCTCGGATATCGCCGGCTGCGGCGCGGTCCCCCGCGCCACGCTGGATGTGACCGGGATACGCCGCGGCTTCAGCGCCTCGGGTACCACGCGCCTGACGGCGATGCGCAGCAATCCGTTCGTCAGATCCGCGCTTTCGACCAGGATCTGGTCGGCCAGAACGAAGCGCCGCTCGAACGCACGGTTCGCGATGCCGCGATGCAGCCATTCCCCGGCGGATGAAGCGGCCGCGACACGCCCGGCCACGATCAGCATGTTGTCCTGCACGGTCAGGTCGATATCGTCCGGGCCGAACCCGGCTACCGCCATCGTCAGCACATAGCTGTCATCGCCCAGCCGTTCGATGTTATAGGGTGGATAGGACGACGCTGCCGGGTTCTGCGCGGCATTGTCCACAAGGCGCGCAAGCCGGTCGAAGCCGATGGCCGTCCGGAACAGGGGCGCGAAATCATACGTCATGTCAACCTCCTCAACGGCAAGGTCCGGTATCAGCAGGCCGCCGATCGGTCCCTCGGCGAGCGGACCGCGGCCTGTCTGGCGGAAACCCGGATGGCGTTTCCGTAGCCCTGACGTGAGAAGCCCCGCCCCCCGTTTCAAGGGGGCGGGGCCTGTCGGATGACTGACTGGCGAAAAACTGACCGGGGCGGTCCGTGCGAACGGGCCGCCCGCCTGCGGGGTCAGGCTTTGGTGCGGCGTCCCAGACCACCGAATTTCTTGTTGAACTTCGCCACCTGGCCCCCGGTGTCCAGCATGCGCTGCACGCCCGTCCACGCCGGGTGCGATTTCGGGTCGATATCCAGGCGCAGGGTCGCGCCCGGCGTGCCGTAGCACGAGCGGGTCTTGTATTCGGTGCCGTCCGTCATGATGACGGTGATGTCGTGGTAGTCGGGGTGAATGCCGGATTTCATCGTCAAACCTTCATGTTGGGCCCGCCGATGCCGACCGGGGGCGTATCCGGTGGGCGTATAGACGAGCCCCGGCGCAGGATCAACGCCTATTCCGTGCCAGTTCTGTGCCGGATTCCGTGCCGGGGGCGGGGGCAGGCAGTGCGGCAATCACGCCACGCCGTGCGGCAGGGTTGCGGCCCGGATGGATTTCCTGTTTTCCGGCGGCCGGACGGATTGCTATTAACTCTCTGTCAGGTGGAGCAAAAAGGAGAAACCATGGCAAGCAAGGCCCCCTCCATCCACGCTCCGGGATGGGTTTCCGAATTCAAGGCGTTCCTGATGCGCGGGAACGTCGTCGATCTGGCGGTCGGTATCATCATCGGCGCCGCCTTCACCGCCATCGTCAACAGCCTGGTCAAGGACGTATTCACGCCCCTCATCGGCCTGCTGATCGGCGGTATCGACTTCACCAACTTCTTCGTCACCTTGCGCGGGCCGCATCTGCCAACCTTGGCCGACGCGCAGAAGGCCGGTGCCGTGACCATCAATGTCGGCCTGTTCCTGAACGCGGTGATCCAGTTCGTGATCGTCGGTTTCGCGATCTTCTGGGTGGTCAAGCTGGTCAGCAAGCTGACCGCCAAGCCGGCCGAAGCCCCGGCCGAACCGCCCCCGCCGCCCCGCAGCGAAATCCTGCTGACGGAAATTCGCGACTTGCTGGCGACCAGGGGCGCGGCGCCGTAAATCCCGGCCTTTCGCACCCGGGCCGGACCGCGCGGCATGCGCCGCGCGGTCCGGCCCGGGCGTGCTTGTGATGCGCCCGCGCTTGCGGAGTGCCGGGGCTGGGCATTAGCATCGCGGCCATGATGAACCGATGCCGCCCTTCGCGCACCTCGATCCGGCCGTCCGGGCGCGGCCTGGCGTGTTTTCTGGGCCTGGCGGGCTGCGTCATGGCCGCCGGATGCCAGGCGTCGCGGCCCGCGCCGGCGATCCAGCCGATGTCGGAACTGCCCCTGCCGCTGCAGGCCTATCTCAGCATCGATACCTATTTCATCGCCCAGGGCATGGTCAGCGGCCGCCTGGCCGATGGCGGCCTGATGCGCGACCAGGCCCGCGGCCTGGTGGCCGACACGCTCTATGCCCGCCATCTGGCGGCCGAGAACATGCTGCACCCGTCCGCCGATGGCCAGCACCATGTCCGGCAGGCGATCGAATCGATGCTGGCCTGCATCGGCCAGACCGACAGCGGATCGAAAGCCGCCTGCCTGCCGCCGGTCAGCGCGCCGGACGGGCGTCCCGCCGAAGCCGCTTCTCCCCCAGCAGAAGCAGCAGCGGCGCCGCGATAAAGATCGAGGACGAGGTCCCGACCACGATCCCGAACAGCATCACCCAGGCGAAGCCCGACAGGCTGGCCCCGAACAATGCCAGCGGCAGGGCGGCCAGAAACACCGTCGAGGACGTGCCCAGGGTGCGGCTCAGCGTCTCGTTGATCGACAGGTCGATCAGTTCGGCCAGGGGCATGGTGCGGTATTTGCGCAGGTTTTCGCGCACCCGGTCATAGACCACCACCTTGTCGTTGGTGGAATAGCC
The DNA here is from genome assembly GCF_038719015.1 of Nguyenibacter vanlangensis. Taxonomy (NCBI): domain Bacteria; kingdom Pseudomonadati; phylum Pseudomonadota; class Alphaproteobacteria; order Acetobacterales; family Acetobacteraceae; genus Nguyenibacter; species Nguyenibacter vanlangensis. The sequence continues at coordinate 380,564 of NZ_CP152276.1, forward strand.
CAGGATCGTCAGGATCGCCGCGACCATGACCAGGTCGAATTCGAAATGCGTCAGCACCAGGAAGCCGATCGTCTTGGTCAGGTCCAGCACCAGGGTCACCACGGCGCTGACCGCGAACTCCCATTCGAAGCGAAACCAGATATAGGCCAGGATCATCAACAGGCTGACGCCCAGCGCCAGCATGCCGTTACGGAACAGCTCGGCCGAAACCGACGCGCCGACGGCATCGGCGCGCAGCACCTGCGCCCCGGGCAGGCTCGCCACGGCATGGCGCACGGAATCCACCAGGGCCTGGGTGCGGGCCTCGTGATCGGGGGCGTCGGCCGGCGGCGCATCCAGGCGGATCAGCACGTCGTCGGGCGCGCCGAAGGACTGGACGCCCGCCGCGTCGACATGCTGCGCGGCCAGCGCCGCGCGGATCTGCGCGAAATCGGCAGGGCCGTGCGTCCGGGTCTCGACCACGATGCCGCCACGGAAATCCAGCCCCAGGGTCAGGCCGGGATGCAGGAACAGGATCACCGATGCGATCGACAGCACCGCCGACGTCGCCAGGCCGACGAACCGGCCGCGCATGAAATTGATCCGGGTGCCCTTGGGCACGAAGCGCAGGAGGGGACGTGAGAACATGGCGATGCGCCTCAGACCGGCAGGATGGAGGGACGGGTGCGCGCATACCAGCGCACCATCAGCATCCGCGACAGCAGCAGCGTCGTGAACAGGGTCGTCACGATGCCGATCATGATGGTCAGGGCGAAGTTCTGCACCGGACCGCTGCCGAACACGAACAGCATGATATGGGCCAGCAGGGCCGTGGCGTTGCTGTCCAGGATGGTGGAGGTGGCGCGCTCGAAACCGGCCTGCATCGCGGCCAGCGCGGTGCGGCCCCTGGCCACTTCCTCGCGGATGCGCTCATTGATCAGGATATTCGCATCCACCGCCATGCCCAGGGTCAGCAGCATGCCGGCCATGCCGGGCAGCGTCAGCGTCGCCTGGAACAGCGAGAGGATCGCGACCATCAGCACCAGGTTGGCCAGCAGGGCGGTATTCGCGTACCAGCCGAACCGGCCATAGAACAGCGCCATGAACAGGATCACCAGCATGAAGCCGACCGCCAGGCTGATCATGCCGGCACGGATGGAATCGGCGCCCAGCGAGGGGCCGATCGACCGCTGCTCGATGACCGACAGCGGCGCCGGCAGCGCACCCGCGCGCAGCAGCAGCGCCAGGTCGGTGGCCGACTGCGCGTCGAACCCGCCCGTGATCTGCCCGTTGCCGCCGGTGATGGCGCTGCGGATGACCGGGGCCTGCACGACCTTGTTGTCCAGCACGATGGCGAAGCGGCGGCCGATATTGGCCCGCGTCGTCTCGGCGAAGGCGCGCGCCCCCGCGGAATCGAACGAGAAATTGACCGCCCATTCGCCGGTCTGCTGGTCGATCGCCGCGCCGGCATTGGTCAGGTCCGACCCGTCGACATCCACATGGTCCACGACCGGCAGCGTCTGGTTCGGATCGCTCGCCAGCGGCAGCAGGCTGACGCCCGGACCCGGCGCGGCCGACCCGACGGCACTGTCCTGCACCATGTGGAACGTCATCTTCGCGGTGGTGCCCAGCAGTTTCTTGACATGCTCGGGGTCGCTGACCCCCGGCAGTTCGACGATGATCCGGTCATCGCCCTGGCGGGTGATCTGCGGATCGACGGCGCCGGTCGCATCGATCCGGCGGCGGACGATCTCGATCGACTGGGTCACGGCCTCGGCCGCGCGCCGGCGCATCGCGTCGGGCGACAGCGTGATGACGATGCCGCCGTCGGCACGGCCGTCGACGGCGAATTCGCCGGGCACCACCATCGGCATCGCCCGCAGCGCCTTCAGGTCGGCGTCGCGTTCCGACGGGTCACGCGGGGTGAAGGATACGGTGCCGGCCTTGGCATCCGTCGTGATGTTCCGATAGCCCAGGCCCTTGTCCAGCAGCGCCTGCCGCGTTCCGTCGGCCAGGGTCTGCAGCCGGTCGGCGGTGATGCTGTTCATGTCGACCTGCATCAGCAGGTACGACCCGCCGCGCAGATCCAGCCCCAGATGGATCTGGCGCCACGGCACGCCGGGCGCGGGCTGGCGCAGGGTGTTGGGAAGGCAGAGCAGCACTCCCAGAAGGCATACGGCGATGACCGAGGCCATCTTGAGCCGGCTGTAATACATCATGGCTGAAAGGGGTGCTCCTCACGCCCGGCCGAGCCGGCTCCCTGTTCCTCTGTCCTGTGCCGCCGGGCGGCCGGCGACGGCGGGAACATGCCGGGCGATCGCGCAGGATGCAACCGCCCCCGGGCGGTCGGGGGCAGGAAATCATGCCGCGCCGGTCGCCTTTCGCGGCGCCCCGAGGTCCCGCGCCCGGCGCTCCGCGCTCAGAACAGCGCCAACTGCGCGTCCTCCCCTTGCGCGGGCGGGGGCGCGAAGCGCGTGCAATCCAGCGCGACGCCGCGTTCCAGGCCCAGGGCGCGCCGCGCTCGCAGAAAGCGCTGGCGCAGCAGGTCGGCGTGCACCCCCTGGCCACGGCCGCGCAGGCCGAAGGTCGAATCGTACAGCGCCCCGCCACGGGTCTCGCGCACCCGGCGCAGCACATGCTGCGCCCGGTCGGGATAATGGCGGTGCAGCCAGTCCTCGAACAGCGGCGCGACCTCCAGCGGCAGGCGCAGCAGCACATAGGCGGCATTGCAGGCCCCGGCAGCCGCGGCTTCCTTCAGGATCGCTTCCAGCTCGTGATCGTTCAGGGCGGGGATCATCGGTGCGGCCATCACCCCGGTGGGGACGCCGGCCCGCGCCAGGGCGGCCATCGCCTCCAGCCGCCGGGCCGGGGCGGCGGCGCGCGGCTCCATCCGCCGCGCCAGTTCCGGGTCCAGTGTCGTGACCGACAGGCTGACCTGCACCAGGCCGCGTTCGGCCAGCGCGCGCAGGATGTCGATATCGCGCAGGATGCCCGCCGACTTGGTGACGATCGTCACCGGATGGGAAAACCGTTCGAGCACTGCCAGGATCGACCGCGTGATGGCCTGGTCGCGTTCGACCGGCTGGTACGGGTCGGTATTGGTGCCCAGCGCGATCGGCCGGACCTGATAGGCCGGGCGGCGCAGTTCGCGTTCCAGCAGGCGTGCGGCCTCGGGCTTGCAGGTCAGCCGGGTTTCGAAATCCAGCCCCGGCGACAGGCCCAGCCACGCATGGGTGGGGCGGGCATAGCAATAGATGCAGCCATGCTCGCACCCCCGATAGGCGTTGATCGACCGGTCGAAGCCCAGATCCGGGCTGGTGTTGCGGGTAATGATGCTGCGCGGCGTCTCGAAGGACAGCTCGGTGCGCGGCCCCTTGCTTTCCCCCACCGGATCCTCCTCCGCCAGACTGCCCCAGCCGTCGTCGACAGGCGTGCCGTGCTGTGCGGCATGGCGGTCGGGCGGCGATATCGTGGCGCCGCGCCCGTGCCGGATACCGGCCAGGCCGGTCGAACGCGCATCCAGCGCGTGTGGGGCCGCCCGGGTCTTCTGGCCCCGGCCGATCCGGATGGGGGCGTGGTCGGACATGCGGCACTCCCTTGCCGATGGAACTGGAACAGGACGGGCCATCGTCGCCCGGGCGGCCGGGAGAGTCAAGAACATATCATGAACATCTCTTTCCATTCCGACGGCCTGCCACCAGGCCGCCCGCCGCCCTCTGGCCCATCGCGCGCTTGTGCTCTAACCGTTCGTCATCGCGACGATGGAGCAGGAATGATGGCGGGGCTTTTCGGCGGCGGAACCGCGCGGGGTGCAAAGGGGCGGCAATTGCGCGTCGGCGTGATTGGCGCCGGCCATTTCGGACGGTTCCATGCGCTGAAGGTCGCGGCATCGCCGCGTGAGACGCTGGTCGGCATCCATGATCCGGATATGGCCCGCGCGGCGTCGGTCGGGGCCGAGGCCGGCGATGCGCCGGCCCTGGACCTGGATACCCTTCTGGACCGGTCCGAGGCCGTGGTGATCGCCGCTCCGGCCGAACATCATTTCATCCTGGCCGATCGCGCGCTGCGCGCCGGACGGCATGTGCTGGTGGAAAAACCCATCGCCTCGACCCTCGACCAGGCCGACCGGCTGGCGGCGCTGGCGGCGGAAACCGGGCTGGTGCTGCAGGTGGGGCACCTGCTGCGCTATTCGGCCGAGCACCGCGCGATCACCGAACGGATCAGCCGCCCGCTCTATATCGAGGCCACGCGCATCGCGCCCTTCAAGCCGCGCGGCACCGATGTCTCGGTCATCCTGGACCTGATGATCCACGACCTGGACCTGGTGCTGGCGATCGTCGACAGCGAAATCGAGGATGTCGACGCGCTGGGGGCGGCCGTCAGCTCCCAGCACGAGGATATCGCCAATGCACGCGTGCGCTTCGCCAACGGATGTGTCGCCACCATCACCGCCAGCCGGATCTCGCTGAAGACCGAACGGCGGATGCGGCTTTTTTCCGAGGAAGGCTATCTGTCCGCCGATTTCGTGAAACGCGAACTGACGATGATCGGGCGCGAGACGGGCCTGCCCCTGCCCGGAACGGGTGGCTTCCGGCGCCAGGCCGTGACCTGGGACGACCACGACACGCTGGCGGCCGAGCACGCGGCCTTCGCGGCGTCCTGCCTGGACGGGGCGCCGGTGCTGGTGGATGCGCAGGCCGGACGCCGCGCCCTGGCCGCCGCCCTGGCGGTGACCGGCGGGATCCGGGCCGCCCGCGAACGGATGGAACGATCGGGCCTGGTCCGCATGTCCTGATCCGCCCTTCCTGACCTTCCGTCCAGACCTTCCGTCCAGACCGCCTGGCATCTCCCTGCCGGCGAAACAGGGGGCCGGACCATCAATGCGGCAGGGTCTCGATCCGTGCCGCCATGATGAAATCGTTGCGATGCAGGCCGCCGATCGCGTGGGTCTGCAGCGACAACCGCACATAGCCCCAGCCGAAGGCGATGTCCGGATGATGGTCGGCCGCTTCGGCCAGGGCGGCGATCCGCTCGACCAGCGCATAGGCGCCGGCGAAGTCCGGCAGGGTGAAATCGCGCAGCAAAACCGTCCCGTCGGGGGACAGCGTCCAGTTGGGCACCTGCGCCAGCAATGTTTCGGCCTCGGCGCGCGCCAGGGGCGGTGAGTTCCTGGGGCAGGGGCCGATCACCTCGCGGGCCAGGGCGGATGGGGTGGCGGTCGGCATGGCATGGAATCCTTCAGCCATTTGTCCGGGGACCGATAACGCGCCGGCCGCCCAACCGTACCCTGACGGTCAGGACGATCCCAGCGCCTCGCGCAGCATTTCCAGTTCCAGCCACCGTTCCTCGGCGGCCGTCAGTTCGGTCTCGGCACGGTCCAGCTTCGTGGTCGCGTCGGTAAACGCCTGCGGATCGCGGGCATAGAGCCCGGCATCGGACAGGACGGCGCGCAGCCGGGTGATATCCGCTTCCAGCGCCGCGATCTGCCCCGGAAGGCGGTCCAGGGCCAACTGGTCCTTATAGGACAGCTTGCGCGCCGGTCCCTTCGCCGCACCCTTCTCGGGGCTCCGCTCCGGGCGCTTCGCCGGCTGGCCGTCCCGGCCCGGTGGCGCCATGCCGCGGCGCTGCGCCAGCATGTCGCTATAGCCGCCGGCATATTCCACCCACCGCCCGTCGCCCTCGGCCACCAGCACCGACGTCGCCACGCGGTCCAGGAAATCGCGGTCGTGGCTGACCAGCAGCACGGTGCCGGAATAATCGTCCAGCATGTCCTGCAGCAGGTCCAGCGTTTCCAGATCCAGGTCGTTGGTCGGTTCGTCCAGCACCAGCAGGTTGGACGGCCGCGCCAGCGCGCAGGCCAGCATCAGCCGCCCGCGCTCGCCGCCCGACAGCATGCCGACAGGGGTGCGGGCCTGTTCCGGCCGGAACAGAAAATCCTTCATGTAGCCGATGACATGGCGCTTCTCGCTGCCGACCTGCACCATGTCGCCACCGCCGCCCGTCAGCGTATCGGCCAGGGTGCGGGCCGGGTCCAGCGTGCGGCGCTGCTGGTCCAGCGTGACGGTGGACAGGCTGGTACCGATGCGGATCTCGCCGGAATCGGGCTGGTCCTGGCCGGTCAGCAGCCGCAGCAGCGTGCTCTTGCCCGCGCCGTTGGCGCCCACGATGCCCAGCCGGTCGCCCCGCAGCACGCGCAGGTCCAGCCGGTCGACGATCCGCCGCGCGCCATAGGATCTGCAGACCTGCTCGGCGGTGGCGACCAGCTTGCCGGACAGGGTGTCCTCGCTGGCCTGCATCTTCACCCCGATGGGCGCGCGCACCGCCTCGCGCCGCGCCTGGCGCAGCGCGGCCAGTTCGCCCACGCGCCGCACGTTGCGCTTGCGCCGGGCCGTGACGCCATAGCGCATCCAGTCCTCTTCGCGCGCGATCTGACGGTCCAGCTTGTGCGCGTCGCGGATTTCCTGCTCCAGGACCTCTTCGCGCCAGGCCTCGAAACGTGCGAATCCCTGCTCCAGCCGGCGGGTCGTGCCGCGATCGAGCCACACCACGGTCCGCGACAGGGTTTCCAGCAGCCGCCGGTCGTGGCTGATGATCACCATGGCCGAGGACAGCGACAATAATTCGCGCTCCAGCCATTCGATGGTCGGCATGTCCAGGTGGTTCGTCGGCTCGTCCAGCAGCAGCAGGTCGGGCTCGGGCGCCAGCGCTCGGGCCAGCGCGCAGCGCCGCGCCTCGCCGCCCGACAGGCTGGCCGGAGTCTCGGCCCCCGTCAGGCCCAGCTCGCCCAGCAGCATGGCCGCGCGGTGCGCGGGGTCGTCGGGCCCCATCCCGGCGCGGACATAATCCAGCGCGGTGGCGAAGCCCGACAGGTCGGGCTCCTGCGGCAGATAGCGCACGGTGGTGCCGGGCTGCAGGAAACGGGTGCCGTCATCGGCCTGCAATTCGCCGGCCGCGATGCGCAGCAGGGTGGATTTCCCGCTGCCATTGCGCCCGACCAGGCAGATACGCTCGCCCGCCGCCACGCCGAACCCGGCCTTGTCCAGCAAGGGGGCCCCGCCGAGCGTCAGTGTGATGTCCTGGAGAAGAAGGAGAGGAGGCGACATGGATCGGGTTCTGGCCCATGCGTGCCACCCGGCGCAAGAGGCACGCGGCCGGCTGCCTCCGCCAGCCGATTTGACTAATCGATCTGCGGGCCGCCGGTGACCGCCTGATAGGTCGCGATCGCCAGCGTCGTCGGTTCGAACGGCTTGGTGATGACGAAGGTCGGCTCGACCGCCTCGCCGGTCAGCAGCCGTTCCGGATAGGCGGTGACGAAGATGACCGGCGCGTCATGTTGGCGCAGGATGCTGGCCACCGCGTTCATCCCGTCGCCGCCGGCGCCAAGATTGATGTCGGCCAGGATCAGCCCGGGCCGCGTCCGGCGCGCCAGCTCGATCGCGTCGGCCTCGGTCGCGGCGACGCCCGCGACCTGATGGCCGCAACTGCGGACCAGTTCCTCGATGTCCATGGCAATGATCGGTTCGTCCTCGATGATCAGGATCGAGGTCTCGGCGACCGTGCGTAGCCCGGCATGGGCATGCGCCAGAATGTCCGACGCGCGCTGGACCTCCGTCTCCAGAACCTTGGCGGCTTCGGAAACCGTCAGTTCCTCCAGCGCGGTCAGCAGCAGCAGCTTGCGCTCCACCCCACCCAGCCCGTCCCGCGTGCCGGAAGTGTCCTGCGGTTGAAATTGTCGTGAAATGCTCCGATACAGGCTGTGCCGGGGTGACATCTCCCCCGTATCCGAAACTGCCAGTTCACGCAGGCTTTCGGCGACCAGCAGGTCGCCGCGCGGTTGGCTGCCCGTCAGGGCGCGGGCATAACGCCTGGCGTAAGGAAGGGCACGGATCAGATCCTGCCGCCGCGAGAGGGGCATCGGACATTCAACTCCCATCGGATTATGTTACAGTTTGGAGCATGACAGTGTCACAATTGTCGGCAAGAAGGGAGGGGACACGTCCTGGCATCGGTCACCGGCTCGACGAGCGGCCGTACGGTATCGCAACTGCGGCGCGAGATCATGTCTCTTTTGCCGGATCTGCGCGGGTTCGCACGTTTTTTGACGCGGGATCCCGCGTCGTCCGACGACCTGGTGCAAGAAACGCTGGTCCGTGCCCTCGCGGCGCTGGAGCAGTTCCAGGCCGACACCAATCTCAAGGCGTGGCTGTTCACGATCCAGCGTAACGTCTTCTACGAGCAGCGGCGCCGCCATCTGCGCGAGCAGGTGGTGATGAACGATTACGCCGTCCAGGCCCAACGCCGGGCCGAAAGCCGCCCGGCCAGCGTCCGCGACGATGTCCGCGATCTTGAAAACGTGTTCTGGCTGCTGCCGCCTTTGCTGCGCGAGGCCCTGATCCTGGTCGGCGCCCAGGAGATGACTCACGAGGAAGCAGCCGGCATCTGCGGCGTTCCGGTGGGCACGATGAAGGCCCGCGTTTCGCGCGCGCGGGCGCAGTTGACCAAACTCGTGGCGAAAGCGCGCGGCGACATGCCGGCTCCGGATACCGAATAGGGGCCCGCATGGGCCCCGGCCGATGGCGTCCCGCCCGGCACGATGCATTACCTCACAGTTTCGTCATGAAAAAAATGCAACCTTGCCACAAGTCTGTTCATTGTTTCGCCGTGTGACGGGAAGTCGTGCGAAGGGAAACGAAATAATGTCCAACAGCTTTCATGATCAGGTCATCGCGATCCTTCCGCGGCTGCGGGTGCAGGCACTGGCCCTGACGCGCAATCGGACACTGGCCGAGGACCTGGTGCAAGATGCGGTCTGTAACGCGCTCGCCGCCCAAGAGAGTTTCATTCCCGGCACGAATTTTTCGGCGTGGATGCATCGCATTCTGCGCAACCGCTTCATCTCCGACCTGCGCAAGCGGCGCGAGACGACGGATATCGAGGACGTCCCCGCCGCGGCGCTGGCGACCGCGGCCGCGCACGAGGATCGGCTGGCGCTGAAAGACCTGGCCGAGGCGCTGGACCGGCTGCCCGAGGATCAGCGCGAGGCGCTGATCATGGTCGTCATGCACGGCATGAGCTACGAGGCGCTGGCCGACGCCACCGGCTGCGCTGTCGGCACGGCCAAGAGCCGCGTCTTCCGCGCCCGCCGCCAGTTGGAAGCCTGGATGGTCGGCGAGGGGGCCGAAAGCAACGCGCTCAAGGCCCGCGTCGCCCGGATGCGCAACCTGCTGGCCGAACGCGAGGCAGGGGCGCCGGTCCTCCATGCCTGAAACGGGGCCTGAAACGGGGGTGGGGAATTAGGTGGACCGGCGTTTCGCAAACGCTCATGCGCGACATCCGGCGGCTGGACGGTCGCCGAGCGGTGTTTTAGTCTCGAAGGAGAATTGTGCAACCGGAGCACATGCGCGAGAGTTTTGGCGGGGTATAAGTGGGCCTCAGGGATCAACGATGACGCCGCCCAAGGATGCACATTCTTCCAGGCAGCCCAAACCCGTCAGGAAAGCCCAGCAAGACGACCCGTTCGAACTCTGGCTCAAGCGCGGGCTGCATCAATTGTTCGACGAGATCGCGCGTGAGCCGGTACCCGAGGAACTGCTGCGTCTAATCGAGGAAGATCGCAAGACCAAGGAATAGATGGAGCGCGACAAGGGGTACCGCCGTCCGGGGGGCGAGACGCCGTATCCGGCACGAGTCTGGCGGCTGTTCGACACGGTCAGCACGCGCATGGTGATGATCATCCTGCTGTCCGCCGGGCCGATCGCCATCATCGGCGGGCTGCAGGCATGGAACAGCTATCGCCACACGCTGGCGGCGCCGGCCTTTCGCGCCGACATGGCCGTCAGCCGCATCGACCTGGAAATTCGCCACGACGTCGACCATGTCAGCGCCATGCTGTCATCCGTCAGCCGCATGGCCCTGGACGAACAGGGCGTGGGGAACACGCTGCAGCTCGCCCAGTCCCTGACCGGCCATTTCTACCGGCAGCTCGCGCTGCTGGATGACAGGGGGATGATCGTCGTGGCGGTGAACAGCGGCGCGCCATTGCCCTTGCCACCCCAGTTATCGACGGACGAACTGCCCAGCTTCAGCGGCGACGTGCGGATCGTGCCGCTGGACGTTCCCGGACAGGACCCGGACGGACGTTCCTATATCCGCATCACCATCGCCACCATGATCGCCGACAGTGGGGGCAATCCGGTGCGCCACGGTTTCCTGACCGCGATCATGCCGGTCGTCTGGACGCGCCATCACCTGCAGATCGGCGATCCGCGCCTGGATTTCATCCAGAAGGACGGCGCGATCGATGCCTGGATCGTCGGGCGGGACCATAATATCGCGCCGCTCTGCGGCGATTGCTGGCGCCCGCGTCAGCCACCCGCGCAGGTCATGGCCTGGGTCGCCGCCTTTCAGCCCGGTCATTACGGGCGCCAGGTGCTGTCCGTCGGCGACGCGGCCTATGCGTTCGGTCCGGTCGAGGGCGGCGTCGGCGCCCTGACGATGACCCGCCGCAACATGGCCGAGACCCACGCGCTGGTCATGTTCGTCATCTGGCTGTTCGTCATCATCGCCCTGCTGGGGTGCGGCCTGACCGGCGTGGCGATGAGCGCGAACGTGCTGCTGGTCGCGCCGCTGCGCCGCCTGACCAGTTCGGTCGAACTCTGGCAGGCGGATGGCGGCGTGTTCGACGCGCGCTATAGCTGGGCCATGCCGGTCGAGATCCGCCGGCTGGCCGCGGCCTTCACCAAGGCGACGCGCAGCCTGACCCGGCACGAGCAGCGGCTGGCACGCGCTTCGGCCCGGCAGGACCTGCTGCTGAAGGAAATGCATCACCGAGTGAAGAACAACCTGCAGATCGTCGCGTCGCTGCTGAATCTGCAAGGCAACCGCATCCGCCTGCCCGAAGCGCGCGAGGAATTCGCCCAGGCCCGCGACCGGGTGCGCGCCCTGGCGACCCTGCATCGCTATCTCTATTCCGACGGCGAACTGCTCAGCCTCAGCATGGAACAGTTCGTGACCGAACTCTGCCACCAGATCTTCCAGGCGGCGGGCGAGGACCAGGGCGGAAGGATCACGCTGTCCGTCGATGCCGAAGGGCTGGAACTCGGGCCCGACCAGGCCGTGCCCATGGCCCTGATCGTGACCGAAATCGTCAGCAACGCGATCAAATACGCCTTCCCCGACGGCCGCCACGGTTCGGTCGCCGTCATGCTGGCGCGTGCCGACGGCCGGCATGCGCGGCTCAGCGTCGCCGATGACGGAATCGGCCTGGCCGAGGGCCATCGCCGCTCGGCGGAACAGCGCAGCGGCCTCGGTACGCAACTGATTCGGGGCTTCGTCCGGCAGTTGGGCGGCGTCATGGATATCTCCGAGGAGAACGGCACGCGCTATGTGCTGCTCTTCCCGATACAACTGGCCCATGCGCGCGAGAAACGCGCCGCCGGCTGACATGTGCCGACATGTTCCGACACGGTACTGGCGGGAATGGGTGTCCCTGACCCCCCGCTTCGATTATAGAACGGGCTCATGAGCGGTGACAAAACAGTGATGCGGGCCTGGACCCGGGCCCAGTCCCGTATGGGGCGCGTACGGGCCCTGCCCGTGGTGGCGGCGGGCCTGTTGTCGGGCCTGACGGCGGTCGGGCAGGCGTGGTGCATGGCCGCGATCCTGGCGTCGGTGCTGGTCGGACCGGGGGGCGGCCGTGGTGCGGGCACGTGGCTGGCGGCGCTTGCCGTGCTGGCGGTCCTGCGCGGGCTGCTGGCCGTCGCGGGCGACGTGGCGGCGGCCGGCGCCGGTCGCGCGGCGCGGCGCCGCCTGCGGACCGACGCCCTGGCGGCGATCCTGCGCGGCGGTCCGGCGCTGCTGCGGCGGCAGCACAGCGCCGAACTGACCGCGCTGGCCGTCGACCGGATCGAGGCTCTGGACGGCTTCTTTGCCCGCTGGGTGCCCGCCTCGATCCTGTGGATCGCCGTGCCGGGCCTGATTGCCGTGCTGGCCGCCCTGGTCCAGCCCGGATCGGCCGCCATCATGGCCGTCTGCGGCCTGGCGGTGCCGGTCGGCCAGGCCTTGTTCGGCATCGGGGCCGCAATGGCGTCGCGCAACCAGTTCCTGGCGATGACGCGGCTGCAGGCACGGTTCCTGGACCGGGTGCGAGGCATCGCGACGATCGTCCTGCTGAACCGCACGGATGACGAGGCCGCGCGCCTGGCCGCCGCCGCCGACGAACTGCGCCGCCGGACCATGAAGGTGCTGCGCGTCGCCTTCCTGTCCTCGGCGTCGATCGATTGCGCCATGGTCGCGGCTCTGATCCTGATCGTGCTGCATGACGGCGGCACCGTGCTGGCGCTGCATCGGGCCGGCGCGGCATCGCCGGCGCTGGCCGGCAGCGCGATGCGCGGCCTGTTCGTCCTGCTGCTGGTGCCCGAATTCTTCGCCCCGCTCCGGGGACTGGCCCTGGCCTATCAGGATCGCGCCCATGCCGCGGGCGCCGCGTCCGCCATGGCCGATCTTCCCGCCGGTCCCGACAAGCCCGCCGCGGCGCAGACGGCGGGCCGGCCGGACATGCAGGCCACCATTCCCCAACGCACGGCCGGGGGCGTCGAACTGCGCTTTTGCGACGTGACGTTCGCATGGGATCCGGCACGCGGCGCCGTACTGCGCAATCTCAGTTTCGAGGTCCGGCCCGGCGAGACGCTGATTCTCGTCGGTCCGTCGGGATCGGGCAAGTCGACGATCATCGAAATGATCCTGGGCTTCATCGCACCCGACCAGGGCAGGGTGCTGATCGGCGGGGCGGATATCGCCGGCCTGCCGCCCGCGGCCCTGTCCGGCCTGATCTCGTGGATCGGGCAAAGGCCGGTGCTGTTCGCCGGTACCTTGCGTGAGAACATTCTGTTCGCCCGGCCCGACGCCACGGAAGACGCCGTGATGGACGCGGTGCGCGCGGCCGCGATCGACCGGTTCATGCCGGGCCTGCCGGACGGGCTGGACACCAGGATCGGCGAGGGCGGGTTCGGCCTGTCGGGCGGGCAGGCCCAGCGCGTGGCCATCGCGCGGGCCTACCTCAAGAACGCGCCGCTTCTGCTGCTGGACGAACCCACCGCTCACCTGGACCCGGCGACCGAGGCCGACATCTTCGCCAGCCTGCGCGCGCTGGCCCAGGGACGGACCGTCATCCTGTCCACCCATTCGGCAGCCGCCCGCGCGCTGCCGGGGGCCTGCCTGGACCTGGGCGCGCGCCAGAACCCCGGACAGGACGCCACCATATCCGAGGAGCCCGCCCATGCCGGATAAGATGCGGGACAAGATGCCGGACAACACGATGCCGGCTGTGCCCCGGCACGACCATGACGGGCTGGCCCCGGTCCTGCAGGTCCTGGCATTGTGGCGCGGCCGCGCGCCGCTGCTGCTCGCGGGGCTGTTCCTGTCCCTGCTGGCGCTGCTGTCCGGCCTGGTGCTGATGCGCGGTGCCGGCGCGCGCCTGGCCGCCACGGCGGCGGCCGGCGTGGTGGCGGGGGCGCTGCTGCTGCGCGTCTCGGGGGTGCTGCGCGTCGTACTGCGCTATGCCGAACGCCTGCTCACCCATGATGCGATGTTCCGCGCCCTGGCCGATATCCGCGTCTGGTTCTTCCGCCGGCTGGCCGGCGGGGCGGCGGCGGGGCTGGGGTTCCGCCGCGCCGGCGACCTGCTGTCGCGCCTGGTTTCGGACGTCGAAGCCCTGGACGGGCTGTATCTGCGGATCCTGGTGCCGCTGGCGGGGGCCTGCCTGGTCCTGCCCGTCCTCGTCTGGGCCTCCTACGGGGCCGATCGCGCGCTGGCCGCCATCCTGGGCGGGCTGTTCGTGACCGGCGCGTTCCTGATGCCGCTGGCCGCCGCCCTGCTGGGCCGGCGCGAGGCCGCGATGCTGGGCCACCGCCTGGCGGCGCTGCGGATCGGCGTGCTCGACCTGGTCAGCGGCCTGCGCGAGGTGCGGGCCTTCGGCGCCGAGGCGCGCATCCTGGCGCATGTCCAGGCACGCGACAGGTCCCTGCTGGACGGGCAGGCGCGGCAGGCGCGGCTACTGGCGCTGCTGGGCGGCGCTTCCTATCTGTGCGGCCAGGCGGCGGTCATCGCGGTCCTGGCGTCCGTGTCGGGGGTGGGGCTGGGCCCCGTTCCGGCCGTGCGTGGCGCCGCGCTGCTGTTTCTGGTCATCGCCGGGTTCGAAAGCGCCGCGGGGCTGACCCGCGCCGGCGCCCTGGCCGGCGGGATCAGCCGGGCGGCGGCCCGCGTGGTCTCGGCCGGCGAGGGCGGCCTGGCGAAGCGGGTTCCGCCGGCTACGCTTCCGGCGCCCGCCGGTACGGATATTCGCTTCGAGCAGGTCGGGTTTCGCTGGCAGGCCGATCGGGCCCCGGTATTCGACGGGCTGACCCTGGATATTCCGGCCGGGTCGCGGGTCGCGGTGCTGGGGCCGTCCGGAATCGGCAAATCCACCCTGGCGGCGCTGCTGCTGAAGGTCGCGGCCCCCGACACGGGGCGGATCCTGCTGGGCGGCCAGGACCTGGCCGCCCTGGATGACCGTTCCGTCCGGCGGCGGGTCGCCTGGCTGTCGCAGGCCACGCATCTCTTCGCCGATACGATCCGCGCCAATCTGCTGCTGGGCCGGCCGGATGCCGACGACGCCGCGTTATGGACGGCCCTGGACCGCGCGCAGGTCGGCGACGTGGTGCGCGCGCTGCCCGATGGGCTGGACACCTGGCTGGGCGAGGGCGGAACCGCCCTGTCCGGCGGGCAGGGGCGGCGCATCGCCCTGGCGCGCACGCTGCTCTCCGACGCGCCGATCCTGATCCTGGACGAACCCGCGACCGGCCTGGACGCCCGGACCGAACGCGACTTCCTGGAGACCCTCTATGCGGTGACAACCGGCCGCACGGTGATCCTGATCGCGCATCGCCTGGTCGGCGTCGAACGCCTGGACCGCGTCTGGCACCTGACCGCAGGCCACGCGCGCGCCGCCCCCGTCTGAAACGCCGCTCTGCTGACATGCCGGCGGCGAGAGGTTGACGGCGCGGCCGCCAGCGGGCACCAAGGCATTATCGTTACGTCGCTGACTTTTCCGCATTGTTGGCGGCCGATTCATCCATCAGCCGACACAAGGGGGAGGGCTGCCGATGCGTCGCCTGTCACTGATTCTGGGTCTCTGCCTTCTGGCGGGTTGCACGAACGGACCGTCTCGGAAATTCGTCGTATTCTTCACGCGTGATTCCAGCAGGCTGGACGATCCGGCCCGCTGGGTCGTCACGCATGCGGCCCAGCAGGCGGCGCTGTATCCGCAGGCATCCGTCAGTGTCGAAGGCTATGCCGCGGCCCATGGCGACCTGTCGGCCGACGCGCTGCTGGCCGTCGACCGGGCGAAGAAGGTGGCGGACCAACTGGTTGCCGACGGAGTCGCCCCCAGCCGTATCCGGCAGTCCCCCCGCCCGCCGTCGAACGAGGACGGCGCCGTCGGCGCGCGCCGGGTCGAAATCGAAATCGGTGCTTCCTGACCGCCGGCAGGCCGATGCGCCGGATGCCGGCATGACCGGCCATGTGCCCCCCGACTCGCCGCGCGCGATCCTGGCGCGGGTCTTTGGCTTCCCCGATTTCCGCGGCCTCCAGGAACAGGCGGTCGACGCGGTCATGGCCGGGCGCGATTGCCTGGTCCTGATGCCGACCGGCGGCGGCAAGAGCATCTGTTACCAGGTTCCGGCCCTCAGCCGTCCCGGCACGGGATTGGTGATCTCGCCGCTGATCGCGCTGATGGACGATCAGGTCGCGGCCCTGCGCCAGGTGGGCGTCAATGCCGGCGCGCTTCATTCCGAACTCGAGCCCGAGGACGCGGCCCGGGTGCGCGCGGACCTGGCGGCCGGCCGGCTGGACATCCTGTATGTCTCGCCCGAACGATTGCTGTCTCCTGGCACGCTGGAGCGTCTCTCCCGGCTCGCCATCTCGGTCATCGCGATCGACGAGGCGCATTGCATTTCGGCCTGGGGGCATGAATTCCGTCCGGAATACCGCGCGCTGGCCAGCCTGCCAGAGCATTTCCCCGGGGTGCCGCGCATCGCGCTGACCGCCACCGCCGACCCGCGCACCCAGGCCGATATTCTCGACGCGCTGGCCATGCCGGACGCGACCGTGCTGCGGGCCAGCTTCCACCGGCCCAACCTGGATATCGCGGTCCGGCCCAAGACCGCGGAAACGCGGCAGTTGCTCGACGTGCTGGACCGCCACGGCGGCGAGGCGGTGATCGTCTATTGCGGCAGCCGCAACAAGACCGAACGCGTGGCCCGCTCGCTGCGTGAGCGCGATTGGCCCGCCCTGCCGTTCCACGCCGGCCTGTCGCCGATCGAAAAGCGCGCGGCATTGCTTCGTTTTCGCTCGGGCGAACCGGTGGTGATCGTCGCGACCATCGCGTTCGGCATGGGGATCGATCGGCCGGATGTCCGGGCGGTGGTGCATCTGGACATGCCGTCCTCGCCCGAGGCCTATTACCAGCAGATCGGCCGGGCCGGCCGCGACGGCGAAAAATCGGACACGGTCCTGCTCTATGGCGGCGACGACATCGCCCGCGCCCGCCACTGGCTGGAGCAATCTAGCGCCCCCGACATCCAGAAACGGGTCATGAGCGCGCGGCTCGAGGCGATGATCGCGCTGACCGAAACCACCGGCTGCCGGACCCAGGCGCTGCTGGCCTGTTTCGGCGAGAACCTGGCCGAACCCTGCGGTCATTGCGACAATTGCCGCAACCCGGTGGCGTCGTTCGACGGCACGGTCGAGGCGCAGAAGGTGCTTTCGGCCATCTATCGCATCGGCCAGAAATTCGGCGCGGTGCATGTCGCCTCGGTGCTGCGGGGCAAGGACAGCGAGATGGCGGCGCGCCACAGCCATGACCGGCTGACCGTGTTCGGCATCGGCCGCGACAGGCCGGAACTGTTCTGGCGCGGGGTGATCCGGCAATTGATCGCGCGGGGCGCGATCCGGGTTTCGGGCGAATTCAACGCGCTGGCCTTGAACCAGGACGTGGCGCGCCCCATCCTGCGGGGCGAGGAACGGGTGATGCTGCGCGACGACGCGGCCGACGCCCTGCGTGCCGCGGGCAGCGCGCGCACCGGCCGGGCGGCCGGCGGCGGCAAGGTCGCCATCTCTCTGCCGCCCGAGGCCGAGGCCCCCTTCGCGGCCCTGCGCGCCTGGCGACTGGGCGAAGCCCGGGAACAGGAAATTCCGCCCTATGTGATCTTCCACGATGCCGTGCTGCACGACATTGCCGTCGAACGGCCGGCGACGCTGGACGCGCTGGGCCGGATCAAGGGCGTGGGCGCATCGAAACTGGACCGCTACGGCGCCGCCGTGCTGCAGGTGCTGGCCGGGTCCGGAGGGTAGGGCACGATGAGCCGCATCCCGACCGACGAACGGCATCGCGAGATCCTGTCGCTGGTCCGGCTGCGCGGCTATGTCTCGAACGAGGAACTGGCCCAACGGCTGCAGGTCGCGGTCCAGACGATCCGCCGCGATGTCAACCACCTGGCCGGCGCGGGGCTGGTGACGCGCCATCACGGCGGTGCGGGCCTGGTCTCGTCCATCGAGAATATCGCCTATACCGAACGCCAGATCCTCAACCGGCGCGAGAAGGAGGCGATCGGCCAACTGGCGGCGCGGGACATTCCCGACAATTCCTCGCTCTTCATCAATATCGGCACGACGACCGAGGCGTTCGCCCGCGCGCTGCTGCGGCACCGGGCGCTGCGCGTCATCACCAACAATCTGCACGTGGCGGCGATCCTGTCGCCGCAGGCCGATTTCCGCGTGGTGATCGCGGGCGGCTCCGTCCGCGCGCATGACGGCGGCATCACCGGCCCCACCGCCACCGCGATGATCGACCAGTATCGCGCCGATTACGGCGTGATCGGCATCAGCGGCATCGAGGAAGACGGCACGTTGCTGGATTTCGACCTGGACGAGATCGACCTGGCACAGGCCATCATGCGCAACGCGCGCAGGATCTTCCTGCTGGCCGATCATACCAAGTTCGCCCGCCGTCCGATGGGGCGGGTCGGAAACCTGTCGCATATCCACGCCCTGTTCACCGATCGCGCGCCGCCGCCCGCCATCCGCGCCCTGCTGGACGCGCATCAGGTCGCCCTGCACATCGCCGAGCCCTGAAAACGAACCAAAATATTCTAAAACGAACAATTTTGGTGCCGTCCTGCGCGAAATGTCACGAAAATGTGCCGGAAGCTTGCGGGGATTCCTGTTGAATGCACGAGTTATGTTCGTTTACGAACATTCTCGAGGAGAATGCAATGGGATCCGACACTGGAACCATAATCGCCGCCGACACGGTGTCCGCAGACACGGCGCTCTATGATCTGCTGATCGTGGGCGGCGGCATCAACGGCGCGGGCATCGCGCGCGATGCGGCTGGGCGCGGGGCCTCGGTGCTGCTGGTGGAGCAGCATGACCTGGCCAACCACACGTCATCGGCCAGCACCAAGCTGATCCACGGCGGCCTGCGCTACCTGGAATATTACGAATTCCGCCTGGTGCGCGAAGCGTTGATGGAGCGCGAGCGGCTGCTGCGCATCGCCCCGCACATCATCTGGCCGCTGTCTTTCGTCCTGCCGCATTCGCGCCTGGTGCGGCCGGCCTGGATGCTGCGGCTGGGCCTTTTCCTGTACGATCATCTCGGCGGGCATCTGGGCGGGCGCATGACCCTGCCGCGCTCGCGCGCCGTCCGGCTGCACGACGATCCGGCGGGCCTGCCGCTGCGCGACGAATACCGGCGCGGCTTCATCTATTCCGACGGATGGGTGCAGGACAGCCGACTGGTGGTGCTGAATGCGATGGATGCGCGCGCCCGTGGCGCGGAGATCCGCACGCGCACCACCCTGGTCAGGGCCCGCCGCGCCGGCACGGTGTGGGAGGCCGAGCTGGCCGACGCGCGGGGCGGGCCGGTCCGCACGGTGCGCGCGCGTGCCCTGGTCAACGCCGCCGGGCCCTGGGTCGACCGCGTGTTGCGCGACCGGCTGGGCGTCGCGACCACCAAGCATGTGCGCATGGTCAAGGGCAGCCATATCGTGGTGCCGCGCCAGTTCGACGGAGAACAGGCCTATATCCTGCAGAATCCCGACCGGCGCATCGTCTTCGTCATCCCGTACGAGCAGGATTTCACCCTGATCGGCACCACGGACGTGCCCTGGACGTCCGATCCGGGCCAGGTCGAGATCTCGCCCGAGGAAATCCGCTATCTGTGCGACAGCGTGAACCGCTATTTCCACAAGCCGATCGCGCCGTCCGATGTCGTCTGGTCCTATGCGGGCGTCCGGCCGCTCTATGACGACGCGGCGCAGAATGCGTCGGCGGTCACGCGCGACTATGTGCTGGATGTCGACGTCCCGGACGATGCTTCAGGCGCCACTCCGGGCGGCGCCCCCCTGCTGTCGATCTTCGGCGGCAAGATCACGACCTATCGCCGCCTGGCCGAACACGCGCTGGAAAAGCTGGCGCCGTACCTGCCCGTGGTGACGGGCGCGGGGTGGACGGCCGATCAGCCGCTGCCGGGGGGCGATCTGGGGCCGGGCGGTTTCGATGCTGTATTGGAGCGACTGCGCGCCGACGCGCCCTTCCTGCCGGAACGGACGGCCTGGCGGCTGGCGCGCAATTACGGCACGCGTGCCTGGGCCATCATCGGCGACGCGCGCCAGATGGCCGATCTGGGCGAGGAATTCGGCGCCGGACTGACGGCGCGCGAGGTGGATTATCTGCTCCGCGAGGAATGGGCGGAGACGGCCGACGACATCCTGTGGCGCCGCTCGCGCCTGGGCCTGCATGTCGGCCGCGACGACGCCGCCCGGCTGGAGCGATATGTGAACGCGCGCCGGACCGGCGCGCCAGGACCGTCCGGACAGGCGCCGATCGCGATGGCAAGCTGAACGCCCCGCGGCGCGCTGCCGCCCGAACGCGACATTTCCCCGACAACAACGGAAAAGAAGCGGGAACATGTTCAAGGACAGGCAATTCGTCGGAGAGCTGATCTCCGAATTCATCGCGGTCTTCATCATCGTCCTGATCGGTGATGCCGTGGCGGGAATGTATTTCCTCTACGATCCCAGTCCCTATCGCACCGCCTATTGGGGCGTGTGCATCGTCTGGGGGCTGGCGGTCATGATCGCCATCTACGTCACCGGGGCGGTGTCCGGCACGCACGCCAACCCGGCGGTCACGCTGGCGCTTGCGCTCTATCGGGGTTTTCCCTGGCGCAAGGTGCTGCCGTACAACGCAGCCCAGATCCTGGGCGGCGTGGCCGGAGCGGCGATCGTCTACGTGCTCTATGCGCCGGTGATCGACCATTACAACATGCTGCATCATTTCGACCGCATGCATGACGGCGGCGCGGCGGGCGTGTTCTTCACCCATCCCGGCGAGGCCATCACCCCGCTGCACGCCCTGGTCGACGAGATCATCCTGACCGCGATGCTGCTGCTGGGGATCTTCGCGGT
The DNA here is from genome assembly GCF_038719015.1 of Nguyenibacter vanlangensis. Classification (NCBI taxonomy): domain Bacteria; kingdom Pseudomonadati; phylum Pseudomonadota; class Alphaproteobacteria; order Acetobacterales; family Acetobacteraceae; genus Nguyenibacter; species Nguyenibacter vanlangensis. The sequence continues at coordinate 401,047 of NZ_CP152276.1, forward strand.
CACGTCCGAATACAATACCCAGGCGCCGCAGGCGAATTCCGGCGCGCTGATCATCGGCCTGCTGGTCGCGGCGCTGGGCGGCTGCGCGGGATATCTCGAAGCCTGGGCGCTGAACCCGGCGCGCGATTTCGGGCCGCGCCTGTTCTGCTTCCTGGCCGGCTGGGGGCCGACGGCCCTGCCGTCGCCGGGCCATTACTGGTGGGTGCCGATCGTCGGTCCCCTGGTGGGCGGCGTGATCGGGGGCGGGGCGTTCCAGTTCCTCGTGCTGCCCTACATGCCCCGGCGCCGTCCGCCCAGCCAGATCGAATCCGGCCCCGGCGAACCCGCGAAGGTCGAACCCTTCCCCAGCCCGGACGCCGCCCCGCCGCCTTATATCGCCGCGCGCCGCTGACACCGACGAAGCCAAGTCAGGAGCAAGACATATGAACGACAAGACCACAGTCCTGGCGATCGACCAGGGAACGACGTCCACCCGCAGCATCCTGTTCGACCGCGATGCCGAGGAACTGGCTTCCAGCCGCCGCGAATTCGCCCAGCACTACCCCGACCATGGTTGGGTCGAGCATGATGCCGACGAGATCTGGCGCGATACGCTGGCCACGGCGCGCGAAACGATCGAGCAGGGCGGCGGCGCGGGGTCGATCGCCGCGCTGGGCATCACCAACCAGCGCGAGACGATCGTGGTATGGGACCGCGCGACCGGCGCGCCGATCCATCGGGCCATCGTCTGGCAGGATCGCCGCACCGCGCCGATGTGCGTCCGGATGCGTCAGGAAGGGCACGAGGACCTGGTGCGCCAGCGTACCGGCCTGCTGCTCGATCCGTATTTTTCGGCGACCAAGCTGGCCTGGATCCTCGATAACGTCCCGGGCGCCCGCCGCGATGCCGAAGCGGGAAAGCTGGCCTTCGGCACCATCGACTCCTTCCTGCTGTGGCGCCTGACCGGCGGCCGCGTCCATGCCACGGACGTCACGAATGCGTCGCGCACCCTGCTGTTCGATATCCACCGCCAGGTCTGGGACGACGATCTGCTGCGTCTGTTCGATATCCCGCCCGCGCTGCTGCCCCAGGTGCGCAGCAACAGCGAGATCTATGGCGAAACCGATCCCGCCTTGTTCGGGCGGGCAATTCCGGTCGCGGGCATGGCGGGCGACCAGCAGGCGGCCCTGGTCGGGCAGGCCTGCTTCCGGCCCGGCATGGCCAAGGCGACCTACGGCACTGGCTGCTTCGTCCTGCTCAATACCGGCGAAGCCGCGGTACAGTCGGCCAATCGCATGCTGACCACGATCGGCTATCGCATCGGCAACCGCACGGTCTACGCGCTGGAAGGCGCGATCTTCGTCGCCGGGGCCGCGATCAAATGGCTGCGCGACGGACTGCACCTGATCACCCATGCCTCGCAGACCGACGATCTGGCCACCCGGATACCGCACAGCCACGGCGTCTATATGGTGCCGGGCTTCGTCGGACTGGGCGCGCCGCACTGGGATCCCGAGGCGCGCGGGCTGATCTGCGGCCTGACCCTGGACGCCACGGCCGCGCACATCGCCCGCGCGGCGCTGGAATCGGTGGCCTATCAGACCTACGACCTGATGGCGGCGATGGCCCGGGATGGCGGCGGGGCGGTGACGACATTGCGCGTCGATGGCGGTATGGCGGCCAATGACTGGTTCTGCCAGTTCCTGGCGGACATCCTGCAGGCCCGGGTCGAACGGCCCCGCCATCTCGAAACCACGGCGACCGGGGCCGCCTATCTGGCCGGCCTGGCGACCGGGGTCTGGACCGATCTGGACGATGTCGCCGCCCGCTGGGCCCGCGGCCGCGTCTTCGACGCCGCGATGGACGCCACCCAGCGCGAGACGATGCTGAAAGGCTGGCAGCAGGCGGTGCGCCGCACCCTGACCAGCACGTTTGCCGCCGCGGCCTGAGGACGTGCCGGCCCGCGGCCCGCGACGGGAAAACGCCGCGCGGGCCGCGTCGGCAGGGGCCGTGCTACGGCGTCGCGTCGGTCTGGTCTGGGTTGGGCCGGATATCGAACGGCACGGTTCGCGTCGTGCCTCCCAGGAAATGAAACGTCACCGGAATGCGCCGTCCGGGCTGCACGCTGTCGTCATACCCGCTGCAGATCAGGTGATACCCGCCCGGCGGAAAGACCAGGACCGTCTGCGCCGGCAGCGCCAGATGGTCGAACAGCGCCGCGGTCTCCCCGGTGCTTTCCTGCTCTGTATGGTGGGCATACAGGGCATGGCAGGCCGGCGCGGTTACTCCGTTCAGCAGATGGGCGTCCTTGCCGCGATTTTCGATGGTGAAATAGCCGGTGGCGATTCGGCGGTCGGGCTGCAGGATCTGCATCCAGCTATCGCGTATGTCGATATCGGCGCCGGCGTCGGCCTGTCCAGGGGGGGGCTGTCCCGGCACCGCCGGCGAGGGGGCGTCTGCCGCCAGGGCCGGCCGGGCACCAACGGTACCCGCCAGGGCCAGCATTCCGACCAGCAGCGCGCGTCGCGTCATCATGGGGTCCTTGCCTGTTTGTTCGCTGCGACGTTACCAGCAGGAATATTACCAGCAAGCCTGAGTCGCCGAAAACCGGGCGATCGCACGTCCGGGCTTGCGCCCGGGCGATTTCATGCGCATTTCGTGCGGGCTACGCGCCGGGGCACGATTGGCGGCGGATTCCGCCACATGTTCCGCGATGACGAACTCGGGCGCCCGTCGGACAGCCGGCACGCGCCGCAACGCCGGTTGGGAAGCCCGCACGCATGCGATGCCCTTTTTGTGGTCACGAGGACACCCAGGTAAAGGACAGCCGTCCGCACGAGGACGGAACCGCGATTCGCCGTCGCCGTATCTGCGCGTCCTGCAGCCAGCGCTTTACCACCATCGAGCGGGTGCAACTGCGCGACCTGTATGTCGTCAAGGCCGACGGGCGCAGGGTGCCGTTCGAGCGCGACAAGCTGGCGCGCTCGATCCGCGTGGCCCTGCGCAAGCGCCCGGTGGACGAAGACCGGATCGACCGCATCGTCAACGGCCTGGTGCGCCAGTTGGAGGCATCGGGCGAGACGGACATCGCATCGCGCGACATCGGCAAGCTGGTGATGGACACGCTGCGCGAGGTCGATATCGTGGCCTATATCCGCTTTGCCAGCGTGCATTGGGATTTCCGTGAAACCAAGGATTTCGCGGCGATCCTGGAATCGATCCCGGTCGGCCCGGGCGAGGAGCGGCCGGCCGCGATCAGGGTCCCGGCCGCCGATTCCGGCGCTGCGGTCGCCTCGGGCTATGGACCTGACGGCATAAAGAGGCGATGAAGCCGCCTTTCACGGATCAGCGGCAGCAGGAGACAGGCCCATGAGCGGCGTACAGGACGAAGACGGCACACGCCACAAGCCCCGGTCGCGCACCGCGTCGCGCGTGGCGGTCGTGCAGGCGCTGTTCCAGATCGAGCAGGCCGACGACGCGCCCGAGACGGTGATCGCGCAGTTCCTGCGCCATCGGCTGGGACGCGTGCCCGGCGATCAGGCGGAAGATTATGAAGACGGTACGGTGCCCGAGGCCGATGCGAAATTGTTCGAGCAGGTCGCCCGCTCGGCCGTCGCCCGGCGCGAGCAGGTCGATGCGCTGATCGTCGACGTGCTGCCGTCATCCTGGCCGTTCGCACGGCTCGACCCGGTGCTACGCGCGCTGCTGCGGGCCGCCGGCGCCGAACTGGCGGTGGTCGAGGGCGTGCCGACCCGCGTCGTGATCAACGAATATCTCGACATCGCCCATGGGTTCTTTTCGGGAGACGAGCCGAAGATGGTCAACGGCGTGCTCGACGCGCTGGCCCGCCGCCTGCGCACTGCCGCGCCCGCCGCCAGCACGTCCGCCGACAACGCGCCGGAAGCCGAAGAGGCCTGACCGGGCGGCGCTCCCCAATGCCCAACCAACCATCCGATCCTCCAACCCCCGATGCGTTGCCGCCCGAATTCGGATTCATCAGGCGGCATTTCCGTACCCTTGCGGGCGAGGGGGCGTTGGGCCTGACCGACGACGCGGCGTTGCTGCGCGCGCCGGCAGGACGCGAACTGGTCGTCGCGGTCGATACGATGGTCGAGGGCGTGCATTTCCTGCCGGACGACCCGGCCGATACGGTGGGGCGCAAGCTGCTGCGCTGCAACCTGTCCGACCTGGCGGCAATGGATGCGGCCCCCCTGGGCTATCTGCTGTCGGTCACCAAGCCTCCGGCACGGGACGAGGCCTGGTTCGCCGCCTTCGCCGAAGGGTTGCATGCCGACCAGGCGCTGTACGGGCTCAGCCTGCTCGGCGGCGACACCACGGCGACGTCCGGCCCCCTGGTCCTGTCGCTGACCATCCTGGGCCATGTGGCGCCGGGCGGGGCGCTGCGCCGCAACGGCGCGCGCGACGGCGATGGAATCTGGATCACGGGCACGATCGGCGATGGCGCGCTCGGCTTGCGGGCGCTGCGCGGCGAACTGGCCGATCCCAGCGGTTTCCTGGCCCGCCGCTACCGCCTGCCCGAGCCCCGTCTGGGGCTGGGGTTGGGCGGCATCGCCCGGGCGGCGATGGATGTCTCGGACGGGCTGGTGCAGGATCTGGGCCACCTGGCGCGCGAAAGCGGTGTCGGCGCCCGGATCGACGCCGCATCCGTGCCCCTGTCGGAGGCCGCCCGCCAAGCGGGGCCGGACTGGCTGGCCACCTGCCTGACGGGCGGCGACGACTACGAATTGCTGCTCGCCGTCCCACCGGCGCACGACGACGCATTGCGCCGGGCCGCCGCCGCGCGCGGCGTGGCCGTGACCCGGATCGGCCGGTTCGACCGGACCATCTCCGGCGTCACGGTCCAGGGCCCGTCAGGCGAGACCATGGCATTCGCCCGTACGGGATGGAGCCATTTGTAAGAGACTGCCTCAATGGCCCCGCTGATGGCGCATGCAGGCTGGCGGCCGAACGGCGGCCAGCGGGCGTGCTCAAAACGGCAACGGATTGATGTTTCTTTTATCCTTGAGGTAACGGCCGCGCCTCCATAATTTCGGCCACAAACCGGTCCGGGAGGCGATCATTCGTCTTTCGCAGTAAAAAGGTCTATCAGGCTCCCCCGTTTCGGCATCATGCATGGCGCGAACCGGACGCGCGAAGGACGAAATGAAAAGGATCGAGGAATGACGTATCTCTCCCGCATGCCGGGACTGCGGGGCCGGTTGCAGGCCATGACCTGCCTGGCCGGCATGTTCTGTATCGCCACGGCGCCCCACCAGGGCGCGCACGCCGCAACCGGCCAGCAAGACCGTCATGCCTCGACCACCCGCCGGACCGCAACCGGCACGACCCCGACCGCTGCGCCACAGGTCCCCGCCGCTTCCTCGCGCGCCGCGACGGCGGAAGACATCTCGGTCACTTCGTCCCGGCAGGCGCTGAACGGGGGCGGCGGCATGATGCGTCTGGAGACGGCACCGCACACCGTGCAGACCGTCGCGAAGGAATATATCGACATGCGCGCGCCGACCAGCACGGCGTTGGACCTGATCAAGAATTTGCCCAGCCTCAGCGTCTCGACCCCCGACACCGCCGGCATGCAGGGCGGCATGATCCAGGTGCGCGGCCTGACCGACCTGGACATGGGGCTGATGGTCGACGGCGCCCCAGCGGCGGCGGCCAAATACATGGCCGAGGACATCGATTCCGAGAACCTGGAAGAAGTCAACGTCACCCCCGGCAGTTCGGGGACCGACCTGCCCGTCATGTCCGCCGCCGCCGGCGTGATGGACGAGCGCAGCCACGCGGCGGCGCACCAGTTCGGCGGGCTGATGGATTTCTCCTACGGCACCAACAATCTGTCGCGCGAGTTCCTGCGCCTGGAATCGGGCGAGATCGGCAATAGCGGCGTGCGCAGCTACCTCTCGTTCTCCAACACCCACAGCCGGTCGTGGATGGGATCGGGCATCAACGAACGCCGCCACCTGGATTTCGGTATCCAGAAGGACTTGCAGAACGGTTCGACCGCCAAGGTGTTCCTGTCGTGGAACAACGAGAACTTCACCATCGACAACTACCCGACCGCGCAGGAATTCTACCGGTACAAGCACACCGGCCAGGGCTGGGGGCGCTCGGACGATCCCAGGAACGACAATTACTGGCAGAACAGCAAGGATCACTGGAACCAGGTCTTCCTGACCGCGCCGCTGCACCTTGTCCTGCCCGCACGCCTCAGCTTCGACCTGCAACCCTATTTCAGCTTTGGCCAGGGCTGGGATGCCGCACCCGCCAACCCCATCTCCAACGACGACGGCACGCCCTACAGCGGCCCGAACCAGACCAGCTTCTTTCTGCAGAACGACACCCGGCAGGTGGGCGCCGTCGCCAAGCTGAGCTACCAGATCGACCCGCACAACGTATTGTCGCTCGGCTACTGGTACGAGAACAACTATACGAACCAGTCCTATCCCGGCGGCAACACCAGGGCGGACGGCACGCCGCCCAGCCCGTGGTATCTGTACAAGACCGGTGCCTTCACGTTCGGCCAGAACGCGGGGTATGAGATCCATTCGCTGTTCATCCAGGATACCGCGAAATATCTGCAAGACCGGCTGGTGATTCACGCGGGCTTCAAGTTCGCCATGATCAATAGCTGGACCGCCAGCTTTGCCAACATCGACGGCAGCAAGGTGAAGGGCTCGGTCTGCGACGACAGCGACAATTTCCAGCATTGCAGCAACAATCGGACCGAGCCGCTGCCGCAACTGTCGATCGGCTACACGTTCAACGAGCATCACCAGATCTACGTCAACGCCGAGGGCGATTACCGCCAGCCCAGCGCAGTGGATATGGGCTGGCTGCCGTCCGGCCCCAACTTCCTGAAGAACCAGTATTCCATCAAGGAAGAACTGGGATACCGCTATCACGACAAATACATCATCGCCGACCTGGCGCTGTTCAACTACAACGTCACGAACCGCATCGTGGACCAGTATGTGGGCATGAACAGCTTCTCGCCCATGTCGATCGGGAACCAGACGATGCGCGGTTTCGACGTCATGGTGTCCGGCCGCTCCATCCACGGTTTCAGCCCCTATGCGTCCTTCGAGTATCTGCACGCGACGCAGGACAGCAACGTGATGGACCCGTATACCAATACGCTGATCCATTCGAAGGGCACGCAGGCGGTGATGGCGCCGCACGTGATGGCGAATTTCGGCCTGACTTATACCCACAAGGGCTTCTTTGCCAACGGCAGCCTACATTACAGCGGCCCGCAATCGGTCAGTATCGCCGGTGACCAGCGCATGCCGGGCTATGTGACGGACACGCTGTCTCTGGGCTATCACTTCCCGGCGTTCCTGTTCGCGAAATCGCCGACCTTCCGCCTGAATTTCACGAATCTGACCGGATCGATCGTCCGCACCGGCGCCCTGGGCGTGGTCTATCGCGGCAGCGACCTGAACAGCCACTATGTCTATAGCGGCAGCATGCCTCCCACTCTGGGCTACGGCAATTCCTTCATGGTCGAACCCCGCTTCAGCATGACGGGCACCGTTTCGACCGCTTTCTGATTATCCGGCCGGCCCCTGCCATGGGGCCGGCATGGCCGGACGATTTTCAGTCGCGGCCCTCCAATCGCGGCGTGGTGCGCGGGGCTGCTGCCCCCGTACCCGGACGGGGGCAATCGTCCCCCTTCCACCTCCTCAGTCGGTCAGGCTGCGGTCATACACCCGGTAGCGCTTGCACGGTTCGGGCGCCAGCCGTTCGATCAGGCGGCGTACCGGCATGTTGGTCTCCAGGATCCAGCCCATCTCGACCATACGATAGGGCAGGGACCGGCCGCGCCGCATCAGCTCGGTGATCGCCAGCGCCGGCAGCATAGCGCCCAGCGCCGTGCCCTCGACCTTGGAGCTGACGCCCAGCAGAATGACGCGGGCGGAATGAAAGCGGTGCCGCAGCAGCCGCCCGCCCAGCTTGATCCAGCCCAGCGGCGAGGGCGCGCCACCCAGATCGCCCGCCACGTCGTACAGGTTGGGCACCACCAGCGCGACGGCCGCCGGCTCGCCCTTATGTTCGATCAGTACAAGGTGCTCGGACTTCAGGATCGGCTTCATCTGCGCGATCATGCCGCGCATCTCGTCGGCGGTCAGCGGCACGAAGCCCCAGTTGTTCCGCCAGGCTTCGTTATAGAGCCGACGCAGGATCTCGCCATCCTCGGCGATCTGCCGACGGCGCATGCCGCGCGTCGTCACGTCGCCCAGCTTGCCCTCGCCCATCCGCAGGCTGGCGGGTACCAGGTGCGCCTGCTCGGCGGCCGGGCCGATCTCCATCTGATAGGCCAGGAAATCCATCGCCTTGGCAAAGCCGCAAGCTTCGATCATCGCGGGCAGCCAGTGCGGATGCCAGGGCATGGCGATCATCGGCGGGGCATGCTGCCCGTCCACCATCATGCCCAGTTCGCCGTTCGAATTCAGGGTCATGGGCCCGCGGGCCAGGGGCATGCCCTGCGCGCGCAGCCACGCGCAGGCCGCATCCAGCAGGGCCGAGACGACCGCGAGATCGTCGATCGCGTCCAACGCCCCGAAAAAGCCAATTTTTTCGCCCAGCGTCTCGATGGCCAGATCATCGACATGGGCCGAAATCCGGCCGACCGGGCGTCCCGCGCGCATGGCCAGGAAATACTGGGCCCGGCCATGGCCGAAGAACCCGCTTTTGGCAGGATGCAGCAGATCCTTCTGCTCCATGTCCAGCGGCGGGACATAGCCCGGCAGGCCGGCATAAAGCCGGCGCGGCAGTTGAAGGAACAGTGACATCTGACGGCGGCCGGCGACGGGGATGATGACAAGTTGATCCGCTTGGTTCATGACCGGTCCGTACGATGCCGCAAAAGGGCGAATGAAATCAGGCGCCGACCAGCGCCGCCGGCCCCGTGGTGATGACACGGAACCGGCCTTGAAAGAAAGGGGCCCGATGGCCAGGAGGCGCCCAGGCGGCGAAATACGGTTCGATCCCGCGACGATCCTGATGACCGGGGCATCCAGCGGAATCGGCGCGGAAACCGCCCGGTTCTATGCGCGCGCCGGGCGGACGCTCATCCTGTGGGGGCGCGACGCGGGGCGGCTGGAACAGGTGGCGCGCGATTGCCGCGCGGCCGGCGCCACGGTGATCACGCGCGTGCTGGACCTGTCCGACGGGCAGGGGGCGCTTGCGGCATTCCGCCAGGACGATTCGGCGAATCCGGTCGACCTGCTGGTCCTGGCCGCCGGCCTGGGCGACATGCGCCCATCCGCCGACAAGACCGAGCGGGCGGAAACCGTGCTGGAACTCGGCCTGGTGAATTATGCCACCCCGGCCGCGCTGGCGACGGCGGCGGCCGAACGCATGGTGGCGCGGCGGCGCGGACACATCGTGCTGGTGGGATCGGTCGCGGCGTTCCACGCCCTGCCGTTCGCCGCCGGCTATTCCGGGTCCAAGGCCGGACTGACCCGCTTTGCCGAGGCGCTGCGCAACGGCATCGGCGACCATGGCGTGGGCGTGACCCTGATTTCCCCCGGCTTCGTCGACACGCCGATGAGCCGCCGCGTCGCCAGCGCCAAGCCCTTCCTGCAAAGCGCGCCCCAGGCCGCCCGCCTGATCGCCCGCGCGGTCGAGGAAGACCGCGCGCATCTGATCTTCCCTCGCCTGTTCGCCGGCTTGCGCCTGCTGGACCAGCTCCTTCCCGCCCCGGTGCGGTCGGCGATCCTGCGGCGCCTGAAGGCCGATCAGGCCCCCCGCCCGGCGGCATGACGCCCGCGACGCGAATCGAGACTTGACGGCTCCTCGGGAACGGGAAATCACTTTACGACGGATCACAAAAAAGTGCCCCGGCAGAGTGGGGCACCTCGGTCCCGGGCCGGGTAATAAAGGATCCAGGGAGTCGGAGACGACATGAAAGAGATCGTAGCGGTCGATATCGGCGGCACGCATGCGCGCTTTGCCATAGCCACTGTGGACGAGGGCCGGGTGACCGACCTGGGAAACGCCACGACCCTGAAATGCGCCGAACATGCCAGCCTGCAACTGGCATGGGAGTCCTTCGCCCGCCAGATCGGGCGTCCCCTGCCGCGCGCCGCGGGGATCGCCGTCGCCTGCCCGGTGCAGGGCGAGACGCTCAAGCTGACGAATAATCCGTGGATCATCCAGCCGGCGCAGCTTGGTGCCAAGCTGGGTGTGGACGAACATGTCCTGGTCAATGATTTCGGCGCGGTCGGCCATGCCGTGGCGCAGGTCGATCCGTCCTATCTGCGGCATCTGTGCGGTCCGGACCGGCCGGTATCCGATGCGGGCGTGACCACCATCGTCGGTCCGGGCACCGGGCTGGGTTCGGCCTATGTCGTGCGGCGCGGCGGCCGCTACATCGTCTGCGAGACCGAAGGCGGCCATGTCGATTTCGCGCCGCTGGATGTGGTCGAGGACAAGATCCTGCAGCGGCTGCGCCTGCGCTATCGCCGCGTGTCGACCGAGCGCATCGTCTCGGGACCGGGTTTGGTCAATCTCTACGAGGCGATCGCCGAGATGGAGGGCCTGCCCGCCCGCACGCGCGACGACAAGGAGTTATGGACCCTGGCGCTGGAGGGACGCGACCACATGGCCTCGGCGGCGCTGGAGCGATTCTGCCTGGCGCTGGGCGCCGTCGCCGGCGACCTGGCGCTGGCCCAGGGCGGGCACAGCGTGGTGATCGCGGGCGGGCTCGGCCTGCGCCTGGCGGACCATCTGCCCCGCTCTGGATTCGCCGAGCGATTCGTCGCCAAGGGACGGTTCGAGGCCATGATGTCCGACATGCCCGTCCGGCTGATCACCCACCCGCAGCCCGGCCTGTTCGGCGCCGCCGCGGCGTTCGCCGAACGCTTCACCTGATAAACGGACTTTCGGGCGGATTTCGGGGCGTTCGTCCCGGCCCATCGGCCGGGCCGGACGATTGCCGGTTGCATTCACGTTTTCGCGAATATCGGCGGTACTGGACATGCGCGCGTCCGGTGCCGTTTCCGATCGGAATCACGAAAAGAACGTCGCGAAAAGAAAGATTGAGGCGCCGGCGGGTCATGTCTGGAGGTCCGGGCGGGAATCGAACCCACATTCGCGGATTTGCAGTCCGCTGCATCACCATTCTGCCACCGGACCCGACCGGGCGCGTTGGCTATATCCACTCTCTGACCCGCGCGGTCAAGTCGTTGTGTGCGCAGGGCATGCTAGGCAGTTCGGCCCCAAGGACATAAAACAGGACGACATGAATCGGGCGGACATAAAATTGTGTGGCCGGGAACTCTTTGTGAAGGGAGCATCATGAACCAGTCCGCGCTTGGAGCCACCGCACTCGATTATGATGCCGCGCGGCAGCGGATGGTGGACGCGCAGATCCGCCCGGTGCAGATCAACGATCCCCGGGTCATCGCCGCGATGCGCGCCCTGCCGCGCGAACGCTGCGTGCCCCCGGCCCTGAAACCTTTCGCCTATGCCGATCAGAGCCTGGATCTGGGCAATGGCCGCGTGCTGACCGAGCCGCGCATCATCGGGCGCATGGTCCAGATCGCACAGCCCGAATCCGGCCGGCGCGCGCTGGTGGTGGCCGCCGGCACCGGCTACGCCGCCGCCCTGCTGGCGCGCCTGGGGCTGCGGGTGGTGGCCCTCGAATCGAATACGGCCCTCGGCGCGATCGGCAAGGCGTTTTGCGCAACCGAGGCCCCGGAGATCGTCTGGCGCGGGGGGGCGCTGGCCGAAGGCGACAGCGCGGACGCCCCGTTCGACCTGATCCTGATCGACGGCGCGGTGCGTGAGATCCCGCCGGCGCTGGCCGGCCAACTGGCCGAAGGCGGGCGGATCGTCTGCGTCCTTTCGCCGGCGGACGGGGTCGCCACCGCCTGCGTTGCCGAGCGTACGCCGCAGGGCCTCGCGGTGCGCCCGGTCTTCGACGTCGCCCTGCCGATGCTGCCGGAACTCGAGCCCGCGCCGGCCTTCGCCTTCTGACCGCGGCGTTCCATTCAGGCCGAATTTGGGTATAAGCGGCGGACCGGGCCCGGTCCGCCGTGCTTTTTTGGGCCGCCTATTCTCTAGTGTCCTGCCCGAGAAATTCTTATGAGAATTTCTCGGACCAGCAGGCCACTAAAATATTGATTCTAGTGTCCTTTCGATTCTGAAATTCGCTTGCGAATTTCGGAATCGGGACACTAGAGCGTCATACGACCGGATGGACCCATCCGGTCGGATAAAGATGCTCGTTAAAATAATGAGCTAGAGCTATATCCGTGAACCAGTGTGAATGGATATGGCTCTAGCTCCGCCCGTTTCTTGTCCATATGTCAGGTCTGGCTTTTGCGATGCTGAACAAGTCTTTCTCGCCCGGCGAGATCGAACCCGCCCTTTATGCCGAATGGGAACGCAACGGCGCCTTCGCCGCCGCGCCGGACAGCAACGCGCAGCCTTATGCGATCATGATCCCGCCGCCCAATGTTACCGGCACGCTGCATATGGGCCACGCGCTGACCATGACGTTGCAGGACACGCTGATCCGCTGGCGGCGCATGCAGGGGCGCGACGCGCTGTGGCAGCCCGGCACGGACCATGCCGGCATCGCGACCCAGATGGTGGTCGAACGCGCCCTGCAGCAGGAAGGCACCACCCGCCAGGCCCTGGGGCGTGAGGCGTTCGAGCAGCGCGTCTGGCAGTGGAAGGCCGAATCGGGCGGCACCATCACCACCCAGTTGCGCCGCCTCGGCGCCTCGCTGGACTGGCCGCGCGAGCGTTTCACGATGGATGAGGGCCTGTCGCGCGCGGTGCGCGAGGTCTTCGTGACCCTCTACCGCCAGGGGCTGATCTATCGCGACCGGCGCCTGGTGAACTGGGACCCGGCGTTCCGTTCCGCGATTTCCGACCTCGAGGTCGATAACCGCGAGGTCCAGGGCAGCCTGTGGTATATCCGCTATCCCGTCGAAGGGCTTGAAGGGCGCAGCATCACCGTGGCCACCACCCGGCCCGAGACCATGCTGGGCGACATGGCGGTCGCGGTTCATCCCGACGATTCGCGCTATGGCGACCTGGTCGGCCGGTCGGTGATCCTGCCGCTGACGGGGCGGCGCATCCCCATCGTCGCCGACCCCCATTCCGATCCCGAGAAAGGCAGCGGCGCGGTCAAGATCACGCCCGCGCACGATTTCAATGATTTCGAGGTCGGACGCCGGCACGGTCTGGCGATGCCCAGTGTCCTGGACGAGGATGCGCGCGTCACCCTGGCCGAAATTTCCGACGATCTGCGGACCGAGGACGGACTGGCCGACCCGGCCTTCGTGCGCGGGCTGGAGGGGCTGCAGCGCGACGAGGCCCGCAAGGCGATCGTCGCCGAACTGGACCGGCTGGGCTGGCTGGAGAAGATCGAGCCGCACCGCAACCAGGTGCCGCACGCCGAACGCAGCGGCGCCGTGGTCGAACCGCGCCTGACCACCCAATGGTATTGCGACGCCGCTGCCCTGGCCGGGCCCGCGATCGCGGCGGTCGAAACCGGGCAGGTCCGCTTCGTGCCCCAGCAATGGGAAAACACGTTCTTCGCCTGGATGCGCGGTATCCAGCCCTGGTGCATCAGCCGCCAGCTCTGGTGGGGCCATCGCATTCCCGCCTGGTACGGCCCCGACGGCCATGTCTTCGTCGCGCAGGACGAGGATGAGGCCCAGGCCCAGGCGCTGGCCCATTACGGACGCACCGAAGCCCTGGCGCGGGACGAGGACGTGCTGGATACCTGGTTCTCCTCGGCGCTGTGGCCCTTCTCGACCCTCGGCTGGCCCGACGAAACGGCGGACCTGGCGCGCTACTATCCGACCGACGTGCTGGTGACCGGCTTCGACATCATCTTCTTCTGGGTGGCCCGGATGATGATGATGGGCCTGCATTTCATGAAGGACGTGCCGTTCCGCACCGTCTTCATCCACGGCCTGGTCCGTGACGAGCGCGGCCAGAAAATGTCCAAGAGCAAGGGCAACGGCATCGACCCGCTCGAAATGATCGAGCAGTACGGCGCCGATGCCATGCGCTTTACCGTCTGCGCCCTCACGGGCCTGGGGCGGGACGTGAAGCTGGGGCAGAAACGGATCGAGGAACATCGTTCCTTCGTCACCAAGATCTGGAATGCCGCGCGTTTCTGCGAAATGAACGGCGTAGCCCCGGTCGCCGGCTTTCGTCCCGAAAGCGTCGCCTCGCCGCTGGGACGCTGGATCCTGGACGAGGCCGCCCGCGCGGTGGCCGACGCCGACGCCGCGCTGGAATCCTTCCGCTTCGACGAATATGCGGCGTCCTGCTACCGCTTCGTCTGGAACTGCTTCTGCGACTGGTTCCTGGAATTCGCCAAGCCGGTCTTCACCGGCGACGATGCGGCCCAGGCTGCGGAAATCCGCGCCGTGACGGCGCATGTGCTGGGGCTCGTCCTGCGGCTTCTGCAGCCGGTCATGCCCTTCGTCACCGATGATCTATGGGCGCATTTCGGGTTCGGCCCGACCGGCAGCCTGATGACCGCCGTCTGGCCCGATGCCGCGCGGCCCGCCGGCGGGGCCGATGCCGCGGCCGAAATGGACTGGCTGATCCGCTTCATCTCGGCCATCCGCACCGTGCGGGCCGAAATGAACGTGCCCCCGTCGCGTCTCGCCCCCGTGCTGCTGCGCGACGCACGGCCCGAGACGGTGGCCCGCGCGACCCGCTGGGCCGAGGCGATCGGCCGCATGGCCCGCGTATCCGACGTCGCGGTCCTGGACGGCGACATGCCGCAGGGGGCGGCTCAGCTCGTGGTCGACGAGGCGACGCTGGTCATGCCGCTGGCCGGCGTCATCGACCTGACGCAGGAACGCCAGCGCCTGGAGAAGGAGCGCAGCAAGATGGAAGACGAGATCGCGAAGGTCGAGCGCAAGCTGAGCAACGCCGATTTCATCGCTCGTGCCAAGCCCGAGATCGTCGAGGAAAATCGCGACCGCCTGGCCCAATGGCAGGGCGAACGCGACCGCCTGGCCGCCGCCCTGGCGCGCCTGGCCTGACCCGGTCGCGTCGCGAAGCTGTCGCAGGCTCGTCACCATCACGTCTCTTTCAATCCGGTGGCGGCCCTCACATCTTGTAGACGAGGCGCGCCCGTCCGCGGCGCGGGAAGGAGCTGGAACGATGGATGAAGCGACGCGCATGCCGCCCGGCCAGGACGTCGCCTACCTGGGCGGCGGCTGTTTCTGGTGCACCGAGGCGATGCTGAAGGAACTCCGGGGCATCCTCGGCGTGGTTCCGGGCTATGCCGGGGGCACCCTGGCCGACCCGACCTATGAACAGGTCTGCAGCGGCCGCACCGGCCATGCCGAGGTCGTGCGCGTCGCATTCGACCCCGCGATCCTGTCCTACGCCGACCTGCTGCGGATTTTCTTCACGATCCACGATCCCACGACCCCGGACCGCCAGGGGGCGGACATAGGCCCGCAATATCGCTCGGTGATCTTCACCGCCACGCCCGAACAGGCGCGGACCGCCCGCGCGGTGCGCGACCAGGTCGCGGCCGAACGGCTGTGGCCCGATCCGATCGTGACCGAAATCCAGCCCCTGGACCGGTTCTACGAGGCAGAATCCTATCATCACGATTATTTCGCCAAGCACCCGGAACGGGGCTATTGCGCCGCGGTGATCGCGCCCAAGGTGGCGAAGCTGCGCCGGACCTACATGTCCCGCCTGGCGCGGGCGCAGGGCTGACCGGGGTAGGCGCCGGGGGCGAATCGCGTCATCCCCGGCGCCGTCCGGGGTGACGTTTCACGCGATCTCGTCATCCAGGAACAACTGGTCCGCTTCCTCGTCATAATCGAACAATTCCGCATAGCGTCCCCAGCCGATCAGCGTCTGCAGGGTCTGCTTGGCGTAGTCGGGCGACATGCTGTCTTCCAACTCGCCGCGGAAGCGCTCGGCGCTGGCCCGGTGGTTCGGCCGCTCGTCCAGCACGGCGCGGATGGTGCGTACCATGGGCACGTTATGCAGCAGGCTGTGCCACAGGATCTGCCGCCGCTCGTCATGCGTGCTCTGGACGAAGCGCGCGCCCTCGGACGTCAGCAGGATGTCGCCGTCCTCAAGTTCCGCGAATTCAAGCAATTGCAGGGATTCGCCCAGGGGAAACAGGTCGTCCAGCTCCAGTTGCAGGCGCGACGCCAGAAGCGGCAGGTCGGCGCGCCCGTTCAGCGGATCGGCCGCCAGCGTCTCCATCATGCCGACCATCGCGTTCATCGGCAGGGACGGCAGCGCGACCTGGACCGGCGCGGCGGGCTGCGGCTCCTCGCTGGCCCGCAATTCGACCTCGGACACGATGGGCGCGCGGCGCGTCATCAAGGCATAGATCCGGTCGACCACCTGGCGGAAGGCAGGGTCTTCGCGGTTGCGCGGATGCGCAAAGGGTATGCTCACCTCATGCGCGACCCGGCCGGGATTGGATGAAAAGACCAGGATGCGGTCGCACATCAGCACCGCTTCCTCGATGCTGTGGGTGACCAGCATCAGCGACTTGACCGGCAGCTTGCCCTCGGCCCACAGCTCGATCAGGTCGGTGCGCAGATTTTCCGCCGTCAGCACGTCCAGCGCCGAGAACGGCTCGTCCATCAGCAGCAGGTCGGGTTGCACCACCAGCGCGCGCGCCAGCCCCACGCGCTGGCGCATGCCGCCCGACAATTCCTTGGGATAGGCGTTTTCATAGCCGCTCAGCCCGATCAGGTCGATCGCCGCTTCCCCCAGCCGGTCGCGCTCGGCCGGCGGAACGCCCTTGGCCTCCAGTCCCAGTTCGACATTCTTCTGCACCGTCAGCCAGGGAAACAGCGCGAAGGACTGGAAGACCATGGCGATCCCCGGCACCGGGCCGACGACCGGCCGGCCCTTCCACAGCACCTGGCCGGCGCTGGGCGGCAGCAGCCCGGCGATGATGCGCAGCAGCGTCGACTTGCCCGACCCGGACCGTCCCAGCAACCCGACGATCTCGCCCGACCGCAGGGTCAGGTTCACGTCGTCCAGCACCACCAGGTCGGCGGCGGCACCTTTGTGATAGGCCTGGCGGCAGTCGGTGATGCGGACCAGTTCCTCGCGCGCTGGGGCGGGCGAAGCTGCCGTGGACGGGGGTGCCGCGGATGGGGGCGCGGCGGAGCCTGCGGTCGGACTGGACGGGGGCGTGGTCATGGGCGCGGGCTCAACTGAAAGTGAAGTGACGGCGCGCATAGTCGGCGAGGGGACGCCACACCGCGCGGTTGAACAGCAGGACGAACGCCGCCATGACCGTCATGCCCAGCCCGACCTGGGCGGTGTTGCCGGCCGCGGTGGCGTGGGCGATATAGGCGCCCAGCCCGTGGGCGCTCAGCCTGACGTCGCCCCAACTGGCGACCTCGGCCGCGATCGCGGCGTTCCATGCCCCGCCCGACGCCGTGATCGCCCCGGTGATGTAATGGGGCACGATCCCCGGCAGGATGACCCGCAGCCACCACAGACGCCCGCCGACCTGCAGGCTGCGCGCGACCTCCAGCAGGTCCGCCGGATAGGACGCGGCGCCGGCCACGACGTTGAACAGGATATACCATTGCGTGCCCAGGACCATCAGCGGCGTCAGCCACACGTCGCTGCTGGCATGGAAATGGACGATCAGCAGGACGAAGACCGGAAAGAACAGATTGGCTGGAAAGGCCGCCATGAACTGCGCCACGAACTGGGTGCGCCGGGCACGTACCGGGTCCAGTCCCAGCCAGATCCCCACCGGCACCCAGATCAGCGATGCCAGCAGGACCATGGCCAGCACCCGCGCCAGGGTCAGCGTGCCCAGCGCGACGACATGCATCAGGTCGGCCGCGCTGAAGGTCGCCCTGGCATAGGACCAGACCTGCCACACCGCCAGGGCCGACAGCACGGACAGCAGGGCGATCCATAGCGCGTCATGGACCCGGTCGGGAATGCGCGGCGCGGGCCGCGCATCGGACGGGCGCCGGCCCAGTTTCAGCCCGCCGATCGCGGTCAGCCCGTCGCCGATCGCATCCGTGACCCGGCGCAGCAGGGCGGTGCGGCGCAGCAGCACCAGCATCCACGGATCGGACGAAGACGGCGACGCGATGGTCGCGAAACGCGCCGACCAGGCGACCAGCGGGCGGAAGACCAACTGGTCGTAGGCCAGGATCACCACCAGCATGGTCACGATGGCATAGAAGATCGCCCACAGGTCGCGCTGCGCGATCGCCGTGCCGACATAGGACCCGATGCCGGGCAGCAGCACATTGGTGTTCCCCACCGTGATCGTCTCGGAATAGACGACCATGAACCAGCCGCCGGACATGGAAATCATCGCGTTCCACACCAGGCCCGGCACCGCGAACGGAACCTCCAGCCGCCAGAATTTCTGCCACGCGGTCAGGTTGAAGCTGCGCGCGACCTCCTCCAGGTCCGGGGGGACGGTCCGCAGCGACTGATACATGCTGAAGGCCATGTTCCACGCCTGGCTGGTGAAGATCGTAAAGATCGCCGCCAGTTCCGCCCCCAGCACCCGCCCGGGGAACAGCCCCATGAAGAACACGACGGTAAAGGTCAGGAATCCCAGGATCGGCACGGATTGCAGCACGTCCAGGACCGGCACCAGGATCAGCCCCGCGCGCCGGCTCTTCGCCGCCCAGACCGCATAGGTAAAGGTGAACAGCAGCGACGCGGCCAGTGCTGCGAACATGCGCAGCGCGGTGCGGATCGCATAGCCCGGCAGCCAGGACGGCTCCAGGTGGATGCCGGCGGCATTCGGCGCCGACAGCGGCGCCAGCATGTGGCGTCCCGTGGCGGCCAGCGCCACCGCCAGCCCCAGCATGCACAGCAGGGCCGCCAGGTCGAACAGGTTGGGCCGGGCCGGATGGGCCGAGGGGGCCGGAAGCGAACGCGCCGTCATGAACCTCTTTCCTGTCATGCCCCTTTCCGCCGCGCCCCGCGCGGCCGGGGCCGGCCGGTCAGGCGGCGCCCGAACGGCCCGGGCCGGAACCGCCGAAGCCGGTACTGCCGAAGCCGCCGGCGGCGCGGGCGGTTTCGTCCAGCGTCTCGACCTCCCGCCAGCCGGCGCGCACGACGGGGGCCAGCACCCCCTGCGCGATCCGCATGCCGCGTTCGATCGTCAGCGGCGCCTCGCCGGTATTCAGCAGGATGATCCCGATCTCGCCGCGATAATCCTCGTCGATCGTGCCCGGCGCGTTCGGCAGGGTAATGCCGTGCTTCAGGGCCAGGCCCGAACGCGGACGGATCTGCAGCTCGTATCCCGGCGGCAGGGCGATGCACAGGCCGGTGGGCACCAGCATCCGCGCCCCCGGCGCCAGCACGACCGGCGCGCCGATCGCGGCCAGCAGGTCCATGCCGGCCGCGCCCTCGGTGGCATAGGCCGGCAGCGCGAGATCGGCGGCATGGGGCAGGCGGCGGACGGCGACGGGAATGGTGGGGGCGGTCATGCGGGGCTCCGGTCGGACGAAAAATATTGGGCGATCCGCAGGGCCAGGTGCCTGCCCACGGCCTGCTTGTCCAGGCGCGGCCAGCGTTCGGCGCCGTCGCGGGTGATCAGGACGATTTCATTCTCCGTCCCGCCCATGATCCCGGTTTCCGGCCGCACGTCGTTGGCGACGACCCAGTCGCAGCCCTTGGCCGCGCGCTTCGCGGCGGCATGGCGTTCGACGTCGTGCGTCTCGGCGGCAAACCCCACCACCAGGGCCGGACGATCGGGCCCCGGCGCGGACAGGCGCGCCAGGATGTCGGGATTGGGCAGCAGGGTCAGCACCGGCGGCGGGCTGCCGGCCGCTTTCTTCATCTTGCGCTCGGACCGCTGCGCGACGTGCCAGTCGGCGACCGCGGCGGCACAGATCGCGGCGTCGCAGGGCAGGGCGGCATCACAGGCGGCCAGCATCTGGGCAGCGGTCTCCACGCGGGTGACAGCGACTCCGGCCGGCGGCGGCAGGTCGACCGGTCCGCTGACCAGCGTGACCCGCGCGCCGCATTCGGCCAGCGCGGCCGCGATGGCGTATCCCTGCCGGCCCGAGGACCGGTTGGCCAGATAGCGCACCGGGTCGATCGGCTCATGCGTCGGGCCGGCCGTGACCAGCACATGCCGCCCGGCCAGCGCGCCGGCCGGCAGGGGCACCCGCCCGGCCGCGGCGAAATGGCCGAAGATCGCCTCGGCGATCGCCGCCGGTTCGGCCAGCCGGCCCGGCCCGGTCTCGTTGCAGGCCATCAGTCCGATCTCCGGCCCCACCACCATGACCCCCCGCGCGCGCAGCGTGGCCAGGTTCGCCTGCGTGGCCGGATGCTCCCACATGCGGACATTCATCGCCGGGGCGATCATCACCGGCTTGTCGGTGGCCAGCAGCACCGTGCTGGCCAGGTCGTCGGCCAGCCCCGCGGCCATGCGCGCCATGATGTCCGCGGTGGCCGGACAGACCACCAGCAGGTCGCCCGAGCGCGACAGCACGATATGCCCCATCTCGCTTTCATCGGTCAGCGAGAACAGGTCGCCGAACACGCGCTCGCCGGTCAGCGCCTGCAGGCTCAGCGGGGTGACGAACTGCGCGCCCGCCGCCGTCAGCACCGTGCGCACGCGCACCCCGCCCGCCGTCAGCAGCCGGACCAGTTCCAGGCTCTTATAGGCCGCGATCCCCCCGCAGACGATCAGCAGGACCGTGCGTCCACCGGTCGGGGGCGGCGTGTCGGTCATCGCCGGGAGCGGCGTGTCCGTCATCGTCAGATGCGCCAGCCGGAATGAATGGCCGCGATCCCGCCCGACAGGTTGCGGACCGACACGCGCTCCAGCCCCGCATCGCGCATCATGCCGGCCAGCGTCTCCTGGTCGGGGAACATGCGGATGCTTTCGGCCAGATATTGATAGCTGTCGCGGTCCCCCGCGATCGCCGCCCCCATGCGCGGCAGCACATGGAACGACCATGCGTCATAGATCGGCGCCAGCGCAGCCACCTGCACGCGCGAGAATTCCAGGCACATGAACTTGCCGCCCGGGCGCAGCACGCGCCGCGCCTCGCGCAGCACGGCGTCCTTGTCCGTGCAGTTGCGCAGGCCGAACGCGATCGAGACGCGATCGACCGACCGGTCCGGCAGGGGAATCGCCTCGGCATCCATGACCGCGAAGCGCAGGCCCGCAATCAGTCCCCGTTCCAGCGCGCGGCCGCGTCCGACCCCCAGCATGCTGGCATTGATGTCGGACAGGATCGCCTGCCCGCCGCCCGCGCGCAGCCAGCCGAAGGAAATATCCCCCGTGCCGCCGGCCAGGTCCAGCAGGGTCAGGTCGGGATGCGCGCCCAGTTCGGTGACGAAGATCTTCTTCCACGCGCGGTGGATGCCCAGCGACATGACGTCGTTCATGATGTCGTACCGGCCCGCGACGCTGTCGAACACGGCGCGGACCAGCGGTTTCTTTTCGGCCGTCGGCACGTTGCGGAAGCCGAAATCGGTCGTGTCGGCCCCGGCGGCGCGGGGGGCGGCATCGTCCGCGAACGGAGAGGGAGCGGTCTTGTCGGTCATGAATCAGGGATATAACCTCAGATCCACCCATGCCGGAACTCCCTGAAGTCGAAACAGTGATGCGCGGGATGCGATCGCATCTCGACGGCAGGCGGATCGCCCAGGTGGCGGTGCGCCGCGCCGACCTGCGCTTTCCCTTTCCCGCCGACCTGGCGGCCCGCCTGCGCGGCGCAAGAATCGTCGAACTGGCGCGGCGGGCGAAATATATCCTGCTGCGGCTGGATAGCGGACAGACCATGCTGCTGCATCTCGGCATGTCGGGCCGGGTGCTGCTGACGCCGCCGGGCGCAGCCAACGGCTTCCAGGACCGTCACGAGCATCTTGCCGTGACGATGGAGGACGGCACCCATTTCGGCCTGGTCGATCCCAGGCGCTTCGGCGCGGTGGACCTGATGCCGACATCGGCCGAGACCACCCATCGCCTGCTGGCGCATCTGGGGCCCGAACCGCTGGGCAACGATTTCTCGCAGCACTGGCTGCACCAGGCGATCGGGCGGCGGCGGACCACGATCAAGGCCGCGCTGCTGGACCAGGGAGTCGTGGCGGGGCTGGGGAACATCTACGTCTCCGAGGCCCTGTACCGCGCCGCGATCCACCCCGCCCGCCTGGCCTGTTCCCTGACCGCGCGCGAGGAAGCGGCCCTGGTGCGGGGGATCCGCGCCGTGCTGCGCGATGCGATCGCCGCCGGCGGGTCGTCCCTGCGCGACTATGTGCAGACGGACGGCACGCTGGGCTATTTCCAGCATGAATGGCGGGTCTATGGCCGGGCGGGCACCGGCTGTCCGGACTGTCCCGGCGCCCCCGTCTGCGGCGGCGTGGTCCGTCTGGAGCAGGCCGGACGGTCCAGCTATTTCTGTCCCATGCGCCAGCGCCCGCCCGACGGAACCGGGCGCGTGGCACATGCGCATGAAGACGTGTCTTGACGGACGATGACCGGTTGGACTAGATCGCCTGCCTGATCCGGATGTCCGCGCACACGGGGCGGACCTCGTAACCTGCTTTGTTGAACTGAGAACGATGGCGAACACTGCTTCCGCGCGCAAGCGCATCCGACAGAACGAGCGCCGCAACGCGCGCAACACGGCACGCGTCTCGCGCATGCGCACCTTCATCAAGAAGGTCGAGGCGGCGATCGCGGCCGGCAACAAGGACGATGCCCAGGCCGCCCTGCGCGCCGCGCAGCCGGAAATGCAGCGCGCGTCGGGCAAGGGCGTCGTGCATGCCAACACGGTCGCGCGCAAGCTGTCCCGCCTGTCCGCGCGGATCAAGGCCATCGCTGCCGCGTAACGGCCTCTCCGGCCTCCGTATTATTTCCCGTCGGGAAAGTAACGGAAAAGAAAATATCATAAGGTCGGGTCACGCGCCGCGGTGCGAGGCCCGGCTTTATTTTATTGTGCAAAGTGTCGATCGGTTTCCCCTGAAACCATAGACTGATCCCACCCTCCGGGTCACGCAATTTTAGCGTCCCGGCCGGGGCAGTTTTCCGTTGCCATCCGCCCGGTCCGTGACTTACTTTCGGCTCCTTCATGTTGTGGCGATGGATCGGCTTCCATGCTCGCGCCTTTTCGGGTGTCGGGCAGGCGGGGTAGTGCGCTCATCGTGCCGGGTGACCGGGGCATGTCGGGGCGGAAAGCAAGGGGGAACACGGTCCGGTCGACGGACGTACAGCCCTCGAAGGGCCGGGAGTGGAAATGTCGGGCGAACTGAGTGGATATGATGCCGTCGCGGAAGCCCGATCGGCCCGGAACGTTCTCGATATCCATTGGTCGCGAATCTGTACCCGGCTGCAGGCCGAGGTCGGCGAGGTCGAGTACCGGACCTGGCTGAAACAGATCACCATCGGTCCGCTCGACGGCGACGAAATCGTCCTCAACCTGCCCACGCGTTTCCTGCGCGACTGGGTGCGCAGCCAGTACGGCGACCGGCTGACCACATTGTGGAACGCCGAATTGCCGGCGATCCGCCGGGTCGAACTGCAGGTCGGCCGTGCCGGCGACGGCGCGGCGGCCGGCGGTGCGGCGATCGATGGCGCCGCTGCCGACGGCGCGTCGGGCAGGGCATCCACGCCGGCATCCGCGCCGTCCATCGTCCCGCCCGCCGAGGACCGCGCGGCCGAAAGCCGCAACGACCTGGCCGCCCCGCTCGACCCACGCTTTACCTTCGACAGTTTCATCGTCGGCAAGCCGAACGAATTCGCCTATGCCTGCGCGCGCCGGGTGGCCGAGCGCCCCTCCAGCCCCGGCTTCAACCCGCTTTTCCTGTATGGTGGGGTCGGCCTGGGCAAGACGCACCTGATGCACGCCATCGGGTCGGAACTGATGCGGGGCGGGGCGGTCTCGGTCGCCTATATGTCGGCCGAGAAATTCATGTACCGCTTCATCGCCGCCATCCGGTCGCAATCGACGATGGAGTTCAAGGAGCAGTTGCGCTCGGTCGACGTGCTGATGATCGACGACCTGCAGTTCCTGATCGGCAAGGACAACACGCAGGAAGAATTCTTCCACACCTTCAACGCGCTGGTCGATGCCGGACGGCAGATCGTGGTGTCGGCCGACAAGTCGCCGTCCGACCTTTCGGGGCTCGAGGACCGGCTGCGCACCCGCCTGGGCTGCGGCATGGTGGCCGACATCCACGCCACGACGTTCGAACTGCGCATCTCGATCCTGGAAGCCAAGGCCGCGGCCTCGGGGGTCGCGGTACCGGCCAAGGTGCTGGAATTCCTGGCGCACAAGATCACGTCGAACGTCCGCGAACTCGAAGGCGCGCTGAACCGCCTGATCGCCCATGCCAACCTGTTCGGCCGGTCCGTGACGCTGGAAGCGACGCAGGACGTGCTGCACGACATCCTCAAGGCGCATGACCGTCGCGTCACGATCGAGGAAATCCAGCGCAAGGTCTCCGAGCACTGGAATATCCGCCTGACGGACATGTCGTCGGCGCGGCGCGCCCGGGCCGTCGCCCGGCCGCGCCAGGTGGCCATGTACCTGGCCAAGCAACTGACCAGCCGGTCCCTGCCGGAAATCGGCCGCAAGTTCGGCAATCGCGACCATACCACGGTGATGCACGCCGTGGCCCGGGTGACCGAACTGATGGAACGCGACACCGCCTTCGCCGAGGATGTCGAACTGCTGCGCCGCATGCTGGAAAGCTGAGGGCGGGCGGCCCGGCGCGCGCCGGGCCTTTCCGCGTGCGGCGCGCGCTGCTAATGTTGCGCGCCGAACATCATGCGCGACCGTCGGACCGCATGCGAGGACCGCGATACACGATCCGCGTCACCCACCGCGCCGCAGACCCGATGGGGATCGCGCCGCGCCAGGACGGTGCCGGGCAAGGAGAGTCTCTACCTATGAAGCTGAAGGCTGACCGCGCGACATTGCTCAAGGCCCTGGCCCATATCCAGAGCGTCGCCGAGAAGCGGAACACGATTCCGATCCTGGCCAACGTCCTGATCAATGTTGCCGACGGTCGCCTGACCCTGACCGCCACCGACATGGAAATCGCGGTGGTCGAGGAAATCGGCGCCGAGACCACGCGCAACGGCGCCGTCACCGCGCCGGCCGCGGTGTTGTATGAGATCGTGCGCAAGCTGCCCGACGGGGTCGCGATCGAACTGGACCATGCCGGCGGCGACGCGCCGCTGGCGCTGCGGGCCGGGCGCTACGCCACCAGCCTGAACGTGCTGGATGTCGACGATTTTCCCTCGATGATGGCGGGCGCCCTGCCGCATCGCTTCAACGTGCCGGCCGTCCTCCTGCGCGGCCTGATCGACCGGACCCGTTTCGCGATCTCGACCGAGGAAACGCGCTATTACCTGAACGGCATCTATCTGCACGTCGCCACCGGCGATGACGGCCCGATGCTGCGCGCCGTCGCGACCGACGGCCATCGCCTGGCCCGCGTCGAAACCGAGGTTCCGCCGGGCGCCGAGGACATCCCGGGCGTGATCGTGCCGCGCAAGACGGTCGCCGAACTGCGCAAGCTGCTGGACGAGGGCTCGGAAGACGTGGCGATCGGCCTGTCCGATACCCGCATCCAGTTCACGGTCGGCACCGTCACCCTGACGTCGAAGCTGATCGACGGGACCTTCCCCGAATATGACCGGGTCATTCCCCGCGGCAACGACAAGATCCTGCGCGTCGGCAAGCGCGATTTCTCCGATGCCGTCGCCCGCG
Source organism: Nguyenibacter vanlangensis (assembly GCF_038719015.1). Classification (NCBI taxonomy): domain Bacteria; kingdom Pseudomonadati; phylum Pseudomonadota; class Alphaproteobacteria; order Acetobacterales; family Acetobacteraceae; genus Nguyenibacter; species Nguyenibacter vanlangensis. The sequence goes on from NZ_CP152276.1 coordinate 426,744, forward strand.
TCGCCGCGATCAGCCAGGAACGCTCGCGCCCCGTCAAATTGTCGCTGGGCCATAACCTGCTGACCCTGTCGGCGGTCAGTCCCGACCAGGGCACCGCGAAGGAAGAACTGGACGACAACAGCGTCACCTATGACGCAGCGCCCCTCGAAATCGGCTTCCAGGCCCGGTACCTGAACGACATCACCGACCAGATCGACCGCGATGTCGAATTCGCCTTCTCGGACAGTTCCGCTCCCACGATCGTGCGGGACGTCGGCAGCCCCTCGGCGCTGTACGTCCTGATGCCGATGCGGGTCTGACCGGGGGCGTTCCGTGCCGCGCCATGGCCCGTCTGGACCGGCTGGCCCTGACCGATTTCAGGAATTACCGGCATCTCGCCTGGCGGCCGGACTCGCCCGTCACGGTCGTGGCGGGCGAGAATGGCAGCGGCAAGACCAACCTGCTCGAAGCCCTGTCGCTCCTGGTCCCGGGGCGCGGGCTGCGCGGGGCGCGCGGGTCCGAGCTGGCGCGTCACGGCACGGCCTTGTGGGGCGTCGCCGCCCGTTTCGCGGCGCCTGGCGGTGCGCTGTCCGACATCGCGACCGGCAGTGACCCCGCGCGGCCCGAACGCCGGGCCTTCCGCCGCGACGGCCAGGCCCTGCGCAATCGCGCCGCCCTGGCCGACGACCTTGCCGCGGTCTGGCTGACCCCGCAGATGGACCGCCTGTTCCAGGACGGGCTGCCCGGGCGGCGGCGCTTTCTCGACCGGCTGGTCCTGGCGCTGGAACCCGGTCACGCCCGCCAGCTTGCGGCCCACGACCAGGCGATGGCCCAGCGCAACCGGCTGCTGGCCGGCGGCCGGGCCGACACGGCCTGGCTGAACGCGCTCGAGGACTCCATGGCGCGCCATGCCGTGGCGGCCTCGGCGGCGCGCCTGGCCCTGGTCGCGCAGATGAACCACGATGCGCTCCCGGCACCCGACGCCTTTCCGGCGGCGCGGATCGACATCCTGTGCCCGATCGCGGACCGGTTGCGCGGCCATCCGGCCCTGGCGGTCGAGGACTGGCTGCGCGGGCGTCTGGCCGCCGAACGCGGGGCGGATGCCGCGCGCGGCGGGGCAGGGGCGGGCGCGCATCGCGCCGACATGGCCCTGTCGGATCGCGCCACCGGCCGCCCCGCGGCCCAGGCCAGCACCGGGCAGCAGAAGGCGCTGCTGCTTGGCGTCGTGCTGGCGCATGCCGCGCTGATCGCCGGCATGCGCGGCGAGGCTCCGATGATCTTGCTGGACGAACCGCTGGTCCATCTGGACGAACGGCGCCGGGCCGCCCTGCTGGACCGCGTGGCCGGCTTCGCGACGACCGTGCTGATGACCGGCACCGACGCCGCGCACTTCGCCCCGTTGCGCGGCAAGGCCGGATTCGTCTCGGTCCAGGATGGGGCGATACGCCCATCGGACGCAATTCGGCCGCCCGATGCTGGTTCACATGACGCGAAGCCTGTATGATCGCCTTCCTCGATCCCGTTCCCAGCCTGGAGCCTCTGCCCGGTATGTCCGATCAATCCAATCCCGTTCACAAATCCGATATGGACATGGCCGGGATCTCATCCGACGATTCGGACTATGACGCCGCTTCGATTTCGGTCCTGAAGGGACTGGACGCCGTCCGCAAGCGGCCGGGCATGTATATCGGCGACACCGATGACGGCTCGGGCCTGCACCATATGGCGTTCGAGATCATCGACAACGCGGTCGACGAGGCCCAGGCCGGCTTCGCCACCGGCTGCACCGTCACGCTGAACGGCGACGGCAGCGTGACGGTGCGCGACAACGGCCGCGGCATCCCGACCGACATGCACATCGAAGAAGGCGTCAGCGCCGCCGAAGTGGTGCTGACCAAGCTGCATGCCGGCGGCAAGTTCAACCAGAATTCCTACAAGGTCTCGGGCGGCCTGCATGGCGTGGGCGCGGCCGTCGTCAACGCGCTGTCGGAATGGATGGAGGTGCGGATCTGGCGCGGCGGGCAGGAGCACATGATCCGCTTCCGTCACGGCGAGCGCGAGGCGCCCCTGGCGATCATCGGCCCGAGTGACGAGCCCCGTGGCACGCAGGTCACCTTCAGGCCCAGCGCCGCGACCTTCACCCGGACCGAATTCGATTTCGCGATCCTCGAACGCCGCATGCGCGAACTGGCGTTCCTGAATTCCGGGCTGCGGATCGAACTGCGCGACGAACGCCACACCCCGGTGCGCGAGGAGATTTTCCATTACGAAGGTGGCCTGTCGGCCTTCGTCGAATGGCTCGATCGCGGCAAGACCTCCATCGTCGATCCGCCGATCACCGGCAGCCTGCAGAACGACGACAACGGCATCAAGGTCGAATTCGCGCTGACCTGGAACGACAGTTTCCATGAAACGATGCTGTGCTTCACCAACAACATCCCGCAGCGCGACGGCGGCGCGCACCTGGCCGGCTTCCGCCAGGCGCTGACGCGGGTGGTCGGCAAATACGCCGAAAGCAACAGCAGCAAGAAGGACAGCCAGGCCCTGGTCGGCGAGGACATGCGCGAAGGCATGACCGCGGTCCTGTCGGTCAAGGTGCCCGATCCGAAATTCTCCTCGCAGACCAAGGACAAGCTGGTCTCCTCCGAAGTCCAGCCCGTGGTACACGCCGCGGCCGCTGACATGATTGCGCACTGGTTTGAAACCCACCCCAAGGAAGCGCGTGCCATCGTCGCCAAGGTGATGGATGCCGCCGCCGCGCGTGAGGCCGCGCGCCGCGCGCGTGAATTGACCCGCCGCAAGGGCGTGCTCGACGTCTCCTCGCTGCCCGGCAAGCTGGCCGACTGCCAGGAGCGTGATCCCGCCCGTTCCGAACTGTTCATCGTCGAGGGGGATTCGGCCGGCGGCACCGCCAAGCAGGGGCGCGACCGGCGATTCCAGGCCATCCTGCCGCTGAAGGGCAAGATCCTGAATGTCGAGCGCGCGCGGTTCGACCGCATGCTGGGCTCGGCCGAGGTCGGCACGCTGATCACCGCGCTGGGCACGGGCATCGGGCGCGGCGACGTCGAAAATGGCGGGTTCTCGGTCGACAAGCTGCGCTATCACCGCGTCGTCATCATGACCGACGCCGACGTCGACGGATCGCATATCCGCACGCTGCTGCTGACCTTCTTCTTCCGCCAGATGCCCGAACTGATCGAACGCGGGCATCTCTATATCGCCCAGCCGCCGCTCTACCGCGCCAAGCGCGGCAATGATGAACGCTATCTGAAGGACGACGCGGCGCTCGAACAGTACCTGCTGGACAAGGCGCTGGCCAATGCCGCCATGCGCTATGCCGACGGGCGGGAGGTGACGGGCGCCGACCTGGCCGCCGACATCACCTTCATCCGCGACGTGACGCGGGCCCTGCAGCGCCTGTCGGTGCGTGCGCCGATCTGGATCCTCGAACAGGCCGCGATCGCAGGCGCGCTGCATTCCGACCTGTCGGTCGTCCAGGGGCGCGTCGCCGGCCTGCAGGCCCGCCTCGACGACGTCTCGCTGCCGAATGAGCGCGGCTGGAAGGTCGTGGCCAGCGCCGACGGGCTGGAACTGGCCCGCTCGGTACGCGGCGTGGGCGAGGTCTATCGCCTGGACCCCGCCACCCTGCGCAGTGCCGAGGTTCGCTGGCTGGCCGAACGAAGCGGGCGGCTGGCGGCCGATTTCGGCGGCAAGGTCGAACTGGCCCTCGACAGCACGATGCGCCCGGCCGACGGTCCGGCTTCGCTCTACGAGCGCATTCTGGCCCAGGGCCGGCGCGGCCTGTCGATCAATCGCTTCAAGGGATTGGGCGAGATGAACGACGCCCAGCTTTGGGAAACCACGCTGGATCCGGCCGTCCGCACCCTGTTGCAGGTCAAGGTCGGCGACGTGGAGAACGCCGCCCAGGTGTTTTCGACCCTGATGGGCGACGTGGTCGAGCCTCGGCGTGATTTCATCGTCGGCAACGCCCTGAAGGTCGCGAATCTCGACGTCTGAAAATCCCCTTTCATGAATCGCATCCCGTCATGAATCGAGGAGAGCATCCGTTGTACCGTCCGCTATGCAAGCTGGCCGCGCTGGGGGCGGCTGTCGGCCTGTCGCTCCTGCCGGGCGCCGCGGCCCTGACACTCTCCGCTTTTACGGCCTCCGCTTTTACGGCCCCCGCCCTGGCCGCCGATTCTCCGCCGCAGATCGACCGGGTCTATGGCGTCTATGTGCACGGGTTTCGGGCACTGACCATCAACGCACGCTATGCCGTCACCAATGACGGCTACGCGGTGCGCTCGACGATCCGCAGCGGCGGATTCCTGAGCATGCTGCTGAGGATGAACTTCACGTCGCAGGCCACCGGACGGTTCGTCCCCGACGGCGTGCAGCCGCTCAGCTATGAAAGTTCGGGCTATACACGCGGCGCAGACCGGCATGTCGTGCTGGATTACAGCGACGGCCGTACCCGGATCGCCCTGCAGACCCCGCCCGAGCCCAGCCGCAATCCCATCCCGGCGAGCGACCTGGCGCCCGCTGTCGACTCGCTCAGCGCCCTGATGCGGCTGCAGCGGGCGGTGCGCGTCCACCATACCTGCGACGGCTCGGCCACCGTGTTCGATGGCGCGCGCCTGCTGCATATGGAATCCCATACGATCGGCCAGCAGGACCTGTCCGAAGACGACCGCCAGCCCTATCACGGCATGGCGCTGCGCTGCGACTTCACGGACCTGCAGATCGCGGGCTTCCGCAAGTCCGATGGCCCGGAATCCCCGGCCCGCAAGCCCGTCATCGGCAGCGTCTGGTTTCAGGACGTGCCGGGCGACGGGCTGACGGCGGTACGCATCGTCATGGAACATCCGCGCCTGGGCCACATGGTGGTGGTGCTGCTGCCCACCACCGCCTGACCCCGGCTCCGCCTACGGGGGCAGCAACCGGGCCGCGATATGGGGCAGTTCGGCCATCGAATCGGCACCGACCGTAGCTCCTGCCTCCATCTCCGGCCGCCCGTAGCCCCAGCGGGCGAAGACCGACCGTACGGCGGCTCCTTCGGCAGCCAGGACGTCGTTATGGTGGTCGCCGACCATGATCGCGCGCGCGGCCTGCCCGCCGGCAAGCCCGATCGTGCCCAGCAGGTGCGCCGGATCCGGCTTGCGGACCGGAAAACTGTCCCCGCCGCCGATCGCGTCGAACCAGTCCTCCAGCTCCAGCGCGGCGACGATCCGCCGGGCGGCCGCCACCGGCTTGTTGGTGCAGACCGCCATCCGCCACCCGGCCGCGCGCAATTGCTCCAGTGCATGAAGGGTGCCGGGGAAGGGGCGGGACAATTCCACCGCGCGAGGCGTGTAGTCGGCCAGATAGCGCGCCGTCGCCTCGTGCATGTCGATACCCTTCGCATCGTCCCCGGCATGGGCCAGCAGGCGGCGCACCAGCGCGGCCACGCCGTCGCCGATCATCGCACGCACCGCCTCGGGTGCGATTCCCGTCAGGCCATAGGATTTCAGCAGCCGATCGGCGCTCGCCGCCAGGTCCGGCAGGCTGTCCAGCAGGGTGCCGTCCATGTCGAAGACGGCGAGACGAGGTGGCGGGCTGCCGGACATGGCGTCTCCTGGCGAGAGCGAGGCGAAGAGGCGGGACGAAACGGCGGGCGAACCGCAGTATTTCGTAAACCTAAGTGATGGTCACGGATTGCGCCAATATTTGACAGGCATGTCACCTGCCCGCTACCCGCAGGGCATGACCGACTCCGCTCCCGCCGCCGCCCCGCCTCCGGCCGCCCATCGTCCCGCAACGGCCGTCATCCTGGCGGCCGGGCTGGGAACACGCATGAAATCCGACTGGCCGAAAGTCATGCATCCGCTCGCCGGCCGGCCGATGCTGCGCTACCTGATCGACAACGCGGCGCAGGTGTTCGACCGGATCGTCGTCGTGATCGGCCCGGGGATGGAGCAGGTCGCGGCCCTGGCCGCCCCGCACGCCACAGTCATCCAGCATGACCGGCTGGGCACGGCCCACGCCGCGCTGCAGGCCGCCGACCTGTTCGGCACGGGCGACGTCGCAGTGCTGTACGGCGACAATCCGCTGATCACCGCCGACAGCATGCGCCGCCTGCTGGCCTGCCGGCGGCAGGACGGGGCGGGCCTGGCCCTGATGGCGCTGCGCCCGGCCTATCCCGGCCGCTATGGCCGCGTCGTCACCGACGACGGGACCGACGGCGGCCTGGTGCAGCGCATCGTCGAATGGGCCGACGCCTCCGACGCCGAGCGGGCGGTCACCTTGTGCAACGCCGGCGTGCTCTGCGCGGGGGCCGAGACATTCCGCGGCTGGCTGCGTGCCGTGCGCAACGACAATGCGAAGGGCGAATATTATCTGGGCGACGTCGTCGCGATGGCCGTCGCCGACGGGCGGCAGGTCCGCGCCGTCATGGCGCCCGAGGACGAATTGCGCGGCATCAATTCCCGCGCCGAACTGGCCCTGGCCGAAGCCAGCGTGCAGCGCCGCCTGCGCCATGCGGCGATGGCGGCCGGAGTTACCCTGGTGGCGCCCGACACGGTGTTCCTGGCCGCCGACACGGTGCTGGAACCCGACGTGGTGGTCCAGCCCCATGTGGTCTTCGGTCCCGGCGTGACGGTGCGGCGCGGGGTGGAAATCCGTGCCTTCAGCCATCTCGAAGGCTGCGTGGTCGAACCGGACGCCGTGATCGGCCCCTATGCGCGCCTGCGCCCGGGCGCCGAGATCGGAACGGGGGCCCATGTCGGTAATTTCGTCGAGATCAAGGCCGCTTCCCTTGGGGCCGGGGCTAAGGCCAATCATCTGACTTATCTGGGCGATGCCGCGATCGGCGCGGGCACCAATGTCGGGGCCGGCACCGTCACCTGCAATTATGACGGCGTCTTCAAGCACCGGACCACGATCGGCGCCGGCTGCTTCATCGGGTCCGACGCCATCCTGGTCGCGCCGGTCACGATCGGCGACGGCGCGCTGATCGCCGCCGGCAGCGTGATCACCCAGGACGTGCCCGCCGACGCCATGGGCATCGGCCGGGCGCGCCAGGCCAATAAAGAGGGGCGCGCCGCTACCCTGCGCGCGGCCCTGGACAAAAAGAAGAAGGAGCAGGGCTGATGTGCGGGATCGTCGGCGTCGTCGGCAGCAGCCAGGCTGCCCCGGTCATTTTCGACGCGCTGCGTCGGCTGGAATATCGCGGCTACGATTCCGCCGGGATCGCGACCCTGGTCGATGGGCGGATCGAACGCCGCCGCGCGGCGGGCAAGCTGGATCACCTGGCCGCATTGCTGGCCCGCGAACCGCTGGCCGGCGTCACCGGCATCGGCCATACGCGCTGGGCGACCCATGGCGCGCCGACCGAAAACAACGCCCACCCGCACGGCACCGGACGCGTTTCCGTGGTGCATAACGGCATCATCGAGAATTTCGAGGCCCTGCGGCGTGAACTGGAAGCGGCCGGTCATGTCTTTTCGACCGAAACGGACAGCGAAACCATCGCCCAACTGGTCGATTTCCATCTGGCGCGCGGGCTTTCGCCGCGCGACGCCGCCTTCGCTGCTCTAGGCCGACTCGAAGGCGCCTATGCCCTGGCCATGCTGTTCGCCGGTCATGACGGGCTGGTCATCGGGGCGCGGCACGGCGCCCCGCTGGCCGTGGGGTTCGGCGAGCAGGAAATGTTCCTCGGCTCGGACAGCCTGGCCCTGGCGCCTTTGACCCGGCGCATCGCCTATCTGGATGACGGCGACTGGGTGGTGGTCACGCGCGGCGGCGCCGAATTCTTCGACGCGACGGGCGAGCGGGTCGAACGCGTGGCGCGCACCACGGCGTTGATGGCGGGTTCGGTCGGCAAGGACGGCTATCGCCACTATATGGAAAAGGAACTGCACGAGCATCCGGTCGTCATCGGCCAGACCCTGCAGCGCCTGATCGATCCGGCGACCCGCCGCGTGAGGCTGCCCGGCCTGCCTTTCGACCTGGCCCGGGTGCCCCGCGCCGTGGTCACCGCCTGCGGCTCGGCCTTCTATGCCGGGATGATCGGCCGCTACTGGCTGGAACGCATCGCGCAGATCCCCGTCGACATCGATGTGGCCAGCGAGATGCGCTACCGCGATCCGCCGCTGACGCCGGGCGGGCTGGGACTGCTGATCTCGCAATCGGGCGAAACCGCCGACACGCTGGCCGCCCTGCGCGGCATGCGCGCGCGCGGCCAGCACATCCTGTCGGTCCTCAATGTTGAACAGAGCACGATCGCCCGCGAAAGCGACGCCGTGCTGGGCACCGTGGCCGGTCCGGAAATCTCGGTGGCCAGCACCAAGGCTTTCACCGCCCAATTATCGGTGCTGGCCTGCCTGTCGATCGCCGTGGGCCGCGCCCGCGACACGCTGTCGGCCGAGGGGGAGGAGGCGCTGGTCGGGTCGCTGCTCGACCTGCCCGGCCGCGCGGGCGAAATCTTCGACCTCGCCCCGGCGATCCGCGAGATGGCGGCGGTCATCGCCGGCGCGCGCGACGTGCTGTATCTCGGCCGCGGCGCGTGCTTCCCGGTGGCCCTGGAAGGCGCGCTGAAGCTGAAGGAAGTCTCCTATATCCATGCCGAGGCCTATGCGGCAGGCGAGATGAAGCACGGCCCGATCTCGCTGATCGACCGGACGGTGCCCGTCGTCGCCTCCGTCCCCTCGGGCCGGCTGTTCGAGAAGACGGTCTCGAACCTGCAGGAGGCGCGCGCCCGCGGCGGCCGGCTGCTGGTCTTCACCGACACCCGGGGCGCCGAGCGCCTGCGCGGCCTGGCGGAAATCGTGGTCGCGGTGCCGACGGTCGATGAATTCACCGCACCGATCCTTCAGACCATTCCGGTCCAGATGCTGGCCTACGAGGTCGCGCTGCTGAAGGGCACGGATGTCGACCAGCCCCGCAACCTGGCCAAATCCGTCACCGTCGAATAATCCGCCGGGTGTTGTCAGGCACGGCGCCAGGATGTTTCCTCCGCTAGCACCATCTATCTCTATCAAGGATGGGCAGGGATGGGCGGCGGGAAAGGAGCACCGGACATGGAACAGGGCGAATCCGGCAGGGGATTGCGGGTTCTGGTTCGTGGCGGCGGGGTGGCGGGCCTGACCAGCGCGGTGACCCTGGCCGAACGCGGCGCGTCCGTGACCCTGTCCGAGACCGGTCCGCGAGTCGGATCCGGCGCGTCGTGGATGGCCGGCGGCATGCTCGCCCCCTGGTGCGAGGCCGAATCCGCCCCGCCCGAGGTCACCCGCGACGCGCACGAATCGATCGATTGGTGGGCCGCCCATGTGCCCGGCGTGGCGCGCCAGGGCAGCCTGGTCCTGGCCCCGCCCCGCGATGTCGGCGAAATCGCGCGTTTCGCGCGCCGCACCAGCGCGCACGACCTGATCGACGGCGCGCGCATCGCGGCGCTGGAACCCGATCTGGCCGGACGATTCGGCAAGGGATTGTTCTTCGCGCGCGAAGGTCATGTCGACCCGCGTGCCGCCCTGCTGGCCCTCCATGATCGGCTGCTGGCCCTGGGCGGGCAGGCGCATCTGAACGCGCCGCCCGATTTCCCCGACCGGGGATTCGACTGGGTGGTGGATTGCACCGGCATCGCCGCGCGCACCCGGTTGCCGGGACTGCGCGGCGTGCGGGGGGAAATGCTGCTGCTGCGCTGCCCGGACGTCGCGCTGCACCGCCCGGTGCGCATGTTGCACCCGCGCATCCCGGTTTACATCGTCCCGCGGGCGGACCATCTGTTCATGGTCGGCGCGACGATGGTCGAGAGCGAAAGCGGCGCCGGCATGACGCTGCGTTCGATGGTGGAATTGCTGACGGCCGCCTATGTGCTGCATCCGGCCTTCGGCGAGGCGGAAATCGTCGAAACCGGAGTCGGGCTTCGCCCGTCCTTTCCGGACAATGTCCCATCGGTCACCGTCGATGGCCGGATCGTGAATGTGAACGGGATGTACCGCCACGGTTTCCTGCTGTCGCCGGCCCGGGCGCGGCAGGCGGCCGACATCATATGCGGCACGCCGCCCAACGGGTGAGCAGGCAGTGGGGGTGAGGGAGGAAAGATGAGGATTCTGGTCAACGAGGAACCGCGTGACGTCGCCGCCGCGACCCTGGCCGCCGTGCTGGATGAACTGGGATATGGCGGGGCGCGCGTCGCCACGGCGGTGAACGGCGACTTCGTGCCTGCGGCGCGCCGCGGCGCCCTGCATCTGGACGAGGGGGCGCGGGTCGAGATCCTGGCCCCGATGCAGGGGGGGTGACCATGCTGTTCTACGGTACCGAACTCTCCTCGCGCCTCATGCTGGGCACAGCCCAATATCCCTCGCCGGACATTCTGGCGGGTGCCGTACGCGCGGCCAGGGCCGGCGTGGTGACCGTCTCGCTGCGCCGGGAATCGGCGGGGCTGCGGGCCGGCCAGGCTTTCTGGTCGATGATCCGCGGCCTGGGCGTTCCGGTCCTGCCCAATACGGCGGGCTGCCATACGGTCAAGGAAGCCGTCACCACCGCCCAGATGGCGCGCGAGATCTTCGACACCGACTGGATCAAGCTGGAAGTGATCGGCGAATCCGACACGCTGCAGCCCGACATGTTCGCGCTGGTCGAGGCCGCGCGGATCCTGACCGAGGACGGCTTCAAGGTCTTTCCCTACATGACCGAGGACCTGGTGGGCGCCGAACGGCTGCTGCAGGCGGGCTGCCAGGTGCTGATGCCCTGGGGGGCGCCGATCGGCTCGGGCAGGGGGCTGAACAATCTGTTCGGCCTGCGGGCCCTGCGCGCGCATTTCCCCGACGTGCCGCTGGTCGTCGATGCCGGCATCGGCCTGCCGTCCCACGCGGCGCAGGCGATGGAGCTGGGCTATGACGCGGTACTGATCAACACGGCGGTGGCCAAGGCCGGCGATCCGGTCGCCATGGCGGGCGCCTTCCGCCTCGCGGTCGAAGCCGGGCTGGCCGCCCGCTCTGCCGACCCGATGGAAGAGCGCGACATGGCGGTGCCTTCCACGCCCGTCCTGGGCCGGGCCGTCCTGGCATGAGCCTGCCGTCGCGGATCTACCCCATCGTTGACCGGGCGAATTGGGTCGAGCGGCTGGGCGGCGCCGGGGCGCGGCTGATCCAGTTGCGGGTTAAGGATCTGCAGGGTGATGCCCTGCTGGCGGAAATCCGCGCGGCCCGCGCCCATGCCGACCGGCACGGCGTGTGCCTGGTCCTCAATGATTACTGGCGCATCGCGCTGGACGAAGGGATCGGCTTCGTCCATCTGGGACAGGAGGACCTCGACGGCGCCGATCTCACGGCCATGCGCGCGGCCGGACTCCAACTGGGCGTCAGCACCCATTCGGCCGCCGAACTGGATCGCGCCTTGTCCGTGCGGCCCGATTACATCGCGCTCGGCCCGGTCTGGCCGACCCGGCTGAAGCAGATGCCCTGGGCGCCGCAGGGCGTCGAACGACTGGGCGAATGGAAGGCGCTGGTCGGCGACGTGCCGCTGGTGGCCATCGGCGGCATCACCCTGGCCCGTGCCGCCTCCTGCCTGGCCGCCGGCGCCGATTGCGTGTCGGCCGTGTCCGATTTCATCGCCCATCCGGACCCCGAGGGACAGGTCCGCGCGTGGCTGGCCGTGACCCGCGCCGCCGCCTGACAGGGGGCGGGCGGCATTCGGCCTTGTGTTTCAAGGGTGCAGCATAACGTGACCGGTGCGTGGCGTTGCCCCTCGGGCCGGTTCTGTGCTTTTTCGGACAGGACCGTGTGACCAACGCGCCGCGTCCGGCGGTGGCGCCGGCTTTTCCCGGCTCTGGACCGGCCCCGACCCTCGGCGGCGGGTTCCAGGCGGGCGCCCGCGGCCATCGGATGGTCATACTCGTCGGCAAGAATAATGTGGTCAGTCCATGCGACGATCGGGAGGCGATGAATGGCGGTGACGGGACTGGCGGCAGTACTGCTCGCGATCGCCCTGCTGCTGGTGGTCGTCAGTGCCGTACAGCCGCTTGCCCGCCGGCTGGAACTGTCCGAAACCGTGCTGCTGGCCGTTGCCGGCATCGTGCTGGGCGGCACGGCCGATCTGGTCCTGCGCAGCTCCCACACCGACCTGTTCAACGGCGCCGCGGAAACGCTGCTCTATTTCCCGCTGAACAGCGAAGCCTTCATGCTGATCTTTCTGCCCGCCCTGGTGTTTCAGGGGGCCCTGGCGATCGATGTCCGGCGCCTGGCGCATGAAACGGCGACGGTCCTGCTGCTGGCGGTGGTGGCGGTGGTCGTCTCGACCGCCACCATCGGGCTGGCGCTGTTTCCCTTCGCCGGCCTGCCGCTGGCGGTCTGCCTGCTGCTGGGATCGATCGTGGCCACCACCGACCCGTCCGCGGTGGCCGGCATCTTCCGCGAAATCGGCACCGCCAGCCGCCTGACCCGCCTGGTCGAGGGCGAGGCCCTGCTGAACGACGCGGCGGCGATTGCCATCTTCTCGATCCTGCTCGCGGCGGTGACGTCGCATCACCCCATTGCCCCCGGCGGCGCGGCGCTGGAATTCCTGGTCTCGTTCAGCGGCGCCATCGTCATGGGCATGCTGTTCGGCCGGCTGACCCTGATGCTGATCACCATGATCGGGCCCGCGCCGGCCGCCGAGATCACCCTGACCGTCGCGCTGCCCTATATTGTCTATATCCTGTGCGACGAATTCCTGGGCTTTTCCGGCGTGGTCGCGACCGCCGCCGCGGGCCTGACCCTGTCGGTTTACGGCCCGTCCACCATCCGGCCCCAGACCTGGCGCTTCCTGAACGAATTGTGGCAGCAACTGGTGTTCTGGGCCGGCTCGCTGGTCTTCGTGCTGGCCTCGATGCTGGTGCCCCGATTGCTGGTCGGCATGACGCGGTGGGACTGCGTACTGATCCTGATCGCCACCGGGGCGGGTCTGCTGGCGCGGGGCGCGGTGGTGTTCGGATTGCTGCCGGTACTCGCGGCCACGCGCCTGTCGCCGCCTGTGCCGGCTCCCTTCAAGGTCACGATGGTCTGGGGCGGCCTGCGCGGCGCCATCACCCTGGCCCTGGCCCTGGCGGTGACCGAAAACGAGCATGTCTCGACGCCGGTCGCCCATTTCATCGGCATCATCGCCACCGGGTTCGTGCTGATCACCCTGTTCGTCAACGGCACGACCCTGCGCTACCTGGTCCTGTTCCTGAAGCTGGACCAGCTCTCGCCGATCGATCAGGCCCTGCGCCACCAGGTCCTGGGCATCGGCCTGGGCGAGGTGCGCGACCGCACCCGCGAAATGGCGGACGAGCTCGGTTTCTCCCGCGCGGTCGTCAACCGGACCGTCGGCGCGCTGGACAAGCGCGTGGCCGAGGAAGAGCAGGCCAACACATTCGACACCGCGCTGGGCGACCGCCAGCGCGTGACCCTGGCCCTGATCGTGATCGCCAACCGCGAGCGCTCGATCCTGCTGGACCTGTTCCGCATCCAGGGGCTGTCGCGCCCGGTGATGGAAACGCTGCTGCGCTCCGCCGAGGCCATGGTCGACGGCGCGCGGCTGGAAGGGCGCTTCGGCTATGTCCGCGCGTTGCGGCGCCGGGTGCGCCCGTCCCTGCGTTTCCGGCTGGCCCAGGCGATCCACCATCGTTTCCATTTCGACCAGCCGCTGATGTCCTGCATGACCGAGCGGTTCGAAATGCTGATGATCGCCTATTTCGTCTCGCTTTCGCTGATCCGCTTCATGCGGACCCGCATGGAGCCGACGCTGGGCAGCCGCATCGGCGAAATCGTCGCCGAGGTCCTGGAGCGGCAACGCAAATTGCTGAACGAGGCGCTGCAGACCCTGCGGCTGCACTATCACGGCTATTCCGAGGCGCTGGAAGGCCGCCTGCTGCAGCAGGTCGCGCTGCGCCTGGAAAGCGAGGAATATGATTCGCTGATGGACGAGTCCCTCATCAGCGAGGAACTGCACCGCGAGCTGCACCGCGACGTCGAAGGCAGGCGCGGGCAGCTCGACGCGCCGCTGACCTTCAACATCAAGGCGGGGATCGAGGTCCGGCTGCGCGAACTGCCGGTGTTTCGCGGCGTGCCCGACGCCGCGCTGCACGACCTGGCCAGGCAGGTCTCGGTCCATTTCACCACGCCGGGCCAGCGCCTGTACAAGCGCGGGCGGAAGGTGCGGACCGTTTATTTCATCAGTGCCGGCCTGGCCGAAACCCACTACGCCGAACATGACGTGCGCTACGGCGCCGGCGACGTGGTCGGCGCGGCGGCGGCCCTGGCCGACGCACCCGCGCGGGCCATCAGCCGGTCGCTGCAATTCGGCCATTTCCTGACGATGAGCGCGCGCCGCTTCCGTCGCCTGGTCGCCGAATATCCGGTGATTCGCTCCAATCTCGACGAACTGGCCAGGGCGCGGGAAAAATCCGACCGGTCCGAGGTCCGGCTGCTGCCCGAGAACAGCGGCGCGCTGCAGTTTCCGTCGGACGACGCGATCACGCTGGCGACCGCCCCACTCTCCGATTCCCTGTCCGATACGCTGGGCACGCCCGAAGACAGGCATTCCACCGACGCGATCTAAGACGCGCGCCGTGACAACGCGGGTTCCATTCCCCGGCAATCTATTGTTATCAATGTCATGAGGTCGAGCCCGGCGATCCCTGCCACGGCCGGATTCCATACAGCCGGAGGATGCATGCTGACACTGCAGGTTAACGGCGCGTCGCATCAGGTGGACGTCCCCGACGACATGCCGCTGCTGTGGGTGCTGCGCGACGTTCTGGGCATGATGGGGACCAAGTTCGGCTGCGGGATCGGCGAATGCGGCGCCTGCACCGTCCATGTCGACGGCAAGGCGGTGCGCTCGTGCTCGCTGCCCGTGTCCCTGGTCGGGCCGCGGCCGGTCACCACCATCGAGGGCCTGGAAGGCGACACGCTCGCCGGCGGCGTGCAGCAGGCCTGGCTGGATATCGACGTGGTGCAATGCGGCTATTGCCAGACCGGGCAGATCATGGCGGCGGTGGCGCTGCTGAAGGCGAATCCGCACCCGACCGACGACGACATCGACCAGGCGATGTCGGGCAATATCTGCCGCTGCGGCACCTATCGCCGCATTCGCGCGGCCATCCGCAACGCGGCCGGAGCAGTCTGATGGATCAGGTCATGCTGTCGCGCCGCCAGGCATTGGGCGGGGCACTGGGTGGGGCAGGCGGGCTGCTGCTGGCGGCGATGCTGCCGCGCCGGGCCGCCCGCGCCGCCACCCGGATCGTCGAGGACCCGGCCGGCCCGTTCGCGCCCAACGCCTTTGTGAGCATCGCCACCGACGACACGATCACGCTGATCATGCCCAATGTCGAAATGGGGCAGGGGATCTATACCGGCGAGGCGATGCTGATCGCCGAGGAGCTGGATGTCGGGCTGGAGCAGATCCAGCTCGAGGCCGCGCCCCCCGACGCGGCCTACACGACCAAGCAACTGGGCGAACAGGCGACCGGCGGCTCGACCTCGACCATCGCCACCTGGACCAGCCTGCGTGAGGCCGGCGCCGTCGCGCGCACCCTGCTGGTCCAGGCCGCCGCCGCGCGCTGGTCGGTCGATCCCGCGACCTGCCGGACCGAGGGTGGGACCGTCCGGCACGATGCGACGGGCGCCAGCCTGACCTACGGCGCGCTGGCGGCGGACGCCGCGGCGCTGCCGGTGCCCAAGGGGCCCATCGCGCTGCGCGATCCGTCCCGCTTCCGCCTGATCGGCCATTCCCAGCACCGGCTGGACGCGGCGGCCAAGGTGGCCGGAAAGGCCGTGTTCGGCATCGACATCCAGGTGCCCGGCATGCGCGTCGGCACGGTCGCGGCCTGCCCGGTGATGGGCGGCGTGCTGCGCCATGTCGATGACCGCGCCGCGCGGCAGGTTCCAGGCGTGCACGACGTGCTGACGATCGGCAACGCCGTCTGCGTGGTGGGCGACCATTTCTGGGCGGCCCGCAAGGGGCTGGACGCGCTGGTGATCACCTGGGACGAGGGCGTCAACAGCGCGGTCGACACCCAGACGATCTATGGCCAGTTGCATGACGCGCTGGACGGGCCGGCGATCGTCGCGCACGTCAAGGGTGACGCCAAGGGCGCCATCGGCAATGCCGCCACCCGTGTCGAGGCCGTCTATCAGCAGCCGCTCCTGGCCCACGCGCCCATGGAGCCGATCAATTGCACCGTGCTGGTCGCGCCGGACCGCTGCGATATCTGGGTCGGGTCGCAGGTTCCGGCCCGCGCGCGCGATTCGGCGGCCGAACTGACCGGACTGGCCAAGGACCAGGTCCATCTCCACAACCAGTATATCGGCGGCGGATTCGGCCGGCGGCTGGAGCATGAGTACGTCACGCAGGCGGTGCAGTTCGCCCGCCAGGTCAAATATCCGCTGAAGATCGTCTGGACCCGCGAACAGGACCTGACCCTGGACCGCTATCGTCCGGCCTATGTCGATCATCTGGTCGGCGGCCTGGACCGCGACGGCCGCCTGGTGGGACTGTCCCACCGGATCGTCGGCCCGGCGGTGGTCGCGCGCTGGGCGCCCCAGGCCCTGCTGCCGAACGGCGTCGATGACGACCTGCTGGCCGCGACGGTCGAGACACCGTACGATATTCCCGCCATGTTCCTCGATTACGCGCGGCGCGAGGCGCCGGGCGTGGTCACCGCATGGTGGCGTGGGGTGGGCGGCACGCGCGGCGTCTTCGTCGTCGAAAGCTTCATCGACGAACTGGCTGCGGCCGCCGGAGCCGATCCGGTGGCGTTCCGCCGCAGGATGACCGAGGGCAAGCCCCGTGCGCGCGCCGTCCTGGAACTGGCGGCGGCCAAGGCCGATTGGGGTTCCCCGCTGCCGGCCGGGGTCGGGCGCGGCATCGCCCTGCAATATGTGTTCGGTTCCTACCTGGCGACGATCGCCGAGGTCGAAATGACCGACATGGGAGGCGTGCGGGTCCGGCGGGTGATCGTCGCCGTGGATTGCGGCCACCTGGTCAACCCCGACCAGGTGGTCTCGCAGATCGAGGGCGGCCTGATCTTCGGCATGAGCGCCGCCCTGTTCAATGAAATCACGCTGCTTCATGGACGGGTGCAGCAGGAGAATTTCAATTCCTACCGGATCATGCGCATGAACGAAGCGCCGGCGATCGAGGTGCATCTGGTCGACAGTACCGAAGATCCGGGCGGAATTGGCGAAACCGGCACGGCGGCCGCGGCGGCCGCTCTGGCCAACGCGATCGCGGCGGCAGGCGGTGGCCGCCGCCGCCGCCTGCCGCTGATGGGAGCCCAGGCATGACGCGCGCGGGTCACATCGTCAGCCTGCTGGCCCTGGCGCTGGTCTCGGCTGGGGCCGCGACGGCCCGGGCGCAGCAATCCGACCTGGTCAAGCGTGGCGAATATCTCGAACGCGCCGCGGATTGCGAGGTCTGCCACACCGCGCCCGGCGGCACGCCCTATGCCGGCGGCCGCGCCTTCGACCTGCCCGGGATCGGCCGGATCTACGCGCCGAACATCACCCCGGACAGGGAAACCGGGATCGGCGCCTATACGGATGCGCAATTCGAGTCCGCCGTGCGGATGGGCGTGGCGCCGGGGTGGAAACATCTCTACCCGGTCATGCCCTATGCGTCCTATGCCCGCATGACCCCGGACGACGTGCGGGCGATCCGCGCCTATCTGGCGACCCTGCCGGCGGTGCATGCGCCCGCCCCCGCCAATGTCGTGCGCTTTCCCTACAATATCCGCGCCGTGATGCTGGCCTGGAACCTGCTCTATCGTCCGTCGTCGCCGCTCGGGGACGAACCGGGCCGGTCGGCGGCGTGGAACCGTGGCCGCTATCTGGTCGAGGCCGCGGGCCACTGCGCCGAATGCCATTCGCCCCGCACGATGCTGCAGGCGACGTCCAGGGACCGGTCCTATGCCGGCGCCGTCACCAACGGCTGGATCGCCTATAACATTTCCTCCGACCCCGACAGCGGGATCGGGGCCTGGAACGATTCGCAACTGACGGACTATCTGTCCACCGGCCATGCCGACGGCAGGGGCACCGCGGCCGGCCCCATGGCCGAAGTCGTCGGGCACAGCCTGCGGTACCTGACGCCGCAGGACATCGCCGCCATGGTGACCTATCTGCGCAGCCTGCCGGCCCGCCCGGCGAACGAGACGATCACCGCCGTCGCGCCGGATGCGCTGGCCAGTGCCAGCCTCAGCCACAGCGACGGCGCCGGATTGTTCGCCGGCGCCTGTGCCGGCTGCCATCTGACGGACGGGAAGGGCCGGCAGGTCGATTTCGCCGCGCTCTGGGGCGCGCGTGCCTTCGGCGAAACCCGGGGGCGCAACCTGGTTCGGGTGATGCTGGAGGGGTCGCGGCTGGATACGGCGCACGGCGCGATGACGATGCCCGCCTTCGGCCCCGAATATCGCGATCAGGACCTGGCGGACATCGCCAATTTCGCGATCGGCCATTTCGGCAACCGGGTCGGGCATGTCACCGCGCACGACGTGGCCGAGGCGCGCGCGAGCCCGTCCGCGCCCTGAAGGCGCAGGCTGCCGCCAGCATCATCCCAGAACGGCGCGTCATCCGGAATTTTTCATGAAAATCGATCTACCGAGCCTGGCGCGCAAAATACCATCCCGGCTGCTGATGCCGCCGGTCTGGGTGGCCCAGCTCGCGACCGGCGCGAAATCGTTCCGCGACAACCCGATCATCGGCAGCCGCCGGCTCAACGCGCTCGGCCTGCATAACGCGCGCCAGGGCCTGGCCCACTGGCTGGCCGATCGCCGCCGCCGCCGCCTCGGCCAGGCCCTGGACGCCGATCATGCCGCCGCCTTCCGGCGTGACGGCTTCGTCCTGGTCCCGGATTTCCTGTCGCCCGACATGTTCGCCGCGGTGCTGCGTCAGGCCAGGGATTTCCGCGGATCGGCGCGTGAGACGATCCAGGGCGACACGATCACCCGCCGCCTGGCGCTCGATCCGGCGGCCCTGCGACGCATGCCCGCGCTCGGCCGAGTCCTCGATGATCCGCTCTGGCGCCGCCTGCTGCGTTTCGTCGGCAGTCATGATGCCGAGCCGGTCTGCTACCTGCAGACGATCCTCTCCGGCGCCGTCGACGGCCCGCCGGACCCGCAGACGGCCTTGCATGCCGACACGTTCCACCCGACCGTCAAGGCATGGCTGACATTGACCGACGTCGCGGAAGGCGCCGGCCCGTTCGTCTATGTCCCTGGTTCGCACATCCTCACGCCGGCGCGCCGGGCATGGGAACGCCGTATGAGCATGACGGCGCGCCACACCCCAGACCGCCTCAGCGGCCGCGGCTCGTTCCGGATCTCGGCCGAAGATCTGCGCCGCCTCGGCTATGACGCGCCACGCGCCTTCGCCGTGCCGGCCAATACGCTGATCGTGGCCGACACGTCCGGCTTCCATGCGCGCGGTCCCAGCCTGCAGCCCGGGATCAGGGTTGAAATCTGGGCATATGGCCGCCGCAACCCATTTCTTTCGCTTCCGTTTGACATCTGGCGGATTCCGGCGCTCGGCCGCCGTCGCGCACCCGTCTTCTGGGCGGTGTGCGACGTGCTGGACCGCCTCGGCCTGAAACGACAAACCTGGCGCCGCCGGGACGACAGGTCGGCGTTCGATCCGGCCTGATGCAAGGATCGCGCGTCGCTGCCATAAAGGGGGGGAATCCCGACGCATGGTAGCGGCGGACGGATTTGAACCGCCGACCAAGGGATTATGATTCCCCTGCTCTACCGCTGAGCTACGCCGCCATCGCGTCGGTGGTTGGGGAGATATCCCCCCCGTCATCCAAAGTCAACCCGTTGATCGCGATTGATGCACCTGTTGTCATCATGGTTAAAGAAAAAAGCCTTTTCCCTTGATATGGCGCCATTCATGGCGCGCCACCCGGCCCCGGCCGGGCCACAGACCGGAACGGATTTCGTGAAAAGCGCCTTTCTTGCTCTCCTGATCGACCTTCGCCGATCGTTCGGCTGGCTGCCCGGGATCGTGGCCTCGATCCTGGTCCTGTGCGCGGCCGTGCTGATGGCCGAGATCGTCAGCCGGATCACCACCAAGCTCGTCCTGCGCATCCCGGGGCAAAAGCGCGGGGCCTTCGTCCGTTCCTTCACGCTGGCGATGCGGCGTCCGGCGCGGATCACGCTGGCGATCATCTTCGTCGCGACCGCGCTGCCGGCGTCCGGCCTGTCCTATCGCATGATGCAGATGACGGGCCGGGGACTGCTGGTGCTGTTCGTGCTGATGCTGGGCTATGCGGCGATCGTGGCGATGCGCGTGCTGTCGGACGCCTACCTGGCGCGGATAGACGGCAAGGAAGATCGCGACGACATCCTGCTGCGCACCCATAAGACGCAGGTGCGCGTACTGCGCCGCATGGCGGATATCCTGATCGGTGTCCTGACCGTCGGCTCGGCGCTCATGACCTTCGAATCGGTGCGCGAATATGGCCTCAGCCTGTTCGCGTCGGCCGGCGCCGCCTCCCTGCTGGTCGGCCTGGCGGCCCGGCCGCTGCTGACCAACCTCATCGCCGGCATGCAGATCGCGATGACCCAGCCGATCCGGATGGAAGACCTGATCATCATCAATGGCGACTGGGCGTGGGTCGAGGAAATCACCGCCACCTATGTCGTGCTGCGTGTGTGGGACTGGCGGCGGCACATCGTGCCGATTTCCTATTTCCTGGAAAATTCCTTCCAGAATTGGACGCATAATTCGGCGGCGCTGATCGGCGTGGTGTTCCTGTATCTCGACTTCCACGCCCCGATGGACCGGATCCGCGCCCGGCTGCACGACATCGTGCGCGAAAGCCCGCTATGGGACGGCAAGGTGTTCGACGTCCAGGTCGCGGACTGTTCGGCGCAGGTGATGACGATCCGCGTGATCGCCTCGGCCCGCTCGGCCATGCAGAGCTGGGACCTGCGCTGCGACATCCGCGAGAAGATCATCCTCTTCCTGCGCGACCACTGCCCCGAGGCCCTGCCGCGCGAGCGCATGGCCCATGTCGCGTCGCAATCGGGGCAGGACGTGCTGACCGCACCGGGCGTGATCTCGCCGGCGATCGACCGCCCGCCGCCAGGCTCCTATACCGGCCCCGGCGCTGCCCCAGGGATGTGATGCCGGTGGGAACCGATTGCGGATCAATGGATTAATGCCAGCGCGTGTCATGCCAGCGCGTGTCATGATTGACCGTCTTGTTCTCTCTTTTTTCGGGCTCTCTTTTTCGGGGCGCTGCCCCGAACCCCGCCAAAGGCGGTGCCTTTGGAAACCGATTATTTATCAATGTAATGGGGTGCAGGGGCCCGTGGCCCCCGCCGGGTTCGGGCAGAGCCCGACCTGTCTTCCAAACGGTCAATGTCCAAATGGATTGGTATAAGTCAGGCGGCGTCCCCGTCCTGACTTGCAGGACTCATCTCCGGGCCGACAGGCCTCGTCGAGGCCCGCAAAATCAGACCGTGGCGGTTCGCTTGTCGCGGCCCAGGTGCGAATGGGAATGGCCATACAGGACATAGCCCAGCACCCCCAGGACGATATAGCCGCCGAGCAGGAGGGCCGGCAGCGGATTGCCGTCGGCCAGGGCACGGATCATGTCCAGAAAGAGCGGCCCGGCCATGATCAGGCAGAACAGGATGCCCAGGCTGGGCACCAGCCCGATCCAGACCCCGCCGACCCGCACCCCGCCCAGTGGCACGCTGAAGGGACGCGCCAGGTCGGGGCGGGCATTGCGCTGCCAGATGACGGTAAAGCACACGATGCCGAATGCCGCCGCCGTGCCCAGGCTGACCAGGTCGCTGATGATGTCGATCGGCAGCGTGGCGGTCGCCGCCGCCACGACCAGGCCCAGCAGGATGGTCCCGATCCACGGCGTGCGAAAGGTCGGATGCAGCCTGCAGAAAATCTTCGGCAGCAGCCCGTCCCGCGCGATGGTGAAGAAAATGCGGGTCTGGCCGTAAAGCAGCCCCAGGATCACCGAGCACAGGCCGATCACCGCCCCGACCTTGATCAGCAGCGCCAGCCAGGGCTGCCCGATCGCATCGACGGCGATCGCCAGGGGATCGGCGACGTTCAGCCGGCGGAACGGCACCACGCCGATCAGCACCACGGCGACGCACATATAGATCAGCGTGCAGATCAGCAGCGAGCCGATGATGCCCAGCGGCACGTCGCGCCGCGGATTGCGCGCCTCGGCCGACGCGGTCGACACCGTCTCGAATCCCACATAGGCGAAAAAGATGACCGAGGCCGCGCGAAAGATGCCCGGCACCCCGTAATGGAACCCGTCCTCACGCGGCGGGATGAATGGTTCCAGATAGGACGGGTGGATGTAACGCAGGCCGAACGCCAGGAACAGCAGCAGCACGCCGACCTTGACGAACACGACCAGCGTATTGATCCGCGCCGATTCCTGGATCCCCAGCACCAGCAGGAACGTCACCAGCAGGACCGAAGCCGCCCCCACAAGGTCCAGCCTGGGCGCGACCAGCAGGCTGGCGCCATGCACGGTCGGCTGGGTCTGCACCAGCGTGGTCGAGATGAACGCGGGCACATGCACGCCCAGATCGTGCAGCAGGCTGGTCGCATAGCCGGAAAAGCCGGCGGCGACCCCGGCGCAGGACACGCCATATTCCAGCAGCAGCAGCCAGCCCACCGCCCACGCCGCCCCTTCGCCCATCGAGACATAGGCATAGCTGTAGGCCGAACCCGAAACCGGCATCGTCGAGGCAAGTTCGCCATAGGACAGCGCCGTGAACAGGCACGCCAGGCCGGCCACCAGGAACGAGAGCAGGATGGCCGGCCCCGCATATTCCGCGGCGGCCGTCCCGGTCATCACATAGATCCCGGCGCCGATCGTCGAGCCGATCCCCAGCATCATCAGTTGGATCGGGCCAAGCGTCCGGTGCAGCCCGTGATCCTGGCTTTCCGATTCGATCTGCTGGATGGATTTCCGAAGCCGCAGGCGCCCCGGCGCGGAAGCGGGCGTAGGTGAATGAAGAGCCATGAAATTCAGGATAGCACATCGCATGCATGCTGTATCGCAACGATCGGCGGCACGCCGTTCAGTGCGGCCGGTCGCCCAGGATCGCCGCGACCGTAGGTTCGATCAGGCGTGCGATCTCCTGCTGCGCAGCGGTGGTGGGGTGCAGGGGCGGGTCCGGCGGCACCAGGCGCGGGTCCAGGAAACGGCCGGGGTCCGGCGCGCCGTCGCGCTCCAGCGCCGCGCCGGCATCCTGCAGGTGCAGCCACGGCCGGCCGATCCGGACCTCGGCCACCATCATGCGGTTCAGCGTCCGCGTATTCTCGCTCACCCAGGCCGAACGGATGGAGGGCAGCACCTCCAGCAGCAGCACCTGCGTCGCCGGCAGGCGGGCATGAATCTGGTCCACGATCCGCACGATGCCGGCATAGGTCTGGCGGGCATCGGTATGGACATGGCCGAAATTATTGGCGCCGATCAGGACGATGAACAGGCGCGGCGCCGTGCGGAACTCCAGCTCGCCATGCGCCAGGCGCCACAGGACATGGCACGTGCTGTCCCCCTTGAATCCCAGGTTGATGGCATGCCGGTCACCATAATAATGCTGCCAGACCGGGGCGAAATCCCGCCAGTCCTCGGGGCCGCGCCGCTCCCAGTTCTGGGTGATCGAATCCCCCAGCCAGACCAGGTCGTAGCGGCCATGCGCGATCTCGTCCTGTTTTTCCGCGAAGCGCTGGTGCCACCAGGGCGTATCCATGCGCGATATGGGCTGCACCGCCAGATTGGCCGGGGCGGCCGCCCCCAGACCCAGCAGGGCCAGCAGGGGCAGGGGGGCGGTCAGGCGTCGGACCATGTCGCGGATCACCGGCCCAGATAGAAAAAGCACGCGGCGCCGACCGCCAGGCAGTAATAGGCGAACGGGCTGAGCGCCCATTTTTCATGGTTGTGGAAATAGCGCATCAGGAATGCGGTGCTGGCCAGGGCGGTGATCGCGGCGACGACGGCGCCGATCGCGGCCAACTGCATCTGGCCCTGCGGGACGGCGACATGGCGAAGATGCATGGCCTCGCGCACCGTCGCCGCGAAGATCACAGGCTGCGCCATCAGGAACGAGAAGCGCGCCGCCCCTTCATGGTTCAGGTTGCGGAACAGCCCGCCGATGATCGTGGCGCCCGAACGCGAAATGCCCGGAAAAAACGCCGCGCACTGCCACAGCCCGATGATCGCGGCATCGGCATAGGTCAGCGACGCGATTGCCCCGCCCTCGGTCATGGATTGCCGCGCCTTGATCCGTTCGGTCAGCAGCAGCAGCAACCCGTTCAGGAACAGGAAGATCGCGGCAAAGCGCGCCGTTCCGAACAGGGTGCGCAGCCAATGTTCGAGCAAAAAGCCGATAATGACCGCCGGAATGGTCGCGACCACCAGCAGCGCCACGATATGGATGCTCTCGGCCTGGCGCTGGCTGCCGTCCCGGCCGGAGATGCCGCGCACGATCGCGGCCCAGTCCTTCCAGAAGAAGACCAGCAGCGCGATCGCGGTGCCCAGGTGCAGCATGACCAGAAACGGCAGGAACATGTCGCCGCTCGGGTCGACCACCCAGCCCAGCAGGGCAGGGACGATCACGGCATGTCCCAGGCTGCTGACGGGGAACAATTCCGTCGCCCCCTGAAGAATGGCGATCACTATGGCTTGGATGAGTGTCATTGTCCGGCCGTCCATGGTGAATTACAATATTGTGGTGCCTTACTTTCCTGGCCTTCGGCAAGCGGATAGCGTGCGCCGGGGCCGAAGTTCGGCACGGAATGGAGCAGGAGGAGCGCTTGGCGCGAGAAAATGGCAGCGCGATCGTGTTCAGCGGACTGGTTCTGCTGGTGGCCGGGGCGTTCTACGCCTATGCCCGTGCGTCGCAGGTCGATCTGGGCCATGACCGCTACCACCTGACCGCCCGGTTCATATCGGCCAACGGGCTGCATGTGGGGGCCGAGGTCCAGTTGGCGGGCGTGCCGGTCGGCCGCGTCACCGCCATCACCCTCGATCCGGTCAGCGCCATGGCCAATGTCGGCTTCACCGTCGACCGCGCCCTGCAGCTTCCGGCCGACAGCGCGGTGACGATCGGCAGCGCGACCATGACGGACGAGGACGCGCTGATGGTCCAGCCCGGCAAGGCGCCCACCCACCTGGCCCCCGGCGCCGTCATCACAAATGCGCAAGAGGCCGTCAGTCTCGAACAGCAGGTCAGCAATTACATCTTCGGTAATGGCGGCCTGCCCTCCGATTCGACGCCAGGATCGGATTGACCCGCGCATGCTCCAAGACGTTTGTTTTGCCGCGCATTTTCACGTGATGACATCGGTCCACCAAATCACGATCCGCTTGAGACGTCCGATTCGCCCCGAAATTCGCCCAGAGACTCGCCCCCAGATTCGACCGGACCGTCAGTCGTTCATCGGATAGGACGCCAGCAATTTCCGTTGCCGACGCCACGAGCGCAGCATGGTCAGCGCGCCGCTGGAACGCCATCCGGCCTTCTTCTTCTTGGCGCCGATTCGGAACGTCTCCCGGTAGTGGCTGAACTGCGCGGCGTAGGCCTCGCGCAGCGTCGTGCGCGAATCCCAGATATGGGTCGCCTCGGAGCCGACGCCGTTGATCTCGATGATCTCGAACCCCCGGCCCAGGCGCAGCGATGCGATGGATTCGAATTTCAGGTCGATCCGGCCGAAATGGAAATCCGGAATATCCTGCATGATCCGGTCGATCTGTTCGGTCAGGGCAGGGGTGATGTCGGACGCGCCGTTGCGGAAGATCGACCCCTTGCAGTGATTGCCGGCAAAGACCAGCCGCATCGGCTCTCCGGCCGGCAGCACGTCATGCACGCGCGCGCCCAGGCGCGGCAGGTACAAATGCGGCACCAGCCCGGTGCGTGCGTCCGCGTCGATCAGTTGCCGCACGGTGGACCGTCCGTCGCCGACGATGACCGGCGCTTCCTTATAGGTCAGCGAGGTAATCCGCCCGCGCGGCTCGTCCGGATGGCGGATATAGAACACCCCGGCCTCATGTTCGAAGGGGATCAGCCGCTGCAGCATCAGGCCCGTGCCGGGCGGAAACTGCGCCACGGCCCGGGCCAGCTCCGCCGGCGTGGCGGCCAGCTTCACGCCGGTGCCGTTGCAGCCGATATCGGGTTTCAGCACGATCGGCAGCGCCAGCCCGGCTTGCGCCAGCGCCTGCCGCGCCGCCGCTGCGTCCTCGGCGGAACCGGTGGTGGTCATGGTGGTGTAGGGCGCGATCCAGCGTCCGGCCGTCTCGCCGGCCATGTCCAGGATGGCCGTCTTGCTCTCTCCGCACAGGCCGCCGGTCTCGATCCGCGGATTGGCCGCCGTGGGCAGGCTGAAATCCAGGTGCCGCACCCCCATGGCGATCCAGTACAGCACGATCGGGGTATAGAAGATCCAGCCCGGCCAGAATTCGAACATCGACAGCGGCGATGCCGGCTGCGCAGGATTGGCCGGGGCAGGGGCGGCGGTCGAGGCATGGTTCATCGGGACGGACTCCGCACACTGGCCACGATCCGGCCGACAAGAAGGATAGTCAGCGCAAAACCGGCCATGCCCAGCCATTTCCATTCGCCCAGATGGTCGATCAGAAACTGGCCGACCCTAAGCGATACAGCGAACAGCAGCGTTGTCCAGATCAGCGTCGCCATGACCGCGGCAGCGGCGAAGCGGGCGATGCTGGCGTGAAAAAAGCCGCACGCCGTATAGAGCGGCAGCCGCGCGCCGGGGATGAAGCGGCTGATGAAGACGATGCGAAAAACGTTGCGGGCGAACCAGCGTTGCCCGTCATGGCCGCTCGGCAGGTTGACCCACCGCCGCGCGGGCGGCCAGAGCGCCGCCAGGCGCCCCAGGCCGTACAACCCCAGATCGCCGACGACGATGCCGACATACAGCGCCCCCAGCGCCAGCGGCATGGCGACCGGGCCCGACTGCACCTCCATCGCCGTCAGGATGGTCGCTGCATCTTCCAGGATGAAGGTGGCGACGATGATCACCGCCGCCTGAAACAGGGGCGAATTGCCGGCATCGGCCAGAAGAGGGGGAAGAGAGGGGAACATCATCATGAAGAACGGGCTGCCGGCCGTCGGTTCGGCCGGGGCGGACGGGTCGAAATCCTCACTGCATCAAGCCTCTCGCCCAAGCCTTTCGCTCACGGGGCCCGTTCCGCGCGGGCATTCGGGCGACGATCGCCGCCCCGGTCGCGGGTCCTTGTCGCACGCTTCGCCGCCACCGACAAATCATGGGGGCGGACCAGTGATAAATCATGAGACAAATCATGAGAGCCTGGCGGCGAGGATTGAAAGCCTGCCGGGGAATGTGGCACAGATTTCCCCATGACAGGACGTCGTGATTTTCTGATTTCGGCCGCTTCGGGCGCCGTGCTGGCCGCCGCGGCGCCCCTTCGCGCGCGCGCATCCCAGGCGGGATCCTACGCCGCCTTCCTGGCCGGCATCCGTGCCGACGCCCTCGCCCAGGGCCTGTCGCCCTCGATCGTCGGCCGGGCGCTGGCGCTCGAGGCGCCGAATGCACGCGTGCTGCAACTGGACCAGCATCAGCCGGAATTCACCCTGACCTGGGCACAGTACCGCCAGCGCGTCCTGACCGCCAAGAAGCTGGCCGACGGCAAGGCGGCATCCGCCATGCGGATGGGGCTGCTGCGCGCGGTCAGCCGGCGTTACGGCGCCGATCCGCAGCCGCTGATGGGCATATGGGGCCTGGAATCGGCCTATGGCACCCGGACGGGCAGCTTTCGCATCACCGACGCGCTGGCCACCCTGGCCTATGACGGCAGGCGGGCGTCCTTTTTCCGCGCCGAATTGATGAACGCGCTGCGCATCCTCGACCACGGCGACGTCGCGCCGGAAAACATGACCGGCAGCTATGCCGGCGCGATGGGGCAGCCGCAATTCATGCCCAGCGCCTATCTGCGCTACGCGGTCGATTATGCCGGCAACGGCCGCCGCGACATCTGGACCAGCGAGCCCGACGTCTTCGGCTCGATCGCCAATTATCTGGGCCGCTGCGGCTGGGTGCCGGGCGAACCCTGGGGGCAGGAAATCGCGGTGCCCCCCGTGCTCGCGCAATCCGAACTGGGCCGCGGCGCGGTCCGCACGCTGGGCGAATGGATGGATCGCGGGGTCACCCGCCTGGACGGGCGGCGCTTCTCGCGCACCGACATCAGGGGGGCGGTGATCCGCCCCGACGGGCCGGGCGGCGAGGCGTTCATGGTATACCGCAATTTCTCTGTCATCAGGCGCTACAACCCGTCCGATTTCTACGCGCTGGCGGTCGGCCTGCTGGGTCGCGACGTGACGTGACGCGCCCTGTGACGCGCCCACGCCTCGCGGGCCTGCTTGCCATGGAACTGCTGGTCCTCGGGCTCGCGGGCTGCCACCGCCGGGCCGAACCGCCACTGCCGCCGGCCGCGCCGCATTACGTGGTGGGTGCGCCCTACAAGATGGGCGGCGTCTGGCGCTATCCGCAGGAAGATTTCGCCTATCAGGCCACGGGCCTGGCGGTGGCCGACGCCGACCGCACGCCCTTCGTCACCACGGATGGCGAGCATTACGATGCCGGTGCCATGACGGCCAGCCATGCCACGCTGCAACTGCCGGCCATCGTCACGGTGCGCAACCTGGAAAACGGGCGCGAGATCACGGTGCGGGTCAATGACCGCGGCCCCGTCTCGCCCGGCCGGCTGATCGGCCTGACCCCGCGCGCCGCCGCCCTGCTGGGGATCGGCACGGCACCCGCCCGCGTCGCCGTCACCGGGCTCGAGGTCCAGAACGAACAATTGGCCGAGTCCCTGCCGGGCGGGCAGCACCTGGACGTCAGCGCGGCGCCGGTCGGACAGGTCCGCGCCGAATCGCTGGACGGCACGGGTGGCGGCACGATCGTCGCCGCGCCGTCCGGCGTGGCCGGCGCGGCGGACATCGCGCCCCTGATGGGCAGCCTGCCCCCGGCGGTGCGCCAGGGTTACGTCGAAGGCGGGCTGCTCTTCGTCGAGGTGGGCACCTTTTCCACCCTGCGCTACGCCGAAATCGCCGCGGCGCGCACCGGGGGGCGGGTCGTTCCGGTCCGCGCGCGCGGCCGCGCGATGTGGCGGGTCCATGTCGGCCCGTTCACGAATGTCCAGGCCGCCGACCAGGGGCTGGACCAGGTAATGGGTGCCGGAGTAACCGGGGCCCGGATCGTCGTCGAATAGGGATGAACGTGCAGACCCGAAGGTTCCTTCTGGCCGGAACCGCCGCAATGGCGGCGACCGGTTCCCAGGCGCTCGCGGCGCCCCGCCGGCGCCACGCGGCCCCGGCCCACGCCCACGCCGCGCATCCCGCGCCTGCGCCCGCGCCCGACGATTCGGCGCAGGACGGCGCGGCGCCCACCGGACCGCCGGCGGCGACCCCGGTCGGTCCGGTGGACACGCTGGCGCGCTGGGCCTGCATCCTGGACGTCACCACGGGCGCGACCCTGCTGGAGAAGGCGGCCGACGAGCGCATGCCCCCCTCGTCGCTGACCAAGATGATGACGGCCTATATCGTGTTCGGCATGCTGAAATCCGGCCGCCTGAAGCTGGACCAGGCCCTGCCGGTCAGCGAGAAGGCGTGGCGGATGCAGGGGTCCAAGATGTTCGTGCCGCTGGGCGAAAGCATCGCGGTGCAGGACCTGATCCAGGGCATGGTCATCCAGTCCGGCAACGATGCCTGCATCGTGCTGGCCGAAGGCGTCTCGGGGTCCGAGGACCAGTTCGTCGCGCTGATGAACGATGCGGCGTCGAAGATCGGCCTGACCAATTCGCATTTCATGAATGCCACCGGCTGGCCCGCCGACAATCACTACATGTCGGCGCGCGACGTGGCGGTCCTGGCCGTCCGGCTGATCCGCGACTTCCCCGAATATTACCATTTCTTCTCCGAGAAGGACTACCGGTTCAACAAGATCTCGCAGGGCAACCGCAACGTCCTGGTGGACAAGGGGCTGGCCGACGGGCTCAAGACCGGCCACACCGACGCTGGCGGATTCGGCCTGTGCGCCAGCTCCGATCGCGGCGGCAATCGGGTGGTGCTCGCCCTGAACGGCATGCCCTCCAGCAACGCCCGCGCGCATGAGGGCGAACGCCTGCTGGAATGGTCTTTCGCCAATTTCGAAAACGCCACCCTGTTCCGCAAGGGCGACGTGGTCGAGCACGCGCCGGTCTGGCTGGGCACGCAGCCCGGCGTCGCCCTGGTGGCGACGCGCGACATCGTCATGACCCTGCCCCATGGCTGGCGGACCCGCGCGCATATCGGGGTCGATTACCAGGCGCCGGTTCCCGCCCCGGTGGCGGCGGGCCAGGTTCTGGGCGACCTGGTGATCTCGAATCCCGGCCTGGCCGATATCCGCATGCCGCTGGTGGCGGGGCAGGACGTGGCGCGCCTGGGCCTGTTCGCCCGCGCCTCGACGGTGCTGGGCCAGAAATTCGGCCGGCACTGATCGCGGTGCCCGGGCTGTTCATCACGTTCGAAGGGGGCGAGGGGGCGGGAAAATCCACCCAGGTCCGGCACCTTGCGGCCCATCTGGGCGCCACCGGGCACGACGTGGTCTGCACGCGTGAACCCGGGGGCACCCCGGGGGCCGAGGCGCTGCGCGACTTCCTGCTGTTCGGCGGGCACGACCTGTCGCTGCGCGCCGAAATCCTGGGCCATTTCGCGGCCCGGTTCGATCATGTCGACCGGCTGGTCCGCCCGGCGCTCCGGCGCGGCGCCATCGTGCTGTGCGACCGCTTCGTCGATTCCACCCTGGCCTATCAGGGATATGGCCAGGGCCACGCCGATCCCGACATTCTGGACCTGATCGCGGCGCTGACCGCGCGGCTCGGGCTGATGCCGGACCTGACCCTGGTCCTGGCCGTGCCGCGCGCCCGCGCGCTGGAACGGCTGCGTGCCCGCGGCGGCGCGGCCGACCGCTACGAATCCGCCGACGAGTCCTTCCATGGCCGGGTCGCCGACGGGTTCGCCGCGGCGATCCGCGCCCAGCCCGGGCGCTGTCTTCCGGTGCCCGCCGACCGTCCGGCCGCGGACGTCGCCCGTGACGTCGCATCCCTGGTCGATGCCCGCCTGGCCGCCCCCCCACAAGCGTCCGGGACGGTCTAGGACGTGCCGCCGCAGCCGCGCGACACCCCGCAGCCGGTCGGCCACCATGACGCGCGCCTGGCCTTCCAGTCGGCATTGCGCGGCGGCCGGCTGCATCACGCCTGGCTGCTGACGGGGCCCGAGGGCATCGGCAAGGCGACGTTCGCCTTCTGGATGGCCCGTCTGCTGCTGAACGGCACCGACCCCGACAGCCCCGCCGGACGGCGCATCACCGCCGGCAGCCACGCCGACCTGCTCGGCATCGCGCGCGGCGTGGACGAGAAGCGCCAGCGCATGCGCGCCGAAATCGTGGCCGACGACGTGCGGCCGATCGGCCGGTTCCTGCACCGCACGGCGGCCGAGGACGGATGGCGGGTCGTGGTCGTCGACGGCGCCGAATACATGAACCGCAGCGCCGCGAACGCGATCCTGAAGATCCTCGAGGAACCGCCCCCCCGCGCGATCCTGGTCCTGACCTGCGCCGCCCCGGGCCGCCTGCTGCCGACGATCCGCAGCCGCTGCCGTATCCTGAAGCTCGGCCCGCTGTCCGCGCCGGACATGCAGGCGGTCCTGTCCCGGGTAAGCGCGGCCGATGCCGGGGACATCGCCCGCGTCATCCCGCTGTCCCATGGCGCGCCGGGCCGTGCGCTGGCCCTGCTGGCGGGCGACGGCGGCGCGCTGGGCGCCCTGGTCGAGCAGGTGCTGGCGGGGCCGGTGGGGGCAGGGATGATGTATGAGATTGCCGAGACGATCCTGAAGCGGGAGAATGGGTTTTCAGTCTTCTTCGATCTGCTGTGTGATGCCATATCGGTGCGCACGCGGACGGCCGCGCGCCTGCCCGCATCCGGCAATCCGGTGCCGCGGCCTGACCACGCGATCGATCTGTGGCGCGAACTGGTCCATCTGCGGGCCGAGACGGAACGATTCAATCTGGATAAACATCAGGCCATCCTGTCCGGCCTGTCGTTGGTGAGTGGAACATGACACGGCGCTATTACGTCACGACACCGATCTATTATGTGAACGGGGCGCCTCATATCGGCCATGCCTACACGTCGGTCGCGGCCGACGTGGTGGCGCGCTTCAAGCGCCTGGCGGGCCATGACGTCTTCTTCCTGACCGGCACCGACGAACACGGGCAGAAGGTCGAACAGGCCGCCCAGGCCGCCGGGGTCGAACCGATCGTCTTCGCCGACCGCGTCTCGGCCGATTTCCGCGCGATGTACGACGCGATGAACGTCTCGTACGACGATTTCATCCGCACCACCGAACCGCGCCACATCGCCGGCGCCTCGGCGCTGTGGGAACGGATCGCCGCGAACGGCCACATCTATCTCGGCGCGTACGAGGGCTGGTACGCCCTGCGCGACGAAAGCTTCTACAACGAGGACGAACTGCTCACCCGCCCCGACGGCACGCGGGTCGCGCCGACCGGCGCGCCGGTCGAATGGGTGCGCGAACCCTCCTATTTCTTCCGCCTGTCCGACTTCGCCGACCGGCTGCTCGCGCTGTACGAAACCCGCCCCGGCTTCGTCGAGCCCGCGTCCCGCCGCAACGAGGTCGCCAGCTTCGTCCGCCAGGGGCTGCGCGACCTGTCGATCAGCCGCACCAGCTTCCGCTGGGGCATCCCGGTGCCCGGCGACGCCGATCATGTGATGTATGTCTGGGTCGACGCGCTGGCCAATTACCTGTCGGCCGTCGGCTTCCCCGACCCCAATCACCCGCGCGCGCCCTTCTGGCCGGCCGACCTGCATCTGGTGGGCAAGGACATCCTGCGCTTCCACGCGGTCTACTGGCCGGCCCTGCTGATGGCCGCCGGGCTGGACCTGCCCGACTGCGTGTTCTCGCATGGATGGTGGACCATCGAGGGTGAGAAGATGAGCAAGTCGCTCGGCAACGTGGTCGACCCGCGCGAACTGGTCGCCGAATTCGGGCTGGATCCGGTCCGCTTCTTCCTGCTGCGCGAAATGCCCTTCGGCGGCGACAGCGACCTCAGCCGCAAGGCGATCATCAACCGGATGAATGTCGAGTTGGCGAACGACCTGGGCAACCTGGCGCAGCGCACCCTGTCGCAGGTCGCGCGCAATTGCGGCGGCCTCCTGCCCGCATGCGGCGCCCGGACCGAGGACGATCTGGCCCTGCTGGCCCAGGCCGACCTCCTGCCCACCCTGATGCACCAGCAGATCGACCGCCGCGCCCTGACCGACGCGCTCGAGGATGTCTGGCGGGCGATCCGCGCCTGCAACGCCTATATCGACCGTCAGGCCCCCTGGGCGCTGAAGAAGACCGATCCCGAGCGCATGGCGGTGGTCCTGCGCGTGCTGGCCGACGCCCTGCGCGTCATCGGCACGATGCTTCAGCCCTACATGCCCGACAGCATGGCCAGGCTGCTGGCCCAGCTCGGCGTGGCCGAGGACGAGCGCACGTTCGCCGCGCTGGCGACCCCGTTGCCGGCCGGCCGGGCGCTCCCCGCGCCGCAGGGCATCTTCCCCCGCTATGTCGAGGATACGCCGTCATGACGGGCCTGATCGATTCGCATTGCCATCTCGACCATTTCCCCGACGATGCGATCCCCGACCTGCTGGATCGCGCCCGCGCCGCGGGGGTCGAAGGCATGGTGACGATCGGCACCCGCCTGTCCCGCGCCGCGCAGCAGAAGGACCTGACCCGCTTCAGCCGGCCGGATTTGCGCGTCTGGTGCACGGTCGGTACCCATCCCGACCATGTCGAAGAGTGCACGGTGGCCGACGCGGTCGACATCGTGGCCCTGGCCGATGATCCGCGCGTGATCGGGATCGGCGAAAGCGGCCTGGATTACTTCCATGGCGCCGAGGCGGTGCGCCCGCTGCAGCAGGCGCGCTTCCGGGCCCATATCCAGGCGGCGCGCCGGATGGACCTGCCCCTGGTGATCCACGCCCGCGACGCCGATGACGACGTGGCGGCGATCCTGCGGGATGAGGTCGCGGCCGGCGGGCCGTTCCGCTTCCTGCTGCATTGCTTCGCCTCGGGGCCGGAACTCGCCCGGGTCGGGCTGGAACTGGGCGGCTATGTCAGCTTCTCCGGCATCCTGACCTTTCCGCGCTCGGACGCGCTGCGCGACGTCGCGCGGGCCATTCCGCCCGACCGGCTGCTGGTCGAAACCGATTCGCCGTACCTGGCGCCCGTGCCGCATCGCGGTCGCAGGAACGAACCCGCCTTCGTCGCCGACACCGCCGGGCGCCTGGCCGAACTCCGCGACATCGAGCCCGCGGCGCTGGCCGAGCTCACGACCGCCAATTTCCATCGCCTGTTCAGCCGGGCGGCCTGAGAGATGGAACTGGTGGTGCTGGGATGCGGCGGGTCCGCGGGGGTGCCGATGATCGGCGGCCCCGGCGGCGCCGGCGACTGGGGCGTCTGCGACCCGGCCGAACCGCGCAACCGGCGCAGCCGCGCCTCGGTCCTGTTGCGCGGCGCCGATGGCCGGGCGCTCCTGGTCGATACCGGTCCCGACCTCCGCGACCAGTTGCTCGCGCAGCGGATCGACCGGTTCGACGCCATTCTCTACACCCACGCCCACGCCGACCATATCGCCGGACTGGACGAGGTCCGGGGCATCAACCGCATCATCGACCGGCCGCTGCCGGTCTACGGCACGCCGTCCGTGCTGGCCGAGGTGGAAAATCGCTTCAGCTACGCCTTCCGGCCCTGGTCGCCCCCCGGCTTCTACCGGCCGGTCGTGGTGCCCCATATCGTGCATGCGGGCCAGACGATCGACGTCGCGGGCCTGCGCCTGACCCTGTTCGAGCAGATTCATGGCCGCACCCTGTCGCTGGGGCTGCGTTGCGGCAACATCGCCTATTCCACCGACGTGGTCGAACTGCCGTCCGAGGCCCTGGCGGCCCTCGAAGGGGTCGAGACCTGGCTGGTGGACTGCTTTCAGCGATCCGCCGCCCACAGCGCCCATGCCTGGCTGGACCGGGTCCTGGAATGGCGGTCGCGAATCGGTCCGCGCCGCGTGATCCTGACCCATATGGGCACCGACATGGACTGGGCCTGGATGGCCGAAAACCTCCCCCAGGGAGTCGAGGCCGCCTATGACGGCCTGCGCGTGGCCTTCCGCTAGGCGGCGCGCGCCCGGCCTCGGATCCGGTTTGCAAAAACCCGTGTAAGCTGGGGAGTGTTTCGGCCTATCGTGCGATTTAGGTTGAATCGCGACTATCTGCGGCGATACCGTTGGACGTGGCCACCCACAGAATCCGCTGCCCTGCCAACCCGCGACACCGCGTGCTTGCCGAGCCGCCTCTGCCCGGGGTCGCGGCATGCCAACCCGCCTGACAAGGGCTTGCCTGACAAGGGGATGAGCATTGGATGAAAAATTTGACCGTGACGGTAGAGCACATCATGCGCGGCTTGAAAAGCCGCAAGCATGAAATAGCTCTTCAATACAGCGAGACAGGCGCGCCCGCGCGGGGTCGCCCGCCAGGCGTTTCAGGCTGACATTCCTTCCCGGACGGGGATCGGTCTCCACCCGGGAAACATCGCCCATGATTGACGGTCGCCCGCCCGACGCGGATCGGGTCGCCGTTCGGAGACATCTGCCGATGGCTTCTGACACCACTGTGTTTTCCCTGGCCAACGCGATGCGCGATCAGCGCCGCGAGGTCGAGATGACCCTGTCGGACTATCTCGACCTGTGCCGGGCCGATCCGTCCTGCTACGCCACGGCGGCCGAACGCATGCTCAAGGCGATCGGCGAGCCGCGCACCGTCGATACGTCCCGCGACCCGCGCCTGTCGCGCATCTTCATGAACCGCACGATCCGGGTCTATCCGGCCTTCTCCGATTTCTTCGGAATGGAAGAGACGATCGAACAGATCGTGGGCTTCTTCCGCCATGCCGCCCAGGGGCTCGAGGAACGCAAGCAGATTCTCTACCTGCTGGGTCCGGTGGGGGGCGGCAAATCGTCGCTCGGCGAACGGCTGAAGGGCCTGATGGAGAAAGAGCCGATCTACGTGCTCAAGGCCGGGCGCCATCTCAGCCCGGTCTTCGAGAATCCGCTGGGCCTGTTCGATCCCGACCGCATGGCCCAGGCGCTCGAACGGCAATATGGCATTCCCCGCCGGATGCTGACCGGCATCGCCAGCCCCTGGGCGCTGAAGCGGCTCGAGGAATTCGACGGCGACCTGTCGCGCTTCACGGTGGTCAAGATGCATCCGTCGCGGCTGCGGCAGGTCGCCATCGCCAAGACCGAGCCGGGCGACGACAATAACCAGGACGTCTCCGCCCTGGTCGGCAAGGTCGATATCCGCCAGTTGGAGCATTACAGCCAGAACGACCCCGACGCCTACAGCTTCTCGGGCGGGCTGAACCGCGCGAACCAGGGGCTGCTGGAATTCGTCGAGATGTTCAAGGCGCCGATCAAGATGCTGCACCCCCTGCTGACCGCGACGCAGGAGGGCAACTATGTCGGCACCGAGAATATCGGCGGCATCCCCTTCATCGGGGTGATCCTGGCCCATTCGAACGAGGCCGAATGGCAGAGCTTCCGCAACAACCGTACCAACGAGGCGTTCCTGGATCGCGTCTGCGTGATCAAGGTCCCCTATTGCCTGCGCGTGGCCGAGGAAACCAGGATCTATGAAAAGCTGGTCCAGTCCTCCAGCCTGGCCGACGCGCCCTGCGCGCCCAACACGCTGGAAATGCTGGCCCGCTTCGCGGTCCTCTCGCGGCTGAAGCCGCACGCCAACTCGACCCAGTTCGCCAAGATGCGGGTCTATGACGGCGAAAATATCCGCGAGACCGACCCCAAGGCCCGCACCATGCAGGAATATCGCGACGCCGCCGGCGTGGACGAAGGCATGGACGGCATCTCGACCCGTTTCGCGTACAAGGTCCTTTCGGCCACCTTCAACCATGATTCGACGGAAATCTCGGCCGATCCGGTGCATCTGATGTATGTGCTGGAACAGGCGATCCGGCGCGAACAATTCCCGCCCGAGACCGAGGCCACGTACCTGGCGACGCTGAAGTCGGAGCTCGCCGGCCGCTATGCCGAATTCCTGGGCCACGAGATCCAGAAGGCCTATCTCGAAAGCTACAACGATTACGGCCAGAACCTCTTCGACC
This sequence comes from Nguyenibacter vanlangensis, assembly GCF_038719015.1. Lineage (NCBI taxonomy): Bacteria > Pseudomonadati > Pseudomonadota > Alphaproteobacteria > Acetobacterales > Acetobacteraceae > Nguyenibacter > Nguyenibacter vanlangensis. Next base: position 463,969 of record NZ_CP152276.1, read on the forward strand.
GCTACCTGGACTACGCCGATGCATGGATCGAGGACCAGGATTTCAAGGACCCCGACACCGGCCAGATGCTGAACCGGGAATTGCTGAACGCCGAGCTGACCAAGATCGAGAAGCCGGCCGGCATCGCCAATCCCAAGGATTTCCGCAACGAGGTGGTCAAGTTCTCGCTCCGGGCCCGGGCGTCCAACGGCGGCCGCAACCCGTCCTGGACCTCGTACGAGAAGATCCGCGACGTGATCGAGAAGCGGATGTTCAGCCAGGTCGAGGACCTGCTGCCGGTCATCAGTTTCGGGTCGAAAAAGGATGGAGAAACCGAACGCAAGCATGACGAGTTCGTCGAGCGGATGGTGGCGCGCGGCTACACGGAACGACAGGTTCGAAGGCTCGTTGAGTGGTACATGCGGGTGAAGCAGTCCGCCTGAACGGGAATGGTGCCGCCCAGTGGATATCATTGACAGACGTCCCAATCCCCATGGGAAGAATATCGAAAACCGCCGTCGCGTCCTGCAGCGGGCGCGCTCGGCAGTGCAGCAGGCGGTGCGCGACTCGGTCGCGCGCGGCAAGATCAGGGAGATCGGACAAGGCAACGCGGTCTCGGTTCCGTCCGACGCGCTGCACGAACCCACTTTTCACCGCGTCTTCACCGACGGCATGCGCGAGATCGTGCTGACCGGCAACAAGGAGTTCTCGCGCGGGGACAAGCTGCAGCGGCCGCAGGGCGGCGCGGGGCAGGGCGCAGGGGGCGACGGCCAGGCTGGCGAGAATGGCGGCGGCGAGGATTCCTTCCGCTTCGTGCTCAGCCGCGACGAATTCCTCGACCTGTTCTTCGACGACCTGGAACTGCCCGACCTGGTCAAGCGCGAGATCGCGACCACCGAATCCGGTACGCCCAGCCGCACCGGGCTCAGCAACGAGGGGTCGCCCTCGCACCTCGATCTGGGGCGGACGATGCGCCGCTCGATCGCGCGGCGCATCGGGCTGGGCCGCCCGAAGCCCGACGATCTGCGCGCCGTCGAAGCCCGGATCGCCGAGCTGGAAGACCAGCGCCCCCTGGGGGCCGATGCGCTCGATGAACTGGAAACCCTGCGCGAACAGCGCGGCACGATCCTCCGGCGCCTGGCGCGCATCCCCTGGGTCGATCCGGTCGATCTGCGCTATCGCCGCTATACGGTGCTGCCCCAGCCCGCGACCCGCGCCGTGATGTTCTGCATCATGGACGTCTCGGGCTCGATGACCGAACGCATGAAGGACCTGGCCAAGCAGTTCTTCCTGCTGCTGCACGTCTTCCTCGAACGGCGCTACAAGAAGGTCGAAATCGTCTTCATCCGCCACGCCGAAAGCGCCGAGGAAGTGGACGAGGACGTCTTCTTCCACGATCCGCGCACCGGCGGGACGATCGTCTCCTCGGCGCTGGAACTGATGTCCGGCATCCAGCGCGAGCGTTATCCGTCCGGCACCTGGAACATCTATGTCGCCCAGGCTTCGGACGGCGACAACGCGTCCTCGGACACCCAGCGGACGGCCAGCCTGCTGCAGGACGCCATCCTGCCGGTGGTGCAGTACTACGCCTATATCGAAATCACCGGCTCGGGCGCGGTGATCCGGGGCGAGACCGATCTGTGGCGCAGCTACCGCGCGATCGCCGATCACAACCCGCACCTGGCGATCCGCCACGTGGGCGACCGCAAGGAAATCTTCCCCGTGTTCCGCGACCTGTTTTCCCGCCAGCACGATACGGCCGAGGCATGATGGGCCAGATCACTCCCAATGGGCCGTCCGCCCGCCGGGGCGGGCTGCTCTACACCGGCAATGACTGGAACTTCCAGGTCATCCGGGACTGCTACGACGCGATCGAGGAGATCGCCCGGACCGAACTCGGGCTGGAAACCTACGCCAACCGGATCGAGATCATCACCTCGGAACAGATGCTGGACGTCTACACGGCGCACGGCATGCCGCTGGGCTACAAGCACTGGTCGTTCGGCAAGCGCTTCATCGGCCACGAAAACGCCTATCGGCGCGGGCTGATGGGCCTGGCATATGAGGTGGTGATCAATTCGGACCCCTGCATCTCGTACCTGATGGAGGAAAACTCCGCGACGATGCAGGCGCTGGTGATCGCCCATGCCGCGTTCGGCCACAATCATTTCTTCCGCAACAACCGCCTGTTCCGCGAATGGACGGACCCGTCGGAAATCCTCGGCTACCTGGAATTCGCCCGTGGCTACATCGCGCGATGCGAGGAACGGCATGGGCTGCGCGCGGTCGAACGCATCCTCGATGCCGCGCACGCCTTGCAGAACCAGGGGGTGCATCGCCATTCCGGCGCACGCAAGCTGGACCTCAAGGCCGAGCAGCAGCGCGCCCGCGACCGCCGCGCCTATGAAGACAGCATGTTCAACGATCTGTGGCGGACCCTCCCGACCGAGGACGCGCCGGGCGGCGACCATCGGGCCGAGGACGCGCTGTCCCGCCGCCGCCTGGGCCTGCCCGAGGAGAACCTGCTCTATTTCCTCGAAAAACACGCCCCCCGCCTGGCATCGTGGGAGCGCGAGATCATCCGCATCGTGCGCATGGTCGCGCAATATTTCTACCCGCAGCCCCAGGTGAAGATGATGAACGAAGGCTGCGCCACCTGGGTGCATGCCTACATCATGCGCCGCCTGCACGAACTCGGCCGGATCGATGACGCCGCCTATCTCGAAGTCATCCATTCCACGTCGAACGTCATTACCCAGCTCGGCTTCGACGCGGGCGGCGGCCCATCCTTCAATCCCTACGCGCTGGGCTACGCGATGATGACCGACATCGCGCGGATCTGCACCGAGCCGACCGCCGAGGACCGGACCTGGTTCCCCGACATCGCGGGCAATGGCGACGCGATCGGCACGTTGCGGCACGCCTGGGCCGAATATCGCGACGAAAGCTTCATCCAGCAATTCCTGTCGCCGAAGACCATTCGCGATTTCCGCATGTTCCGCCTGCGGGACGATACCAGCCAGCCCTATCTGCTGGTCGACGCGATCCATGACGAAGCCGGCTATCGCGACATCCGCCGCAGCGTGGCCCTGACCTACGATCCCGGCACGTTCTATACCGAAATCGAAATCGTCGATGTCGATCTGCTCGGCGACCGTACGCTGGTGCTCGAACATCGCAGCCGCGCCGGCCAACTGCTACAGCCCAACGATGCGCGCCAGACATTGAATTATCTTTCAACCCTATGGGGTTATGGCGTGATCCTGAAGGAAATCGACACCCAGACCGGTGCCGTGCTCACGACCCATACCGCCAATGTGCCCACCTGATGCTGGATCTGGTGTCGGATTGCCCGGCGATAAACAATCATCCGTAAAAACATAATTTTATGATGTTGTTTTCACTGCCGGCATCATCGGGTTCCGTTGATCGTCCGGTTTAAAAAATTCGAAATAAAAACTTCAAATACAATATGTTATAATATTTTCATGATATGTTCAACGAAGTTCCGCCCAGCGAATTTATCTCGTCCGGGAAACGGCTGGTCTTTTCTTCCAAAAATTTGTATCGCAATTCGATCGAGCCCGCGCATCCATTGCCGGGCGAGATTGCCAGGCAGCGTGGCCAGATAAAGTTGGAAGACAAGGTAGCTGGATGAAAATGATAGCTCTTTCGCCGGCCGGACGGGTTCATGTCGGCTGATCGGCGTCGCGGTACGAATCGGGTCCCGGCCGCCCCCGTTACATCCCCGCGTCCGGGTGGACCATGTCGCAAAATTGCCGCCGCCCTCGCAGTCTCCTGCCTGCTCGGCGCCGCCGCGCCCCATGACGCCGCGCGGGCAGCCGACCCCATCCTGCAGACCGAGGAAAGCGACATCGTCAAGCTGTCGCCCGGCGGCCCGCACCGCGTCCTGATCGAGGACGCCGTCTATCGCCACAATAAGGACGGCCGGGTCTATGTCGTGGACCTCGATACCGGCAGGCTGCTGGGCATGGTCCAGGCGGCCTATAACGCCAATGTCGCGGCCGATCCGGCCGGCCGGTCGTTCTATGTCGCCGAAACGACGTGGGAGCGCGGCAATCGCGGCAAGCGCCACGACATGCTGGTGGCCTACGACCCGCTGACCCTGCTGCCCACGATGGATCTCGACCTGTCCAGCCGGGCGCTGATCACGCCGAAGAAGCCCGATCTGGCGGTCAGCGCGGACGGGCATTACATCTATGTCTACGACACCAGCCCGACCAATTCGGTCCATGTGGTGGACGCTGCGAAGAAGACGGAAATCCAGACCGTCGACGTTCCGGGCTGCGGCCTGATCTTCCCGTGGGGGCCCGCCGGTTTCACGTCGGTCTGCGGCGACGGCTCGCTCGCCAATGTTCAGCTCGACGCGGCGGGCAAGCCCACCCTGACCCATACGGCGTCCTTCTTCGTCCCGGATCGCGACCCGGTCTACGAACACAGCCCCCAGGTCGCGGCCGGCGGCCATGTCTGGTTCATCAGCTATAGCGGCCTGGTCTATGACGCCCGGCTCGGCGCCCAGACCAGCGTCGCCGCCCCGTGGTCCATCCAGGCGGCGGCGGGGCTGAAACCCGCATCCGATGCCCGCGCGCCGTTCGACATCGCCTGGCGTCCCGGCGGCTGGCAGTTGGCTGCCGTACGGGCACGCGATTCGCACCTGTTCATCCTGATGCACAAGGGCACGTTCTGGACCCACAAGGACCCGGGCACCGAATTGTGGGAACTCGACCTGCCGTCCCACAAGCTGGTGCGCCGCATCCGCCTGGCCAAGCCCAGCACGATGGTCGGCGTGACCCAGGATGCGGATTCGCGCATCATGCTGACGGACGAAGCCGGCGACCTGAATGTCCTGAACGGCGCCGACGGCAAGCCCGTCCGCACGATCAAGGCGCTGGGCGACGCCATCATCTTCACGGTGGCGCCCGGGGAATGAGGCGCGACATGACGACGCCCGGCTTCCGCCCGGCCGGCCCGCCATATCCGGCGGCCCGGCAAGAACCTGACATCGCCAGCGTGACGGAGACCCTCGATGGCCAATCCTGATAATGCGGAAACGGGGGCGGACGCGGGGGCCGGCCGCGCCGGCTTCGACCGCGTAACCGAACGCATGACCCGTTTCCTGGCCGGCCGCTCCTCGCGCCGCAGCGCGCTGGCGCGCCTGGGGGGCTGGGCGGCGGCCATTCCGGCCTTCCCGCTGCTGCCCGTCTCGCGCGACGAGGCGCGTGCCGGCACCCTGCTGCGCGCGCCGTCGCCCTTCGCGGCCAAGGCGCAGGCCAAGGACGACAGCAAGTGCGATTACTGGCGCTATTGCGCGATCGACGGCAATCTCTGCACCACCTGCGGCGGCGGCGTGCATAGCTGCCCGCCCGGCACGCACCCGTCGCCCACCTCGTGGATCGGCACCTGCTTCAACCCGCAGGATCGCCGCTCCTACCTGATTGCCTATCGCGATTGTTGCGGCCAGGATGCCTGCAACGAAATGAACTGCCTCAGCACCGACGGTGAACTGCCGACCTACCGTCCGCAATCCAACAACGACATCATCTGGTGCTTCGGGACCGGTTCGCTTCTGTACAACTGCTCGACAGCCGTCATCGTAGGAACTGCCGAATGAAAAAACTCCTTGCCCTCGCCGTCTCCCTCGCCGCCGCCACGCCGGCCTTCGCCGCTCCGGACGGGCAGGCGCTGTATGGGGCCAATTGCGGCATCTGCCACCAGGGCGGCGGCGTCGGGGCGCCGGGGCAGTTCCCGCCCCTGGCCAACCGGATCGACAAGATCGCCTCCACGCCCGACGGCAAGAAATACCTGACCCAGGTGCTGATGAACGGCCTGTCCGGCATGATCGAGGCCGGCGGCGCGACCTATGTCGGCTTCATGCCCAGCTTCAAAAGCCTGCCGGACGACCAGGTCGCGGCGATCCTGACCTACCTGTCCGGGCTGGGCGCGACCAAGCCCGCGCCCGTCTTCACGGCGGCGGACCTGGCGGCGGCGCGCGCGGCGCCGATGTCCTCCTCGGCTGTCGCCGCGGCACGGAAGACGCTGAATGCGGCGCATCCCCTTCCGTAATCGCCCGGCTGCCGTCCGGCCGGTGCTGGCTCTGCTGGCGCTGGCCGGGCTTCTCCCTCCGGGCCAGCCGGCCCGGGCCCTGGACCAGACCCGCAGCACCTATCTGATGAAATGCGGCGGCTGCCACGGGATCGAAGGCCAGTCCGGACAGACCTATATCCCCACCTTGCGCGACCGGATCGGCACGCTGACCTGCACGCAGGAAGGCAGGGCCTATCTGCTGCGCGTCCCAGGCGTCTCGATGTCGCTGATCCGCGACGACGCGCTGATGGCGCAGGTCATGAATTTCGTGCTGTTCGACCTGGGCGGTTCCAGCACCCCGCGCGGCACGCCTCCCTTCACCGTACAGGAAATCCGCGCCCTGCGCGGCAACCCGCTGCGCACGACCGACCTGCCCAGCCTGCGCGCCGGCGTCTGGGGCCGCGCCGTCACCGCCTGCGCCGCCCGCACCGGCGGCGCGGCGCACCCTTATTGATACTGAAACCGGATCCGCCGCCTATCCAAGGCGGCGGGCCAGGTCCTCGGCGGCGATGCGGAACGCTTCGTAAAAATCGTCATGGACGGCGACGAACCCGCCGGACATGCGGATAAATCCCTCGATCATGCCGTTCTGCACCATGCCGTCCGAATGGGCCAGGATGCCGTCGGCATCCTCGATCGCGCCGGATTCCACGGGCGCGTCATGCGTCACCCGCTGGCGCAGCGCATCTCCCCAGGCCGTCAGGCGATAGGACGCGACCTTCTCGGGATAGAGCCGGCCATCGACCGTATAGCCGGCCAGCTTCTTGCCCTGCGCCATCATATAGCCGATCTCGACCGCCGTGCCGGGGTCCATGTCCGCCGCGCGGCGAAACGGATCGACGCAGAAGATGCCGCCCGCGCAGCGATCCATCAGGGCGCGGTCCGCCGCCACGATCTTCAGCGTGGTCTCCAGCCCCGGCGGCAGGGTCTCGATGCCCGCCTGACCGTCGAAGGGGGCCAGCCCTTCCAGTCCCACCGCCCGGCACAGCGCCCGCAGCCGGTCGAAGATCGCGATCGCGCCGGGGCGAAAGACCAGGTCCCCGGCCAGATAGACATATGTGTTTCCGCTCATTCCTCATTCGTCTCCGGCATGGTCGTGCGTCTTTTTCTTGCCACGGTCCGATTCGCATCTTATGTGGAAGCGCCAACGGTCGGGTACCCGCGGCTCTGGGACCCCTGCATGAATCGAGGAGGTTCCAGCACGATGTCTTCGCACAATAATCCGGCTTTTTCCGCCCGTGTCGATGACCGCATCCGCGAGGCCCTGGCCTTCGACGACGTGCTGGTCGTTCCGGCGCAGTCCAGCGTCCTGCCGGGCCAGACCACGACCCGCACCCGGCTGACCCGCCGCATCGGCCTGAACATTCCGCTGATCTCGGCCGCGATGGACACCGTGACCGAGGATTCGATGGCCATCGCCATGGCGCAGCAGGGCGGCATGGGCGTGATCCACAAGAATCTGGGCATCGAGGAGCAGGCCGAGCATGTCCGGCGCGTCAAGCGCTTCGAATCCGGCATGGTCGTCAACCCGGTCACCGTCTGTCCCGACCAGACGCTGGCCGACGTCAACGCCATCATGTCCCGCCACGGCATCAGCGGCCTTCCGGTGATCGAGCGCGAGACGAAGAAGCTGGTCGGCATGCTGACCAACCGCGACGTCCGCTTCGCCACCGACCCCGACCAGCAGGTGCGGGACCTGATGACCCGGGAGAACCTGGTCACCGTCCGGTCCGATGTCGGGCGCGACCAGGCGCGGCAATTGCTGCATCGCCACCGTATCGAAAAGCTGCTGGTCGTCGATGATGAGGGCCGCTGCATCGGCCTGATCACGGTAAAGGACATGGAAAAGGCCGTCCTGCATCCGCTGGCCAACAAGGACGATCTGGGCCGCCTGCGCTGTGCCGCCGCCACCGGCGTGGGCCAGGACGGGCTCGACCGGGCCCGCGCGCTGATCGATGCGGGGGTGGATGTCATCGTCGTCGATACCGCCCACGGCCATTCCGCCGGGGTGATGGACGCCGTGTCGCGGGTCAAGGCGATGGATGACAATATTCAGGTGGTCGCCGGCAACGTGGCCACGCCCGAGGCCGCGGTCGCCCTGATCGAAGCCGGGGCCGATTGCGTCAAGATCGGTATCGGCCCGGGTTCGATCTGCACCACCCGCGTCGTGGCCGGCGTCGGCGTGCCGCAATTCACCGCCGTCCTGGAAACCTCGGCCGCCTGCCATGAACGCGACGTGCCGTGCATCGCCGACGGCGGCATCCGGACCTCGGGCGACATCGTCAAGGCGATCGGGGCAGGGGCCGACGTGGTCATGATCGGCTCGCTCCTGGCCGGCACCGAGGAAGCGCCGGGCGAGGTCTTCCTGTACGAAGGACGGTCGTACAAATCCTATCGGGGCATGGGCAGCCTGGGGGCCATGGCCCGAGGCTCGGCCGACCGGTATTTTCAGCAGGAAATCAGGGAAACCCACAAGATGGTCCCCGAAGGGATCGAGGGCCGCGTCGCGTACAAGGGCGGCATGGACGCCGTCGTCCATCAGTTGGTCGGCGGCCTGCGCGCGGGCATGGGCTATACCGGCTCGGCGACGGTCGCCGACCTGCAGACTCGCGCGCGCTTCCGCCGCATCACCGGGGCCGGCCTGCGCGAAAGCCATGTCCACGACGTGGCGATCACGCGTGAGGCACCGAACTACCGCCGCGACTGATCCCGGCCCCACGCCCGATCGAGACGCCCAGACTGACAGGACGCCCATGACTCCCAGCGCGCGGCTCGCCGCCGCCATCGATCTGCTGACGGCGATCGAGGATACGCCTCGCCGCCCGGCGGACGCTGTCGCCAATGCCTTCTTCCGTGAACGACGCTACATCGGTGGCGGAGACCGCCGGGCGATCTCCGCCCGGGTCTGGGCCGCGCTGCGCCATTGGCGCCGGCTCGCCTGGTGGATCGAACGCGGTGCCGCCGTCCCGACGCCCCGTGCGCGGCTCATCGCGCTGCTGTCGCTGGCCCAGCCTTCGGAGATCCAGCCTCCGGGCGAAACCGTGCAGGACCTGTTCTCCGGCGATCGCTACGCCCCGCCACCGCTGACGGCGGGCGAACGCGCATTGGCGGCCGCCCTGCGCGGTCAGGCCATGGTCCATCCCGACATGCCCCGTGCCGTCGTCCTCGAAGTGCCCGACTGGCTGCTGCCCCGGCTCGAGGCCGCGTTCGGCCCGGATGTCGAGGCCGAGATCGCCGCCCTGGCCGGCGAGGCCACGCTGGACCTGCGGGTCAACCTGCTGAAGACCACCCGCGCCGAGGCCGCGCGCCTGCTGGCGGCGGACGGCATCGAGGCCCGGCAGACCGATCTGTCGCCCTGGGGCCTGCGGGTGCCCGGCCGCCAGCCGGTCACCGCGACCGCGGCATTCAAGGCCGGTCTGGTGGAAATCCAGGACGAGGGCAGCCAGATCGTGGTCGCCGCCGCCGACGCGCGTCCCGGCATGCGGGTGCTGGATTACTGCGCCGGCGCCGCCGGCAAGACGCTGGGCATGGCGATGACCATGCAGAATCGCGGCCACATCGTCGCCTGCGACGTCTCCGAACCCAGGCTGGAGGGCGCGGTTCGCCGCCTGCGCCGCGCCGGCGTGCACAATGCCGAACGGCATTTGCTGATCCCCGGTGATCGCTGGGCCCGCCGCCGCGCCGGCAGCTTCGACCGGGTGCTGGTCGACGCCCCCTGCACCGGCACGGGCACCTGGCGGCGCAACCCCGATGCCCGCCTGCGCCTGACCGAACAGGATGTGGCCGAACTGACGCGGAAACAGGCCGAAATCCTGGCCGTCGCGGCCAGCCTGGTACGCCCGGGCGGCCGGCTGGTCTACGCCACCTGTTCGATCCTGCCCGAGGAGAATCAGGACCGGATCGACGCCTTCCTGCGCGCCACGCCGCATTTCCGCCGCGCCGATTCCACCCCCGACTGCGGCCTGCCGCCCGGCCTGGCCCGGGACGGGATGATCGCGCTGTCTCCCCTGCGGCATGGCACGGACGGGTTCTTCGCGGCGATCCTGGAACGGACCGCCTGACAAGGCGGCTTTTTTTCTGGTCGGAAGACCGGATTTCTCCAATCATCATCTGATGCGTGCCCGCCTTGTCGGGCCCAAAATCCGGGAAGCGGGCATGCAGGACAACCTGGCCATCGGCATCTTGTGCGTACTGGGCGGCGGCATCGGCGCCCAATGGATCGCCTGGCGCTTCCGCTTGCCGGCCATCGTGCTGCTGTTCGCGCTGGGCCTGCTCTACGGCCCGGGCACCCGGCTGCTGCATCCCTCGGCGGCGATCGGCCGCTATTTCCACCCCATGGTCTCGCTCGCCGTGGCCTTCATCGTCTTCGAGGGCGGCCTGGCGCTGGATTTCCGGCAATGGCGCGCGGCGGGCGAGGGGGTACTGCGCCTTACGGTGGTGGCCCTGCCCATCAACTGGGTCCTCGGCGCCCTGGCGGCGCATTTCGTCGGACACCTGCATTGGGGGGCGTCCTGGCTGTTCGGCGCGATCATCGTGGTGACCGGCCCCACGGTGGTGCTGCCGTTGCTGCGCCACGCCAAATTGCGGCCGCGCGTCGCGGCCTTCCTGCGCTGGGAAGCCATCCTGAACGACCCGGTGGGCGCGATCCTGGCCACCCTGGTGCTGGAATTCCTTGTCATTCAGGGCAACCGGCATTCGGGCATGTTCATGGTCGAAATCGTGCCGCACCTATTGTTTTCCACCATGATGGCGCTGGGCTGCGGCGTGTTTCCGGCCGTGCTGGTCCGCTTCCTGACGGTGCGGGACCTGATTCCGGAAATCCTGCGCATTCCCATCATCCTGACCCTGGCGATGAGCGTCTTCGCGATCTGCAACTTCATCATGGAGGGGGCGGGCCTGATGGCGGCGACGGTGTTCGGCATTGCGCTGACCAATATGCGCGTCACCGGCATGTCGGAATTGCGCAGGATCAAGGAATCGCTGGGCGTGCTGGTCGTGTCCTGCCTGTTCGTCCTGCTGACGGCCGACCTGCATCGCGATGTACTGAAACGGCTCTCGCTGCCGATCGTGGCCATGACGCTGACGGTGCTGTTCGTGGTGCGGCCGGTGGGCATCCTGCTGTCGACCATGCGCTCCAATCTGTCCTGGCAGGAGCGCCTGTTCGTCGGCTGGATCGCGCCGCGCGGCATCGTGGCCGCCGCCGTCGCCGGCGTGGCCGGCCTGCAATTGCAGGAGGCCGGCTATCCCAGCGCCGACCTCGTGACCCCGGCCGTGTTCGCGGTCATCGCCACCACCATGATCCTGCACGGTTTCTCGCTGCGTCCCCTGGCCCGCACCCTGCGCCTGACCCTGTCGGATGAACCCACGCTGGCCATCGTCGGAGCCAATAGCTGGTCCACCGACCTCGCCGGGGTCCTGCACCGGCTGGGGGTGCCGGTCCTGCTGATCGACACTTATGCCGGCGCGCTGTCTCCCGCCATGCGCGCCGGCATCCCGACCCTGAGGGCCGAATTGCTGTCGGAAGAAGGGATCGAGATGCTCGAGGAACGCCCCGCCGACTATCTGATCGCGGCGACGCCCGACGCGATCTATAACGGCCTGGTCTGCGCCCGCCTGGCTCCGGATTTCGGACGCCAGCGGGTCTTTCAGGTCAGCCCCGGCGTTGCGCGCCTGGACCAGTATCGCGGGCTCAGCCGCGATTCGCGCGGCAAGGTGCTGGGCGAGCCGACCTGGAACTTCACCCTGTTCGACACGCTGTACGAACGGGGCTGGCGCTTCCGTGCCACCCCCGCCACCGCGCCGGCGCCCGGGATATCGCCGTCCTCGGCTTCGTCCCCGTCCTCGTCCTCGGCGGCCACCAGGGCCGCGACTCCCGCCGACGGCAACCGCCTGACGATCATGACGGTGCGCAAGGGCACCGCCATCCTGATCCGCTCGGTCGAGGACGAGATCCCGGCCGCTCCCACGCCTGGCGACATGATCATCGCCATGGAATCGCCCGCGCCCGCCGAATCGTCCTGAAAACACCCCCGGGCCGGTCAGGTTCCGATCGGCAGGTCGATCTCGGGCACCGCGATCTCGGTCAGCCCGGCGGCCAGCAGGCGCCGCAGGTCCGATTCGCGCAGGGCGATGCAGCCTTCGGTCGGGCGCCCGTCCGGCGCCTGCAGATGCAGGAAAATGGCCGAGCCCCGACCCCGTACCGGCGGCGAATCGTTGTAACCCAGCACGATCACGATATTGTAAACATCATCGTCGCGCCACATCCGCTCATGCCGCGCGGGGTGGGGCAGGGTGACCGGCCGGTTATAATCCGGATGGGTCGGATCGTCGCACCAGCCGTCATGCAGCGCCAGCGGTTCCACCGGCAGGGCGCAGGCCGGCGGTGCCACGCGATCGGCGCGGTACAGCACGCGGCGCAGCGGCAAAACACCGCTCGGCGTCGCAAGATCGCCTTCCTGCTTGAGAATTCGGATCCCTCCGGCACCGATCGCGGCCGGGACCTGCTCGCCTCTGCAATGCAGGCGTGCATCCGCCCCCGTATGCGTTTCCAGAACTGCGCGTATCATCGGGGTCTCTCCTGGCGGGTCGTTTTTTTACAAGAATCGGGCCTGGTGTCCCGAATCCGAGATCCGCTGGATGTCAGATTCATAGTGGACACCAGATAAAATAATATCTTAGTGGCCTGTTGATCTCCGAAATTCGCCTACGAATTTCGAAGGCTGGACTAGACTGATCGGCGTCCGTGCGTCTGTATGGTCGCGAATGCGGGCCCGGGACGGCGTGGTTCGGCGGGTGCCGATTCCGAATTGGGAACGATATAGGCTATAAGGCGCTATCCCCCCACTGGAAGGGGAAAGGCCAAAAATAAAAGAGGGTTCGATGGCAGGTGCGCGTCCCATATTGATAGTGGATGACGATCAGACATTGCGTCATATGCTCGTCGAACAATTGCAGTTGGAAGGTGAGTTCCAGGCGATCGAGGCCGAATCGGTCGCCGACGCGTGGGACAAATTGAACGCGCCGGGCGCGCGCTTCGACGCCATCATCCTGGACGTCACCCTGCCGGACGGGGACGGCCGCGATTTCTGCGCCGAGTTGCGCCGCCAGGGCAAGCGGATCCCGATCATCATCCTGACCGGCTCGGATGACGAGACGGACGTGGTACGCGGCCTCGATGCAGGTGCGAACGACTACGTCGCCAAGCCCTTCCGCATCGCCGAACTGCTGGCCCGCCTGCGGGCGCAGATGCGCATCTTCGAGAACAGCGAGGACGCCGTCTTCTCGATCGGGCCCTATGTCTTCCGCCCTTCGGCCAAGCTTCTGCAGGAGCCGACGCGCAACCGTCGCATCCGCCTGACCGAGAAAGAGGCGGCCATCCTGAAATTCCTCTACCGCGCCGGCACACGCCCGGTCCCGCGCCAGGTGCTGCTGAACGAGGTCTGGGGCTATAACGCCGCGGTAACCACCCACACGCTGGAAACCCATATCTACCGGCTGCGGCAGAAGATCGAACCCGATCCCACCAACGCGTCGCTGCTGGTAACCGAGGGCGGCGGCTACCGCCTGGATCCCGAAGGCGGCCTGCGCGGCTGACGTGGACAAGGCGGCCGGCCGTCAGGCAGGCCGCCGACAGACGCCCCGGGTTACCCAGACGCCCAGGGTGGTGCTGCCGGCCGCTAGGCCGAAAAATCCATGGCAACGGGCACATGGTCCGACGTGGTGGGCCAGTCCCGCGCATCGCGCAGTACGGTCATGTTCTGCAGCGATGCCGTCAGGTCGGACGTCACCCACACATGGTCCAGCCGCCGCCCGCGATTCGACGCCTTCCAGTCGCGGTTGCGATAGGACCACCACGTATAGAGCTTCTCCTCGGGCGGCACGAAATGCCGCATCGCATCGACGAAGCCACAGGCCAGCCAGGCCTGCAGGCGGGTGGTCTCCGGCGGGGTATGGCTGACCACGTCCAGCAATTGCCTGTGGCTCCACACATCCTGTTCCAGCGGCGCGATATTCAGATCACCGACCAGGATCGTCCGCCGGCTGGGCCGGCCGGTGAACCACGAGGTCGCCTCGTCGACGAAGGCCAGCTTGTGCGCGAATTTCGGATTCGCCTCGGGGTCCGGCACGTCGCCGCCGGCCGGCACATAGAAATTATGCAGCTCGACCGACGCCCCGCCCAGCGCGAAGGACGCCGCGATATGCCGGCAATCGCTGCGCGCGCACCAGTCGGGCGTGTCATCCAGCGGCGTCAGCGGCACGCGCGACAGGATCGCCACGCCATTATAGGATTTCATGCCGCGGTGCTGGATATGGGCATAACCCAGCGCGCGCACCGCCTCGTCCGGGAACAATTCGTCCGGAACCTTGGTTTCCTGCAGGCACACGATATCGGGGCGCAGTTCCTCGCCCAGCCGCTCCAGCAGCTTCAGGCGCAGGCGAAGCGAATTGATATTCCAGGTCACGATACGCATATCCGTGCCATTGCCCATCATGTGCCCTCTGGCAAGGCCGAATCGGCACGCAGGATGGAATGGCGAAAATTCCGTGGGATAAGGGAAACAGAACGGCAGTGGAATGACGAACAAAACGGGATCGAGTCGCGTCGGCGGGAAGAACAGGAGTCGGTGGATTTTGTCCACCTCGGGGATTGACTTCTTTATTTTCCAAGAGATTGCTCGATTTTCACATATCCGTAGTCGATCCCGGCCTATAATTTAGCGTAAAATCAATGGATTAAATGAATTGCTTCTTTTTTATGCAATCCAAGCCGGACACAGGAAAACCGCTGTCGCCACGATTCTGTCAGCGCCTGCTCCACAGACTTATCCACATAATCGGTGGATGAATGGACGGCCTGTCTGATGGACGGCGACAATATGGCGCCGCTGGCCGTCAAGGGGGTTGCGGCCATCCAGAAGGCGCTGCTGACCATGCCGCTTTCGCCCGGCGTCTACCGGATGATCGGCGAGAAGGGCGAGGTACTGTACGTCGGCAAGGCCCGGATGCTCAAACGCCGCGTGGTCTCCTACACCCATGTCGGCAAGCTGCCCGAACGGCTGCGCCGCATGGTGTCCGAAACGGTCACGATGGAAATCGTGACCACGCATACTGAGGCCGAAGCCCTGCTGCTCGAGGCCAACTACATCAAGCGCATGAAGCCGCGCTTCAACATCCTGCTGCGCGACGACAAATCCTATCCCTGGATCATGCTCACCGACGGCGACGCCTTTCCCCAGGTGACGAAACATCGCGGCAAGCCCGCCCGGGGCGCGTCCTACTGGGGGCCGTTCGCCTCGGCTTGGGCGGTCAACCAGACGCTGAACCTGATTCAGCGGGTCTTCCTGCTGCGCTCATGTTCCGATGCGGTCTTCACGGCGCGCACGCGCCCCTGCCTGCTGTACCAGATCAAGCGCTGCTCGGCGCCCTGCGTCGGCCGGATCGACCAGGCGGATTACGCCCACCTGGTCGAACAGGCACGCGCCTTCCTGTCCGGCCAGCGCACCGGCATCCACGAGGAGCTGGTGCACGAGATGGAGCAAGCGGCCGCGTCTTTGGAATTCGAACGCGCGGCGACCATTCGCGACCGCATCCGCGGTTTCGCCGCGATGCAGGATTCCTCGGTGATCAACCCCGCCTCGCTGGACGAGGCCGATATCGTGGCGATCGCCCAGGCGGCGGGCCATTCCTGCATCCAGGTCTTCTTCGTCCGCGGCGGCCGCAACAACGGCAACCGGGCCTTCTTCCCCGCCCATTCGCGCGACGAAACCCCCGCCGACATCCTCGGCGCCTTCCTGGCGCAATTCTATGACGACAAGCCGCCGCCGGCGCAGATCCTGCTGAACGGCCCCATCGCCGAGCACGCGCTGATGGCCGACGCGCTGGCGATCAAGCGCGGCCGAAAGGTCGAAATCCTCACCCCCCAGCGCGGCGAGAAGCGCGCCGTGGTCGATCACGCCGAAACCAACGCGCGCGAGGCCCTGGAACGCCGCCTGGCCGAAAGCACCGCGCAGGCGCGGCTGCTGGACGGCATGGCCGACCTGTTCGGCCTCGACGGCGCGCCGAAGCGGATCGAGATCTACGACAACAGCCATATCATGGGGGCGAATGCCTATGGCGTGATGGTGGTCGCGGGGCCTGAAGGCTTCGACAGGCGCAGCTACCGCAAATTCTCCATCCGCGGGCCGGTAACGCCGGGCGACGATTTCGCGATGATGCGCCAGGTCCTGGAACGGCGCTTCAGCCGCGCGCTGCGCGAACGGCAGGAAGGGCAGAATGCCGCCGACTGGCCGGACATCGTGCTGATCGACGGCGGCGCGGGCCAGTATTCGGCGGTCCGCGCCGTGCTGGACGATCTGGGCGTGAACGACGTGACCCTGGTGGCCATCGCCAAGGGGCCGGACCGCGATGCCGGGCGCGAATGGTTCCATATGGCCGACCGGCCGCCCTTCCAACTGCCGCCGCGCGACCCGGTGCTGTACTATCTACAGCGCCTGCGTGACGAGGCCCACCGTTTCGCGATCACGACCCATCGCGCCGGCCGCTCCAAGGCCCTGGTCCGGTCGGAACTGGACGATATTCCCGGCGTCGGTGCGGCGCGCAAACGCGCCTTGCTGAACCAGTTCGGCTCGGCACGCGGCGTCCGCCAGGCCGGTCTGGCCGAACTGGAAGCCACGCCCGGAATCAATCGCGAGACCGCCCGGGTGGTCTACGGCCATTTCCATCCCGGCTGGACCGGCGAGTGAGGGACGGGCAAGACAGGGGTGAGCAAGACGGGGGTGGGCAAGACAGGGACGGCATGCCCGGCCGGCATTGAGCGGATTCGTCATCAGACCGTCGTGATGGACCGTTCCTGTTCTACCCGTCTTGCTGTACTGTCCTTCGGTGATGCTGACTGACCTGCCCAACGTCCTGACCCTGTCGCGGATCGTGGCGATTCCCGTCCTGGTGGCCCTGGTGGCGATGGGGCGGCCGCTGACGGATAGCGCGGCGTGCCTGCTCTTCATCGCCGCCGCCTTCACCGACTATCTGGACGGCAAACTGGCCCGGGCCCGGCACCAATATTCCGACCTGGGCCGCATGATGGACCCCATCGCCGACAAGCTGCTGGTGGGGGCGTCGCTGATGGTCCTGGCCGGGACCGGCCGGCTGGCCTATGCCGCGCTCTATCCCGCCATCGTTATCCTGGCGCGCGAAATCCTGATCAGCGGCCTGCGCGAATTCCTCGCCTCCACCCGGATCAGCCTGCCGGTGACCCGCCTGGCGAAATGGAAGACCGGCATCCAGATGACCGCGATCGGTTTCCTGCTGGCGGGCGACAGCACCGGGGCGCTGCTGCATCTGCAATGGCTGCGGGTCGGCCTGGTCGGCGCTGCCCTGCTCTGGATCGCCGCGGGGCTGACGGTGATCACCGGATGGGACTATCTGCTGGCCGGGCTGCGCCATGTCGGCCGCACCGATGGCGCGTCCAAGATCGCGTCCTGACCCCCGCGCGTCACGGCCCGGCTGGCCATGGCCTCTCATCGCCCTGGCTCTCATGCCGGGCGCGCCGGTCGTGCCGGCGGAAGCCGCCGGGCCGCCTTCGCCGGGGCGTGCCGCCATCGCCTCCGGCCGTGAAATGCCCGAAGGGGCGACGATCAGCGCCGGCGAGCAGGCCGAAATCCGCGGAGGCGTCCCCCTGTCCGACTCCGGGCAGGGGGAGTCCGCGCCCGCGGATTATCCCCCGCCATCCGATTCCGGCATCGTCATTCCCAACGGCGACGGCACCAGCACGGTCATCGCGCCGGACGGCACGACACGGACGGTGAAGGGCACGCCCGCCGCTCCGGAACCCGCCGTCGCTCCAAGATAGGGCCAAAATAGGGCCAAGATAGGAACCTGCGGGCAAGGACGCTAAGAGAGTGGGCATGGTGACGATCCTCTATTTCGCATGGCTGCGCGACCGGCTGGGCCGGTCGACGGATTCGCTCGCGATTCCCGCACAGGGCTGCTCGGTGCGCGACGTGATGCAGGCGCTCGGGCAGCGTGACGCGGCTCTCGGCGCGCTCTTCGGCCCGGCTTCCGTCCCGTCCGGGGCGGGCGCGATCCGCTGTGCGGTGAACCAGGAATTCGCCGGTCCGGACGACCCGGTCCGGCCGGGCGACGAACTGGCCTTCTTCCCGCCGGTGACGGGGGGCTAGGCGATGCGGATCGACGTGCGGGTCCAGCCCGAATCGTTCTCGCTGGATGCCGAGATCGCGCATCTGGCGCAGGCCGGCCACGATATCGGGGGGATCGGCGCCTTCCTCGGGCTGGTGCGGGCCGAGGACGGGCTGCAGGCCCTGACGCTGGAACATTATCCCGGCATGACCGAATCCATGATGACCCGAATCGTCCGGCAGGCCGGCGCCCGATTCGGTCTGCTGGCCTGCACGGTCATCCATCGCGTCGGGCGCCTGCCGGTCGGCGCGCCGATCGTGCTGGTCCTGTGCGCCGCGCCCCACCGCGCGGCGGCGCTGGACGGCACGGCATTCGTCATCGACTGGCTGAAGACCCGCGCGCCCTTCTGGAAACGGCAGGATTATGCCGATGGGCGCACGAGCTGGGTCGAAGCCCGCTGTTCGGACGACGAGGCGACCGCGCGCTGGACGGAAACCGGCCTGATGTCCTGATTCCGATGGACCCATGCGGTCGGATAAAGATGCTCGATAAAACAATGAGCTAGTGGCCTGCTGATCCGAGAATTTCTCGGATCAGCAGGCCACTAAAATATTGATTCTAGTGTCTTTTCGATTCCGAAATTCGCTTGCGAATTTCGGAATCGGGACACTAGGGCCATATCCGTGAACCGGCGTGAACGGATATGGCTCCGGACTGAAACCCGGCGGCGGCCCCGAGTCGCAGCCGTGGATCGCGGCGGGCGAACGGCGGCGGGAAAGCGGCCGGTAAAAAAGATTCCCTCTTGATTTTGCAAAAGCCGAGGAAAGTCCTGTTCCCGTCGTCCCGGCACGCTCTTGCCGTTTAAGGATCTTCATATATCTAGTGTCCCATCAGTTGCCCGCACGCGATATATAGGGGCATAATCAAAACAAGGGACGAGGTGGCGTAGCCCGCTCCCGGCGATTTCCACGGAGATGATGCATGAGCCTGGACGACATATCCGGAACTGTATCTGATCGTCCCGCCGAAGAGCGCGACCTGTTTCAGGATCGCGACGGAGCCCAGGCTCGGGACATGAACCAGGACATGTTCGATGATGTGGTGCAGCTCCCCGGCCATCACCCGGTGCGGGTGAATCGCGCGCGCGACGCATTGCTCACGCCCTTCGGCAAGGCGACGCTCGATAATCGCTATCTGCTCGAAGGCGAAAGCTACCAGGACCTGTTCGGCCGCGTCGCATCCTATTACGGCGCCGATGCCGGCCACGCCCAGCGGCTGTACGACTATATCTCGCGCCACTGGTTCATGCCGGCCACGCCCGTCCTGTCCAATGGCGGCACGACGCGCGGCCTGCCGATCTCCTGCTTCCTGAACGAGGCGAACGACAGCCTGCGCGGCATCGTCGACCTGTGGAACGAGAATGTCTGGCTGGCCTCCAAGGGGGGCGGCATCGGCTCCTACTGGGGCAATCTGCGCTCGATCGGCGAGAATGTCGGCCGCAACGGCAAGACGTCGGGCGTCATTCCCTTCATCCGCGTGATGGACAGCCTGACCCTGGCCATCAGCCAGGGCTCGCTGCGCCGTGGCTCGGCCGCCGTCTACTTGCCGGTCTGGCATCCGGAAATCGAGGAATTCATCGAAATCCGCCGTCCCACCGGCGGCGACCCGAACCGCAAGGCGCTGAACCTGCATCACGGCGTGCTGGTGTCCGACGCGTTCATGCGCGCGGTGGCCGAGGACGCGGAATGGGCGCTGCTGTCGCCCAAGGACGGCGCGCATATCCGCAAGATTTCGGCCCGTTCGCTGTGGATCCGCATCCTGACCGCGCGGATGGAGCAGGGCGAGCCCTACATCATTTATTCCGACCACGTGAACAACGCGCGGCCCGAGCACCACAAGCTCGCGGGGCTCGAGGTCAAGACCTCCAATCTGTGTGCCGAGATCACACTGCCCACGGGCATGGATCACCATGGCAAGGAGCGGACGGCGGTCTGCTGCCTGTCCTCGCTCAACCTGGAAACCTGGGAGGAGTGGAAGGACGACCCGCGCTTCATCGAGGACGTGATGCTGTTCCTCGACAACGTGCTGCAGGACTTCATCGACCGCGCGCCCGACGACATGGAGCGCGCGAAATACGCCGCCGCGCGCGAGCGTTCGGTCGGCCTGGGGGTCATGGGCTTCCATTCCTTCCTGCAGGCCAATGACGTCCCGTTCGAAAGCGTGATCGCCAAGGTCTGGAACAAGCGGATCTTCAAGCATATCCGTCAGCAGGCCGACGCCGCCTCGCGCAAGCTGGCCGAACTGCGCGGCCCGTGCCCCGACGCGGCCGAATACGGCATGATGGAGCGTTTCTCCAACAAGCTGGCCATCGCGCCGACCGCGTCGATTTCGATCATCGCCGGCAATTCCAGCCCCGGCATCGAACCGATCGCCGCCAACGTCTTCCTGCAGAAGACGCTGTCCGGCTCGTTTACCGTGCGCAACCGGCACCTGCTCAAGCTGCTGATCGACAAGGGCCGGAACACCGACGATGTCTGGTCCTCGATCACCCTGAACAAGGGCAGCGTCCAGCATCTGGACTTCCTGACGCAGCAGGAAAAGGACGTGTTCAAGACCGCGTTCGAACTGGATCAGCGCTGGGTGATCGAACACGCCGCCGACCGCGCGCCGTATATCTGCCAGGCCCAGTCGATCAACCTGTTCCTGCCGGCCAACGTGCACAAGCGCGACCTGCACCAGATCCACTACATGGCCTGGAAGAGGGGCGTGAAGTCGCTCTATTACTGCCGTTCGCTGTCCATCCAGCGCGCCGACGCAGTCAGCAACATGGTGGGCAAGAGCGACATCATGGCCGGCGAGCCCGAGCCCGCCCCCCCCGTTGCCGCCCCGGCATCGACGACCAATTATGAGGAATGCCTGGCCTGCCAGTAAGGCGGATCCAACTCAGTTGGATCCAATGCGGCCGGACATCCGATCCGGCCGCCGGCATCGCGGAGAGTACCACATGACCGAGACCCAGAACGCACCCGAAACCGGGGGCGAGCCGCATTTCGACCTGCTGACGGCCAATCCGGTCTACAAGCCGTTTCGCTACCCTTGGGCCTACGATGCCTGGCTGACCCAGCAGCGCGTCCACTGGCTGCCCGAGGAGGTGCCGCTCGCCGACGACGTCAAGGACTGGCACCGCACCCTGACGGAAAGCGAACGGCATCTGGTCACCCAGATCTTCCGCTTCTTCACGCAGTCGGACGTCGAGGTGAATAATTGCTACATGAAGCATTACAGCCGGGTCTTCAAACCGACCGAAGTGCTGATGATGCTGTCCGCGTTTTCGAATATCGAAACGATTCACATCGCCGCCTACAGTCATCTGCTCGACACCATCGGCATGCCCGAGGCCGAGTATTCCGCTTTCCTTAAATATAAGGAAATGAAGGATAAATATGACTATATGCAAAGCTTCTCGGTCGACAGCAAATACGAGATCGCCCGTACCCTGGCCGCGTTCGGCGCCTTCACCGAGGGGCTGCAGCTTTTCGCGTCCTTCGCGATCCTGCTGAACTTCCCCCGTTTCAACAAGCTCAAGGGCATGGGGCAGATCGTCTCGTGGTCGGTGCGCGACGAAACCCTGCACTGCCTGTCGATGGCCCGGCTGTTCCGCGTCTTCATCCAGGAAAACCCGGAAATCTGGACTGAAAAACTGCGCGAGGACATCCGGCAGATCTGCCGCGACATCGTCGAGCACGAGGACGCATTCATCGACCTGTCCTTCGAGATGGGTTCGGTCGAAGGGCTGGATGCCGACCTGGTCAAGACCTATATCCGCTTCATCGCCGACCGGCGCCTGAACCAGTTGGGCCTGGACGCGCTCTACGACGTCCCCGGCAATCCGCTGCCCTGGCTGGACGACATGCTGAACGCCGTCGAACACACGAATTTCTTCGAAAATCGCGCCACGGAATATAGCCGTGCCTCGACGAGCGGCTCGTGGGAAGAAGCGTTCGAAGAGAGCGTCTTCCAGTAATATCGGGGACCGGCTGACCGTCCCACCGCCCCTTTTCGGCACGCGCTCTTCAGAAAAAACCGTTGATTTATCAATGAATTAAACAATCGGGGTCAAGGGGTCTGCGACCCCTTGCGGGTCGAGGGCAGCGCCCTCGCCTTGCCTCGCAAGAGGTATGCCTCCGGCACGGCATGCCGTCGCGTCATCCGCCCGGCGGATCGCACAGCGCGGCGCCGTCGCGCAGGACCGATTGCGCCTGCGGCGTAAAACATCCGTCTTCCCGATGCAGGACCAGGCCCGGATGCAGGACGGCCGGTCCCCGGCCGCCGATTCGACCCTGCACCAGCATGATTCGCGCCGGCCGCCCGGTCTTGGGCCAGAAGGGGAACAGCGACAGGCTGCCGATCGCGTTGTCGCGCATCGCGGCGATCGCGCAATCCAGCAACGCCGCCGGCAGCGCCAGCGTCAGCGTGCCGCGATGCCGCACCTGCCGCCCCAGGCAGCGGACCCAGAGTGCGATCATGTCCCGCGATTCCACGCGCCGGGCCAGGTCCCGCCGCGCATCGGGCGACGGCGTCGAATCGGCGCAATGCCAGGGCGGATTGGCGAAGGCGTGGTCGAAGCGGCCGCCATCGGGCGGAAAATCGGGAAGGCCGGGCAAGGCGGGCAGGGCGGCCTGGACGACCCGCAGACCGTCGAAGCCGTTCTGCGCAAAATTCGCCTCCGCCAGCAGCGCCGTCCGGGCATCGCGTTCCAGTCCCAGTCCGGACAGGCCCGGTACGCGATGGGCCAGACACATCAACCCGGCTCCCGCGCCGCATCCGCCCTCCAGCACCCGCTCGCCAGGCCGGGCCGGAATGGCGGCCGCCATCAGCACGGGCTCCAGCCCGGTGCGATAGCCGTCGCGATACTGGCGATAGAGGATGCGGCCACCCAGCAGAGATCCGGCGCCGATTGCCGCCGGATCGGGGGACGCGGACGGCAGGTTCTCGTCCACCCCGGCCGCGTGTTCCGCTTCCGCCATTACGTCCTTCGGCTTGACCGTCATACCCGCGCCGCTCATATGTTCTGCAGACCAACCCTACGGAACCGGGGAGTTTAACCTTTTGGGCGTCGCAGTCACTCTGCCGGATTCCGAGAAATCGGCAAACGCGAAGAATACCGGGGCCGGTAAACCATCGGCTAACGGTGCCGAGACGGCGTTGCGCGCCTTGTCGGACTATCTCGCCGACGACATGGCCGCATGCAACCACGCGATCGTGGCCAGGATGGACAGTCCGGTCGCGCTGATCCCGCAACTGGCGGCCCATCTGGTGGCCGCCGGCGGCAAGCGGCTGCGCCCGCTCCTGACCCTGGCCTCGGCGCGGCTGTGCGGCTACCCGGCCGACGACGCGAATCAGCGCCATGTCGGCCTGGCCGCCTGCGTCGAATTCATCCACACCGCGACCTTGCTGCATGACGACGTCGTCGATGAAAGCCAGTTGCGCCGCGGCCTGGCCAGCGCCAATGCCGTGTTCGGCAACAAGGCTTCGGTGCTGGTCGGCGACTTCCTGTTCGCGCGGGCCTTCCAGTTGATGACCGACGACGGCTCGCTGAAGGTGATGCAGATCCTCTCCTCGGCTTCGGCCACGATTTCCGAGGGCGAGGTCCTGCAGATGTCCACGCAGAATGACCTCTCGACCTCGGTCGACCAGTATCTGGAGGTCATCCACGGCAAGACCGCCGCCCTGTTCGCCGCTGCCTGCCGCGTCGGCGCCGTCGTCGCCGCGCGGCCCGAGGCCGAGGAACTGGCGCTGGAAGCCTACGGCACCAATCTGGGCATGGCCTTCCAGCTTGTGGACGACGCGCTGGACTACGCGGCGGACCAGGCCGTGCTGGGCAAGACGGTCGGCGACGATTTCCGCGAGGGCAAGATCACTCTGCCGGTCCTGGCCGCCTACGCGGCCGGCACCGAGGAGGACCGCCGGTTCTGGCGCCGGGTGATCGAAGACAGCGAACAGACGCCCGAAGACCTGGACCACGCGCTGGACCTGATCGCCCGGACGGACGCGATCGAAACCACCCTGGATCGCGCCGCCACCTACGCACGGGCGGCGCATGCGGCGCTGGACATCTTCCCCGACAGCCATCTGCGCCGGCTGCTGCAGGATACCGCCGCCTACACCGTCAGTCGGGGAAGCTGATATCCCGCCCCGCACGGCGGTACCATCGCATGGCCATATCGTCCGGTTCCATTCGTCGGCCGCGCAGGTCGCTGCGGCAGGTCACTCTGCCGAGTGCGCCGCTTGCATCGCGAACAGGGCAGGCGGGGCATAGCCCAACGGCGCGATGGCGGCGGTCAGACGTGCGCATTCCTCGGGCATGGCGGTAAAATAGGCGGTCTCGGGCCTGGCCTGGATGCCGCCGGCCGCGTCCCGCGTCCCGTGCGGCAGGCCCTCCAGAACGGCCGCGGCCTGCCGCGCCACGGCATCGGCGGGGTCGAGCCAGGTCGTCCCCCGAGGGGAGGCCGCGCGGAGCTGCTCCATCAGGAACGTGTAATGGGTGCAGCCGATCCCCACGACATCGATCGCGCCTCCGCCCGGCTGGCCGAACAGCCCGTCCAGTTCGCGCCGGATGGCCTCCTGCGGAATCGCATGCCCCCGGAACGCCCGCTCGGCCAGGTCGGCCAGGCCGCGCGCGCCATGGGCCAGCAGCGTGCAGTCCGGGGCATAGCGCCGCTGCAATTCACTGACATAGGGACGTCCGACCGTCGCCCGCGTCGCCAGCAGGCCGATGGTCCGCGTCCGGCTCAGCTCGCCCGCCCATTTTATGGGGGGCACGCACCCGACGAAGGGCGTCGCATACTGCGCGCGCAACGCTCCCAGGGCCAGGGTGCTGGCCGTATTGCAGGCTATGACCACCACGTCCGGCGACATGTGCGCGATCGCCCGGCCGACCAGCGCCACGATCCGCCGGACCAAGGCCTGGTCGGGCTGCTCGCCATAGGGATAGACCGCCGTGTCGGCCAGGTAATCGACCGGCACGCCGGGCAGCCGCGTCCGCAGGGCGCGGACGATGCCGAACCCGCCGATGCCGGAATCGAATGCCAGGATCCGCGGTGCGGCGGCGGGCGGCATGGGCGATCGTCAGCCCTGGCTCTGCGACGCACCCTTGAATGCCAGGGCTTCCTCGGCGCTGGCCACCCCGCCATGGCGCGCCGACCAGCCGCACGGATCTTCCAGGAAGCGCCGGACCTCGGCCGCCGCCTTTTCCGAGAAATAGGGCTGCCCGGCGCAGGCTTCCAGCACGTCCCACCAGGTGCACAGCGCATGCAGCGAGATGTTCATGTCCGCCAGCGTCCGCAGCGATCCCGGAAACACGCCATAGAAGAAGACGACGAACGTATGGTCGACAATGGCCCCGGCGTCGCGCAGGGCGCGGGCGAAGCGGATCTTGGACGATCCGTCGGTCGTCAGGTCCTCGACCAGCAGCGTGCGCATGCCCTCGGGCACGTCGCCCTCGATCTGCGCGTTCCGGCCGAATCCCTTGGGCTTCTTGCGGACATAGGCCATGGGCGCCATCATCCGGTCGGCGATCCACGCGGCGAACGGAATGCCGGCGGTCTCGCCCCCCACCACGGCGTCGATGCTCTCATATCCGACATGGCGGCCGATCTTCTCGACCCCCAGCTCGACGATCTTTTTTCTGGCGCGCGGGAAGAAGATGATGCGCCGGCAGTCGATATAGACGGGCGACTTCCAGCCCGAGGTCAGGGTGTAGGGTTCCTCCGGCCGGAAATTCACGGCCTTGATCTCCAGCAGCAGCTTCGCGGTGGTCAGCGCCGCGTCGCGATCCCACGCTGTGGAACCGGACGAGACGCCGGTGCCGTATCCTGTCGATTCGTTCATGCTGCCTGGTACTCCGGTCTGGGCATAGCGCATCTGGGCATAGCGCGTAAGATTCCGTGGCTTTAGCGGGAACGCATGCGAAAATCCATCGTTCGGCGGCAATTGCCGCAGCATCCCGCGCTGGCGCGCCGGCGGGGTTTTCCTTGCCTGCCGTCCGGCCAGCCGGTAATATCCCACATGTTGCAAATCATTCTCAAATATCGTTCTCAAAATTAAGGATGGGCATTGTGAGCGTCGAGACCGGCCGGATTGTGCGGAATTGCGAACGCGCGGTCGTGACCGCGTACCAGGAACTGCGCGAAATCGGGACCGGCGACGTGTCGGCCTTTCACGCCTGCACCACCTTATACCGCATCCACCATCCCGAGGCCTCGCTGAACGAGGCACGGCGTCTGGTCTCCGAGTGGATCGATCACCACATCATCCGCCGCGACAAGGGCCCGACCCAAGGGTGCGAATGTAATTGATCTGCGTCCCGAGCGGCGCAGCCATAGCCGCGCCGGGGAAGAGGGCAGTATAGGGCAGGGCGGCCACAGGCCGCCCGGTCCCGTCAGCCGCGCTGGTCGAACGGCACGAAATCGCGCTGCGCCGAGCCGGTATAAAGCTGGCGCGGACGGCCGATCCGCTGGGCCGGCTCCTCGATCATTTCCTTCCATTGGCTGATCCAGCCCACGGTACGCGCCACCGCGAACAGCACGGTGAACATGCTGGTCGGAATGCCCATCGCCTTCAGGATGATGCCCGAATAGAAATCGACATTCGGATACAGGCTGCGCTTGACGAAATAGTCGTCGTGGATCGCGATCTTTTCCAGTTCGATGGCCAGGTCCAGCAACGGATCGTCCTTGACCCCCAGTTCGCCCAGCACCTCATGGCAGGTCGCCTGCATGATCTTCGCGCGCGGATCGAAATTCTTGTAGACCCGGTGCCCGAAACCCATCAGGCGCACCCCGCTGTTGCGGTCCTTCACCTTGTCGATGAAGTCGGGAATGTTCTCCTTGCTGCCGATCTCGGCCAGCATCTTCAGCACGGCCTCGTTCGCCCCGCCATGGGCGGGGCCCCACAGGGCGGCGATCCCGGCGGCGATGCAGGCAAACGGGTTGGCGCCGGTCGAACCGGCCAGCCGCACGGTCGAGGTCGAGGCGTTCTGCTCATGATCGGCATGCAGGATCAAAATGCGATCCATGGCGCGCGCCAGTACCGGATTGACCTTGTACGGCTCCGACGGATGCGCGAACATCATCGACAGGAAGTTCTCGGCATAGGTCAGGTCGTTGCGCGGATACACGAACGCCTCGCCCTGCGTATATTTGTACGCCCAGGCCGCGATCGTCGGCAGCTTGGCGATCAGGCGCATGGCCGACAGGGTGCGGCTGGCCTCGTTCGAGATGTCGATGCCTTCATGGTAGAAGGCCGACAATGCGCCGACCGTCCCGCACAGGATCGCCATCGGATGCGCGTCGCGACGGAACCCGTTGAAGAAATTGCGGATTTGTTCGTGCAATAGGGTATGCGTCTGGATGGTCGCGACAAAGGCGTCATGCTGCACACGGTTCGGCAATTCGCCGTTCAGCAGCAGGTACGCCACCTCGGTGAAGGTCGCCTGCTCCGCCAGTTGCGAGATCGGATAGCCCCGATGCAGCAAAACCCCCTTTCCGCCGTCGATGAAGGTGATCCGGCTTTCGCATGATGCGGTCTCGCCATAGCCGGGATCGAAGGTGAACACCCCCAGATCGGCGGCGATCCTGCGCACGTCCAGCACCTCCGGCCCCAGCGTTCCCGAAAGGACGGGCAGCGTCGCTGTCTTTCCGTCCAGCGAGACGGTGGCCACTTTTCCTGACTCGGTCATCAAGCTCTCCTCCTGGTCGTCCGCCGCCGTGCGGTGCGGCGGTGTCTCGTCCCTCAGCCTGCGGGAAGCTGTCCTCTGCGTGACAATCATGCAATCACCCGGGCGGCCGTTCACCCGGGTTTTCCCGGGATCGTACCGGCCTCGGTGCGGCAGGCGTGCGCCGAGATAAAGACGAAACGATCCTTGTGGCAACTCCGCCCCGCGGGGGGCTTCACGCCGTCAATCGCATAGCACCCGGGTCAGGCTGACCCTCTTGCGCTTCAGCTTGTGCCAGGGGCCGCGCACGCCGAAGAACACCGTCGCCAGGGTTGGAAAACCGCGGGCAAGAACGGCCTTGTCCGGATCGTCGACCGACTTGCCCGCCAGGTCCAGAACCAGTTGATACAGGTCGGGATTATGGCCTACGACGATGATGTTCCTTGCTTTTTCCGGGGCCAGGCGCAGCACCTCCAGAATGCCGTCCGGGCCGTTCTCATACAGCCCGGCCTCCGTCCGCCGCAGGGGCGCAGGGCCGGCCGAAAGCGGCCCCAGCGCGTCATAGGTCTCGGCCGAGCGCACCGCCGGGCTGACCAGGATCAGATCGGGCACGAAACCGATATCGCGCAGTTGTGTTCCCCGCACATGGGCGTCCCGGCGCCCGGCCGGGGTCAGCGGGCGGGCCAGGTCCCCCTTCGCGCCATGCTCGTCGCGGGCGGCTTCCGCATGGCGCATCAGCACCAGCGTGCGCGCCAGATCGTCATCCTGATCATCATGGCCATCGCCCTGCATCAGCCTGCTCCGTTCATGCCTGCCCGTTCGTACCTGCCCCGTTACCTGATTGGCGCGCGATGGCCTCGTGATGGCGGATGACTTCCTTGATGATGAAGGCCAGGAACTTCTCGGCGAAATCCGGGTCCAGCCGCGCCGCGCCCGCCAGGTCGCGCAGCCGGCGTACCTGGTCGGCCTCGCGGGCCGGGTCGGCGGGGGGCATGTTGTGCCGTGCCTTCAGTTCGCCCACCGCCTTGGTATGGCGAAACCGCTCGGCCAGCATGTAGATCAGCGCGGCGTCGATATTGTCGATGCTCTGACGCAGGGCCAGCAGGCTCTGCCTGGCCTGCTGGTCGGCATCCTCGGTCGGCAGGGTCGTGGCGCCGGCGGTCCTGTCGTTCACGTAAACATGCTCCTGTCTGTCGATCATGCCGTTATACAGGCATTCATGTCTCCGCGGGCAAATCGATCCACGCCAGGTGCCCGCCTTTTCCGGCCCCCGTATCGACGAAGACCGACGTGCCGCCCGCGCGGCCGGCGCGCACCCACGGGCGCCCATCGGTCGAACGCCTGTCATGTCCGCAATAGACGGTATAGCCGGCCGGGATATGGTCCACCCAGTTCAGCCGCCGCTCGGGATAGCCGTCCTTCTGCATGCGTCCGGTGGTCTCGCCGAACAGGGCGCGCGACATCACCGGCGTCACGGCGCCCAGCGCGGGCGGCGGCGCCTCGCTCAGCATCCGGGTATGGAACCCGCCATGGACGAAGATCCGCCGTCCCAGCACGACCCAGGCCGGCGCATGCGCGATGTCGTCCAGCGCCCGGCCGCGCACGTCGGCGTTTTCCGGCGCGCGCAATTGCCGCAGCGTCTGGGTCAGGGGCTCGTCATGGCGCATCTTGTGCCCCGCCAGGGCGCGCGCCAGCTTGCGGTCGTGATTGCCCAGGATGAACAGCCCCCGCCGTTCGTCCAGCAGACGCTGCATCACGCGGAAGACGCCAGCGCTGTCCGGGCCATGATCCACCAGGTCACCCAGTTGGATGACGAAATGGTCCGTCGCCGCCGCATGCTCGAACGCCCGCAGGTCGCCATGCACATCCCCCACGACCCGAATCGGCCGCCCGGCGATCAGCCGCTCAAGCGCCAGCCGGCCGGCGGCGATGGCCAGCGGATCATGCGCCGAGGGATCATGCGCCGGCCCGGCGGATGGAACCGCCCTTTCGGCGTGGCTGGACGATGGTGCGGGCTGGTTCGGGGGCATGTCCGTCAGGTGGCAGCAGGATCAGGGGGGGCAGCGGGAAAAGAGGGCCGGATGATTGTTCATGAATATGGGGCACATTCCGCATTTCGCCATGCCCCGATCGTTCTTCGCGCCCCTTGACCCTCTTCCAGAGACCCTCCGTCCCTGTCCATGAATATTTCGGAATCCGGATATCTGTCTTTCACATCCTGCCATTTCCGCCGCGCGGCGGCATCGCGCGGCACCGGATCCGGATATGGAAACGTGACCGGGCCCAAGGGCCGGACATGCGGCGAACACGTGCACGGGCCGCATGGCGGCCGGATGGGTGATATTTAAAAACATTCGTAAATATCTGATAATATAAAAATCCGGATTCCGGATCCGCCACGCGGACCCACCCGCGCGCATGGCGTCCGGACGGGGGATCGGACCGCCGGACCGCCGGCATGCCGCCCGGGCCGTCATGTTTTTCCTTTAAAAACATCGCCGACTCATAACAGTCTTTTGTTGTGACGGCTCCGCCGTGAAAAAGAACAGATGGCGCGTCGGACCGGGTGCGGACCCGGCCGCCATGCCGAACGGCAGGAAGACAGCAGCAGAAAGAACTGCGGCAGAAAGTACTGCAGAAAGACTGGGGGAAACGCGTCCATGATCGATCATAGCCGGATCCGTAGCGCGGCCTTTCGGGCCAAGGTGACGTCGGCCGAACAGGCGGCCTCCTTCATCCGCCCCGGTGCCATGGTGGGCATGAGCGGCTTTACCGGCTCGGGATATCCCAAGGCCGTGCCGCAGGCGCTGGCCGCGATCATCGAGGCCGAGAAAAAGACCGGAGCCGAATGGACCGAAGCCGAAAGGACCGGAGTTGAAAGGACGGGAATTGAAAAAGCGGGGGAAAACCCCTTCCGCATCCGCCTGCTCACCGGCGCATCCACCGGGCCCGAACTGGATGGTGCCCTGGCCCGGGCCGACGGCATCGCCTTCCGCATGCCCTATAATTCCGACCCCGTCCTGCGCGGCCTGATCAACGCGGGCGCGGTCGACTATCTGGACATGCATCTCAGCCACGTGGCGCCCATGACCTGGCAGGGTTTTTTCGGCCGGATGGACGTCGCGGTGATCGAGGCCGTCGCGATCCGCGAGGACGGCACGATCGTCCCGTCTTCCTCGGTCGGCAACAACAAGACCTGGCTGGACACGGCCCGCCAGGTGATCATCGAGGTCAATAGCTGGCAGGACGCGGCGCTCGAAGGCATGCACGACATCTGGTACGGCACCGCCCTGCCGCCCGAACGCCAGCCGATCCCTCTGGTGCGGCCCGACGACCGGATCGGGCAGACGACCCTGCGCGTCGACCCGGCGAAAGTCGTGGCCGTGGTCGAAACCTTCGCGCCCGACCGCAACGCCCCCTTCGCCCCGCCCGACGACGCCGCGCGGGCGATCGCCGGCCACCTGATGGAATTCTTCCGGCACGAGGTCGCGCGCGGCCGCCTGCCGCCCTCCCTGCTGCCCCTGCAATCGGGGGTGGGCAACGTGGCCAACGCGGTGATGGCCGGGCTGGATGACGGCCCCTTCGAAAACCTGACGGCGTTTACCGAGGTCATTCAGGACGGCATGCTGGGCATGCTGGAATCCGGCAAGATGCGCGTCGCCTCGGCCACCGCCTTCTCCCTCAGCCCCGGGGCCGCCGAGGCCCTGAATGCCCGGATGCGCGAATTCCGCACGAAGATCATCCTGCGCCAGCAGGAAATCAGCAACCATCCCGAACTGGTCCGCCGCCTGGGATGCATCGCGATGAACGGACTCATCGAATCCGACATCTACGGCAACGTCAATTCGACCCAGATCATGGGCTCGCACATCCAGAACGGAATCGGCGGCTCGGGCGATTTCGCGCGCAACAGCTACCTGTCGGTCTTCATGACGCCATCGACCGCCAAGCACGGCCGGATCTCGGCCATCGTGCCGATGGCGTCGCATGTCGACCACATCACCCAGGACTCCCAGATCCTGGTCACCGAACAGGGGCTGGCCGACCTGCGCGGCCTTTCCCCCAGGCAACGCGCCGAGACCATCATCCGCAACTGCGCCCACCCGGACTACCGGCCGATGCTGCTGGACTATTTCCGCCGCGCGCGTGAAGGCTCCTATGGCCGGCAGTCGCCGCACCTGCTGGACGAATCCCTCTCCTGGCACCAGCGCTTCATCGAAACCGGCTCGATGCTGCCCGCCTGACCCGACGGTCCCCGGCCGCGCCGCGCTGAAGCGGCCGGGGCGCCCGAACGCTCTTCTCCCGAACGATCCGCTTTCCCGAACGTTCCGCCTACATGTCCAGGTCGGCGCGCGACTGTCCCGCCATGGTGGCGGCATGGTCCAGATTGACCGACAGCACCCGGCTGACCCCGCGCTCCTGCATGGTCACGCCATACAGCCGGTCCATGTGCGCCATGGTCAGTTGATGATGCGTCACCACCAGGAAACGCGTTCCCGCCTCGGCCGCCATGTCGGACAGCAGGGCACAGAACCGCCCGACATTGGCATCGTCCAGCGGCGCGTCGACTTCGTCCAGCACGCAGATCGGCGCCGGATTGCAGCGAAACACCGCAAAGATCAGCGACAGGGCCGTCAGCGCCTGCTCGCCGCCCGACAGCAGCGACAGCGTCGCCAGCTTCTTGCCCGGCGGCTGGGCATAGATCTCCAGCCCCGCCTGCAGCGGGTCGTCATTGCCGACCATGCCCAGATGCGCCCGCCCGCCATTGAACATGCGCGCGAACAGCGACTGGAAATGCTGGTCCACCTCGGTAAAGACCGCCAGCAGCCGCTCGCGCCCCTCCCGGTTCAGCGCGCCGATCGAACCGCGCAGCCTCGCGATCGCGGACTCCAGCTCGTCCTTCTCGTTGCGGATGGTGGTAATGCGGGTTTCCGCCTCGTCGGCCTCCAGTTCGGCACGCAAATTGACCGGCCCCATCTCCTCGCGCTCGCGCGTCAGGCGCGCGATCTTGCGGCGCAGGCTCGTCTCGGCGGCCTCGGTCAGGTCGGGCGGCACGATACCGGGCGGTTCCGGCGTATCGGCCAGCAATTGCGCCAGGATCGCCTCGGCCTGCTCATGGCGTCCTTCGGCACGCAGCAGGGCCTCGCGCGCCCCCGCCAGGGCCGCTTCGGCATCCCGGCGTCTCACCTGGGCGTCGGCCAGCGCGCGTTCCGCCGCCGCCAGGGCGCCGGCGGCATCGGCATGCCCGGCCTCGGCTTGCGCCAGCGCCTCGCGCGACGTCGCGCGCGTACGCGTCACTTCGTCGGGCAGCGCCGCCAGGCGCGCATGTTCGGCGCGGGTCGCCTCCAGGCGCGCCGTGCTCTGCGCCAGTTCGGCGATGGCGGCATCGCGCCGCGCCGTCCATTCGGCCAGCCCATCCTGCAGCCCGGCCTTGCGTCCCTGCGCGGCCTGCATCTCGGCCAGCAGGGCGGATCGATGCTGCCGGGCCGTATCCTCGGCTGCGCGGGCGGCCGCGACGCCCTCGCGCGCCGCCGCCAGCGCGGCGGCGATCGCGTCCAGGTCGGGCAGGGCATCGCGCTCGGCCGACACCCGCGTCAGTTGGGTTTCCGCCTCGTCGCGTTCCTGCTCCAGCGCCGTCAGGCGCGGCGCCTGCGCGTCCAGCGTGCTGCGGATCTCCAGCACCGACGCGCGCTGCCGCGCATGGGCGTCCTGCGCCTGCTCCAGCGCGCTCTCGGCCGCCTGGCGGGCGCCGCGCGCGTCCTCCTGCGCCTGGGCCGCCTGCCGCGCGCGCCGTTCGGCCGCCTCCTGCGCGTCCTGCGCCACCGTGACCGGCGGCAGTGCGGCCAGCGCCGCGTCCGCCTCGGCGCGCGCGGCCTCGGCGGCTTCGGCCTCACGGGCGATCCGCTGCAATTCGGGCGCGATGGTCGCCAGCCGCGTCTCGGCCTCGCCATGCCGCGCCGTCGTCTCGCTGTCGGCACGGCGGGCCTGCTCCAGCGCGGTCTCGGCATTGCGCCGGGCTTCGCGGGCGACCGCCTCGGCCGCCTGGGCGTCCTGCTCGCGCCGGCGCGCCGCCTCATGCACTCCGGCCAGGCTGGCGGCGTCGGGCAAAGCCTCCAGCGCGGTCCGGGCCGCGGCCAGTTGCGCTTCGGCCTCGGCCAGGGCCAGCGCCGCCTGCTCATGCTGGGGCAGCACGGTATCCAGCCGTGCCCGCGCGGTCGCGTCCAGCCGGCTGATCTCGGCTTCCTCCGCCCGCACCTCGCGCAGCATGGTCTCGACCTGCGCATTCCGGGCGCGGGCCCGGGCCAGCGCCGCGCCTGCCTCGGCCCGCGCGGCGTCCGAAACGGCCAGGGCGGCTTCCGCCGCCGGCAGTTCCGCGCGCTTCGCCGCGCGGGCCGCCTCGGCCTCGCGCAGCCGGTTGCGCTGCTGCATCAGCATGGCCGCGCGGCTGGGCTGGCCGGCCGCCATGCGATAGCCGTCCCAGCGCCACAGGCCGCCTTCCCGGTTCACCAGGCTCTGCCCGGGGTGCAGCGCGGCCTGCAACCCCGCGCCATCCGCCCCGTCGGCCAGCAGCCCGATCGCCGCCAGCGCACGGGCCAGCGCCGGCGGCGCGGTCACCAGGTCGGACAAGGCGATCGTCCCGTCGCCCGGCAGGGCTGGGGCGGGTTGGGCCAAGGCAGGCAGGGCCAAGGCAGGCAGGGCCAGGGCAGGTTGAAGCAGGGCAGGCGGCGACAGGTCGTGCCACCGGCACGGCGCATCCGCCTCCAGTGACGCGTCCAGCCCTTCGGCCAAGGCGGCGGCCAGCGCGGATTCCAGCCCTTCCGGCACGCTTATGTCATCCACGACGGGGCGGAAGGGCGACTCCCCTTGTCCGGTCGACAGGGCCTGGGCCAGCCCCTCGGCCTGGGCATCCAGGCGCGACAGGTCCGCCGTCATCGTCGCCAGGTGCTGCGCAGCGGCATCCCGGTCGGCCTGGGCGGCGCTCAACGCCGTCTCGGCGGCCGACAGGACCTGGCCAGCCTCGGCCAGGTCCCGCTCGCCGGTCTCGCGCGCGGCGCGGGCCTGGGCCAGCCGCTCCGGATCGATCGCGGCATCCCGTGCCTGCGCCAGTTCGCCATCCAGGGCCTGGCGGCGCGCCTGGGCGCGCGACTGGGCGGATTCGGCGGCGCGCAAGGCATTCTGCAGGGCAGTGCGGCGGGTGGCCGCTTCCTGCAGGCGCGCACGTGCCTCCATCTGCGCGGCCGACGCGGCCTGGCGCTCCAGCTCCGCCTGCTCCAGCGCCGCGCGCGCGGCATCCAGCGCGGCCTGCGCATCCGCCAGCCCGCCCCGCAACGCATCCCGTCGATCCCGGTCCACCAGTCGGGATCGAGCCTCCGCCTCGCGCCGCAGCAACGCGTCCTGCTCGTCGCGCAGCGCGCGGGCGCGCTGGTCGGCCTGCGTCAGGACACGGCGCAAATCCTCATGCCGGCGCCGGGCCTCGGCCGCCTGGTCGCGCGCCAGGTTCGCGGCCAGGGTCGCATCGGCATGCTCCTGGCCCGCCGCATCCTGGGCCGCCCGTGCCCGGGCCAGTGCCTCGGTCGCCGCGGCCAGTTCGGCGGCCTGGGCGTCCAGCGCCGCCTGGTCCGGCAGGCCGGCACGCAACGCCGCCAGTTCTGCCGCCAATTGCGTGCTTTGCGCAGCCAGGCGCGCGTGACGGGTCTCCGCCTCCCGATGGGTCTCGGCCACCTGGGCGGCGCGGGCCTGTGCCGTGGTGGCGGCGGCCGTCGCCTGTTCCAGCGCCTGCTCGCATGCGCGCACCTCCCCTGTCGCAGCGGCCAGCGCGGTGTCGGCGCGCCCGATCTCTTCGGGCAGCGCCGTCAGGCGCGCCTCCAGCGCCGCATGCTCCTTCTCCAGCCGGGCGACGGTTTCGCCGGCGTCAGCCGCGCGGGCCGAGGCGGCGCGATGATCGCTCTCGCCGTCCTGCAGCCGCGTCGCGGCGGCGCGCGCCGCGTCGGCCGCGCGCTGTTCTTCCTGGGCGATGTTCTCGGCCAGGATTTTCTGGCGTTCCAGCACGGTGCGGCTCTCATCCGCCCGGCCGCGCAGCGCCGGCAGGTCGCGATTGGCCTCGAATTCGACCATGACCGCGTTTTCGGCGGCTTCCTCGGCGTCGCCCAGGGCCTGCCGCGCCTGGCGCGCGGCCTGACCCGCGCGTTCCACCGCCAGGCGCGCCCGGGCATGCAGCAGGGCCAGCAGGCTGATCTCGGCCTCGCGCAGGCCCGACGATAATTCGCGATAGCGCCTGGCCTGCTGCGACTGGCCGCGCAGATTGTCCAGATGCCCTTCCAGTTGCACGCGCAGATCCTCGGCGCGCGCCAGGTTGGCTTCCGTGGCCCGCAGCTTCAGCTCGGCCTCGTGCCGGCGGGCATGCAGGCCGGTAATGCCGGCCGCCTCCTCCAGGATCGAACGCCGCTCCTCTGGCCGCGCATTGACCAGCGCCGAAACCCGCCCCTGGCTGACCATGGCCGACGACCGCGCGCCGGACGCCAGGTCGGCGAACAGGGTCTGCACGTCGCGCGCGCGGATCGGCTTGCTGTTGACGCGGTAATCGCTGCCGGCGCTGCGCTCGGCCCGGCGGCTGATCTGCAATTCGTCCTGGTCGTGCAGCGGCGGCGGCGCGATGCCCGTCGTGCCTTCCAGCGTCAGCGTCACTTCGGCCAGGTTGCGCGCCGCCCGCGCGGCCGTCCCGGCGAAGATCAGGTCATCCATCTCGCCGCCGCGCAGCGACCGGGCGGAACTCTCGCCCATCGCCCAGCGCAGCGCCTCGACGACATTGGACTTGCCGCAGCCGTTCGGGCCGACGATCCCGGTCAGGCCGGGCAGGATATCGACCGAGACCGGGTCGGCGAAGCTCTTGAATCCCGCGATACGCAGGCGGACGAAGCGGGCAGTCATCGGATGGTCATAGCGCCGGCAGCCGGATCAGGCGAGCGACGCGACCTTCTGCGCGAATTCGTCGTACGTCATTTCCTGCCCGACCTGCACCGTGTCGTTGAAGCGGAAGGTCGGCGTGCCTTCGATCTTGTACTGGGCCTGCGCGCGGTTTTCCTCGTCCATGATCGCCTGGCGCAGCGTGTCGTCGGCCAGCGTCTTCCGGAACAGCTCGGCGGGCATTCCGGCCAGCGCGGCCATCTTCTGCAATTCGTCCTGCGGATTGACGTCGCGGGCGAAGGCCCAGCGATCCTGGCTGGACAGCAGCGACAGCACGAAGGGCTCGTACCGCTCGGGCGGCAGGCTGCGCGCGACCATCGCCGCCGCCAGCGCCACCTGGTCCAGCGGGAAGTCGCGGAAGACGTAATAGACCTTGCCGGTATCGATCAGCTTGCTGCGGACCTCCGGAAACACCTCCATCGCGAATCGGGCGCAATGGGTGCAGGTCAGCGAAAACCACTCTTCGACATGCACCTTCGCGTTGGGGTTGCCGGCCGCGCGGACGGCCATGCGCGGGTCCGCGGCGGCACGGGCGCCGCCACCCCAACTCGCCATAAGGGCAGGGGGCACGGTCGCGATCAGGGTGCGGCGGGTCACGGGCATGGCTGAACTGGCTCCGGCATGCGGGTACGAACGGGACGGCTCACGTCAAGGAAGCGACAGAGCCCACAAAGCGGGCAGGCGTCAAGATGGCGCGGCCAGCGGGGTACTGGCCGGGGGCACCGGCCGCGACGGGTCGGTTCGTCAGGGGGCGGGCGCGGGGGAAGCGGCCGGCGGCGGGGGACGGACCCGGACCTTGCGGATATGCAGCGAATCCGCATCCAGCACCCGGAATACCAGCCCGCTCTCGTGGGTCAGCACCTCGCCCCGCGTCGGGACATGCCCGGCCAGATAGAACACCAGCCCGCCCACGGTCTCGATTTCCGCCTCGCGTTCGGCCTCCGTCAGGATCGACCCCATCCTGGCCTCGAACTCTCCCACCGGCAGCCGCGCATCCACGTCGAATGTCCCGTCCGGCCGTTCCTGGATCAGCACGGCGGTCGGCTCGTCATGTTCGTCGGAAATGTCGCCGACGATGGTCTCCACCAGGTCCTCGATGGTCACCAGCCCGTCGACGCCGCCATATTCGTCGATCACCAGCGCCAGGTGGACCCGGCGCTGCCGCATCTGCAGCAGCAGGTCCAGCACCGGGATCTGCGGCGCGACCATCAGCGGCTGGCGCAGCAGCGCCTCCACGCTGAACGCCTCGCTGGTGCCGGCATAGGCGATCAGATCCTTCACATGGATCATGCCCACGATGTCGTCCAGTTGCTCGCGATAGACCGGCATGCGCGAATGGTTCTCGCGGCGCATCAGCGCCAGCGCCTCGTCCAGGCTCAGCGTCACCGGCATCGCCACGATATCGGCGCGCGGCACCATC
The DNA here is from genome assembly GCF_038719015.1 of Nguyenibacter vanlangensis. NCBI lineage: Bacteria > Pseudomonadati > Pseudomonadota > Alphaproteobacteria > Acetobacterales > Acetobacteraceae > Nguyenibacter > Nguyenibacter vanlangensis. The sequence continues at coordinate 502,287 of NZ_CP152276.1, forward strand.
ACGTCGTCGGCGGTAATGCCGCGCAGCCGCAGCACGTTGGCGATCAGCGCGCGTTCCTGCCGGTCCAGTTCCGAACCGCCATCCCCGCCGTCGCCTTCCGCGTCGTCGGCTTCCTGCACCAGGGCGGCGATCGAATGGCGCAATCCCTGCTCGACGCGCCGTCGGCCGAACAGCGACAGCAGCCCCTTTCCGCGCTGACGCTGCGGATGGGCCTCATCGGCCCGGCCCGGCCCGCCTTCGGGTGCGGCAGGGTCGGGCGAAGCGTGGTTCACTGTTCACCCCCCGCGATGCCCGCGCGGTATTTCCACGGGTTGGGCACGGACAGCCGGCCCAGGATCCTGGCTTCCGCCATTTCCATCCGCCTGGCCTCGCCGGCCTGGTGATGGTCATGCCCCCGCAGATGCAGGATGCCATGGACCACCAGATGCGCCAGATGGTGGCGGATCGGCCGGCCGGCGGCCTGCGCCTCGCGCCGCACCGTCTCCAGCGCGATCATGATGTCGCCGCCCGTCGGCCCGCCCGCATGTTCGCCGGGATAGTCTCCCGGATATTCGAACGTCAGGACATTGGTCGGCTTGTTCCGGTCGCGATGCCGGGCATTCAGCCGTCGGATGGTCCGGTCATTGTCCAGCGCGATCGTCACCGCCGCCGGCCCGGTGCCGGCCCAGGCGGCCAACGCCGTGCGGCGCACCAGCGCCGCCACGCCCGGCACGACTCCGTGCCAGCGGGCGTCGGCGATGATGACCTCGCATTCAGGTCCGTCCCGCAGGACAGAAGGAGGAAGGCCGGCGGCCAGACCGGCCGCCGGCGTTTTTCTAGGGACCCCGTCTGGTTCGACCCGGGTCTGACTACTTCGCGGTTCCATTGTTCTCCCGGCGCGCCCTGCTGCGGGACATATCCCGTTCGGCCGCCGCACGCTGATCATAGGCGTCCACGATGCGCGCGACCAGCGGGTGTCGCACCACGTCGCGGGATTCGAAGCGCATGATGCTGATTCCGGGCAACCCTTCCAGCGTGTCGACGGCATCGCGCAGGCCCGACGGCACGCCCGCCGGCAGGTCGACCTGGCTCAGGTCGCCGGTCACCACCATGCGCGTGCCGGCGCCCATGCGGGTCAGGAACATCTTCATCTGGGCGGTCGTGGTGTTCTGTGCCTCGTCCAGAATGACGAAACTATGGGCCAGCGTCCGCCCGCGCATGAAGGCCAGGGGCGCGACCTCGATCTCGCCCGTGCCCATGCGGCGCACCACCTGGTCGCCCGGCATCATGTCGTGCAGCGCGTCATAGAGCGGGCGCAGATACGGGTCGATCTTGTCCTTCATGTCCCCGGGCAGGAATCCCAACCGCTCGCCGGCCTCGACGGCCGGGCGCGACAGCACGATCCTGTCCACCTGCCCGGCCATCAGCATCGCCACCGCCTGGGCCACCGCCAGATAGGTCTTGCCGGTGCCGGCGGGGCCGACGCCGAACACCATCTCGGTCTGCGCCAGCATTTCCATATAGGCCGTCTGCCCGGCCGAACGCGGGGCGATCGCGCCGCGCCGCGTGCGGATCGCGGGCAGTTCCGGCAGCGTCAGCCGGTGCGGGTCGGGCAGGTGCGGGGCATCGTGCGGCATGCGCGTCCGTCCGTCGGATACCGTGTGGGTGGCCATCGTGTGCGGCCGGGTGTGATGGGCGGCGGCCATGCGGATCGCGGCATCGACCTCGCCGCTATCCAGCCCGTTCGCCCGTTCCAGCTTGTGATACAGCGCATTCAGCGCCGACCGGGCGATCTCCACCCGGTCCGGCGTGCCGCTGATGGCCACGCGATTCCCCCGGCAGGACAGCCGGACGTCGAATCCGCGTTCAAGGTGAAGCAGGTGACGGTCGTGATCCCCGACGAGCATCGCCAGCCTGGCATTGTCGTCGAATTGCAGGGTAATCGTCCGCGTGGCGCTCATGCCGCCATGGCGGGACGGATCGTGATGGTCGCGCACCCGGGTCGGGCGGCGGCCGGACAGGATTTCTGCTACCGTCTGTTCACTCAAGCGAAGGCTCTCTCCTGTACGAGGGTTCCACTCAACGAATTGGTGTATCGCTCACGGATCTCCACGTTGACGATCTGGCCGATCAGGCCGTCCGGCCCGTTCACATGCACGGGTTGAAGATAGGGCGAACGGCCGGCCAGTTGCCCCGCCTTGCGCCCGTGCCCGGTGAACAGGACCGGAACCACGCGCCCCACCGTCGCGGCATTGAACGCATCCTGCTGCTCGCGCAGCAGCGCCTGCAGCGCCTGCAGGCGGGCGTCCTTGACGTCTTCCGCGATCTGCAGCGGCGCGCCGGCGGCCGGCGTGCCGGGACGGGGGGAATATTTGAACGAAAACGCCTGCGCGAAGCCGACATCGCGGATCAGTTGCAGCGTCGCCTCGAAATCGGCGTCGGTCTCGCCCGGATGACCGACGATGAAATCCGACGACAGCGCGATATCCGGCCGCGCGTCGCGCAGCCGCAGCACGATGTCGCGGTACTCCGCCGCCGTATGGCCGCGATTCATCGCATCCAGAATCCGGTCCGACCCCGACTGCACCGGCAGGTGCAGGAACGGCATCAGCGCCGGCAGGTCGCGATGGGCCGCGATCAGCGCATCATCCATGTCGCGCGGATGCGACGTGGTATAGCGGATGCGCGCCAGGCCCGGGATGCCGGACAGCGCCTCGGCCAGCCGGGCCAGCCCCCAGCTCCGGCCGTCCGGCCCCTCGCCGTGATAGGCATTCACGTTCTGGCCCAGCAGCGTGATCTCGCGCGCCCCGGACTCGACCAGGCGTCGCGCCTCGCGCAGCACCGACGCCACCGGCCGGCTGGCTTCCGCCCCCCGCGTATAGGGCACCACGCAGAACGAGCAGAACTTGTCGCACCCTTCCTGGATGGTCAGGAACGCCGTCAGCCCGCCGGGCGTCTGCGGCGCCTGCGCGTCGGGCAGAAAATCGAATTTCTGCTCGGCCGGAAAATCGGTGTCGATCACCGCGCCGGCCGCCCGCGCCGCGCGCGCCACCATCTCCGGCAGGCGGTGATAGGTCTGCGGCCCCAGCACGATATCGACGAACGGCGCGCGCGCCAGGATCTCCCGGCCTTCCGCCTGCGCCACGCACCCCGCAACCGCCAGCACCGTCTCGCGCCCCTCGGCCGCCCGCGCCTCCTTCACCAGGCGCAGCCGCCCCAGTTCGGAAAACACCTTCTCGGCCGCGCGGTCCCGGATGTGGCAGGTATTCAAAATGATCATGTCGGCGTCGTCGGGCGCCGCGACGGGGCGATAGCCCAGCGGCCGCAGCACGTCGGTCATCCGCGCGCTGTCATAGACATTCATCTGGCAGCCCCAGGTGATGACATGCAGGCCCCGCGTCTCGGGCACGGCATTCTTTTCCATGGCAATGGGGCTGGCAGGCTGTTCGGTCACGGTACTGGCTTCCTGGTCGCGCCGCCGGACCATCCCGCGCAGGCGCGGGAACACATCATATGTGTCAAGCTTCGGGTCAAGGCCCGGTGCCGGCCATGCCGGGATGGAACAGGATCATCACGCGGCGAATCTCCCCCTGCGACACCGGGTGCTGCGAGCGTCTCTGCATTCGATCAGGCAAAGATACGGGGGGATTGTCAAGATGAACCTCCAATTCCCGCAACAAAAAACCGCCAGCCCCGTTTTTCTGTCGTCGCGTCAAATCATTGCCTTATAAATGGCATAGACACTGCGTCGGCGCGCGGCAGGTCCGCCGTGCGAGGAAACGGGCGGGACACGGCATATTGGCATGGTCAGGGCGGCGTCGCGCCGCATCGCGGGGCAGGGCGGACACGGCGGCGGCAAAAATCGTCATCAGGCGCCTTCAGGCATGCGCCGGCGCAGCCTGCGGCCTCGGCCTCGGCCTCTGTCCCCGTCCCATGCTCGGCGCCGACCCGCAAACCTACACCACGACGATTCGCCCGACCGGCCAGGCTGACCTGGACAGCGCCATCAACGCCTCTTCCAGCCTCCTGGCCCTGCAGAAGACCCGCGCGGTCAGCCCCTTCGCGCTGGCGGGGCGGATCCGCAACGATTACGCGCGCCTCGCGACGGCGCTGGACAGCTACGGCTATTATGCCGCGACTGTCCGCATCCAGGTCGGGCTGCGACCGGCCGGCAATGCCGTCCCCGGCGCTGCCATGGACGGCCGCAGCCCCCATTTGCCCGAATGGCTGCAGGCGGTGCCGCAGGGGCAGACGGTCCAGGTCACCATCACCCCGACCCGAGGCGCGCTGTTCCATCTCGGCCATGTCACGCTCAGGCCCGCGCCCGGCGACGGCCCGGCGCCGATCGTGCTCGACGCCCCCGAAAAGGCCGCGCTGGGCCTTGCCGCCGGCCAGCCCGCCATAGCCTCCGACGTGCTGGCGGCGGGTGCCAGGCTCCAGTCCCAACTGAAGGAGGAAGGCCACGCCCTGGCGCAGGTCGGCACCCCCACCGCATGGCTACGCCCCCAGACGCAGACCCTGGACGTGGAGTACGTGGTGCATCGCGGCCCGGTGGTGACGATCGGCACCATCACCCTGTCGGGATTGGTGCATACGCATCCGGCCTTCATCGCGCGACGCCTGACCATCCATCCGGACCAGCTCTACCAGCCCTCGAAGATCGAGGCCGCGCGCCAGGACCTGGCATCCCTGGGCATCTTCTCCGACGTGCAGGTCGCCGACATGCCCCCGCTGTCCGCTGACCGGCAGATGCCGCTGGATTTCGCCTTCACCGAAGGCAAGCGACGCCTGGTCGCGCTGCAGGCCGGCTTTTCCACCGATCTGGGCGGCCGCGCCGGCGTCAGTTGGACCCATGACAACATGTTCGGAAATGCCGAACAACTACGCCTGACGGCCCTGATCACCGGCCTGGGCGGTTCCGCCCAGCAGGGGCTGGGCTATGACGTCTATGCCGACCTGATGAAGCCGGATTTCGGCTCCCGCAACCAGAATCTCAGCGTCCGGGTCGAAGGCATCCGCCAGTTGCTCTATTCCTACCGCCAGACCGCGCTGCTGGTCCGCGCCGGCATCGTCCGCCGCCTCGGGCGCTTCTGGAACGTCTCCTACGGTGCCCAGGCCGAACAGGAACAGATCCAGCAGATGGGCATGACGAACGATTACACGATCGTCTCGCTGCCCCTCTCGGCCAATTTCGACAATACCGGCCTCAGCAACCCGATCGACCCGGCCACCCACGGCGCGCGCGTCTCGCTCGGCGCCACGCCATCGATGTCGCTGAACAGCCACACCGCCTTCTTCACCATTCTCCAGGCCACCGGTTCGACCTATTTCGACCTCGCGCATCTCGGGATCGCACGCCCCGGCCGCAGCGTGCTCGCCGTCCGCGCCGTCGTCGGCAGCGTGCAGGGCGCATCGACCTTCGATATTCCCCCCGATCAGCGCCTCTATGCCGGCGGCAGCGCCACCGTAAGGGGCTTTCGCTATCAGGGTGTAGGACCACAATTTCCCAACACGAAATTCGCCATCGGCGGCACCGCGATGGACGCCGGCTCGGTCGAATTCCGCCAGCGCCTGTTCAAAAGCTTCGGCGCCGCCCTGTTCGCCGACGCCGGCCAGGTCGCCACCGGCAGCGCGCCGTTCCACGGCACGCTGCGCGTCGGCGCCGGCGGCGGCGTGCGCTACTACACCCCGATCGGCCCGGTGCGCGTCGACGTCGCCATGCCGCTCAATCGGCCGCCGCACGGCGACACGTGGGAACTCTATATCGGCCTGGGGGAGACCTTTTGATGGTGCCGCCGCCCCAAATGCCCCGCCGGTCACGACACTGGACGCGGGTCGTCGCCTGGGTAGCCGGGCTGATCGTGGGAATTCCCGCCGCACTGGCCGTAATCGCGCTGGCCGTGATCCTGCTTCTCGCCAATACCGGCTGGGGCCGGCATCTCATCGAACGCCAGACCGCCGCCCTGACCGCGGGCAGCGTCACTCTCGAGGGGATTTCGGGCCGCTTCCCCGATGCGCTGCGCGTTCGCCATATTGCCCTGAACGACCCGAAAGGAACATGGCTCGCAATCGACGGGCTGGTGCTGGACTGGCGGCCGACCTATTTACTGGCGCGGCAGGTGCGTGTCGATCGTATTGCCATGGATCACTTGGCGATCCCCCGCCTGCCACAAGCCGCGACGTCCGGCCCGTCATCTTCTGCCGGCCAGAATATCGGTCCGGATCTCGGAATTGACATCCGGACCATCCATGTCAGCCGGATCGATGCCGGGGCCGATCTCGCCGGCACTGCGGCAGCCTTCGTACTGGACGGGCAGGCCCGGCTGGCCCATCTGGCAGCGATAATAAAGGGCGCCGACGTCGCGACCCTGCCCGACGCGACGATCGACCTCGCCCTCGCGCGATTGGACCATGACGGTAAGCTGAACCTGCATACCGCCATTCTCCCTGGACGACTGAGTTTACATCTGGCGGCGCAGGAAGGGGCAGGTGGCTTTGCCACCGCGGCCGGTCTTTCGCCGCTGGACCCGCTGCGCCTGACATTGGACATGGATGGGCCGCGCGATGCCAATCATCTGGCATTTTCTCTGAATTCCGGAAATATATCATCCAATATCGATGGAATATTGGATATTATTCATCAAAAAGCTCAGATATCGATGACAGCTCATGCGCCACGAATGGTGGTGCGGGATGGTATTGGCTGGCAGTCGGTCGCCTTGGACGCGCATCTTTCGGGTGACGTGCGTCATCCGGTTGGCCAGGGCCAATTGACCATCGATCAGCCATTGGCGGCGGGCGTCGGCGCCAATCATATCGCCGTCAGGTTCGATGGGCATGAAGCCTCCGGCAACCAGGCAGGCCTTGCTCGCCTTCACGCGATCATCGATGGGCTGTCGCTGCCAGGGCCACGCCCGAGCTTATTAGCGTCGGCCCCTCTTATGTTTGACGTGGTGCTGCACCCGGACGCAGCGGGTGCGCCACTGGACGTCACGCTTACGCACCCGTTGCTGCACTTGGCCGGCCAAATCATGACCGCACGTCCGGCCCACGGTATGATTGATCTTACAGTGCCTCAGTTGGCTCCATTCGCGGCGGCTGGATCTGCTAATGTAGCAGGACATGCTGCCTTGCATGGCGCGTTCGTTTTGCCGTCCCGACCAGATGGCGAAATGACCATCGGCCTGGATGGCACAGTTGGTATCACCGGCGGTATCGCACAGGCTGTCGGCCTGATCGGTCCGGATGGCAAGGTCTCGGCACGCATCGCCATTCGGCAACCGCATGGAGCGACAGGTGGCGTCGTGCGGATCGACAGCCTTACCCTGGACGGACAGGCGGCACATCTCTCTCTGGCAGGCACCCGGACGGATGGTGTCCTGGGCGGCGTAAGGGACGGGTCGCAAATCCTGAATGCCACGATGCATCTGGCAATCGACGATCTGCGGCATGTCCTGCCATCTCTGCGCGGCCAGGCGGCACTGAATCTCGCCGTGACCGGCCCGATGGCAGATTTTGCGGCAACTGGGCATCTCGATGGCCAGGTGGGGGGTACCGACATGCCGGTTGGCCCTCTAATGGCTGATATTGTTGCCCATCATCTGCCAACGGCGCCGCAAGGCACCATCATGGTCCAGGGCAGCCTGGACAGAGCGCCGCTTTCTCTCGCCGCGGATATGGCACAGGACGCCCAGGGCACCCGTACGCTCCATCTAACCCATCTTGATTGGAAAAGCGCGACCGGAAAGGCCAATTTTATCTTCAGTCCCGGCAAGCCGATCCCATTGGGCACCCTGGACCTGCAAATGACGCGCCTGGCTGACCTGTCGCGCGTGATCGGTCAGGACCTTTCCGGATCCTTCAAAGCGTCGTTTCACACCATCGACCCAGAGGGGACAGCCCCACCCAGTGTGGCGGTGCGCCTTGACGGCACAATGGCCAGTGCCCGAGCCAGCGTGCGCAAATTCACGCTGGCCGGCACCATCATGGATCCTCAGGGTCTGCCACGAAGCGATCTGTCGGCCAGGCTGGACGGCCTGACGACGCAGGCAGCCAGCGGAAACGCGGCCATCACGGTCCGGGGACCGCAGGACGCCCTGGCGATCAGCGCTACGGCCAGTCTGCAGAACTTCCTGGGGGAGCCGGCCAGCATGATGGCCGACGCCGTGCTGGACGTGCCGAAGCAATCGGTCGCCCTGCGTGTGTTTCGCGCCAATGCAAAAAGGGAAAATATCCGCCTGCTCGCCCCGGCACGCGTCGCTTTCGGCAATGCGATTGGCGTCGATCGGCTGCGTATCACCGTGGCGCCCGATGGCGTCGCACCGGCGCAGATCGACATTGCCGGCTCCGTTCGTCCTGCACTTGCACTTACTGCCACGATCGACGACCTGACCCCAGCCATCGCCCGGCCCTTTGTACCATCCCTCGAAGCCGACGGCACACTTTCTGTTCGCGCCGCGTTACGCGGTACGCTGGCCAGCCCGCAGGGAACAATGACCCTGATAGGGCGAGGCCTGAAATATGAGTCTGATCTCAGTGGCGGCATTCCGCCCGCCAATCTGGATGCGTCGGCGCAACTCTCCGGCAGTCGGGCGCAACTCGACCTTACCCTGCGTGCCGGCACGATGGCGGATCTGACTATACGCGGCCTAGTCCCGACCAATACCGCTGGCACTATGGCGCTCCAGACCACTGGTCGCATCAACCTGGCGGCCGCAAATGGCTATCTCGGGGCGCAAGGGCGACAACTCGAAGGTATGATGCAGTTGGCCATATCGCTGGCCGGCTCGCCCACCTCGCCTCGGGCCTCGGGCACCATGACCTTGTCCGGCGGACAAGTGCATGATTTCGCTCAGGGTGTGCAGTTGTCGAATATCCGAGGCACGATTACCGCACACGACGATCGTATGGTGCTCGACAATCTGACGGCACAGGCCGGTCCCGGGACGATCACGGTCGCCGGCAGCCTCGGGGCGTTTCAGCCCGGGTTACCTGTCGATCTGCATATCGTAGCCGATCACGCGCGGCCGCTGGCCAGTGATCTGGTGACGGCGGAAATCAATACCGACCTGACCGTGCGTGGCCAGCTTTCTTCCCGTGTCGATGTCGCGGGTAGCATTGTTATCCCCCATGCCGATATCACCATTCCTAACGCATTGCCGCCATCGATCGCGACTTTGAACGTCATACGCCCCGGCCAGAATCCAAAGTTTCAGCAGAACGCGGGCACCGGCCTGATGATCGGACTTGATATCACCGCCTCGTCGCCAGGCCAGATGTTCGTCCGCGGCCACGGTCTGGATGCTGAAATGAATGGGCGCCTCCATGTCGGTGGGACTGCCAATTCCCCGGTCGTCAGTGGCGGCTTCAATATGCGACGCGGCAGTTTCAATCTGGCTGGCATCTCGCTGGATTTCGCCAAGGGACGCGTGGCCTTCAACGGCGTCGGCGTTACCCAGGCCATTGATCCCAGCCTGGATTTCGAGGCCGACCGGGCAACCAATTCCGGGACTGCCAGGTTGTTGGTCGGGGGATATGCCAGCGCTCCCAAGATTTCCTTCGCGTCCACGCCGCCGCTACCGCAAGATCAGATCATGGCGATGCTGCTGTTCGGCACCGATGCCCAGTCCCTCTCTCCGACCCAGATGGCGCAAATCGCGGGAGCGGTCGCCACCCTGACCGGAGGCTCCGCTTTCGATCCGCTGAGCAAGGTGCGCAACACGCTGGGGTTGGATCGGTTGCAACTCGCAGGCGCGTCAGGGGTTGGCAACGGCACCGGAACGGCGGTCGAGGCCGGAAAATATGTCGTGCGCGGGGTCTATGTCGGTGCGAAGCAGGCCACATCCGGTTCGGGTACCCAAGCTCAGGTGCAGGTGGACCTGACACGGAAGTTGAAGTTGAACACGACCGTCGGTACCGGCGGCAACGTCACCGGTTTCACAACGCCGGAAAACGACCCGGGCAGCAGCATCGGGTTGTCTTATCAATTTCGGTATTAGTTTGCCGCCGGCTTGCCGACCCGTGAGGTCGGGTCGTCTCTGGGTGGGTTCGAGGCCGTGTTTTGGATATAGCCTGAGTCAGGTGGCCACTTGGGTTGCCATGTCGCCCAGGATCGCGGATACGCGTTCCACGACATCGGACCAAACGCGCGGCCGAGTCTGCCGCACGATGCGCAGCGTGGGATACCATGGGCTGTCCTCACGCTTGGACAGCCATCGCCAGCAATTGTCGTAGCGATCCATCATGATGACCGGCCGTCCAATCGCGCCCGCCAGATGGACCACAGCGGTATCAACCGACACGACCGCGTCCAGCGAAGCGATTAGCGCCGCGGTATCATGCATATCCCGGACCGCATCCATCGGGTCATACAGGCGCATCCCCTCCGGCATGTCAGTCATCTCGCGCGCAGACGGGCCCGCCTGCAGGCTGACTAGATTGATGCCCGGCACCCGTCCCAGCGGTGCCAGGGTATCCAGTCTGACGGACCGCTTCCGATCGACGATCTGTGCCTCCGCGATGTCGGGTCGCTGTGCGCCGGCCCAGACCAGTCCTATATTCAGCCGGCCATTGGATGGTAGATAAGACCGCCAATGCCGGATGCGGTTCGGGTCCGCGGTCAGATAGGGGGCGAGATCCCCCATCGGTGTCTCGGTTGCCGCAAATACCCGGGGCAGACTGATGAATGGGCAATGCCAGTCATGCGGCGGTATCGGCTGCGTATTGCAGATCACATGATGCACGCCGGGAATGCGCCGTACCAGCCCGGCCAGTGTCTCGGGCACCGATATGATCAATTGTGCTCCACGTCGTGCCAACGGCGGCAGGTAGCGCAGATACATCAGTGTATCGCCCAGACCCTGTTCGTGCGTCACCAGGATCCGTTTGCCCCGCAGGTTCAGATCCGGCGTCAGCGACCTCATGAGCGTCGCGGCTCGAGGGGCGCTCCGTCCAGGCAGGCGAAAACGCCATTCATGTTCGTGCCAGCCTGGCGCGTACTGACCGTCTTTCAACAGCGCGATCGAATGATTCAGCCTTACACGGGCGTCGTGCGGATTCAACGCAATTGCCTGGCGATAATGCGCCAGTGCCAGATCGGCAGCATTCTCCGTCGACAGCAGCGCGCCCCGGTTGGCGAGGGTGCGTGCATCATTCGGATATTCCGCCAGAATGGCGCGGAAAATGGCGTCGGCTTCGGCCAGTCGTCCCTGCTCCGACAGGCACGCCGCCATCAGGTTTCGTGCCGTGATATTGTCCGGGCGCAGCGCGACGGCTTTCTGCAGCCAGGCTGCGGCATCATCAAGCCGTCCCAACTGGATCAGCAGTTCACCCAGCGCCTCTAGGGCCCGACCATCGTGAGGCGTGCGCCGCACGACCTCCCGCAAGACCGGCTCGGCGTCCGCGCGACGCTTGCAGGCCGCTAGCATTTCGATCAGTTCATACGCTGGGTGAACAGCCTGCGGGTGGCGGTCGGCCAGAACGCAGAACAAGTTGGCCGCAGCGACGGGTTCATGGCTGCCTGCCAGGGCGTAGGCCATCAGCAGGTCCGCCCTCTCGTCACACCGCTCCGCCAATCTCTCCAGCAGGCTACGTGCCTCGGCAAATCGTCCGGCCCTGATGAGTTCCAGTGCCTGACGCAGGACAGCATTTGGCGTGGCGGGTAGCGTGTGGGAAAGGGTCATCAGGTTAAGAAATCCGGGTTGTCGGCCCCGTGTAGCATGGTGCGGATCCGCCTCAGGATTGCGGAGACTTCGAAAGGCTTCTCGACATAGCTATCGCGCTTGTCCCCGCCCGTCGATTCCCCATCGCGTGGCCAGGCGCCGGTCACGTAGAGCACCGGCAAATCCGGCCATTTCCTGCGGGCCGCAGCCGCAACGCCCACCCCATTGAGCATGCCCGGGATCTGTATATCGGTCACCAGGATCGATAATCGGGGGTACGCCTCAATGACCGCCAATGCTTCCGTCGCATCGTCAGCCTCGACTATCGTGAAGCCACCTCGTTCACGAAGATATGCTGCGAGGGTCGCGCGAATCAGGAAATCGTCCTCGACAAGCAGAATAGGGGCTATATCCATCGGATCGTGCCTCCGCCTCTGGCTGGGCAGAAGGAACGCGCAAAAACCATCATGTCTCCAACGTCGCATGTGGCCGCGGGTTCTGATCGCGGCGGGTGGAACCTTCCAGCCATGATGCGATAGATTGTGCGTCATGACACGTACGATGACAGGACCGATGGCATGATCGACCCGTTCACATGGCTCGCCGGCTGGATCCAGGAGAATTGGCTGATCCCTATTCTCTACCATTTCGGTTGGATGGAATGGGAAGATACGTCCTTCCTCTGGGCCATGTTCGCGATTTACGGCGTGTTGCAAGTGATCCTGAACTTGGTGATCTGCGTGCCCCTCGAACGCATCTGGCCGCTGCATAGATGGGAAAACCGCGACAATGTAACAATGGATATTGTCTATACCGTCATTGCGCGGATCGGTCTGTTTCCGCTGGTCACGTTCTTCGGATTTTATGAAATCCAGACCTGGTTGAATGGATTTCTGACTGATCACGGTTATATTCCACCCACTTTGGAATCGTTGTTTCCCTCCTTGATGGACTGGCCGGTCGCCACGTTCTTCCTCTACGCGGTGATCCTCGATTTCGCCGATTACTGGCGACATCGTCTGTCGCATGTCTTTGCCTGGTGGTACGGGTTGCATGCTCTGCACCATGCCCAGACGCACATGACCTTCTGGTCCGACGATCGCAATCACCTCCTTGATGACGTCATCTCTTATGCTTGGGCAATTGCGGTTGGGCTGCTGATAGGGGTGCCTCCACTACAATTCCCCTTGCTGATCCTCTTGTTGCGCTTGGTCGAAAGCCTGTCGCATGCCAATACCCGGGTTGGGTTCGGCTGGTTGGGCGAAAGGTTGCTGATATCGCCGCAATTTCATCGCGTACATCATGGCACACGCTCGGCAGGCCGAGATTCATGCAATTACGGGGCGGTCTTCCCCTGGTGGGACATGATGCTGGGCACCGCCAATTTCTCTCGCCATGTAGTCGAAACCGGCGACCCGAAGGCCGAAGCGGCCCTGGTCAATGGGGGGTGGCTGGCACAGCAGTGGGGCGGGTTGCGCCTGTCCTGGCGCCTGGCTACGCGACGCTGGCGGCGTGGCACCTCGGCCTCCGCTGAATCGTCCGAGTCTGCTGCACGCTGATCATGCGCACGATGGCCGATCGGATCCGCTATACGCTCCTGTACGAAATATTGGGGCTCGCGCTTGTCGTTCCGGGCGGCCGACTGCTGCTGGGAATCACCATGTTCGACATGGGCATGATCGGCCTTGGTTCCACCATTGTGGCCGTAAGCTGGAACTGTCTCTTCAGTTGGCTGTTCGATTACATAATGCTGCGAATAAAGGGAACGGCACGAAAAAGCCTGGCTGACCGCGTTATTCATGCCGTGCTCTACCAGGTCGGATTGATCGCCCTCCTGGTTCCGCCGATCGCGTTCTGTCTGGGGCGGGGACTACCGGCCGCCTTCCTGGCCAATATCGGTCTCACCCTATTCTACCTGGTTTATAATTTTATGTTCACCTGGGCTTACGACGTGCTCTTTCCGCCACCGGCTGCCATGATCGAACAGACATAAAAAAACTCCGGCGGGTAACCGCCGGAGCTTCGTGTCGTCGTGCTGGTCGTCCCCAGAACGATCAGGCCGATTTCATTGCCGACGTCAGGGCCTCCAGCACCGCGGCCGGTTCCTTACCTTCCAGCACCGCGACTTCGGCTACGAAACGCTCCTGCGCCGCTTCGAACAGCTTGCGCTCGCTGAAGCTCCCATCCAGACTGTCGACGTTCCGACGCAGGTCGCGCAGCACCTCGGCGATCTGCACAAGGTCGCCGGAATTGATCTTTTCCTGATAGGCCACGGCACGGCGTGCCCACATGCCACGGCTGACATGCGGTTTGCCCTTAATGATGGCCATAGCCTTGTCAACGATCTCGCGCGAAACGATTTTGCGCAATCCCGCCTTACGAGCTTTCGCCAGCGGAATGCGCAAGGTCATCTGATTGCCGGGAAATGAAATCTGGATCATTTCCAGCTTGGTACCCGCGATCTCGTCAACACCGATCCTGTCCACGCGTCCAACACCATGGGCAGCATAGACGATCGCGTCGCCTTCACGGAACGGATCTTCGTCCTTGACCTTGGTCTTGGCCTGCGCGGCAGTTGCGGCGGCGGCGGTACGGGCCATTGCATCGGTCACGCCGCCTTTGGGGGTCGTTCTGAACATGCTCATGCGGTTCCGTATACCACATTTTTCATATTCTGTCTTGATGCGCGAAAATCTCAGCCTTGAACGCCACGCACCGGTGGAATCGGGCCGCCCACCGGCTGCCCATCCGGCTGCAACAGGTCGATCTCGATCGTGCGCGCCATCGTCAGCATCGGCAGCGCATGTGGCGACCGTACGAACGGATTCTGCAGATCGTTTCCGATCTTGTCCAGCGCCACGAACAGCAACCCCACCAGAGATGATCCCAGCGGCGTGATCCAACCCAATGTCTGCACCATGGACAACGGCAGCACGACGCAGAACACGTTGGTAACCAGCCGCGGGATCAGAGAAAATTGGATGGCCAATGGCGTATTGCGAATCCGCTCCAGCCCACCCTGGGCGTTTGCCAGGTCGGATAATATCCGGTCTATCTGCCCGTGTACCGCGCCATCGATGCTCTGCCGGGCGACTTCCTCATTCACCGCCAGGCCGATCTGATACAGGATGGCGTTCGGCTGGTTCGTCCAGCCGCTGATTGCCTGGCGCATGGCGCGCGGCAATAGCCTCCCGACATCTTCCGAGCTGTCCAGCCGCCCCAGCGCGCCGCGCAATGCATAAGGGTAGGCCGCCATCGCCCGGGCCAGATCCGGACGGCCGCCCAGCAGCGTGCCGGCCTGCCTGCCGAAAGACCGGCAATTATTGGTAACCGCGCCCCATAATGTCCGCGCCTCCCACCAACGATTATAGGCGGCCGTGTTCCGCACGCTCAGGAACAGGACAAGCGCCGACCCGATCAATGAGATCGGCAGGGTAGGCTGCTCCATCCAATCCTGATGAAAGACCTGGAACATGACGACCACGAACACGTCCCATGCGGCCAGAACGGCCAGTGACAGCAGGCTTTCCCGCATCAGAATGAACAGGCCGATCCTTCGGTCCACTATCATCGCGGTTCATTGCCTCCTCTGCACGGATTGATGACGCGCGACCCGATCGACGCGTCACGACACCGTGGCTCGCATGACGGCGCAGGAAAGACAATGGCCTGACGAACCGGATGAATTTTGTGATGATCCCGACATCTTCTGTCGTGGGATGGAAACCGCTCCGGCGGAGATTGAACTCATTCGCCCCCGGATCCTTGATGGGTAAAGATTTATCGATGGAACAGATCAGGAAAGCGTCGACCGTGGACGTGGCGGGCAGTCCACGCGATGCAGGGCAGGGAGTTGATGCCCGACGGCACACAGAGCGATGTGCCTATAATCGTGGACTGGTGTATGGATGGCCGGGTTAATATTGACGACCTTGTCACTCCCTAGCTGCCGCTGGAGCGGATCAATGAGAGCTGCGATCTTGACGAGGCGGGGCGAGAGCATCCGCACTGTGGCCGAGTTCTGAGTCCGTGACGGTCAGCATCCGGTCCGAACGTCGTTGCTGTGACGGCACGATCGGCTCCTACAGCCACCTCTCGCAGGTTGCCTTGTTCCCGCCCGATTGTGCATGTGGAGAAGCGCCCACACCGATCGCCCATGTCCTTGCTCGGATGATCCGGCGCGCCACCAGGGTGCTGGTGGGGGGATTACTCATCCTGGGGCTGGCCGGTTGTGCCCGAACACCCATACCGGAGGGCAGCGAGGGTATTGCCCTACACCCTGCCATGCACGGCGATTTCGGACATTATACGTTGGCCCTGACGTGGCAGCCGGGCTTCTGCGCCCGTGGCGCCGGATGCCTGGCGGACCAACCCCATAAGCCATTGATCGGCCTGCATGGCCTCTGGGCCTCGCGCCCGCAGGATCTTGTGGATGCGGACGTTCCCCCGCAGCGCTGGTGGGCGGTCGGCTGCGATATTTATGGCGGCCAGGATCATTATGTGCCTGTTCGCATCAGTGATACGACCCGACGGGCATTGGCACAGACAGTCGCACATCTGCGCGATGACCTGGTGGCGCACGAATATCGTAAGCATGTGCAATGCTTTGGAATGCCGGCTGAAAATTTCTTTCACACGGCCTTGGTCATGCGGGCTCGGCTCGCGGATACGTCATTTGGTGTTTATCTCCGCGCTCAGGCCGGCCAGACTGTAACACATGCCGCGCTTCTGGGCGTCTTCCGCGACAGTTTTCACGTCGATATCGATCGGGCCTTGCAGTTGCAGTGTCAAACCGACCCCAATGGGGTGATTGTCCTGACTCAGCTATGGTTCACGATCCGCCGTCAAAATCTGACGGATTTTCCCCGGCCGGAATCCTTCATGCGTTCTCCGCAGTTACAGGACAATTGCCCGGCACGTTTCCAAATCCCCGCTTGGGCTCCCAAAGGCTGACATGCCTTTATTCGCCAATGAGATGTAGCACGATCTCGCGCCGGTGGGGATGGCGCCGGTGCTCAAACAAATAGAGCCCCTGCCACGTTCCCAGCACCAGCCGTCCATCGGCCACCGGGATCGAAAGCTGGGTTTGTGTCAACATGGTGCGCAAATGGGCCGGCATGTCGTCGGGCCCTTCATCGTCGTGGATATAGCGCCCAGGCGATTCCGGAACCAGCGCCTCGAAATACCGCTTGATGTCCTCCAGAACCGTCGGATCCGCATTCTCCTGCACCGTCAGCGACGCAGACGTGTGCCGGCACCAGATCGTCAGCAGGCCGTTTTCCATGCCGGTATCCGCGACCCACTGGCGGACCGCCTGGGTGAACATCACCAGACCCTTGCCGTGCGTGGCGATGCTCAGACGATGCAGAGCCTGGCGCATGGGTAGCTCCTATTTTACGAAACCGACAATATGTTCGGCTTCGCTGACGATCGGTTCGGCAATGGCATTGGCCCGCGCCGCACCGTCGCGCAGAACGGACAGAAGGTAATCCGGGGCATCCAGCAGGCGTTTCGTCTCGACGCCGATCGAACAGACCGTCTCGACCAGAATCTCGGTCAGCGCGGCCTTGAACGGGCCAAAACCCTCCCCGCCATGACGTGCCAGCACATCAGTCACACTCATGTCGGCCAGGGTGGCATAGATTTCAACCAGGTTCCGGGCCTCCGGACGAGTGTGCAAGCCTTCGATCTCGGTCGGCAGCGGTTCGGAATCCGTCTTGGCCCGGCGGATCTTCAACGCGATCGCGTCCGCGTCGTCCGTCATGTCGATCCGACTCTGCGCCGAGGGATCGGATTTTGACATTTTTTTGGTGCCGTCGCGCAGGCTCATGACCCGGGCCGCTCCGGAGGGAATGATGGCCTCGATCTCGGGAAAGAAATCCGTCCCATAATCATGGTTGAATTTCTGTGCGATATCATTGGCCAGTTCCAGATGCTGGCGCTGGTCGTCACCGACCGGAACACGTGTGGCCTTATAGGCCAGAATATCGGCAGCCATCAGGTTGGGATAGACATACAGGCCCGCAGAATGGTTCTCGCGGTCCTTCCCCGCCTTGTCCTTGAACTGCGTCATCCGATTCAGCCAGCCCAGTCGGGAGACACAGTTGAAAATCCAGGCCAGCCGGGCATGCGCGGACACGGCCGATTGATTGAACAGGATATGGGCTTTCGGATCGATCCCCGAGGCCAGCAGCACAGCCGTCTGGCCCAGAGTCTGCTGCCGCAGCGCCACCGGGTCCTGCCACACCGTAATTGCATGCAGGTCCACAAGGCAAAAAATGCACTCGTGATCGCGCTGCAGCGCGATCCAGTTGCGGATTGCACCCAGATAATTGCCAAGATGCGGAATTCCGCTCGGCTGAATGCCGGAAAAAATGCGTTGCATGAGCGTTCTTTTCAGGCGTTCGCCCCCATCAGGTCAAGCACACATCATATCGGAGCCGCTTGCGGCGGGGGATGAGGTCGATTCAATGACCGCCGCGCCGACGATCGAGAACACGGGCACGATATGATTATGCCCGCCGGCAACGCTCACAGGTCGAGAGACAGGAAGGAAATGTCTTCCCGCTGCCGACAGATATCAGGCCGCACCACCCCTGGAGAGATTGTACGGCGCGATTGGTCCAGTTGGCCAGTCGGACATGGCTCGCATTATCCCTGCTGCCCCCCCTTGGAGACGCCCAGCAACTGAATCCTGAAAACCAGCGGACTATCGGCAGGGATGATACCCATCGACCGATGTCCATACCCCAGTTCCGGCGGGACATAGAGCATCCAGGTGTCGCCGACATGCATCATCGGCAACGCTTCCATCCAGCCTTTGATCACCCCGTCCAGCGGCATTTGCATATAGGCGCCGTGGCCGTGCTGGTCCGAGCTATCGAAAATACCCCCGTCCGGCAGCCTGCCTTCATAGATGACCATCATCATGTCGCCGACGGCAGGGCTTTCCCCATCCTTCGGGCCCGATTCCAGTACTTTATAGGCCAGTCCGTCCGGCAGCGTCTTCACGCCGGGTTCCGCCCGGACCTTCGCCATGAACTGCGCAGGCGTCAGTTCGGGTTCATCTTCTTTGGCTGCGCCGCCACAGCCGGTCAGAGGAAGCAGCAGCGCCGACGCGAGAACGGCGGGAATGAAGCGGGACAGACGTTTCATAACACCTCGGTCACGAGTGCTGAAAAGATCGAAGGTCACTATCCTACCTCCGGAATTCGCAGCGAATCCCGGAGGGTGAAAGGTGATTAAAGCGTTGTTTTATATGGCTTTCTGCAAGTTTGAAACGAGTTTGAAATCTGAACGATCTCAGAGTCGGGCCGCGCTGGGGCGCGTGCTGGCGGGCTTACAGCGCGCCGCCGCGCCGCCCGATTTGTGCTCCCAGCCGCAGCCGCAGTGCATTCAGCTTGATGAAACCCTGGGCATCGGCCTGATTATAGGCGCCTTCATCATCCTCGAACGTCACCACCCGGGTATCGTACAAGCTATTGGGGCTTTCACGACCGACGCAGATCACATTGCCCTTGTACAGCTTCAGGCGGACCCGGCCGGTCACCGAATGTTGGCTTTCATCGATCAGGGCTTGCAGCATCCGCCGTTCGGGTGAGAACCAAAATCCATTATAGATCAATTCGGCATACCGGGGCATCAGGCTGTCTTTCAGATGTCCGGCTTCGCGATCCAGCGTGATGCTTTCCATGTTGCGGTGGGCGACCAGCAGAATGGTACCGCCCGGTGTTTCATAGATCCCGCGCGATTTCATGCCGACAAAGCGGTTCTCCACCAGGTCCAGTCGTCCGATCCCGTTCGTCTTGCCCAATTCGTTCAGGCGCGTCAGCAGGCTGGCGGGCGACATGGTGACACCGTTCAACGCCACCGGGTCGCCCGAGACGAAGTCGATCGCGATTTCGGTTGCGACATCCGGTGCGGCTTCAGGCGAGATCGTCCTCTGGAACACGATTTCATCCGGTGCCACCGCGGGATCTTCCAGGATTTTCCCTTCCGACGACGAGTGCAGCAAATTGGCGTCGACCGAGAATGGAGCCTCGCCGCGCTTGTCCCTGGAGATGGGGATCTGGTGCTGCTCCGCAAAGGCCAGAAGCTTGGTGCGTGACGTCAGGTCCCACTCGCGCCAGGGCGCGATCACCGTCACGTCGGGCTTCAGCGCATAATAGCTCAGTTCGAAACGTACCTGGTCGTTGCCCTTTCCTGTGGCGCCATGGGCCACGGCGTCGGCACCGACCGCCTCGGCGATTTCGATCTGGCGCTGCGCGATCAGCGGTCGGGCGATCGAAGTGCCCAGCAGGTATTGGCCTTCATACAGCGTATTGGCGCGAAACATCGGAAAGACGAAATCCTTCACGAAGGTCTCGCGTAGATCCTCGACGAAGATCTCTTTCACGCCAAACATCTCGGCCTTCTTGCGGGCAGGCTCCAGTTCCTCGCCCTGGCCCAGGTCCGCCGTAAAGGTCACGACCTCACACCCATAAGTGGTCTGCAACCAGCGGAGGATCACGGACGTATCGAGCCCGCCGGAATAGGCGAGAACGACCTTCTTGACGTCCTTTGCGGCCATAGGGGAAACGCTCCTGTCGTCTAGGCTTGTGTATGATGCGGCGCGACCCACATCCCATCTTGGCGTCCTAGCATCGGATGACGAGCTGTGCCAGCACGCATGCTGGAATTCCGGGTCCTGACCGCCGCCGCCGCATATCGGCTCCCTCAGGCGATCTGGCTGCGTCGTTCACGTTGGCTTTCTGTCCGCAACTGGCCGCATGCCGCCAGAATGTCGCGACCGCGTGGCATCCGGATGGGGGAGGCAAAACCCGCATCCATCACGATCTGGGCGAATTTCGCCAGTTGTTCACGTGTCGAGGGTTTGTACACGCTGCCAGGCCATGGATTGAACGGGATCAGGTTGACTTTCGCAGGAATGTCGGCAATCAGCCGCACCAATTCGCGGGCGTCGGCTTCGCTGTCGTTGATGCCGCGCAGCATGATATATTCGAATGTAATCCGCCGTGCGTTGCTCGCCGCCGGATAGCGGCGGCAGGCGGCGAGCAGTTCCTCGATCGGATATTTGCGGTTCAGTGGCACGATCTCGTCACGCAGATCATTGCGCACGGCATGCAGCGAGATCGCCAGATTGATCCCCAGCTCGGCGCCGCACTGGTCCATCATCGGTACCACGCCTGAGGTCGACAACGTGATACGCCGGCGCGACAGCGCAATTCCCTCGCCATCCATGATGATCTTCATGGCCTTGGCGACGTTTCCATAATTATACAGAGGCTCGCCCATGCCCATCAGCACGATGGTCGACAGCAGGCGCGGCGTCTCGCCCTTCGGACTGGGCCACTCGCCATAGCTGTCCCGCGCTGCCATGAACTGTCCGACAATCTCCGCGGCACCCAGGTTGCGGACCAGGCGCTGTGTCCCCGTGTGGCAGAAGGTGCAGGACAGGGTGCAGCCGACTTGCGATGAAATGCAGACCGCGCCGCGATCCTCGCGCCGGTCAGGAATATAGACTGTCTCGGCTTCCTGACCATCGCGAAAGCGGAACAGGAATTTGCGAGTTTCATCGGTCGAGGTCTGCACGGTCGTGGCCTCCGGCCGGCCTATGACGAACCTTTCGGCCAGCTTGGCCTGCAGCGGCCGGGCGATCGAACTCATCCGCTCGAAATCTGTCACCCCCTGGTGATAGATCCAGTGCCAGAGTTGCTTGGTGCGGAATGGCTTCTCACCGATCTCGGCCAGGGCCTGGCCCATTTCCTCGCGCGACAGTCCGACCAGGTCGCGCCGCCCATCCGGCAACCGGCCGGTCGGCGGCGCGAACAGTGCCGATTTCGCCAGAATCCGCCTGCGCTCGATATCCGTAAGTGACGCGGCCAAGCCGGTTTCGGCAGCGGGCTCGATCATCGGGGCGGTAACGGCGGTCATGGCCTGGCTATCATCCGGTTGGCATGCCGACGTCACTGCCGGCAGGTTCTGTGCAGAAACCGAGCTCCCTACCACATTTCCACGACAAAAGGGGAACTTTAGCTTCGTCGTGGAATCGAAGGAATCAGAGGGATCAGGAGGGGCGCTCAGTCGTATCCAGGCGCGCAGCGATCAGGAATTCCCGATTACCTTCCGGTCCGGTAATCGGGCTGGGCTCGATCCCCAGTACCGTCCAGCCGGGCAGGGCAGACCACCATTGTCGGATGGTTGCGCACACAGCCTCATGTACAGCGGGATCTCGGACCACGCCCTTGGCCCCGACCGCCTCGCGTCCGGCCTCGAATTGGGGTTTGATCAATGCCACCGCCCACGCACCTGGCCGGCAGAGAGCTAATCCGGCCGGCAGGACGGTCCGTAAGCCGATGAAGCTGGCATCACAGACCAAGGCATCGATCGGATCCGGAACGATCGACTGGTCCACCGCCCGGGCATTGCATTTTTCCAGCACGACCACGCGCGGATCGCTGCGCAGCTTCCAGGCCAACTGTCCGTGCCCGACATCGACCGCATAGACACGCGTGGCTCCATGGGTCAGCAATACGTCGGTAAAGCCGCCGGTTGAGGCGCCGATATCCAGGCAGATCGCTCCCTTCGCGGGCAGACTGAAACGTGCCAGCGCATGGGCCAACTTGATCCCACCTCGTGATACCCAGGGAAAGTCCTGTCCTTTCAGCAGCAGTGGTGCGTCCTCGGGTAGCTGGTCGCCGGCTTTGGCCACCCGCCGGTCGCCGGAAAACACGACACCGGCCAGAATCAGCGCCTGCGCCCGATTACGGGTTTCCACCAATCCTCGATCAACCAGCATTTGGTCCACCCGCCGCTTGGCCATGCCGATCGACCCGTCTTTGCCGATCAGGCCGTCTGCTGCGACGTCGCAACGCCCAGGGCGTTTCGCGCGCATGCGGCGATGGCCTGTGCGTCGAGACCTGCCTCGCGATATTGGGCGTCCTGAGTGTTGTGGTCGATGAAGCGGTCGGGGAGTGTCATGGGCCGGACGCGGACGGTGTCGAGCAGTCCGTTGCGGGCCAGATGGTGCATGACGAAGGCGCCGAATCCGCCCTCGGCGCCGTCCTCGACGGTCAGCAGCACGGCGTGGTTGCGGGCGAGGTTGTCGATCAGCGCGGTGTCCAGCGGCTTGGCGAAGCGCGCGTCGGCGACGGTGGGCGGCAGGCCCCCGGCGGCCAGCAGGTCGGCGGCCTTCAGCACGTCGGCCAGGCGGGTGCCCAGCGACAGGATGGCGATGCCGCCCTTTTCGCGCCCGGACTGGCGGCCCATCTCGCGGATGATCCGTCCGCGGCCGATTTCCAGCACGCTGCCCTGTTCGGGCAGGGCCAGGCCCAGCCCGTTGCCGCGCGGATAGCGCAGCGCGATCGGCCCGTCATCGAAGGCGCATGCGGTGGCCGTCATGTGCAGCAGCTCCAGCTCGTCGCTGGGGGCCATGATGGTCATGCCCGGCAGGCAGCCCAGATAGTTCAGGTCGAACGACCCGGCGTGGGTGGCGCCGTCGGCGCCGACCAGGCCGGCGCGGTCGATGGCGAAGCGCACCGGCAGGTTCTGCAGCACCACGTCGTGCATCACCTGGTCGTAGGCGCGCTGCAGGAAGGTGGAATAGATCGCGCAGAACGGGCGCAGCCCCTCGGTCGCCATGCCGGCGGCGAAGGTCACGGCATGCTGCTCGGCGATGCCGACATCGAAGAACCGCTCGGGGCAGGCGCGGGCGAAGGCGTCCAGCCCGGTGCCCGACGGCATGGCGGCGGTGACGGCCACGATCCGTTCGTCCTGCCGGGCGCAGCGCACCAGTTCGCGGCTGAACACCGCAGTATAGCTGGGCGGTCCCGGCGGGGCCTTGCTCTGCTCGCCGGTGACGACGTTGAACTTCGCCACGGCGTGATATTTGTCGCCCGCCGCCTCGGCCGGGCGATAGCCGCGGCCCTTCTCGGTGACGACATGCAGCAGGATGGGGCCCTTGTCGTCGGCGTCGCGCAGGTTGCGCAGGATGGGCACGAGCTGGCTCATGTCGTGGCCGTCGACCGGACCGACATAATAGAAGCCCAGCTCCTCGAACAGCGTGCCGCCGGTGATCATGCCGCGGGCATATTCCTCGGCCTTCTTGGCGGTGCGTTCCAGCCGGTCGGGCAGGCGGCGCACCATCTTGCCGGCCAGGTCGCGCAGGCCGAGGAACTGGCGCGAGGACATCAGCCGCGACAGATAGGCGGACATGGCGCCGACCGGCGGGGCGATCGACATCTCGTTGTCGTTCAGCACCACGATCAGGCGCGAGGCGCCGGGCCCGGCGGCCGCGGCATTGTTCATCGCCTCATAGGCCATGCCGGCCGAGATCGAGCCGTCGCCGATCACGGCGACGACATTGCGCTCGCGATAGGCGGGATCGTGGGCGGCACGCAGATGGTGCGCCACGGCCATGCCCAGCCCGGCGGAGATCGAGGTCGAGGAATGGGCGGCGCCGAACGGGTCGTATTCGCTCTCGGAGCGGCGGGTGAAGCCCGACAGGCCGCCCGGCTGGCGCAGGGTGCGGATGGCCGCGCGACGCCCGGTCAGGATCTTGTGAGGATAGGCCTGGTGGCCGACATCCCAGACGATCCGGTCGGCAGGCGTGTCGAACACCGCATGCAGCGCCACCGTCAGCTCGACCACGCCCAGCGACGCACCCAGATGCCCGCCCGTCGTCGATACCGCGTCCACCGTCTCGGCCCGCAATTCCTCCGCCAACTGCCTCAACTGCTCGATCGACAGGTTGCGCAGGTCCGCCGGATACGAAACCCGATCCAAAAGCGGAAAGCGCCCGCGCGTCGGAACCGCGCCCTCGCGCTCCGGTCCCCCAGCCTGTTGTTCGGACATCGCTCTCAGCTCCTGCGGTCAACCACGTATTGGATAAGGTCTCGCAGCCTGTCGGCCTCGGCACCAAAACAATCAAGATACGCCTGCGCCCGCTCGGCAACCCGGCGGGCCTCGCGCGCGGCCCCTTCGACACCTAACAGGGCGACATAGGTGGATTTGCCAGCGGCTTCATCCTTGCCTGCAGTCTTGCCCAGCTCTTCGGCACTGGCCGTGGCATCCAGCACGTCATCGGCAATCTGAAACGCCGCACCCAAATCGTGCCCATATGCCGCAATACGGGTGCGCAGAGACAGATCCGCGTCACCCAGGATGGCTCCCGATTCTGCTGCATAGCGAATCAGACAGCCGGTCTTGAGGGCATGCAGCCTCTCGACTTCAGGCAGGGAAAGGGCGCGACCTTCACCCGCCATGTCGATCATTTGCCCGCCAACCATGCCGGCTGCGCCTGATGCCGCCGCCAGGGCGGATACCAGGCCGATCCGAATGGCGGCATCAGAATGGGTTGCGGCATCGGACAGGATCTCGAATGCCATCGTCTGCAGCGCATCGCCAGCCAGGATGGCAGTGGCTTCATCGAACTTCCGATGCGTCGAAGGCTGGCCGCGGCGCAGGTCATCGTCATCCATGGCGGGCAAATCATCATGCACCAGCGAATAGGCGTGCAGCATCTCCACTGAAGCCGCGACCCGGTTGAAGCGGGCAGGATCGACACCGAACAGGCTGGCGACTTCCGCGGCCAGGTAACCGCGCAGGCGCTTGCCTCCCCCGAGGGTCGCATACCGCATTGCCTCCACGACCCGTCCCTCGGCACCCGCTGCAGGCGGCAGGAGTTGGTCAATGGTCGCTTCGACGGCCTTGGCCCGACTGGACATGGATTCCCTCAGCAACCTGGTGCGCAGCGCGGAATCCGGTGCGGGGGCGCTCACTGTTGTCTGGCTCATCAGGGCATCAATCCATTGAACTCGTCTCCAGCGTGCCGTCTGCGCGCTGGATGATCGCCTGAATGCGGGCCTCGGCCTCGCTCAGCTTGCTGTCACAATGCCGCCTCAAGGCGGCGCCACGCTCATAGGACGCAATGGCGTCCTGAAGCCGGAGTTGCCCGCCTTCAAGCTGACGCACGATCTCTTCCAATTGGGCCAGAGCGTCCTCGAAGGACAGTTTGGACAGATCATCCGTCATGGGTACGACATTTCCATCATGAGGCGGAGGAATTACCCCCTGACAGACGCATCTGCCAAGGGCATAGGGGGTATGGCATGAATTTGTGGTCGCTGTGGCTTTCGGGTCACGCGTCTAAAAAGCAATAAAAAATTAGAAAATCGGTTTTAATGTCGCACATCAGACGTCCGGAAACGTCGCCTGATTCGCTTCGACCGGCATGTCCGCTCGCCGCCGTATAACGAACGACAGAACGCCCGAATCCTCTCCGAAGGCAATCAACGCATGACCGGTTTCCCGACAAAAAGCCTGGAAATCCGCAACACTGGCACGATCCGTCGCAATGACCCGCAACCGCTCGCCCGGCTGCATGGATCGCAGTGCCCGATTGGCCTTAAGGACGGGAAGAGGGCAATTGAGCCCTTTGAGGTCGAGCACGGTCTCGCTCATGGCAGGAGGGGCTCCGGTAAATAGGCCGTGGTCAGCGTTGGTCAACGTTCAAGACCGTCTTTACGGCATGGACCAACCGACCATAGAAGAAATAACCAACATATAGAATATCACGGATCACGGGATGGACATGACCGACTATCGGATCGGGATCGATTTTGGCGGCACCAAGATCGAAATCGCGGCCCTTGCACGGGCCGATGGACATGAGATCATTCGGCGACGCATCGCAAATCCCGGCCATTACGATGGCGCGGTCCTCGCGATTCGCGACCTCGTCGCCGGCGTCGATGCCGAGCTGGGCGGCCAGGGAACGGTCGGGATCGGCATTCCGGGATCGATCAGTCCCGATACCGGCGTTATCAAGAACGCCAACGCGACGTGGCTGAACAATCAGCCATTCGGTCGCGACCTGACCGCTTCCGTAGGGCGTGAAGTTCGCGTCGAGAATGATGCCAACTGCTTCGCTCTGTCCGAGGCAGTCGATGGCGCTGGTGCCGGCCGCAGCGTCGTGCTGGGCGTGATTATCGGCACCGGGATGGGAGGCGGGATCATCGTCGACGGCAAGTTGCTGGCTGGTGCTCATCATATCGCCGGCGAGTGGGGCCATATACCTCTACCCTGGCCGCGAATCGAGGAAATGCCTCTGCCAAAATGTTTCTGCGGTAATGAAGGCTGCCTGGAACGCTATCTTAGCGGGTCGGCGCTGGCGCAGGATTGGCAGGGGCCGGGTCATCGCAGCACAGCGGGCATCGAAGCTGCGGCCGAAGCAGGCGACATCACTGCGATCGGTGCGCTTGATCGATATATGGACCGTCTGGCGCGGGCCTGCGCGATGGCAATCAATTTCCTGGATCCGGACGTTATCGTGCTGGGCGGCGGCGTCTCCAACGTGCAGTCGATCTACGAACGTGTCCCGTTGCTGATGCCGCGCTACGTTATTACCCCGCGCTGCAATACGCCTATCGTACGCAACGTGCATGGCGACAGTTCGGGTGTGCGCGGGGCGGCCTGGCTGTGGTCGCACGACGAACAATCTGCCTGATCCGGATCGGGGGCGCCCGCCAGACAGCGCGGGCGCTCTCGGGCTTCAGACCGTGGATCGGATCCGCTCGGGGCGGAAGCCGGTAGCTATAACATAAAGCTCGCTCGATTCCTTGCGGCTGGCCGGCGGCTTGGCATGGCGGACGGTCGCGAATGCTTGCTTCATCGGCAGCAGCATCTGTTTTTCGGACCCACCTTGGAACACCTTGGCGACGAAGGCGCCATTGGGTGCCAAGACCTTCATGGCGAAATCCAATGCCAGTTCAGCCAGGCCGATGATGCGCAGATGGTCGGTCGGCGCATGCCCGGTCGTATTCGGTGCCATATCCGATAGGACCAGATCGGCCGGGCCGCCCAGCAGCGCCATCAACCGGTCGGGCATGTCGGGCTCGTTGAAATCTCCCTCGATGATCGTCGCTCCGTTCACCGGATCCACCGGCAGCAGATCGACCCCGACCACGTTCGAGGCGCCGCGCTTGACGGTGACCTGGGTCCAGCCGCCCGGTGCTGCGCCCAGGTCGATTATCCGCATGCCAGGGCGAATCAGATGGAACCGATCATCCAGTTCAATCAGCTTGAATGCGGCTCGTGACCGCCATCCCTGCTTGCGCGCAGCCTGTACATAAGGATCGTTCAGTTGCCGGTTCAGCCAGCGCTGTTGGGCCGTGGTCCGGCCCCGCGCTGTGCGCAGAGAGACCGCATGCGTCCGACTCGATGCCACGGTGCCGGAGTCGGCGCTGGCATCCTTGCCACCCGGTGTCGCGCTGCTTTGCAGCGCCTTTCCAGGGACCCTTGATTTGCCGTTTCCGGCCGAAGGAGGCCGTTTCATGGATGGGACAGGTCTGCGGCCGAAAGGGGCGGAAAGCGCAAGGCAGAAGCAAGCGATGGCACGGGCATCGCCGTCGAATCGTGTATCATGCGCAGCAGCATACCATCGCGCAGCCCACGATCCGCTACGATGATCTCAGGAACGGGCCAAATCGCATGGATTGCCTCGAAGATCGCACATCCCGGCATGACGTAGACTGCGCGGTCCGGCCCTACGCATGGATGCTGGCGCAGGCCGGATGGCCCAAGAGCGGCGAGAGTACGAATCGCATCCAGCGCGGGTCCGGAAAGCAGGATGGTTCCGTCCACGGCCATGCGGCTATAGCGACTTAGCGACAATGCGATGCTGGCCAACGTGGTAACGGTCCCACTGGTCCCCATCAGGCTGACCGTGCCACGGCTGATTTCACGGCCGATGCAATGCACGTTCTCGAAGGTACGCAATTGCCGTGTGACCAGGTCGACCATCTGCCGATAGCCGCTATCGGTGAACGCCGATTCACCGAACTGCTCCGCCAGGGTGATGACCCCTGCGGGCAGGCTCAGATATCCACCCAGTTCCTGGCGACGAGCCCGCCGGTCCATCCGTACCCAGGCAATCTCGGTCGACCCTCCGCCGATGTCGAACAGGACGGCCCGTGTGCGTGATGGCGACAACCGGTCGTCATGCAGCAGTGGAGCGCAACTCTCCATTGCCAGTTCAGCTTCCTCGCGCGGCGAGATGACGGTGATGTCCAGGCCGGTCTCCTGGCGGACCCGCCGGATGAAGTCTGCGCCGTTGATAGCCCGGCGACACGCTTCGGTGGCTACCGCGCGATAGCGGCGAAGCCGCCGACGTCCCATTCGTGCAGCGCAGATATGCAACGCCTCGACTGTTCGGTCCATCGCTGCGGGACTCAAGCATCCGGTGCTTTGCAATCCTTCGCCCAGCCGCACGATTCGGCTAAAGCTGTCGACGACCCGGAAGCCGTTCGCGGTCGGGGTCGCGATCATCAGGCGGCAATTATTCGTCCCCAGATCAATCGCGCCATACATGCCTGCAGAGCCGTGATTCGGCCTAAACGCCGAGACGTGAGAGAGCCTTGCCTCCTCCTGGCCATCGCGCCAGGACATCGTGTTGTCCATCGGACGGACCCTTTGCCGCTATTCTATGCATTCTGGGTGCGGAGCCGCAGGAAGGGCAAGATAAATATGCCCCCAAGGAGAAAACTTGGCCATAAAGGCGCTTGTCACACCGCATCTCCGATGCTATCAGCCCCACACCGCACGGCAGCCAAGCCTTGGTTGTCTTGCTGGGGGATAGTTTAGCGGTAGAACTACCGGCTCTGACCCGGTCAGCCCTGGTTCGAATCCAGGTCCCC
This sequence comes from Nguyenibacter vanlangensis, assembly GCF_038719015.1. Taxonomy (NCBI): domain Bacteria; kingdom Pseudomonadati; phylum Pseudomonadota; class Alphaproteobacteria; order Acetobacterales; family Acetobacteraceae; genus Nguyenibacter; species Nguyenibacter vanlangensis. The sequence goes on from NZ_CP152276.1 coordinate 531,619, forward strand.
CAGCCAAAATTTCCCATTCCACAGGCATGATGGCTTCGGGGTGGAATAGGCTTTCCCGATATCAACCCAGCGCGTGGCCGAATTTCCGATGGTCGCGGCATTGGCCGAACTTCCTGCAGCATTCAGCCGCACCGGCTTTGGCGAAAGCCTTGGGGCAGGGCGCCCTGGACGTCCTGGTCGCGCCACCGCCATTGGCGGCAGATGATCCGCTTGGCACACCATGTGGTCGCCGTGCGGATCAGGGGCCGGTTCAGTGCTTGCGCAACGCTGCCGCGTCAGCGGCCCGGTTGCGGATTTCGATCACGTCCGGCGTTCCGGGCGGCACCAGCCAGGAACCGCCGATGCATCGGACCGCGGGCAGGGCAAGCCACTCCGGCGCCCGCATTTGGTCAATTCCGCCCGTTGGGCAGAATCGCGCAGCACCAAAGGGCGCCGCCAGGGCTTGCAACGCTTTGATGCCGCCCGATGCTTCCGCAGGGAAAAACTTGAAGCGGTTAAATCCTAACTCCAATCCGCGCATGATATCGCCTGCATTGGCGATCCCCGGCAGAAACGGAATGTTGCGTGCGATCGCGGCTTTGCCCAACGCGTCGGTCAGGCCGGGACTGACAATAAATCCTGCGCCGGCCTTGATGCTGGCATCCAGATCTGCCTCATTCAGGACGGTGCCGGCCCCGACAACCGCCCCCTCAACCTTTGCCATTTCCGCAATGACGTCCAACGCGATCGGCGTACGCAGGGTGACTTCCAGCACCCGCAATCCCCCGGCGACCAGCGCTTCCGCGATTGGGCGGGCATGGGCGAGGTCATGCACCACCAGTACCGGGATCACCGGCGACAGCGTCATAATGCGATCGATTCCAGACATATATCGTCTCTCTATTCTGGGCGTCCTTCAGGATGCCCGGTTCTCCATCGCCGCGAGCATGGCCGATGCGCCTTGTTCGGCACCATCTGCACCCGTACGCATGAATGAGAACAACTCCCGTCCTGTGCCGTCTTCCTGCTCCGGCTGTGTCGCAGGGATACGGGCACTCCATTCGGCCTGGTCAACCAGCACGTTTATGGAACCATCTCCAGCGCTCAGACGGATCGTGTCGCCATTTTGCACGTATGCCAAGGGACCGTTCGGCAAGGCCTCGGGTGTCAGGTGAATGACCGCCGGAACTTTGCCGCTGGCTCCCGACATGCGGCCGTCGGTCACCAGGGCCACGCGATATCCGCGGTCCTGCAGCACGCTGAGCGACGGCGTCAGCTTGTGCAGTTCGGGCATTCCGTTTGCAGCCGGTCCCTGGAACCGCACGACGACGATCACATCACGATTCAGTTCGCCCGCCCGGAAGGCACGCAGTACGTCTTCTTGGTCATCGAACACAGCCGCAGCCGCTTCGATGGTCCAGCGTTCCGGGGCAACTGCGCTGGTCTTGAAAATCCCGCGTCCCAGATTGCCCTGCATCAGCCGCATGCCGCCGTCGGCACGGAAGGGAGCCGTCGCCGGACGCAGGATGGTCTCATCACCAGAATGCACCCGCCGCTCGCCCCAGGTCAGCACGTCATCCTTCAACTCGGGCGTGCCGGCATAGGCATGCAGACCACCCGCCGCGACGGTCAGGATGTCATCGTGCAGCAATCCTTCATCCAGCAGCGTACCGATGACGAATCCCATGCCGCCCGCAGCGTGGAAACCGTTCACGTCCGCCGTGCCGTTCGGATAGATGCGGGTCAGAAGAGGCACCGCACTCGACAGGCGATCCAGATCCTCCCAATCGATGATGATCCCGGCGGCACGGGCGATCGCCGGCAGATGGATCGCCAGGTTGGTCGATCCTCCAGTCGCCAGCAGTCCGACCGCGGCATTGACGATCGCCTTCTCGTCGATGCATCGCGCCAGCGGACGATAATCATCACCTTCGGCGCCCATTGCCACCAGCCGATGCACCGCCTCACGTGTCAGCGCTTGGCGCAGCTTGGTATTCGGGGGAACAAAGGCCGCACCGGGCACATGCAGCCCCATGACCTCCATCATCATCTGATTGGTGTTGGCGGTGCCGTAGAACGTACATGTTCCAGGACTGTGGTATGATGCGGCTTCAGCTTCCAGCAATTCTTCCCGACCGACCTTTCCTTCCGAGAAAAGCTGGCGGATCTCCTGCTTGGCCTTGTTCGGCAGACCTGATCCCATAGGCCCCGCCGGCACCAGGATCATCGGCAGGTGGCCGAAGCGCAGCGCCCCCATCAACAATCCAGGCACGATCTTATCGCAGATGCCTAGCAGCGCCGCCCCCTCGAACATGCCGTGGCTCAACGCCACAGCCGTGGAAAGCGCGATCGTATCCCGGCTGAACAGAGAAAGCTCCATGCCTGGCTGTCCCTGTGTCACGCCGTCACACATTGCTGGCACGCAACCTGCTACCTGTGCGGTTGCTCCAAGTTCACGCGCGAACAGGCGCATCTGGTCGGGATACCGGCTATAAGGCTGATGCGCCGACAGCATGTCATTGTAGGCGCTGACAATGCCGATATTCATGCCGCTGCCGGCACGAATTGTCTGCTTGTCGTAGCCGGCCGCTGCGAAGGCATGAGCAAGGTTGCCGCAGGCCAGGCGCGGACGGTTGACACCGCGGTCCTGCTGGCGTGCAATCAGGTCCAGATACCGGCGCCGCGTTGGCGTGGATCGCTGGATAATCCGCCCGGTCACGCCCTCCAGGACAGCATTCAGGCTCATCGAATGCGCACCCGGGTCATGCCGGAAATGCTCCTCATGATCTGCATCTCCGCAACTCCCCCAAAGCAGGCGCCGAAAACATGCGGCGCACTATTTTCAAAACGACGACGATACAACGGGTGAGGGCGGACAGAGCCGAGACTGCCTGGCAGGATCGGGTCATGCCCACGACTTGCGCATGCCGCCGCACATTGGGCGTCCTTTACCCGGCCTGTCGGGGCGGTATCAAGCATTGTTTTCACGAAGGCGTGAGGCAAATTCCATCCGGGATTTACGGGCCCAGCGGTATGTCACGGCGTGGTTGGAGCGGGCAGGGACCATGACGTCAAAGCCGGGGGCATAACGGCCCCCGGCTCTCGCACGTCAGATAGTTCATTCGCTTACGGAGTAAGGTGTGCTTTCAGTGATCGGTCCAGCCGACATAGCTGCCGACATTGTCCCGAGTCACCAATATCGGCGGGATCAGGATCGTCTTTTCACTCGGGCGTTTACCACCCGCTATGGCTTCGGCAGTCTCTACCGCCAACACACCGATCTTGTACGGGTCTTGGGATGCCGAGGCCAGGATGTTACCCTTACCCGATTTCAGGGCTGCCACGATATCGGGCGCTCCGTCGACCGACGTGATGACTACCTTGCGATTCTGCTGGCGGGCAGCCAGATCCGAGCCGATAGCTTGCGGGTCGTTGATGGTAAACACTCCGGCCAGATTCGGAAAACGGATCAGATAGCCCAGCATGACCTGCATGCCTGCGTCACGCGCGCCCTGTCCGTTCTGATCGTCGCTAACGATCTGAATACCCGGCCATTTCTTCAACGAACTCTTGCAGCCCGCGACGCGGTCGAACACCGATGACACCGACGGACCATTCTCGATTGCGACCTCACCCTTGTGGCCGATCTTATCAGCCAGAAAGGCGCAGGAAATCTCGCCTGCCTTGGTGTTGTCGGTCATGATCGTGGCATCAGCACCGGCCGCCGCAACATCGGCCGCGATGACCACGATGCCCGCAGCTTGCGCGCGCTTGATTGCCGGCAGCACCGCCTGCGGATCGACCGCATTGATCACGATCAGCTTCACGCCGGATGCAATGAAATTATCTACCTGGGTGAATTGCTTGTTCAGATCGTAATCCGATGATACCGAGATGATTCTCGCATTCGGATTGGTCTTGCGTATCGTGTCGCCTACCGCCTTGGCCAACGTCACGAAATAGGGATTGCCAAGCGACCCCACGGTAATGCCCACAGCATCGAACGTAGCGGCGCGGGCAAGACCTACGCACCCGAGGGCCGACGTGGCAAAAAAGGCAGCGGCAATTAACCCGGTTTTAAACATTCTCATCGAGTCCTTGTTTTTATTGTTTTTTGTAATGACGCCGTCCCCCGGGGGCGGCGTCAGAACCCTTTTGCGACTCAGGTGCGCGCGCCCCCTTTTTGCCGGAACCGATCGAGCGAAACCGCGCCGATTATGACCAGGCCCTTGATGATGAACTGCCAGATATCGGAGACACCCATCAGGATCAGTCCGTTTGACAGGACGGCAATGATCAGAGCGCCCACCAATGTACCCCAGATCGAGCCGATGCCGCCGACAAACGACGTCCCGCCCAATATCACGGCCGCGATCGCATCCAACTCGTAGGATTGGCCGAGCTGCAGCCCGTTTGCTGCGAACAGCCGGGCGGATGACATCACTCCCCCCAGTCCGGCCAGCAGGCCTGAGAGACCGTAGACGAACAGCAGCACTGCGGCGACATTGATGCCAGCCAACCGTGCTGCCGCCGGGTTCCCGCCTACGGCATAAATCCGAACCCCCAGAACCGTGCGGCGCAGAACGTACCATGCCGCAACCACGACCAGCAGCGCGATGATCGCCAACCATGGCACTGTAAAGCCGGGCAGTCGCAGCCCATCATTGCCGATCCAGGCATAGGACAGGTCCGGGTTGAAGATGGTCTTGTCCTGCCCCAGCAGCCGCGCCAGACCGCGCACTGCGGTCAACGAGCCGAGTGTGACGATGAAGGGCGGCAATCCTCCCCATGCGACCAGCATGCCGTTGCCTAATCCGATCACCAAACCGGTGGCGAGGCAGGCGGGTATCGCGAGCCACCCCACCGAAATACTCAGCGAGACCATCAGCGCGATCATTGCCGATGCGGCCAGGATTGACCCAACGGACAGGTCGATGCCACCAGTCAGGATCACGAAAGTCATGCCGGTTGCCAGCACGATGTTGATCGAGGCTTGCTGCCCCACGATGGACAGGTTCTGCCCCGTCAGGAACCGATGGCCGCCCGCGAGGTGGAAGCCGACGGCGAGCAGGATCAAGACCGGCAACATGCCGGCGGATTGCAGGCCGGCACCCAATTTCAGGCGGCGCCTGGCTGCACGATCTGCCGGCACGTCAGGCTGGACAAGGGGTAAAGAGGGCATCGTCATGGGTACTGTTCCCCTTCAGGCCGCGACGAGTTCGCCCGCGGCAAGAGACATGATGGCGTGCTGGGTCGGCCGTGGTGCGTCTGGACCACCGACTTCGCCAACGATGTGGCCCTCGCGCATGACGAGGACCCTGTCACAAATGCCGATGATCTCGGGCAGATCCGATGAGATGACCAGGATCGCCACGCCCCGCTGGGCCAGGCTGTCGATCGTGCGGTAGATCTCGGATTTCGCTCCGACATCAACCCCGCGCGTCGGTTCATCCAGGATCAGTACCTTGGGTCCCGTCTCCAGCAAGCGGGACAGCAGGATTTTTTGCTGGTTGCCGCCCGATAGGCTGCCGACATTGACGGCCGGACTGGCTGCCCGGACGCGCAGGCTGGCAAAGGCCGCGCGTGCCCGCTCATGCAGGCGTCCCAAATTCAGGCGCCCTCCCACGCGCGCATCGCGATCGATGACATCCAGTGCGATATTGGTTTCGCACGACATATCCAGAAACAGCCCCAGTGCCTTGCGATCCTCGGTCAGATAGACCAGACCCGATGCGATGGATTCCGACGGCTTGCGTGGCGCGAATGTTTCGCCATCCAGCGCCATGCGCCCGCCCGCGGCGCGATCGGCGCCATAAATCAACCGTGCAAGTTCGGTACGCCCGGCTCCAACCAGACCCGAAAGGCCCAGAACTTCGCCGCGATGCAACGTGAAGCTTGCTGGGAACACGCGCCGGCCGCCATCGGTTAGGCCCGACACCTCCAGAACGGCCGCGCCGCGCACCGCTTCGGGGGTGTGCTGCTTCATATAGAAGGATGTCAGGTCGCGCCCGACCATCATGCGCACCAACGCATCTGACGAAATTTCGTCCCGAACCAGCGTGCCGACATAATGTCCGTCGCGCAGGACCGATACGCGATCGGCCAGTTCATAAATTTCGGCCATGCGGTGGCTGATATAGATCAGTGCGATCCCTTCGTCGCGCAACTGTCGGATCAGCGCGAACAATCGGTCGGTTTCGCGTGCCGAGAGCGTCGTGGTCGGCTCGTCCAGAACCAGGATCGCGGCGTTGCGATGCAGCGCACGCGCAATTTCGACCAGTTGCTGCTCGGCGATCGACAATGTCGAGACGATCGTCTCAGGCTCGAACGGCGCACCAAGCCGCTCCAGTACAGGCCGTGCTGACGCATTCATGGATGCGCGGTCCAACCGTCCACCCGGACGCGTGGGTTCCGAGCCCAAATGAATATTTTCGGCAACTGTCAGGTTGGGTGACAGCGCCAATTCCTGATAGATGATGGCGATCCCGGCTTGTCGGGCGTCGCGCGGCGCGGCAATCGCGACCGGCTTGCCCTGCACCAGAATCTCCCCACCCGGATCGGCCACATAGGCGCCCGAGAGGATCTTCATCAGAGTGGATTTGCCCGCTCCATTTTCTCCCATCAGGGCCAACACCTCGCCGCCCCACGCTTTCAGCGAGACGTTCGTGAGTGCCTTCAGCCCAGGGAAGGATTTGGAGATACCCCGCATTTCCAATGCTGGGCAAGGCGAGGGTTCTGTTTCTATTTGCTGCACCGATTTACCCGGCGTTTTATTGTTGTGTTGCCCATCACCTAATCAGAACTGGCCGCCGCGAACAAGGAAGATCCGGGTCACATTTACGCGGGTAGCACTGATCGAGGGTCTTTTTTCCGCCTGCATGTGTAGCGCAATTAATATTTTATTTTAAAAACAAAAAGATAACAGAAAACCGATATCACTCGGCGTCATGATTCCGCATGAGGGGAAAAAATACATATTGCAAGGAACCATTCTTTAATGGCTATCATGCATTGAATGGTTCCGAGGCGGAGCAGCACCATCCAAGGATTGATGAAAAGTGGACCCTAACCTCGTCCAGTTCAAAAAGGGGGTGCTGGAACTCTGTGTTCTCGCCCTTCTCTCGCGAAGTGATTCCTATGGCTACGACATCGCCAGCCGCCTCTCCGATGCAATCGATATGGGGGAGGGCACGATCTACCCCCTGATGCGCCGAATGCAGAAGGACGAGCTGGTCTCAACCTATCTGGTCGAATCCTCTTCGGGGCCGCCACGCAAATATTACCGGCTGACGGACAGCGGCCGAAGAAGCCTCGACGTCCAGAAATCAGCCTGGAACGATTTTACGCATTCGGTCGCCGCCATTTTGGATGGGCAGGAGAAGACACGATGAACGACCGGCAATTGTTCCTGCGGCGCCTGGCGGCGGGTCTCAAGGGAATGCCGAAATCCAGTATCGCGGACATTATGGCCGATTACGATGCGCATTTCGAAGCCGGCAACGCCGCGGGACGAAGCGAAGCCGATGTCGCGACAGCATTGGGCGATCCGGGGCGCCTCGCGCGTGAACTGCGTGCGGAAGTTGGACTCCGTCGATGGGAAGACGAACGCAGCATGGCCGCGGCTCTGGGTGTCATGGTCGGTGTTCTTGGACTGGCGGCACTCGACTTGTTCATCGTCCTGCCGTTGCTGGTCGGCGTGGTGGCCGCGCTCTTTTCTTTCTTCATTGTCGGGGTAGGCATGTGCCTAGGCGGTGGCGTGGCACTGCCTTTCGCGTTGATTGCCCATTTTCCGGGTTTCGCCGGCGATCACCTTCAGGCCGCGCTTCTCAGCCTCGGCTTCCTGAGCGGCGGCGCGTCCGTGGCGGCTTTCTGCGCGCTCTTCACGATCGGATTGATCAATCTCCTGGCACGCTATGGCCGGACACATTACCGGCTGATCACGGCACGACCGTCCATCTGAGTAGAGGGAATTACACATGATTCGTGGATTTTTACTGGTAGCGGTCGGCGGGGCAGCACTATCGATTGCCTCTTTCGGGATCGCTGCTGTCCGTGGCCCCGTATCGTGGCATACAGATATCGGGAACTTTTTCCTCTCCGATGATGGCGAGGAGCCGGCGGGGAGTGCCATATCGCGCACACTTGAGTGGAAGGGGGGCGACGAACTGGCGTTCCAGGTGCCGGCGACGATCATATATACCCAGGCCCCGTCTCCCGGCATCACAGCTATAGGGTCGAGGCGGGTCGTCGAAGCCCTCAGGCTCGACGGAAATGTGATTGATATGGATGACGCATCACTCCGTCACTGGCATTCCAGTCGGCTTCGCATCGTCGTGACTGCACCGCAACTCAAATCGATCACCGTTGAATCTGCAGGTGACCTGACCTTGAAAAATGTTGCGGTGGACCATCTGAGCTTGACTGTCAACGGGGCGGCAAATGTCGTCGGCTACGGTCGGGCCGATGCACTGACGCTCCGGGTCGCTGGTGCCGCGCATGCCGATCTGTCGGATATGGCGTTGGCTGATGCAGATATCAGTATCTCTGGGGCGGGGCATGTCGTGGCGGGTCCGACGGGGCATGTCTCTGCGCATATCAGCGGTGTGGGGGCTGTCGAACTTACCAGGCAACCAGCATCGATCAGCAAAGAGATCAACGGCATAGGCTCCATCGAGATTACCTCGCCGAAAGGGACCCGATTATAAAGGCAAATCGTCACTGTGGCTGAAGCGCCCATGCGAGCCAGCCGCAGTGACGGCGGTTGAGATACTCGCAGCCAAACATCGCATAACATATATTATGCCAATTTATGGCGACGTGTTCCAACTGGGGTGCCTGATTTTGGTTTCTCGGTTACAAACGAGCCATGAACATATCCACCGTCATGGGGTTCGCCCTTTCCGGCATCGACGCCATACCCGTTCGGGTGGAAGTACAACTCGCGTCTGGATTACCAACTTTTCTCATAGTCGGCCTCGCCGACAAGGCCGTGGCCGAAGCCCGCGAAAGGGTTCGTGCCGCGTTGTCGGCCATGGGGTTGGCTCTTCCCGCCAAGCGGATCGTCGTCAACCTTGCCCCGGCGAACATCGTCAAGGAAGGATCACATTTCGATCTGCCGATCGCCCTAGCGCTTCTGTCTGCAATGGGCGTGATTCCTCCCGAAGAGAGTGGTCGCCTGGCTGCGATTGGCGAGCTATCTTTGGATGGGCGGATAAACACTGTTCCTGGCGTCCTGCCGGCAGCTATGTGTGCTGTGGATCAATCGCGAACCTTGGTCTGCGCGGCGCAACAGGGTCATGAAGCACGGTGGGCGGGCGAAACGCTGGATATCCTTGCGCCTGAATCCTTGCTTGCCTTGGTAAATCATATGACCGGCGAGCAGGTGCTTCCCGCTGTCGAGTTGCAGGAACGCCTGCCGTTGGATCTTGACGGCGCGGGACCCGACTTGGCGGACGTGCGCGGAATGGAAACTGCGCGCCGCGCGCTGGAAATCGCTGCGGCGGGTGCGCATTCCTTGCTGATGACGGGACCGCCCGGGGCCGGTAAATCGATGCTGGCTGCGCGCCTGCCTTCGCTGCTGCCGGATCTTAGCAGTGCGCAGATCCTCGAGATAAGCCGCATTCACAGTGTCGCGGGCCAGCTTCCCATGGGGTTGCCGGTGTTTCGTCCGCCTTTTCGGGATCCGCATCATTCCACGAGCCAGGTCGCCTTGGTTGGCGGAGGCAGCCGCGTCCGACCGGGCGAGGTCAGCCTGGCACATCGTGGTGTGCTGTTTCTCGACGAATTGCCGGAATTTTCACGCGGCGCCTTGGAGGCGCTGCGCCAGCCCATTGAAACCGGGACGATTACCGTTGCGCGCGCGTCCGCCCACGTCACCTACCCTGCTCGCTTCCAACTGGTGGCGGCGATGAATCCGTGCCGGTGTGGGTATCTGGGCGATGCAGCCCAGGAGTGCCGTAAGGCGCCGCGGTGCGGAGAGGATTATCTGGCGCGGATTTCCGGCCCGATGCTCGACCGGTTGGACATGGCGGTGCATGTCGAGCCCGTGACGCCGGGGGAACTCGCGGCTTTGCCGACCGGTGAGAGTAGCGCGGTGGTTGCGGCGCGGGTGGAGGTGGCGCGGGAGCGGCAGATGGTGCGCCAGGACGGGCAGACCAATGCGGAAGCATCGCCGGATCGGTTTCCGATCGAGGCGGCGGCGCGGGACTATGCGGTGCGGGTGGCGGATCGGCTGCGGCTTTCGGCGCGGGGATTTACGCGGCTGCTGCGGGTGGCGCGGACGATTGCCGATCTGGCCGGGCAGGACGATATCCAGCAGGCGCATGTCGCGGAGGCGGCGGGATATCGGCTGCGGCGGCCGGATCGTCACTGATTGAGCACGTCCAGTCCGTTCGAGAGGTCGGCGATCAGGTCTTCGGGGTTTTCCAGTCCGATATGCAGGCGGAAGGCGGGACCGGAATGTGGGGTTTTGTTGTGTTTGGACGAGCGAACGATGCCGCCGGTGGTCGGCAGGACCAGGCTTTCATAGCCGCCCCAGGATGCGCCGATTCCAAATAACGTCAAAGAATCTATCATCGATATCATGGATGATTGACTGTATTCGTCACGCAATATGACCCCGAATAGGGCGGATGCGCCGGTAAAATCTCGTTTCCATAAGTAATGACCGGGACAGGATGGCAGGGCCGGGTGGAGGACGCAGGCGATTTCGGGCCGGTCGGCCAGCCAGAGGGCCACGTCGAGCGCGTTGCGCGACTGGCGTTCGAGCCGCGCGCCCATGGTCCGCAGGCCCCGCAGCGTCAGCCAGCAATCGTCGGGGCCGGCGAGCTGGCCGAGCTGGATGGCGGTGTCGCGCAGGGCCTGCCAGTCCTGGTCGTCGGCCACGGAAATCGCGCCGATGATGCTGTCCGAATGGCCGGACGGGTATTTGGTCAGCGCCTGGATCGAGATGTCGACGCCGTGCGCGAAGGGGTGGAAGATGCCGATGCCCCAGGTATTGTCCAGCACCAGCCGCGCGCCGCCTTCATGCGCGATGTCGGCGATCATGGCCACGTCCTGGACTTCGAACGTGTGGCTGCCGGGGCTTTCGGCGAAGACGATCTGCGTGTTCGGGCGCATGAGCGCGCACAGCCCGTCGCCGTCGATCGTGGGGGGGTAGTAGCTGGTCTCGACCCCGAAGCGGCGGAGCAGCGTGTTGGCGAAGCGGCGCGTCGGCCCATAGACGGAATCCGGCAGCAGGCAATGGCCGTTCTTGCCTAGAAAGCCCAGCAGCGCCGTCGAGCAGGCCGCCAGGCCCGACGAGACGATCTGGGTATGGCGCGCGCCCTCGATCGCCGCGATCGCGGCTTCGAGCTGGTGCTGGATCGGCGTGCCCATCGCCCCGTAGATCAGTTCGTGATCGTAGCGGCGATTGCCGTTTTCGTTCATGTCGGCGACGGTGGGGAACAGCACGGTCGAGCCGCGCGTGGGGGGCGCGTTGACGAGCGTGCCCTGCGGGTCGGGCGGCAGGTCGCGCGCCAGGTGGACGAGCAGCGTGCCCATCTGGCGCCAGCCGCGGGAGACGGCGTCATGCAGTGCCTGGCGGTCGGTCATGCCGGTCATGCCGCCCGGGTCTCGGTACCCGTCTCGGCGCCCGTCTCGATCGGGGCGCCCGGCGTGGTGCCCCATTCGGCCCAGGATCCGTCATAGAGCGCGTCGCCTTCGCGCCCGCAGAGGGCCAGGCCGAGCGACAGTACGGCGGCGGAGACGCCCGAGCCGCAACTGGTGACGACGGGCCGGTCGTCGGTGACGCCGGCGGCGGCGAAGCGCGCGCGCAGTTCGGGGACGGGCAGGAACGCCTTGTCGGCATCGAGCAGCGTGCCGTAAGGCAGGTTGCGCGCGCCGGGCATGTGGCCCGAGGCGACCCCGGGGCGCGGTTCCGGCGTGGTGCCGGCGAAGCGGCCGGCGGCGCGGGCGTCGAGGATCAGCGCGCCGCGACCGGCGACGATATGGCGCATGTCACCCAGGCCGCGGACGCGCGCGAAGCGCGGCGCGGGGCGGAAGGTGCCGGGGGACGGCGTGGCGGGCGCCCCCTGCCCCACCGGGCCGCCGGCCCGCTGCCAGGCCGGCAGGCCGCCATCGAGCACCTGGACCCGATCGGCGCCGAACAGGCCGGCCAGCCACCAGGCCCGGGCGGCGGAGGCGGCGTTGCCCTGGTCGTAGAAGACGATGTGGGACGTGTCGGACAGGCCGAGCGCGCGGGCCAGTTCGCCGAATCGGGACTGGCTCGGGATCATGTGCGGCAGCGTGGCGTCGGGATCGGAGAAGAGTTCGATATCAAAAGCGCGCGCGCCGGGGATGTGCGCCTGCCGGAATCGCTGTGCCGGGTCGAAATCCTCGCCCGGGAGCGCCATCGTGGCGTCGAGCGTGACGAGATCGGGCGCGTCGAGGCGGGCGAGCAGTTCGGCCGGCGAAATCAGAGGATGCATAGGCGGGGGTCCTTTGCGGCACCATATCCAACGGTCTGGTGGCTATCGGTCGGGCGCTTGCCCGGCGAAGTCAAGCGGGACATGATCGCCGGGCGCCGGAGTGCCGCCGGCGGCGTGAGCGATGGCGGGAGAGCATGGCCGAGCGCATCATGATGGGGCTGTTGCTGGGAGGCGTGGCCTTCGGCTGCGGTGCCATCCTCTATCCGTTCCTGTCGGCCCTGCTGTGGGCGGCGATCCTGACCTTTTCGACCTGGCCGGTCTTCGCCCGGCTGCGGCGCCGGTCCGGCCCGGTGATCGCCGCGATCGGCATGACCGTGCTGACGGCGCTGGTCGTCGCCCTGCCGCTGGCGGTGGTGGTGAGCACCAGCATCGCCGACCTGCCCGGCACGATCGAGGGGCTGATCGGCACCCTGGCGCGGTCGATCCAGCTTCCGCCCCCGCCGGCCTGGCTGGCGCGCATTCCGCATGTCGGGCCTGACCTGGTGGATCTGTGGTCCCAGTGGAGCACGGACCTGGGCCATGCCGAGCGGTTCATCCGCCCCTATGCCGGCAGCATCGCGCAGTCGATGCTGTCCGGGCTGATGCATGTCGCCAGCGGGCTGGTCAATCTGGGCATGGCGCTGTTCATCGCGTTCTTCTTCTGGCTGGGGGGCGATGCGCTGGGCGCGACCTTCTGCGCGCTGATCCGGCGCATTGCCGGAGCCTATGCCGAGCGGATCCTGAGCATCGTCGGCCGCACCATCCGCGGCACCGTCTACGGCATCCTGGGCACCGCGATCGTGCAGGGTATCCTGACCGGGCTGGGATTCGCGGTGACCGGGCTGCCCGAGCCGGTGCTGTTCGGCGTCATGACCGCGTGCGTGGCGGTGCTGCCGATCGGCGCGCCGCTGATCTGGATACCGGGGGCGCTGGTGCTGATCGTGTCGCACCATATGGGGTGGGGGATCTTCCTGCTGGTCTATGGGGTGCTGGTGATTTCCGGCGCCGACCACGTCATCCGGCCGATGTTCATCTCGCGCGGGGCGCAACTGCCCTATCTGCTGACGGTGCTGGGGGTGCTGGGCGGGGTGTGGACCTTTGGCGGGCTGGGGATTTTCCTTGGTCCGGTCCTGTTGGGGGTGGGCTATACCCTGACGGCGGAATTCGCGGCCGACGGCCAGGCGCCCGCCGGGGACACGGGGTCGATAGAGGAGAATTTCATCGAGTCATGAATGTCGCCCCGATGTCCGCCCTTCCTGGGCACACGTCTCATGGCACCGAGCGCAAGATCGTGAGCTGGAACCTGCTGCGCCTGGTCGGCGCCACGCCGCGCGACGTCGCGCAACTGGTCGCGGAGGAACGGCCCGACCTGCTGCTGATGCAGGAGGCGACGGCGGATTTCGATGCGCTGCCGCGCCTGATCGGCGGCCATTATGCGCGCAGCCCCCTGCCCGGCCGGATTCATGGCGTGGCATGCTGGAGCCCTGCCCCGTTCCGCCGCCACCCGGTCGCCTGCACCCTGCCCTCGGGCCCGCTGGTGCGCCGGGTGGCGCAGATGATCGAGTGCTCGACCTTCGGCTTTACGGTCGCGAACGTGCATCTGTCGCACGGCCAGATCATGAACCGGCGGCAATTGCGTCGGCTGGGCGAGATTCTGCCGGCCCATGCGGCGGTGCTGGGGGATTTCAACCTGGTGGGGCCGACCCTGATGCCGCATTTCCACGATGTGGGGCCGCGCGCGCCGACCCACCGGATGGTCGACATGCTGCCGATCCGCATCGATCGCTGCATGGTGCGGGGCCTGACCTGCCGGGAGGCGCGGGTGCTGGAGAACTACGCGTCGGACCATCGGCCGATCACCGTGCGGCTGGAACGGTCGAGTAGTCACAGATAGGCAGTCACAGATAGGGCAGCAGCAGGCGGGCCGCCGCGTCGCGCAGCCTGACCGGCAGGGGGCGGCGGTCCAGGTCGTAATGGGTCAGCCGGTGACGGCGGTGGGTGATGATGAAATCGTCGATCAGCCGCGCGGTGGCGGTGTCATAAGCCTCGATATTGACTTCGAAATTCAGGCGCAGGCTGCGGACGTCGAGATTCGAGCTGCCGACGAAGGTCCAGTGGCGGTCGACCACCATCAGCTTGGAATGGTTGAAGGGCGGGCTGGCCTGCCAGACGCGGCAGCCGGAATCGAGGAAACGCTGGAGATTGGCGGCGCGGGCCCAGTCGATCAGCGTATGGTTGCTGTGGCCGGGCATGACGATGTCGACCTCGATCCCGCGCAGGGCGGCCAGGGCCAGTTCGGTCAGGAACCGTTCGCCCGGCAGGAAATAGGGCGTCATCAGGCGGATGGAGCGGCGCGCCATCGTCATCGCCTGGAGCATCGTATATTCGATCTTCTCGAGGTCGGAATCCGGGCCGGCGGTGACGATGCGGGCCGGGACGTCGCCGGTCGGGGCCAGTTCGGGGAAGAAGGGGTCGGCCGGCAGGTCCTCGCCGGTGGTAAAGGCCCAGTCCTGGGCGAAGGCTTCGGCCAATTGGTGGACGACCGGGCCTTCGATCCGGAAATGCGTGTCCGACACCGGATGGTCGGGGTGGTGGGCGACCAGGTTTTCCTGGCCGATATTCAGGCCGCCCATGAAGCCGAGGCGGCCATCCACCACCAGGATCTTCTTGTGGTTGCGCATGTTGATGAAGGGCATGCGCCACGGCAGCATGGAGTGCATGAAGCGGCCGACCGGCACGCCCGCCCGGCGCAGGGCATGGGCGGCCGGGCTGCGGAAATAGCCGCTGCCGATGCCGTCGACCAGCACGCGCACCGCGACCCCCCGGCGATGGGCGGCGATCAGCGCGGCGATGAACCGGTCGCCGGCGTCATCGGCGCGGAAGATGTAGGAGCAGAGCAGCACGGAGCTGCCGGCGCCGCCGATCGCGTCGAGCATCTGGGGGTAGGCTTCGTCGCCGTCATGGAGCATCTGGACGAGGTTGCCGCTCATGAGCGGGCGGCCGGTCAGCTTGCCGACCATGTCGGCCAGCGGCGCGAAGCCGCCTTCTTCGGTGCGTTTCCAGCGCGAGGAGACGGTGCGGCTGTGCCAGCTCTGCCGACCGATCAGCTTGCGGGCGCGGCGATGCACGCGATTGATGCCGAACATGACATAGAGCGCGCCGCCGGTGAACGGCATCAGCGCCGTGATGCCGATCCAGCCGATCGCGGCGCCGACCTCGCGCTTGTTCAGCAGGACGTGCATTGTCACGCAGGCCGCCACACAGACCCGGGCCGCCAGGGCGAGCATGACGAGCGTATGCCAGGACATCAGCAGCATGGGGTCATGGTGAAGCGGGACGGGTCAAAGGGCAGTGAACGGGCAATGCGGCGGAATGGGGGGACGGAGTGGTACGCGACGTCATGAATGATGATGGGCGCAGGCGGGCGCGCGGCGCGGGCGCCTATCGCCGGGGGGTGCGGGCGGAGCAACTGGCGGCGCTGTGGCTGCGCGATGCGGGCTGGACGATCCTGCTGCGGCGCGCGCGGACCGCGTGGGGAGAGATCGACCTGGTGGCGGCGCGGGACGACATGCTGGTGTTTGCCGAGGTCAAGAGCCGGCCCCTGTATGACGACGATGTGACGGCCAGCGAAGGCGCGATCCTGGGCGCGCGCCAGGCCGGGCGCCTGATGAACGCGGCGGCGGCGCTGTGCGCGGCCAATCCGCACTGGCGTTATGCGGAGATGCGTTTCGACGTTCTGCTGGTGACGGCGGACGATGCCGTGCACCGGATCGAAGACGCGTTCAGGCTGGAATAGCCGGGTGGCGCGCAGGGTCCGTCAGGTCCGGTGATGGCCCCCGTGCGACGCGGCCCCCCAATGTCCCCCGGCCCTGGATGCCCCGTGGCGGCCGGATGCGGCGACGTGCGGATGATAGGCGACGGTGCGGACGATGGCGCGTGGCCGCGTGGCCATGCGATAGGCATGGGCGTGGGCGGCGGGGACGCCGTAGGACGCGTGGAAGGCGCGGTGATAGGCGATGTGGCGCACCGGCGGCGGCGGCGCGGTCAGGGCGTCCAGGGTCAGGCGTCCGGCCTCGTCATCCGTGATGACGCGCTGGGCGTGGGCGGCGGAGGATGCCAGCAGCGTGGCGCCGGTTCCCAGCACGCAGGCCCCCAGCATGCAGGAAACGGCCCTTGCGATTGCGACCCTGACTGCGATGCGACGCATGAACCACCCCATTTTTTGACCCGGTGGCCAAAAGCTACGCGAGATGTCCGGGCGGGGACAAGGGGCTGTCTGGGATGGGAACGAAAAAAAGCGGGCCGGATCAACGATCCGGCCCGCTTTCCTGAGATGATCGGGCCCGAGGCAATCGGGTCGGGGGCGATCGGGCCGGGGATGGGCGCGCGTCAGGCCGAGGCCGGCACGATGCCCTTCTCGGCGAAGAGCTTTTCCAGCTCGCCGCTGAGGAACATTTCGGTCACGATGTCGCAGCCGCCGATGAACTCGCCCTTGACATAGAGCTGCGGCACGGTCGGCCAGTTGGTGAAATCCTTGATGCCCTGGCGCAGTTCGGGATCCGCCAGCACGTTGGCGGTCTGGAAGGGCACGCCCACATGGCCGAGGATCTGGACCACTTTGGCCGAGAAGCCGCATTGCGGGAACTGGGCCGTGCCCTTCATGTACAGCATGACCGGGTTGGCATCGATGTCTTGCTGGATACGCTGCGTGATTGTGTCAGCCATCGTTCGATCCTGATTGCGACGGGGTTATGATTCGGGTTTATGACCCGGACTTCTATGACTCGGACTTTTTATGATTCGGACTGGGGCACGCTGGTCTGCAGGGCCAGGGCGTGCAGCGTGCCGCCCATATGGCCCTGCAGCGCCGCGTAGACAACCTGGTGCTGGCGCACGCGCGAAAGGCCGCGAAAGGCCTCGCTGACGACCGTGCAGGCATAGTGATCGCCGTCCCCGGCCAGGTCCTCGATGCTGATCGAGGCGTCCGGCAGCGCGGTGCGGATATAGGCTTCGATTTCCTGCGCCGTCATCGGCATCGGCTATTGCTCCTGCGCGTCATGATGGACAAACCAGTCATGACGCACCCTAAAACGTTGTTTCGTAGAGCATCTTCGCGTGATCGGGTGAGGCCACCCGATCACGATCCGCTCTAACGGTCCATCAAGGCCGGGAAAAACGCCGAATTGACCGCGTTCAACCGTGCCGTCGATATTGTGGCGCCGCTGGGCAATGTCAAACCGTCGCCGCCGGAGCGGCCGAGGATGCGGGTTTCGACCCCCGCCGCCGCGGCCGACGCGGTGAAGGCGTCTTCGTCGCGGACGGCGACGACGTAGCGCGACTGGTCCTCGGCGAACCAGAAGGCTTCGGGGCGGATGCCGGAGGGCGGAGCGGCGAGCACGCAGCCCACATTTCCGGCCATGACCATTTCCGCCAGCGTGACCAGCAGCCCGCCATCGGCCACGTCGTGGCAGGCCAGCACGTGGCCGGCTTCGATCTGCCCGCGCACGAAATCGCCGTTGCGCCGTTCGGCCGCGAGGTCCAGCGCGGGCGGCGGCCCGTCCTCGCGCCCGTGGATTTCGCGCAGCCAGAGGGACTGGCCGAGTTCGCCCCGCGTCGCGCCGACCAGGACCAGTGCCGCGTCCGCCGGCATCGACAGCCCGACGGCGCGGGAGACGTCGTCGAGCACGCCGAGACCGCCGATCGCGGGGGTCGGCAGGATGGAGAGCGTGCTGCCGTCGGGGGCGCGGGTTTCGTTGTAGAGGGAGACGTTGCCGCTGACGACCGGGAAGTCGAGCGCGCGGCACGCCTCGCCCATGCCTTCGATCGCCGCGATGAACTGGCCCATGATCTCGGGCTTTTCGGGCGAGCCGAAATTGAGGTTGTCGGTGATCGCCAGCGGACGGGCGCCGGTGGCGACGATGTTGCGCCAGGCCTCGGCCACCGCCTGGGCGCCGCCGGTGCGGGGATCGGCCTTGCAGTAGCGCGGGGTGCAGTCGGTGGTGAGCGCGAGCCCGAGGGACGTGTCCTCGATCCTGACGATCGCGGCATCGGCGGCGCCGGGGCGCTTGACCGTCTGGCCGCCGACCGTGCTGTCGTACTGGTTCCAGACCCAGGCGCGCGAGGCGAGGTCCGGGCAGCCGATCAGCCGGATCAGCGCCTGTTCGATCCCGACCGGGTCGGTGAGCGGGCCCAGCGGCGCGGGGGCCGGCGTGGGGGACGTGGGACGGCGGTAGATGGGGGCCTGTTCGGCCAGCGGTTCGAGCGGGATGTCGGCTTCGACGCGGCCCTGGTGACGGACCACGATATGGCCGGTGTCGGTCAGGTGGCCGATGACCGCGAAATCCAGTTCCCATTTTTCGAAGATCGCGCGGGCCTGTTCGGTCCGGTCGGGCCGGATGACGATCAGCATGCGCTCCTGGCTTTCGGAGAGCATCATCTCATAGGCCGACATGCCGCGTTCGCGCTGGGGCACGGTATCGAGGTCGAGATCGATGCCCACCCCGCCCTTGCCGGCCATTTCGACCGAGGACGAGGTCAGGCCGGCGGCGCCCATGTCCTGGATGGCGACGATGGCGTCGGTGGCCATCAGTTCCAGGCACGCCTCGATCAGCAGCTTTTCGACGAACGGGTCGCCGACCTGCACCGTCGGGCGCTTGGCCAGCGCGTCCTCGTCGAATTCGGCCGAGGACATTGTGGCGCCGTGGATGCCGTCGCGGCCGGTTTTCGAGCCGACATAGACCACCGGGTTGCCCACCCCCGCCGCCGCGGAGAGGAAGATCCGGTCCTGGCGGGCGACGCCGACGGTCATGGCGTTGACCAGCGGGTTGCCGTCATAGGCCGGATGGAAATTGATCTCGCCCCCCACGGTGGGGACGCCGACGCAATTGCCGTAGCCGCCGATGCCGCGCACCACGCCATCGACGATGCGGCGGGTCTGCGGATTGTCGGGCGCGCCGAAGCGCAGCGCGTTGAGGTTGGCCACCGGGCGGGCGCCCATGGTGAAGACGTCGCGCAGGATGCCGCCCACGCCCGTCGCCGCGCCCTGGTAGGGTTCGATGAAGGAGGGGTGGTTGTGGCTTTCCATCTTGAAGATGGCGGCCAGGCCCTGGCCGATATCGACCACGCCGGCATTCTCGCCCGGGCCGTGGATTACCCACGGCGCGGTGGTGGGCAGGGTCTTGAGCCACACGCGCGAGGATTTGTAGGAACAATGTTCCGACCACATGACCGAGAAGATGCCCAGTTCGGTCAGGGTCGGGGTACGGCCCATGATCGAGAGCACGTTGCCCCATTCGTCGGCGGTCAGTCCGAATTCCCGGGCCATCGCCTGATCGACGGGTCGCTGCCCGGTTGCGCTGCTTGTCGTTGCGCTGCTCATCGGACCAGAGCCTCCACCAGCCCCTCGAACAGGGGTTTGCCGTCTTCGCCGCCCATCAGCGGGTCCACCAGGTCTTCGGGATGCGGCATCATGCCGCAGATGCGCAGGTTTTCGCTGAGCACCCCGGCGATCGCGTTCACGCTGCCGTTGGGGTTGGTCCGCAGATCGCCCGCATCGACGCGGCCGTCGGGCCGCGCGTAGCGGAACGCGACGCGGTTGCCGTCCTCGAGCGCGCGGATCGTGTCGGAATCGGCGATGTAGTTGCCGTCGCCGTGGGCCATCGGCGTGCGGAACACGTCGCCCACCCGCCATTTGCGGGTGAAGGGCGTGTCGTCGCGTTCGACGCGCAGGTAACAATCCTGCGACAGGAAGCGCAGGGCGGCGTTGCGCAGCAGCGCGCCCGGCAGCAGCCCGGCCTCGGTCAGGATCTGGAAGCCGTTGCATACGCCCAGGATATGGCCCCCGGCGGCGGCGAAGCGCCGGATGTCGGCCATGATCGGGGCATGGGCGGCCATGGCGCCGCAGCGCAGATAGTCGCCGTAGCTGAAGCCGCCGGCCAGGACCACCAGATCGAGGTCCGGCAGGGCGGTGTCATGGTGCCAGATCATGGCGGGCGCGCGGCCGGTGACCGTCCGCAGGGCGATCGCCATGTCCCGTTCCCGGTTCGTGCCGGGGAAGACGACGATGCCGGCCTTCATTTGCCGCCACCGCAGGGATAGGCGTCATGCAGGGCGGTGAAGACCAGGCCGCCGACCGGGCTGGAGAGCTGGGCGGAATGGCCGCGCAGCCAGGAGACGACACGGCCGCGCATGTCCTGCGTGGGGGTGCCGGCGGGGATGCAGAAGCCGGTCGGCGCGTTGGCGTCGCCCTGGTGGCGGTCATAGACGTGGGTGAGCGCCACCGAATCGGCCAGGCCGGCGATATAGGCGTCGCAGACCGCGGCGCCCTGGGGGCGGGCGCAGATTTCGAGGAAGCGGCCGCCGGGCAGCGTGGAGACGCGCTGGGCCATGGCGGTGCCGGCCGGCAGGGCGGCGAGGCACGCGGCGAGAAGGAGGAAGCGGGTACGGGTCATGTCGCGGGTCATGCTACGACCTCGGTCGTGAAATCCTCGATCACCAGGTTGGCCAGCAGGCCGCGGGCCATGGCGTCGGCCTTGTCACGCGCGGCGGCGGGATCGGTTTCGTCGAGGTCGAGTTCGATGACCCGGCCGATCCGGACCTCGCCCACGCCGGCGAAGCCGAGCACATGCAGCGCGTGGGCGACGGCCTTGCCCTGCGGGTCCAGCACGCCTTCCTTGAGCATGACGGTGACGCGTACTTTCATTGCATGACCTCCGGCCCCTTCATGTCGGAATTCGTGGCCTCGGGCAGGATGCCGAGCCGCCAGGCCACTTCCTGATAGGCTTCCTCGACGCGGCCCATGTCGCGGCGGAAGCGGTCCTTGTCCAGCTTCTCGCTGGTCTTGGCGTCCCACAGGCGGCAATTGTCGGGCGAGATCTCGTCGGCGAGGACGATGCGCATTTCCTCGCCTTCCCACAGCCGGCCGAATTCGAGCTTGAAATCGACCAGGGTGATGCCGATGCCGACGAACAGGCCGGTCAGGAAATCGTTGATCCGCATGGTCAGCGCCACCATGTCGTCCAGGTCGTGGGTGCAGGCCCAGCCGAAGGCGGTGATGTGCTCCTCGCTGACCATCGGGTCGTTCAGGCTGTCGTTCTTGTAGTAATATTCGACGATGGTGCGCGGCAGGCGGGTGCCTTCGGGGATGCCCAGGCGCTTGGCCAGGCTGCCGGCGGCGACGTTGCGGACCACGACTTCGAGCGGGATGATCTCGACCTCGCGGATCAATTGCTCGCGCATGTTCAGGCGGCGGATGAAATGGGTCGGGATGCCGATATCGTGCAGCCGCAGCATCAGATGTTCGCTGATCCGGTTGTTCAGCACACCCTTGCCGGTGATGACGCCCTTCTTCGCGCCGTTGCCGGCGGTGGCGTCGTCCTTGAAATACTGGACGAGCGTCCCGGGTTCCGGACCCTCGAAGAGGATCTTGGCTTTTCCTTCATAGAGCTGACGGCGGCGGGCCATACTCGTCCTTCATGCGGCTGGTGGAGGATGCCGGGGCATCCGTCCGATGAGGGGGCCTGCGAGGTCCCTGTAACGCGACTGCCTCATAGCAACGATTGGTCGCGGAAGATACCATTCCCTTTTCGGGGGCAGGCAGCACATGACGGCGTGCCAGGTTACGGTATGCCGGGCTACGGTATGCTGGGCTACGGTATGCTGGGCGCATCCAGCATGACGGGGGCGTAGCCGACGCGATCGGGCGCGCCGGCCGCGAAGTGCCACGAGGCGGGCGCGGCCGGGTCGGCGGCGATGCCGATGACCGAGGAACTGCAGGTGCCGAAGCCCGAGCGTGGCGGGATGTTGAGTTCGCTGCCGGCGGGCAGCGTGCGGTCGGAGAGCAGACGCGTCCAGGACGCCCAGTCGGGCGGGAGCGGCCGTGCGGCGTCGCAGAAGCGCGGCAGGTGGCGCCCGATCCGCGGGATGGACAGGTCGTCCGGCCCGGTGGTGGCGGCCATGTGTACCCCGGGTTCGAGTTGCGCGACGTCGGGCGTGCCGTAGCCGAGGCCCGATATGTAGTAGGCCGCCCGGCGATCGGCGACGATCATGTTGAACGAGCGCCAGGCCCCGGCATCGAGCGCGGCCAGGGCGCGCGCCGCCTGGGCCGCGGTGGGGTGGTCGAGGGCCAGCAGCGGCAATTCGCCGCGCGAGCGCTTGCCCGGCGTAGGGCCGAGGCTGCCGACGCGGTTCATCACCCCGGCGACGACGCCGGAATCGTTGATGGCCAGCCAGGAACCGCCTGCCAGCCGGTCACGGCCGCCGATGACCTGCGGGCGGTCCGGCCAGTGGCGGCCGGGCGCGTCCCATGGACGGTCGAGCCGTTCGTCGCGGTTGGCGCCGAACAGGAGCGGCCAGGCGGTGTCGGGGGCAAGGGACAGGACGATGGTGCACACGATATCAGTTTGTATACTGCATCACGCGCGCGGTCACGTGTCCCCGGGAAATATGCCCCTGGGAAATATGTCCCTGGGAAATATGCCCCCAGGAAACATGTCCCTCGCGCCCCCGATTTACCCCCGGGCCGGGCCGGGTTCGCCGAACACGCGGGTGAAGCTGCGGTCCAGGGCACCGAGATGGGCGTTGCTGTCCATGGCGGCGTCCAGCACGGCGGCGGGGACGCGGCCCGCGACCTCGGGGTCGGCGTCGAGATTGTCGCGGAAGCTGCGGCCGCCCGGCTTGCCGAGCATGGTCCAGGTGGCCATGGCGTTGCGCTGGACGATACGGTACGCGTCGTCGCGCAGGATGCCCGCGCGGGCCAGGGCCAGCAGCACCTCGCCGGAATGGACCACGCCGCCCAGGCTTTCGAGATTGGCCAGCATCTGGTCGGGATAGACGACCAGCTTGTCCATCATGCCGGCCAGGCGGGCCAGGGCGAAATCGAGCCCGATCGTGCCGTCGGGGCAGATATTGCGCTCGACCGAGGAATGGCTGATGTCGCGCTCATGCCACAGGGCGACGTTTTCCAGCGCCGGGATGACGTGGGCGCGTACCAGGCGGGCCAGGCCGGTGAGGTTTTCCGACAGCACCGGGTTGCGCTTGTGCGGCATGGCCGACGAGCCCTTCTGGCCCGGGTGGAAGAATTCCTCGGCCTCGCGCACTTCGGAGCGCTGGAGGTGGCGGACTTCGATCGCCAGGCGTTCGATGCCGCTGGCGATGACCGCGAGCGTGCAGAAATAGGCGGCGTGGCGGTCGCGGGGGATGACCTGGGTGGAGACCGGCTCGGGCGTCAGGCCGAGCTTTTCGGCCACGTATTCCTCGACCCGGGGATCGACATGGGCGTAGGTGCCGACGGCGCCCGAGATGGCGCAGGTGGCGATTTCGGCGCGGGCGCGCAGCAGGCGGTCGCGGTTGCGGGCGAATTCGGCGTAATGGCCGGCGAGCTTGAGGCCGAAGGATGTGGGCTCGGCATGGATGGCGTGGCTGCGGCCGATGGTGAGCGTGTATTTATGTTCGAAGGCGCGGCGCCTGAGCGCATCGAGCACGGCGTCGAGATCGGCCAGCAGCATGTCGGTGGCCTGGACCATCTGGACCGACAGGCAGGTGTCGAGCACGTCGGACGAGGTCATGCCCAGATGGACGAAGCGGCTTTCGGGGCCGATCTTCTCGGCCAGCCAGGTCAGGAAGGCGATGACGTCGTGGCGGGTCTCGGCCTCGATTTCATCGATGCGGTCGAGGTCGGCTTGAGAGAAGGCGGCCATGGCGGCGTCGCCCTTCTGCCGGACCGTCCGCGCGGCGTCGGCCGGCACGTCGCCGTATTGCGCCATGGCCTCGCACGCCAGGGCCTCGATCTCGAACCAGATGCGGTACCGGTTCTCGGGGGCCCAGATGGCGGCCATGGCGGGGCGGGTATAGCGGGGGACCATCGTGCTCGGCTTCCTGTTGTCGACGAATGAGGGCGGGCCGCCCCTTTAGCGGATTTCGCGCGCCGCGTCTTCCTTGGAAACCCCCTTGGAGAAACCTCCTTGGGGAAACCTCCTTGGAAGCCTCCATCCGGGGAAACCTCGATCCGGCGACGCGTGCCCCTTGCCGGGCCGCCGGGCGGATGGTCAAGTGCGCCGTGTCCGCCGCCGGAGCGGGGATATCGTCCATCGATCCCATCATCCCTACCATCGGAGCATGACCCTGAGCCTTTCCGTTCTTGCGGCGTTGTTGCAGGTCGTACTGATCGACGTGACGCTGGCCGGCGACAATGCCGTGGTGATCGGCCTGGCGGTGCGCGGCCTGCCGCGCGCCCAGCAGCGGCGGGCCATCCTGGCGGGGGTGGTCGCGGCGGCGCTGATTCGCGTTGCGCTGGCGCTGGTGGCCGTGCAGCTTCTTGCGATCATCGGCCTGACCCTGGCGGGGGGAATCCTGCTGTTGTGGGTCTGCTGGAAGATGTACCGCGAGCTGCGGCGACCGGAGCATGCGGACCATGGGGGGGACCATGGGCGGGCCGCGGGCCCGAAGGCGCTGCGGGCGGCGATCGTGCGGATCGTGGTGGCCGATTTGTCGATGAGCCTGGACAATGTGCTGGCGGTGGCCGGCGCGGCCGGCCGGCATATGGGCGTGCTGATCGCCGGGCTGGCGATTTCGGTGCTGATGATGGCGGTGGCGGCGTCGCTGATCGCGCGGCTGCTGGAACGCTATCGCTGGATTGCCTGGGTCGGGCTGCTGATCGTGCTGGGGGTCGCGGTGGAACTGATCGTCAAGGGTGGAGGCGAGGTATGGCGGTCGGTCGTCTGAAGCGGCTGGCATGGGGGGCGGCCTGGCTGGCGGGCCTGCTGTGCGTGCCGGCGGCGGGCCGGGCGGAGAGCGTGCAATCTGGTCACGCGGAAAGCGTGCAGTTCGATACCAGGCGGGCGGAGCCGGGGGACGCGTTGTCCGACGGGGTGCGGGCGGACGTGGCGGCGCGGCTGGAGACCTGGCTGCGGCTGGTTTCGCCCGAGGGGCGTGGCGAGAGCGGCGGCCCGGAGGGCGGCGATATCGGGGTGTATCTGTCATTCCTGGCGGACGCGCCGGACTGGCCGCGCCGGCAGGTCGTGATGAGCCGGCTGCAGCATGCGATGGCCGGCGCGCCGCCGGGCGATGCGGACATGCTCCGGGCCTGCGCGCTGCCGGGAGTGGTCTATGCCCCCGCCCTGGCGGCCTGCGCGCGGCAGGTCGGATCGGGCAGGAACCTGGCGGCGCGGGCGCGGCTGGCCTGGGTGAACGGGAACGACACGCTGGAGGACGAGGCGGCGCTGCTGTCCGTCTTCGGGCCGGCGCTGACGCCCGACGACCAGTGGCGGCGTTTCGAGCGGCAGGAGATGCAGGGGCGGCTGGAGGCGGCGCGGCGCCAGGCGTCGCGGCTGGATCCCGGACGGCAGACGCTGGCGGAGGCGCGGCTGGCGCTGCGGGCCGGCGCGCCCGACGCCCCTGCCCTGCTCGCCCGGGTGCCGGTGGCGCTGCGGGACGATCCGGGGCTGGTGCTGGACCGGATGCGCCGGCTGCGGCGGACGGGGGCGCTGGATGAGGCCTGCGCGCTGTGGCGCAGCGCGGGGGCGGCGGCGGAACGGGCCGGCGGGGCGGCGTCCCTTTTGCCGGAGGCTCTCTGGGCGGGGGCCTTCTGGAGCGAGCGGGATGCGCTGGCGCATGACCTGCTGCTGGCCGGGCGGGACCGCGATGCGCTGGCGGTGGCGCGCCCGACCGACGACCTGGCGCCGCCGGACCGCGATACGGCGCGGTTCCTGGCCGGGTGGATCCTGCTGCGGCGCCTGCATGACCCGTCGGGGGCCGAGGCCGCGTTCCGCGCCCTGTCCGGCGCGCGGGCGCTGATCATGCGCAGCCGGGGGCTGTACTGGACCGGCCGCGCCCAGGCGGATGCGGGCGACATGCGGGGCGCGCGGGCGAGCTGGATCGCGGCGGCGGCGTTTCCCGGCACCTTCTACGGACAGATGGCGGCGTCGCGGCTGGCGGGGGACACGGCCAGCCCGCTGCTGTTTCCCGACCGGTCGGGCCTGCTGCTGCGGGACTGGCTGAAGGCGGCGGAGACGCCGGCGTCGGGACTGGCTGAAGGCGGGAGCCGGGCGGAGGCGGCGCGATTCGCGGACAGCGACCTGGTGCAGGCGGCGCGCCTGCTGGCGGCGCGTCACGACCTGGTTCATGCGCGCGATTTCCTGCTGGCGCAGGACGCGCGGCCCGGCGGGGCGGCGGCGCATGCGCTGGGCGCGGCCCTGGCCTTGCGGCTGGGCATGCCCGATGTCGCGGTGATGATCGCCCGGCGGGCGGGGCGCGAGGGCGTGGCGTTGCTGACCCTTGGCTGGCCGGCGCCGCTGTCGCCGCCCGAGACCGACCTGCCGGCGGGTTTCCTGCTGGCGGTGATCCGGCAGGAAAGCGGGTTCGATCCCGCCATCGTCAGCCCGGCCGGCGCCTATGGGCTGATGCAGCTTCTGCCGGCGGCGGCGCGCGACGTGTCGCGCCAGGCGCGGCTGGCCACCGGCCCGCTGACCGGCGCCAGCCTGACCGATCCGGACCTGAACATGAAGATCGGCAGCGCGTATTTGGCGCGGCTGATGCAGAAATTCGGCGGGTCGGTGCCCTATGTGCTGGCGGCGTACAATGCGGGGCCGCACCGGACGGACCAGTGGCTGGACATGCTGGGCGATCCGGCGCGCGCGCGGCCGACGGCGGATGCGATGCTGGCCACGGATGCGATGCTGGACTGGATCGAGAGCATTCCGTACGCCGAGACCCGGGGCTATATCCAGCGGGTGGAGGAAAACATGGCGATCTATCAGGCATTTGCGGCCGCCCGGTCAGGGGGGGGCGATTCTGGGGGTGCCGATTCCGGGGGTGACGATTCCGTGGCGGCCGATTCCGCCGATGCCGGGATCGGGGCTGGAGGCGGCCGGTGAGCGTTGCCCGGCTGGTCGCGAGTTTCGGCGGGTGCGGATTTTCTCCTCTGGCGCCCGGCACCGTGGGGTCGCTGGCCGCGCTGGCCTGCGGGCTGCTGCTGGTCGGTCATCCGATGATCCTGGGGGCGGCGATCCTGGCGTGCTGCGCCGTCGGCTATCTGGCGACCGCGCGGGTCAGCGGCGGCGAGGATTTCGGCTGGATCGTGATCGACGAAGTGGCGGGGATGTGGATCGCGCTGATGCCGCTGGCGCTGGGCGCCGGGCGGGTCGACCCGTGGCATCCGGACCGGATCGGCATCTTGTGGCTATTGCTGGCGTTTCTGCTGTTCCGCCTGTTCGACATCACCAAGCCGGGGCCGGTCGGCTGGTTCGACCGGCGGCATGATGCGCTGGGGATCATGGGCGACGATGTGGTGGCGGGCGTGCTGGCGGCGGGGGGGCTGACCCTGCTGCGCTATCTGGTCGCGCTGTAACCGGGGGCCGGGCGGACCTGGCTGTCGGGCCCGGATGACGGATCATCGAGGGAGCTGGAGCATGGACATGGTGCTGGATGCGGCGGTGCTGGCGCAGGCGGCCCGGATCCTGGCGGTGCTGGGGGATGCGGGGCTGCGCGTGGTGACGGCCGAGAGCTGTACCGGCGGGCTGGTCGCCGGGGCGCTGACGCAGCATGGCGGATCGTCCGATATGGTCGAGGGCGGGTTCGTGACCTATTCCAACGACATGAAGATGGCCGTGCTGGGCGTGCCGCGCATGCTGCTGGAGCGCCATGGCGCGGTCAGCGCCGAAGTGGCCGGGGTGATGGCCGAGGGCGCGCTGGCCCGCGCGGAGAAGGCCGACATCGCGGTGGCGATTACCGGCATTGCCGGCCCGGGCGGCGGATCGGCGGCCAAGCCGGTCGGGCTGGTCTGGTTCGGCGTGGCCGCCCGCCGGGGCGGCACCCGCGTGGTGTCCGGCCGGTTCGACGGGGACCGGGGAGCGGTGCGACGCCAGGCGGTGGCGCGGGCGCTGGAGCTGGTCGGAGATTGTGCGGCGTCGTGGGGGAGCGTGCGGCCGGACGTCTGATACCAATCCACTTGAGACATTGACCGTTTGGAAGACAGGTCGGGCTCTGCCCGAACCCGGCAGGGGTCACAGACCCCTGCACCCCATTACCCCCAGTTATATTGATAAATAATCGGTTTCCAAAGGCACTGCCTTTGGCGGGGTTCGGGGCAGCGCCCCGAAAAAGAGAGAACGAGACGATTAATCATAACACGTTTGGGGCGCGTCAGGCGGCGGCCGGTGTCTCGGGCGGTGCGGTGTCGAGCGGGGCGATGTCCGGCGCGATGAGCCTGCGCCAGACCAGCGCGCCGAGCGCGGCCCCGGCCAGGGGGGCGAGCCAGAAGAGCCAGAGCTGGCCCAGGGCCCCGGTCTGCGCGAAGAAGGCCACGGCGGTGGAGCGGGCCGGATTGACCGACGTGTTGGTGACCGGGATCGACACCAGGTGGATCACGGTGAGGGCGAGCCCGATGGCCAGGGGCGCGACGCCCACGGGGGCCGTGTCGGCGGTGGCGCCCAGGATCACGAGGACGAAGAAGCCGGTCAGCGTGACCTCGCACACCAGGGCGGAGAACAGGCCGTAATGGCCGGGCGACAATGCGCCATAGCCGTTCGACGCGAAGCCGCCCGCCGCGAAATCGGGAGCGCCGGATGCGATGACATAGAGGATGATCGCCCCGGCGAGGCCGCCGAAGACCTGGGCGACCCAGTACGGCACCAGGTCGGTCCAGGCGATGCGCCCGGCGACCGCGAGGCCGAGCGTGACGGCCGGGTTGAAATGGCCGCCGGAGATGCCGCCGACGGCATAGGCCATGGTCAGCACCGTGAGCCCGAAGGCCAGGGCGACGCCGAGGAAACCGATGCCGTGAAGCGGAAAGGCGGCGGCGAGGACGGCGCTGCCGCACCCCCCGAGCACGAGCCAGAACGTACCGAAAAACTCGGCGGCGAGTCTTCTGACCATTGGCCCCTCCTTGCGGTTTTTTCTTTTGTCGGAGCGTCTTCGGCGGCGTGCGCCACGGCCCTTTATCGCCGGATGATCGCGCGAGTTCCCGCGACACTTACCGCCGGGGTGCTGCAGGGGCGGCCACGCGCGGCACGGGGCGGGCCGCGCGTGGCCGCCCCGTGACCGGACCGGCCGGGTGGCCAGCCGAGCGGATCGACCGGCCGGACAATCGGCCAAACAATCGACCGGGCAATCGGCCGGACGATCGACCGGGCAATCGACCGGGCAATCGGGTCAAATCATAGTCCCGGGCGAACCGGTCGCGGCGCCGGGCCTGCTGAGCCTCCGGGCCAGTCGGTGTCAGTTGCGGCTCATTGGGGGGCCGTCGGGGGCGGCATGGCGGGGGCGGCCGCGGCGGGGGGCGCGGTTTCGCCCGTGCCGGCCGGGACGGCGGGCGTGGTGGCGGGGGGCGTTTCCGGCGCGGAAGGCTGCATGCCCGCGCGGGCCTTGGCGAGGCTTTGCTTGTTCAGGTCCTCGGTCGTGGCGGACCCTTTCGTCATTTTGGAGCCCATATGGCCTTTGTGGTGGTGGTGCGCGGCGTAGGCCGGGGCGGTGGCCAGCATCGCCGAGGCGATGATCGCGGCGCCGGTGGACATCTTCATCAGACTTGCTCCTTTATCTGGGATGCGCCTGGCAGGGGGGACGGGCGGACCAGGCGCGTGGCGTCACGATGGCCTCCGCCTTCCCTGCGCTGGCCATCCCGGCGCCGACGGACACGCAACGCCGGTCAGATGCCAGGAGTTCCAGCGGGTTGCGCGCGAGGGGATTGGCCGAGCGCCGCCTGGCCGGCGGGCGGGCCGTAGACGTCGCGGGCGCGGCGGATGAAGGCCGAGACCATCAGGCGTACCGCCTCGTTGAACACCACGCCGATCGCGGCCTGGAGCAGGCGGGAATGGAATTCGAAATCGACGAAGAAATCGACCAGGCAGCCCCGTTCGTCGGGCGTGAAGGTCCAGACATTGTTCAGATAGCGGAAGGGCCCCTTCTCGTAGCGCACGCCGATGCGTCCGGGACGGTCGAGGGTCACGCGGCTGGTGAAGCTCTCGCGGAACGGGCCGAAGCCGATCGTCAGGTCCGCGACCAGTTCGGTGGCCGTCTGGGTGCGGACCCGCGCATTGACGCACCAGGGCAGGAAGAGCGGGTATTTGCCGACATCGGCCACCAGGTCGAATAATTGTTCCGCCGAATAGGCGATGAGACGGCGTTCCGCGTGGGTCGGCATCAGGAGGGCTCCGCCCTGGAATCCTGGTCGGAGACCGCGCCGCCGCCCAGGCGCGCCGCGCGCGCGGCGCGCAGTTCGGCGAAGTCGGAATCGGCGTGGTAGGAGGAACGGGTCAGCGGCGAGGCGCTGACCTGCAGGAAGCCCTTGGCGCGGGCCATGGCCGCGTAGTCGGCGAATTCGTCGGGCGTGACGAAATGCCGCACGGCGGCATGCTTGGCCGTCGGCTGCAGATACTGCCCCATCGTGATGAAATCGACGTCGGCGACGCGCAGATCGTCCATGACCTGCAGGATTTCGGGCCGTTCCTCGCCCAGTCCGACCATCAGGCCGGATTTGGTGAAGATCGACGGATCGAGGCGCTTGACGTCGTCGAGCAGGCGCAGCGACTGGTAATAGCGCGCGCCCGGCCGGATGGAGGGATAGAGCCGCGGCACGGTTTCGAGATTATGGTTGAACACGTCGGGCCGCGCGGCCACCACGACGTCGAGCGCGCCGGGCTTGCGCAGGAAATCGGGGGTGAGGATTTCGATCGTGGTGCCGGGCGACGCGGCGCGGATCGCCGTGATGACGCGGGCGAAATGACGGGCCCCGCCATCGGGCAGGTCGTCGCGATCGACCGAGGTGACGACCACGTGGCGCAGCCCGAGCGTCGCGACAGCGTGGGCGACGCGGTCGGGCTCGCCGTCGTCGAGCGGGTTGGGCAGGCCGGTGGCGACGTTGCAGAAGGCGCAGGCGCGGGTGCAGATCTCGCCCATGATCATCATGGTGGCGTGGCGCTGCGACCAGCATTCGCCGATATTCGGGCAGGCCGCTTCCTCGCACACCGTGACCAGCTTCTGCTCGCGCATCAGGGCCCGGGTTTCGTGATAGACCGGGTGGTTGGGCGCGCGGACCCTGATCCAGTCCGGCTTGCGCGCGATCGGGTTGTCGGGGCGGTGCGCCTTTTCGGGATGGCGGACGGGGGCGCCGCCCTTTCTATGGTCGATCAGCAGGCGCGTGGACATGGCGGCGGATCCCGGAGAACAACAGACAGCCAGAAGTGGAACGGCGCGGACGGGGCGTCAAGCGATCATGCCCCCTGCCCGCGTCGCGCCGATCACAAGCACCGGAGCCCTTGGCACCGAAGCCCTTGGTACCGGAGCCCTGGGCACCGGAGCCCCTGCCCCGCCGCGCGCGGCGCGGAGGGGACGCGGAAACGGGACCCGGGGACGAGGCGCAGGCCGGGGGAACGGATCAGATATGCAGCGCCCCGTCATAGGCCGCGAGCACGGCCTCGTGCATCGTCTCGGAGATGGTCGGATGCGGGAAGATGGTTTCCTTCAGCTCGGCCTCGGTCAGTTCGGAGGTCCGGGCGATGGCGTAGCCCTGGATCATTTCCGTGACTTCGGCGCCGATCATGTGCGCGCCCAGCAATTCGCCGGTCTCGGCGTCGAAGACGGTCTTGACCAGGCCCTCGGGCTCGCCCATCGCGATGGCCTTGCCGTTGCCGATGAAGGGGAAGCGCCCGACGCGGACCTTGCGCCCGGTCGCCTTCGCGCGGGCCTCGGTCAGGCCGACCGACGCGACCTGCGGGCTGCAATAGGTGCAGCCCGGGACGTTGGCCGGGTCGATCGGGTGGACGTGGCGGCCGGCGATGGCCTCGACGCACAGCACGCCCTCGTGGCTGGCCTTGTGCGCCAGCCAGGGCGGGCCGGCCAGGTCGCCGATCGCGTAGACGCCCGGCTCGCCGGTGCGGCAGTGGGAGTCGATCGTGACATGGGTGCGGTCGATCTGTACCGCGGTGCCTTCCAGGCCGAGATTTTCCACATTGCCGACGATGCCGACCGCCGAGATGACGCGGTCGACCGTGATCTCCTGCGTCTTGCCGCCGGCCTCGACCGAAAGGGTGACGCTGTCGGCGTTCTTGCGGATCGCGCCGATCTTCGCGCTGGTCAGGAGGGTCATGCCCTGCTTGGCGAATGCCTTGTGGGCCAGCGCGCTGATCTCCTCGTCCTCGACCGGCAGGATGCGGTCGAGCACTTCGACGACCGTCACCTCGGCGCCCATGTTGCGGTAGAAGGAGGCGAATTCGATGCCGATCGCGCCCGAGCCCACCACCAGCAGGCTCTTGGGCATGGCGGTGGGCACCATGGCCTCGCGATAGGACCAGATCAGCCTGCCGTCGGGTTCGAGCCCCGGCAGGATCCGGGCGCGGGCGCCCGTCGCCAGGATGACGTGCGGCGCGGTCAGGGTCGCGACCGGATTGCCGTCCTTGGTGATTGCGACCTTGCGGCGCGTGCCATCCGTGCCGTCCAGCCTGCCGAACCCGTCGAAGACCGCGACCTTGTTCTTCTTGAGCAGGTGGGCGACGCCGGCCGAAAGCTGGCCCGCGACCTTGCGCGAGCGCTTGACCACCTTGTCGAGGTCGAAGCGGATATTGTCGGCGCTGAAGCCGAATTCGCCGAGATGATGCAGCAAATGGTTGATTTCGGAGGACCGCAGCAGCGCCTTGGTGGGGATGCAGCCCCAGTTGAGGCAGATGCCCCCGAGATGGTTGGCCTCGACCACCGCGGTGCTGAGGCCGAGCTGGGCGGCGCGGATCGCGGCGACATAGCCGCCGGGGCCGCCGCCGACGACGATGATGTCGAATTCTGTCTTGCTCATGAATCTAATCCCCGGAGCGGTGTGGCCGGGCCCGCGGGCCCGACCGCACGCCAGTATCCCGATTCCGAAATCCGCACGTGAATCCTGGAATCAAAAGGACACTGGAATCAATGTTCTAGTCTCCTGCCCTTCGGGCAGGACAAATATTCTAGTCTCCTGCCCTTCGGGCAGGACGCGGGGCGCCTCATGACCGCGCGTCATGATTGCGCGTCGTGACGATGGGCGTCAGACCACCAGGCTGAGCGGCGATTCGACGATCGCGCGGAAGGCCGAGACCCATTCCGCGGCGAGCGCGCCATCGACCACGCGATGATCGACCGACAGGGTGACGGTCATCACCGTCGCGACCGCGACCGCGCCGCCTTTGACCACGGCGCGCTTCTCGCCGGCCGCGATCGCCAGGATGGCGGCCTGCGGCGGGTTGATGATGGCCGAGAATTCCTTGACCCCGAACATGCCCATGTTGGAGATCGAGAAGGAACCGCCCTGGAATTCCTGAGGCTTGAGCTTGCCGGCGCGGGCGCGGGCGATCAGGTCCCTGGCCTCGGCGCTGATCTCGCGCAGCGACTTGCGGTCGGCATTGCGCAGGATCGGCGTGATCAGCCCGTCGGGCACCGAGACGGCGATCGAGACGTCGACATCGTCATAGAGGATCGTCGCGTCCTCGGTATAGGACGCGTTGACCTTGGGCACGCGGCGCAGGGTCAGCGCCGCCGCCTTGATCAGCATGTCGTTGACCGACAGCTTGAAGGCGTCGGGGCCTTCGGCGGGGGATGCGGCGTTGAGCCGGGCGCGCAGGTCGAGCAGCGCATCGAGTTCGACATCCACCGCCACGTAGAAATGCGGAATGGTCGATTTGGCCTCGGTCAGCCGGCGGGCGATGACCTTGCGCATCGTCGAGTTCGGCACCGCCTGGTGCGGGGCGGTGATTCCGGCGGCAGATGGGGCGGCCGGCGGGGCGGATGGGGCGGCAGGCGCGGGCTTGGCGGCCGCCGCCGGAATGGCGGGGGCGGCTTCGACGTCGCGCCGCACGATGCGGCCGTTCGGGCCGGTGCCGGTGATGCCGGCCAGGTCGATGCCCTTCTGCGCCGCGATGCGGCGGGCCAGGGGGGATGCGAAGATGCGCGCCCCGGCGGGCGCGGGAGAGATTGCGGCCGGTGCCGGTGCCGGTGTCGGTGCTGCCGCCGGAACCGGAGCGGCCGGGGCGGAGGCGGCCGGCGCGGCGGGCGTTGCCGAAGCGGGCGCGGTTTCGGGGACGGCCTCGCCCTCGGCCACCAGGACGGCGATCGGGTCGTTGACCTTGACGCCTTCGGTGCCCTCGGTGACCAGGATGCGGCCGAGCGTGCCCTCGTCGACGGCTTCGACTTCCATCGTCGCCTTGTCGGTCTCGATCTCGGCGATCACGTCGCCGGACTGGATCGCGTCGCCTTCCTTCTTCAGCCAGCGGGCGAGCTTGCCCTCGGTCATGGTGGGCGACAAAGCGGGCATCAGGATATTCACGGACATCGTGCTGCTGCTCCTTCAGACCAGCTTGCGGACCGCATCCACCACCCAGGCCGGGTTGGGAAGGGCCAGTTTTTCAAGATTGGCGGCGAAGGGCATCGGCACGTCCGCGCCCGCGACCCGGGCCGGCGGGGCGTCGAGATAATCGAAGGCGTGTTCGATGACCTGCATCGAGACTTCCGCCCCAATGCCGGCGAAGGGCCAGCCCTCCTCGACGCAGACCAGGCGCGCGGTCTTCTTCACGCTTTCGACGATGGTCGCGGTATCCAGCGGCCGGATGGTGCGCAGATTGATCACCTCGGCCTCGATCCCCTGTTCGGCCAGGATGGCGGCGGCTTCGAGCGCCGTGCCGACCATGATCGAGAAGGCGACGATGGTGACGTCGCTGCCGGCGCGCTCGACCTTCGCGCGGCCGATCGGCAGGATGAAATCCTCGTCCACCGGGCAGGGGAATTTATGGCCGTAGAGGATTTCGTTTTCCAGCACCACGACCGGGTTCGGGTCGCGGATGGCGGCGCGCAGCAGGCCCTTGGCGTCGGCCGAGGACCAGGGGGCGACGACCTTGAGCCCCGGGACGTGGCCGTACCAACTGGCATAGCATTGCGAATGCTGGGCGCCGACGCGCGAGGCGGCGCCGTTCGGACCGCGGAAGACGATCGGGCACGAGACCTGGCCGCCCGACATGTAGCGGGTCTTGGCGGCGGAATTGATGATCTGGTCGATCGCCTGCATGGCGAAATTCATGGTCATGAATTCGACGATCGGCTTGAGCCCGGTGAAGGCCGCGCCCACCGCCATGCCGGTGAAGCCGTGTTCGGTGATCGGGGTGTCGATCACCCGCTTCTCGCCGAATTCGTCGAGCAGGCCCTGCGAGACCTTGTACGCGCCCTGGTACTGGGCGACTTCCTCGCCGATCAGGAAGACGTCCGGGTCGCGGCGCAGTTCGGCGGCCATGGCGTCGCGCAGCGCCTCGCGCACCGTGATCTCGGCGGTTTCGCCCCATTCCTTCTCGGGCGCGGCGGCGGGGGCCGGCGGGGCGGCCAGGGAGGGGGCTTCGGGCGCGCGGGCGGCGGGAGCCGGGGCCGGCTGGGAGGCCGGGGATGGCGCGGGGGCGGCGGCGCCGTTGGTCTTCAGCGTGGCGATCGGCGTGTTGACCGCGACGTTCTCGGTCCCTTCGGCCACCAGGATGTCACCCAGCGTGCCCTCGTCGACGGCCTCGACCTCCATCGTCGCCTTGTCGGTCTCGATCTCGGCGATCACGTCGCCGGCGGCGATCGGATCGCCGCTGTTCTTCAGCCAGCGCGCGAGCTTGCCCTCGGTCATGGTCGGCGAGAGGGCGGGCATCAGGATCTGTGTCGTCATGGGTTCAGCCTTCCACCAGCACGTCGGTCCACAATTCGGACGGATCGGGCTCGGGGCTGCCCTGCGCGAAATCGGCGGCGTCCACAACCACGGCCTTGACCTTGTCCTCGATCGATTTCAGTTCGTCCTCGGCGACGCCCAGGGCGAGCAATTCGTGCCGGACCCGGTCGATCGGGTCATGATGCTTGCGCATTTCGTCGACTTCGGTGCGGGGACGGTATTTGGCCGGGTCGGACATCGAGTGGCCGCGATAGCGGTAGGTCGACATTTCAAGCAGGAACGGGCCCTTGCCCTGCCGGCAATGGGCGATCGCCTCGCGTGCCGCGTCGCGCACGGCCTCGACATCCATGCCGTCGACCTTGCGGCCCGGGATGCCCCAGGGTTCGCCGTTGCGCCACAATTCCTTGGACGCCGAAGCACGCTCGACGCTGGTGCCCATGCCGTACTGATTGTTCTCGATCACGAAGACGCAGGGCAGCTTGTGCAGGGCGGCGAGGTTGAAGCTTTCATAGACCTGGCCCTGGTTGGACGCGCCCTCGCCGAAATAGGTGACCGAGACTTCGTCCGTGCCGCGATATTTGTTGGCGAAGGCCAGGCCGATGCCCAGCGAGACCTGGGCGCCGACGATGCCGTGGCCGCCATAGAAATGTTTTTCGGTCGAGAACATGTGCATCGACCCGCCCTTGCCGCGGGAATAGCCGCCCTCGCGCCCCGTCAGTTCGGCCATGACGCCGCGCGGATCCATGCCGGCCGCCAGCATCTGGCCGTGGTCGCGGTAGGAGGTGATGATCTTGTCGCCGTGCTTGAGTTCCATCTGCACGCCGACGACGACCGCTTCCTGGCCGATATAGAGGTGACAGAAGCCGCCGATCAGCCCCATGCCGTAGAGCTGGCCGGCCCGTTCCTCGAACCGGCGGATCAGCACCATGTCGTGGAAGGCGCGCTGCAGGTCGTCCTTGCCCATGGACGGCGCGTTGCGTCCGGCCTCGGTCTTGGGTTTGCGAATTTCGCCCATTCTGAAACGTTTCCCTCTTTATTGTTATGACGGAATTGTTAAGACGACGTGGTCGTTATGACGGAGCCGATCGCGGGACCGGGTCACCGGCGGGCCGGGCGGGGCCCCGAGGCCGGTGAGCGGCCGCCGGCGTGCCGTCCGGCGGGTCGCGCGTCATTCCGTCTGTTTCGATAATGCGCCCGCCCCCGCTCTTTCATAGGGGCCGGAACGCCCGCCCGTCTTGCGCACCAGGCATATCGCCTCGATCGTCATGTCGCGGTCGACGGCCTTGCACATGTCGTAGAGGGTCAGCGCCGCCACGCTGACCGCGGTCAGAGCCTCCATTTCGACGCCGGTCTGTCCGGTGGTGCCGACATGGGCCGCGATCTCGACCCCTGCCCCGTCGGCGGCGGCCGCCAGTTCGACCCGGACCGACGTCAGGGGCAGCGGATGGCAGAGCGGGACCAGGTCGGCGGTCTTCTTGGCCGCCATGATGCCGGCGATCCGCGAGACGGCGAGCACGTCGC
The DNA here is from genome assembly GCF_038719015.1 of Nguyenibacter vanlangensis. Classification (NCBI taxonomy): domain Bacteria; kingdom Pseudomonadati; phylum Pseudomonadota; class Alphaproteobacteria; order Acetobacterales; family Acetobacteraceae; genus Nguyenibacter; species Nguyenibacter vanlangensis. The sequence goes on from NZ_CP152276.1 coordinate 569,206, forward strand.
CCTTGGGCACGCCGCCGGAAAGGATGAGGGCCAGGGTTTCGGGCCGCATCGTCACGCGGCCGCGGGCTGTGGCCTGGCGCACGGTCGCCGGCTTGGCGGACACGTCCACCATCACGGCGTGGCCGCCGGCGTCGAGATGGGAGAGTTCGGCCGCTGCCGCCATGTTCAGGCGGGACCGAGCAGCGCGCGGGCCGCGTCGCCGGGAGAGGGCTGGCGCAGCAGGCTCTCGCCGACCAGGAATCCGCTGGCGCCGATCTCGCTGAGCCGGACGACGTCCTCATGCGTGCGGATTCCGCTTTCGGAGACGACGATCCGGTCGGGCGGCACCAGGGGGGTGAGTTGGATCGTTGTCTCAAGATCAGTCTTCAATGTCTTGAGATTGCGGTTATTTATGCCGATCAGCGACGTGTCCAGGGCCAGGGCCCGGTTCAGTTCGGCTTCGTCATGCACCTCGACCAGAACGTCCATGTCCAGGCCGCGGGCGATATCGAGCAGTTCCGATGCCTCGGTATCGGTCAGGGCGGCCATGATCAGCAGGATGCAGTCGGCGCCGATGATGCGGCTTTCATGGACCTGCCACGGGTCGAGGATGAAATCCTTGCGCAGGATCGGCAGGCGGCTGGCCTCGCGCACCCGCTGGAGGTCCTCCGCACAGCCATGGAAGCATGACCCCTCGGTCAGGACGGAGAGGCAGGCGGCGCCGGCTTTCTCGTAGTCGGCGGCGATGCCGGCGGGGTCGTATTCGGGGCGGAGGATGCCGGCGGAGGGCGAGGCCTTCTTGATTTCCGCGATCAGGCCGATCTGGCGATCGGCGGTGCGCTGCTTGAGCGCCTGGCCGAACCCGCGGGTGGGGGTATCGACCTCACGCGCGCGGGCGACGATGTCCTTCAGCGGCGTGATGGTGGCGCGCTGGGCGACATCCACGCGCGTCCGGGCGCAAATTCGGGCCAGGACGTCCGGAAGGACATCCGGGTCGGGGACGGTACCGCAATCGGCATGAACCTGATTCGTCGGCATGTCGGTCATCATACGCTCTGTATACTCTCCTCCGCGCTGCCCGGCCGGGGGGCGCGTGCGGAATTCAATGCGGCCAGTGCCGATCCGTCATCGAGGACGCGGGCGGCGTCGGCAACCAGGGCACGCAGGGCGTCCGTTCTGATCGCCCCATCGTGAAGCACTTCACCCCGGCCCGCAACGTGCAACGATATGGCGGCGTTCAGCAGCACCGTGTCGCGATAGGCGCCGTGCGCTCCGCCCAGCAGGGCCGCCAGGGCGCGGGCGTTCTCGGCCGGGTCGCCGCCGGCGATCGCCGCGATCGGCGCCGCGCGCAGGCCGGCATCCTCGGGCTGGAGGGTCAGTTCATGGATCCGGCCGTCCTGCAGCGCCACGATGTCGGTCGGGCCGGCCAGGGTGAGTTCGTCCACGCCCCTGCCCGGCTGCGCGCCGCGGTTTTCGCCGCAGTTCCCGTGGACCGCCCAGACGCGTTCCGAGCCGAGGTCGCGGAGTGTCTCGACGACCGGGCGAAGCCAGGACGGGTCGTACACCCCGATGAGCTGGCGCCTGACCCCGGCCGGGTTGCTGAGCGGCCCGACCAGGTTGAACAGGGTGCGGATGCCCAGCGCGGCGCGCACCGGCGCGGCATGGCGCATGGCAGGGTGATGGGCCGGCGCCGCCAGGAAGGCCAGATGGTCGTGCGTGATCCGCGCGGCGATCAGCGCGGGATCGTCGGACAGCGGCACGCCCAGTTCACCCAGCACGTCGGTGGCGCCGGAGCGCGAGGAGAGCGCGCGGTTGCCGTGCTTGGCCACCGGCACGCCGAGCGCGGCCAGGACGAAGGCCACGGCGGTCGAGATATTCAATGTGCCCAGCCCGTCGCCGCCCGTGCCGCAGACGTCGATCGTGCCGGCGGGTACCGGGCCGACCCGGCGCATGCGCGCCCGCATGGCGCGGACCGCGCCCAGCAATTCGGCGGGCCGCTCGCCACGGACGCGCAGCGCCATCAGGAAGGCGGCGATCAGCGTGTCGGGGATCGCGCCGTCCATGATGAGGCCGAAGACCGTCTCGGCCTCGGCCTCGGTCAGGATGTCGCCGCGGGCCAGCCGGTCCAGGATGGCGCGGAAGGCGCCGGCGGGGTCGGGAGCCGGAGAATGGGTGGCCGGGGAAGCTGCCGCCGGAGGGGGAGAGTCTGCCGAAAGGGGCGGAATGCCGTCCATGGGCGGGTCAGGCGGCCTTGCGGGGCGCGTTGCGCCCGCGGACGATGGCCATGAAATTGGCCAGGATGTCGTGGCCGTGTTCGGACGCGATGCTTTCGGGATGGAACTGGACGCCGAAGATGGGCAGCGTGCGGTGGCGGAGCCCCATGATCACCCCGTCCTGCGTGTGCGCGACCGGGGCGAGTTCGTCCGGCAGGCTGGAGGGGTCGATCGTGAGGCTGTGATAGCGGGTGGCCATGAACGGGTCGGGCAGTCCCGCGAACACCCCGCTGCCGTCGTGATGGACGGCGCTGACCTTGCCGTGCATCGGGACAGGGGCGCGGACGACGGTGCCGCCGAAGACCTGGCCGATCGCCTGGTGGCCCAGGCAGACCCCGAAGACGGGAACCCGGCCGGCGGCCTTGCGGATCAGGTCGCAGCAGATCCCGGCCTCGTTGGGCGAACAGGGGCCGGGCGACAGGACGATCGCCTCGGGCCGCAGGGCCAGCGCGTCCTCGGACGTCAGAGCGTCGTTGCGGCGGACGTCGCAGACCTCCCCCAGGTCGCCCAGATAATGGACGAGATTGAAGGTGAAGCTGTCGTAATTGTCGATCAGCAGGATCATGGCAATATGATGAACTCGTGTTTCGGCCCGGTCAAACGGCAGATCCGAATTTAACCGAAATAATCTTTGACGTGCAAAAAGCGGGAGTTTGTTGCGCTCATCCGGGCCGGTTGCGCAATTTTGTGACGGGTTGCGGGTGCTGCGTCATCCTGCCCCGCCATGCCCCGCCGCGGTTCCATTGCGACCCAGGGCGAACTGAACTGCTTCCTCGGCGGCGCGGAACAGGGCGCGGGCCTTGTGGCGGGTTTCCTCATATTCGGCTTCGGGTACGCTGTCGGCGACGACGCCGCAGCCGGCCTGCACGTGCATCTGGCCGTCCTTGACCACGGCCATGCGCAGCCCGATGCAGGTATCCATCTCGCCGTTCGCGCCGAAATAGCCGATGCAGCCGGCATAGGTGGCGCGGCGGGTCGGTTCGACCTCGTCGATGATCTCCATCGCGCGGATCTTCGGCGCGCCGGTCAGCGTGCCGGCCGGGAAGCCGGCGATCAGCGCGTCGATGGCCTCGAGCCCCGGGCGGAGCGTGCCCTCGACGTTCGAGGAGATGTGCATGACGTGGCTGAAACGCTCGATGACGAATTTCTCGGTCACCTTGACCGAACCGATCTCGCAGACGCGGCCGACATCGTTGCGGCCGAGATCGATCAGCATCAGGTGTTCGGCCAGTTCCTTGGGATCGGCGAGCAGGTCGCGTTCGAGGGCCTGGTCTTCCTCGGGCGTGGCGCCGCGGGGGCGGGTGCCGGCCAGCGGGCGGACGGTCATGCGGCCGTCGCGCAGGCGCACCAGGATTTCCGGCGAGGAGCCGACCAGGCTGAACCCGTCGAACGCCAGGTTGAACAGGAACGGCGCGGGGTTGATGCGGCGCAGCGCGCGGTAGAGCGCGAGCGGCGGCAGGGTGAAGGACGTGGAGAAACGCTGGCTGGGCACGACCTGGAAGGCGTCGCCGGCGGCGATGTAGTCCTGGATGCGCCGGACGGCGTCGCAGAACGCGTCCCTGGTGAAGGTCGAATGCGGCGGGTCGAGCGGGCCGGTATAGCGTGGCGCGATCTCGTGCAGGGCCAGCGGTTCGGACAGGCTCTGTCGCGCGGTGGCCAGCAGGTCCTGCGCGGCCTGCAGCGCCTGTTCGGGCGCATGCCCGGCGCGGGGGCGGATCGGCGCCGCCAGGGTCAGTTCGTCGCGCACCGTGTCGAAGACCGCGAACAGGCGGGGGCGGATCATCACGCCTTCGGGCAGATGGAGGTCGTCGGGCGGCATGTGGGGCAGATGTTCCATCTGCCGGACCATGTCGTAGCCCAGATAGCCGAACAGGCCGCCGATCATCGGCGGCAGGCCGGCCGGAAGCGCCATGCGGGAATCGCGGATGACGGCGCGCAGCGAATCGAGCGGTGCGGCCGCCGCCGGGGTGAAGGCGGCCGGGTCCGTGTCGGCGGTCGCGTTGATCGCGGCGTGGCCGCCATGGCAGCGCCAGATCAGGTCGGGCAGCAGGCCGATGACCGAGTAGCGGCCGCGGGCGACGCCGCCCTCGACGCTTTCGAACAGGAAGGCATTGCGCGGGGCGTCGGTTTCGGTCGCGCCGGCCAGGCGGGCGAGGCGCATATAGGCGGAGACCGGGGTGAGCAGGTCCGCGGCCTCGACGCTCCACAGGATCGCGGCGCGTCCCTGGCCGAGTGCGGACAGGATCTCGTCGCCGCCGGAGGCGGGCGAAAGAGCGGGCGCGGTCGTCACGGGCTGGACTCTCCGGCGCCGCTCGGACCGGCCACGGAGGACAGGACCGTATTCAGCGCGCTGGCATTGATCTTGGGTTTGGCGGATTTCTGCAGCGCCATGGCGTAGGCGATGCCGATATCGTCCTGCATCGACTGGCTGAGGCCCGTGCGGATGCGCTGCATCTCCATCGGCTGGGCCGCCGGGTCGGGCTGGGTGATGGCCGTGAGGGTCGCGACATAGAATCCGTCCGGTTGGTCGAGCATCACCGTCTGTCCCGTCCTGGGGAGGCGGAAGACGAGCTGGGCCAGTTCGGGCGGCACATTCTCGACCGGCCGGGTGCGGGTCAGCGGCGCGGGGTGCTCGACCTGCTGCCCCGGCGCCGCGGCCGCCGCCACGCCGCCGCGACCCTTGGCCGTCAGGTAGAGCGAGGTGGCCTGGAGGTCGGCGGCGTGGCGGCGGGCCGCGTCCAGCCAGGCCGCGCGGACGCTGTCGCCGACGGTGTCGAAGGGCTGGAGCCGGCCGGGGGTGACCGTGTCGACCGCGACGGCGTACCAGCCATTGTCCGGGCCTTGCACCAGTGTCGGGTTGGCGCCTTTCGCCTGGCTGAAGATTCGCGCCGCGATCGCCTGGCGCAGGGCGTCGGAGGCGGGGATCGGGGCCGGCGTGCCGTCGGGCGTGCGGCCCTGGGCGTCCAGCGTGCCGGCGATGGCGACGGCGCCGAGATTGTCGGGGATATGGTCCAGGCCGCCGCCGGCGATCGCGTCCTGCAATTTCTGGACGCGGGGACCGACGAGCGCGCCGGCCTGGGCATGGGCGATCTGGTCGCGCAGTTCGGTCCGGGCGGCGGCGAAATCGGTGTCGTGGGGCGGCGTTACCTGCGTCACCTTGAAGATGACCCAGCCGGTGTCGGTCTGGCTGGGACCCTGCAGCGCGTTCGCGGGGGCCGCGAAGACCAGTCTGGCCAGGGCCGGGGACGGGATCGCGCTTTCGCGCACGCTGTTCATTTCCACCGTGGCGCTGTCCTTGGCGCCGGCCTGGAGTGTCGCCCAGTCGGCGCCGGACTGCCACTGCGCCGCGATGGCCTGGGCGCGGGCCTGGCTGGGGGCGGTGACGATCTGCACGTCGCGGGTTTCGGGCACGTGGTATTTCGCCTGTTCCGAATCATAGAGCTTGCGCAGCTCGGTGTCGGGGATCTCGATCGAGCGGGCGACCGTGTCGGGGGACAGGATGACGATCCGGGCGTGGCGGTATTCCGGCGCGCGGAAGAGCCACGGGTGGTTGTCATAATAACGGTGCAACTGAGCCGCGTCGGGGGTTGGCGCCGGCTGGTCGCCGTCGAGCACGCGCACCAGGTCGATGGTGCGGGCCTGTGCGTCGAAAGCGAAGGCGCGGCGGACCAGGATGTCGGGGGCGGTGGCGCCGCCCTGGAGCGGCTCGGCCAGGCCGCGCACGGCGATGTCCTGGCGCACCAGGTCCAGCAGGCGGGATTCGGTCATGCCGATCTGGCGCAGGCGGGCGTCGAAGAGGCTGCGGTCGAAGCGGCCGTCCGTGCCCTTGAAGACCTGCATGCCGAAGATTTCGTCGCGGACCGCCGCGTCGGGCACGATCAGCTTGAGCCGGTCGGCCGCGCGCACCATCTCGGATTGCATGAGCAGGCGCTGCAGGGCCTGCTGCGCCACCTGCCGGCGGGTCGCGGGCGGGAGTTGCGACGGATCGGTGACGCCGAACTGTCGGGCCGTCTGCTGCAGTTCGTTCTGCGTGGCGGAGAGCAGGGCGTCCGTGGTGATCGTCTGGTCGCCGATGCGGGCGACGACGTCGGCGCGTTCGCTGCCCATGTTCGTCAGCACGTCGCCGACTCCCCATCCGACGAAGGCGAGGAAGAGCAGGCCGGCAATGATGCGGCCCAGCCAGGAATCGACGAGAACACGGCGGAGGAAGGAAATCATGAAATCCAGGGTCCGGACGAGAGCGGCTTGAGGCGTGCGGCCGCGCGCGGCCACCTTTTCGGCGGGGCACCATAGGGATACCGTTGCCGCTTGACCAGAACCCTGTTCACGGCCGCGCCAGCAGGGGCTTTGCGGCATTGCACCATGCGCGGCCGCATGGTGTAGGGTATCAGAACCTGGTCGGCCTTCCCCCTGAAAAGACGAGACCGCCGGCGGCCGGGTGGAAGGGCGGCGTTGGCACAGGATGGGAACATTATGAGGCAGATGGTCGTCGGCAACTGGAAGATGCATGGGCTGAGTGCCGCGTCGCGCGATCTGGTCGGGGCGATCGCCGACGGGCTGGGCGCCATTCCCTCGCCGCCGCAGGTCGTCGTCTGTCCGCCTTTTACCCAACTGGCCCTGCTGGCGCCGATCCTGAAGGGAAGCGGGATCGCGCTGGGGGCGCAGGATTGCCATCAGGCGCCGATGGGCGCGCATACCGGCGACGTGTCGGCGCCCATGCTGGCCGAACTGGGTGTCGAATATGTCATCCTGGGGCATTCCGAGCGGCGGCGCGACCATGGGGAGCTGGACGAGACGGTGCGCGAGAAGGCCCAGGCGGCGATGGCGGCGGGGCTGACGCCGATCGTCTGCGTGGGCGAGAACGGCGACCAGAAGGCGGCGGGCGAGGATCGCGACGCGATCGGCTGGCAGATCAAGGGGTCGCTGCCCGACGGGTTTTCGGGGATCGTGGCCTATGAACCGGTATGGGCCATCGGGTCGGGCGTGCCGGCGTCGCGACAGGACATCGCGGACATGATGGGCTTTATCCGCGCGGAACTGGTCCGGCAGTTCGGCGCGGCTGGAAAAACCATGCGGATCCTCTATGGTGGGTCGGTGAATGCGCGCGACGCCGCGAGCATCCTGCCCATCGCGGAGGTCGGCGGCGCGCTGGTCGGTACTGCGAGTCTGCAGGCCGAGACGTTCCTGCCGATTGTCCGGGCCGCCGTGGATCTGTAAACGGTCGGTCTGCTGCGTGTTATCTGGAAGCTAGTATGATCACCGTCCTTCTTTTTCTGCATCTGTTCGTGACCCTGGCGCTGATCGGGACAGTCCTGATCCAGCGTAGCGAGGGGGGCGGCCTGGGAATCGGCGGCAGCCAGGGCATGGGGGCGTTCATGTCCGGGCGGGGGACGGCGAACCTGCTGACGCGCACGACCGCGATCCTGGCCGGGATCTTCATGCTTCTGTCGCTGACCCTGGCGGTGATGAATCGCGGGGCCTCGACCGGCGGTGGCCATGACATCCTGGCCCAGCCGCCCGCGCCGGCCGGCGTTCCGGCCCCTGCCCCTGCTCCGGCTTCCACCCCTGCTCCGGCGCCCGCGCCGACGCGCTGAACGGGGCGAACGGATCGGAATGGCCGCTCCCGCCGGTCGGCGGGGGCGGCCATTTTGTTTATATTCTTCTATTCTTCTCGGGCGGGTGGCGATGGGGCCGGATATAGGCTTTCCACCATGACGGGAAACGGTGTAGGAAGGCGCTCCATGACGCGGTTTGTATTCATCACTGGCGGCGTGGTTTCCTCTCTCGGTAAAGGCATTGCCTCGGCAGCCCTGGCGGCGCTGCTGCAGGCGCGCGGATACCGGGTTCGGCTGCGCAAGCTCGATCCTTATCTGAACGTCGATCCGGGCACCATGAGCCCGTATCAGCATGGCGAAGTCTTCGTGACCGACGATGGCGCGGAGACGGACCTGGACCTGGGCCATTACGAGCGCTTTACGGGCGTGCATGCGACCCGGGCCGACAATGCCACGACGGGCCAGATCTATTCCGACGTGATCGCGCGCGAGCGGCGCGGCGATTACCTGGGAGCGACCGTCCAGGTCATTCCCCACATTACCGACGCCATCAAGGAAGCGGTGGTCGCCGGGACCGATGCGCTGGATTTCGTGCTGGTCGAGATCGGCGGCACGGTGGGCGATATCGAGAGCCTGCCGTTCCTGGAGGCGATCCGGCAGTTGCGCAACGATCTGGGCGCCGGCACGACGATGTTCGTGCACCTGACCCTGCTGCCGTGGATTCCCTCGGCGGGCGAGCTGAAGACGAAGCCGACGCAGCATTCCGTCAAGGAACTGCAGAATGTCGGCATCCAGCCGCAGATGCTGCTGTGCCGGTCGGACCGGCCGATTCCCGATACCGAGCGGCGCAAGATCGCCAATTTCTGCAATGTGCGGCCAGAGGCCGTGATCGCGGCGCTGGATGTCGACACGATCTATGCCTGCCCGATTTCGTACCATGCCGAGGGCATGGACACCGAGGTGTTGCGCCATTTCGGCCTGCCCCATGACCAGGAACCGGACCTGACGGCGTGGAAGAACGTGCTGGAGGCGATGCGCCATCCCGAGGGCGAGGTGCGCATCGCGGTGGTCGGGAAATATACCGCGCTGCTGGATGCCTATAAGTCGCTGATCGAGGCGCTGCAGCATGGCGGCATCGCGAATCGGGTGCGGGTGAAGCTGGACTGGGTGGAGGCCGAGATCTTCGAGAAATCGGAGACCGCGATCGAGGCGCTGCGCGACGCGCATGCGATTCTGGTGCCCGGCGGATTCGGCGAGCGCGGGGCGGAGGGCAAGATCCAGGCCGTGCGGTTTGCGCGCGAGCACCGGATTCCGTTCCTGGGCATCTGTTTCGGGATGCAGATGGCCGTCATCGAATGCGCGCGGAACCTGGCGGGCCTGCCCGATGCGTCGTCGACCGAATTCGGGCCGACCCCGGAGCCGCTGGTGGGGCTGATGACCGAATGGGCCCGCGGCAACGAGCTGCTGCGCCGCCGCGAAGGCGGGGAAATGGGTGGGACGATGCGCCTGGGCGCCTATCCCGCCAAGCTGGCCGAGGGGTCGCGGGTGGCCGGGATCTATGGCAAGACCGAGATCCGCGAGCGGCATCGCCATCGCTATGAGGTCAATGTCCATTACCGTGCGGTGCTGGAAGAGGCCGGGCTGAAATTCTCGGGCATGTCGCCGGACGACATCCTGCCGGAAGTGGTGGAATATCCGGATCATCCCTGGTTCGTCGCCGTGCAGTATCATCCTGAATTGCTGTCCAAGCCGTTCGATCCGCACCCGCTCTTCTCGGGCTTCGTCGGGGCGGCCGTGAAGAAGATGCGTCTGGTATGAGCCATTCAAGATCCGTTTCGGTCGGCGAACTGGTCGTCGGCAATGATCGTCCGCTGGTGCTGATCGCGGGGCCCTGCCAGATCGAATCCGAATCGCATGCGATGGAGATGGCCGGGGCGCTGGACGGCATCGCCCGGGAGTGCGGGATCGGGGTGATCTATAAAAGTTCGTTCGACAAGGCGAACCGTACCAGCCTGGGCAGCGCGCGCGGTGTCGGCATGGCGAAGGGGCTGGAGATCCTGGCGCGGGTGCGCGAGCGGTTCGGCATGCCGGTGCTGACCGACGTGCATGCGGCCGAGCAATGCGCGCCGGTGGCCGAGGCGGTCGACGTGCTGCAGATCCCGGCCTTTCTGTGCCGGCAGACCGACCTGCTGCTGGCCGCGGGCGAGACCGGGGCTGCGATCAACGTCAAGAAGGGCCAGTTCCTGGCGCCGTGGGACATGAAGAATGTCGCGGCGAAGATCGCCTCGACCGGCAATGAGCGCATCATGCTGTGCGAGCGGGGCACCAGCTTCGGCTACAACACGCTGGTCAACGACATGCGCGGCCTGCCGATCATGGGCGAGACCGGCTATCCGGTCGTGTATGACGCGACCCATTCCGTCCAGCAGCCGGGCGGGCTGGGCGGCGCGTCGGGCGGGCAGCGGGAATTTGCCCCGGTGCTGGCGCGCGCGGCGGTCGCGATCGGGGTGGCGGCGGTCTTTATCGAGACCCATGAGGACCCGGACCGCGCGCCCAGCGACGGGCCGAACATGATCCCGATCGGCGAGATGAAGGATCTGGTGACCCGCCTGCTGCGCTTCGACCGGCTGGCGAAGGGCGGCTGAGCGGGTGCCGTGCCGCTGTCATGCCAGGCGGGTCAGGACGATGAGCGCCAGGCATGACAGGGTGACGGCGGTGATCCACAGGCGCAGGGCGAGATAGCCGGACGGGAGTTCGCCCCGGCGCCAGGCCGCGCGTTCGGCCGCGAACAGGCCGCCGAATCCGGCCATCAGGATGATGAGGCCGGCGACGGCGTGGCCCATATAGAGTATCTGGATGCCCAGCCAGGCGACCGGCAGCGGGATGGCGCCGGTCAGCAGGCGGCGCGTGTCGGCGGACGCGGTGCCGGATGCGGCGAGCAGGACCGGCCGGTCGAGGGCAAGCCCCCAATGGACCGCGCCGCCGAATGCGAGAAGCAGGCCGCAATAGGCGGCGAGCGCCATCATCGGCCCCGATGCGGCCCCCGTTCCGGCGCCCGGCGCGGGCTGGCCGGCGGGGAAAAAAATGACCCCGGCGCCGAACAGCAGGGCGGGCGCGGGGCTGGCGATCGCCAGAATGATGGCCAGGAGCGGCAGGCGCTTCATGTTCTTCTCCGTTTCGTGCTGCTATGATCCTGCCCGTGACCGGAAACGACCCCACCATAGCGGCTTCGGCCGGCGGAGCGACGCGTCCTGTCCCTGTCCGTACGCGGGAGGGAGGGAGCCGGTCGCCGTTGCGCATCCTGACAGACGCCGCGACGGCCCAATATCCACATAATGAGGAAGCAGACCCATGAGTGCTATCGTCGATATCATTGCGCGTGAGATCCTGGACAGCCGCGGCAATCCCACCGTCGAGGTCGATGTCGAGCTGGCGTCCGGCGCGCAGGGACGGGCCGCGGTGCCGTCGGGCGCCTCGACCGGCGCGCATGAGGCGGTCGAGCTGCGCGACGGCGACAAGTCGCGCTTCGGCGGCAAGGGCGTGCTGAAGGCCGCCGAGAATGTCGAGAAGGAGATCCTGGAGGCGCTGCAGGGCGTCGAATCCATGGACCAGGTCGCGATCGACGAGGCGATGATCGACCTGGACGGCACGCCGAACAAGGGGCGCCTGGGTGCCAACGCCATCCTGGCCGTGTCGCTGGCGGTGGCCAAGGCGTCGGCCGAGGAATTGCAGATCCCGCTCTATCGCTATGTCGGCGGGGTCTATGCCCGCACGCTGCCGGTGCCGATGATGAACATCGTCAATGGCGGCCAGCATGCCGACAACCCGATCGACATTCAGGAATTCATGATCCAGCCGGTGGGCGCGCCGACCTTCGCCGATGCGGTGCGCGTGGGCTCGGAGATCTTCGCCCAGTTGAAGAAGAACCTGTCGGCGGCCGGGCACAACACCAATGTCGGCGACGAGGGCGGCTTTGCCCCCGGTCTGAAATCGGCCGACGAGGCGCTGGGCTTCATCACCAAGGCGGTCGAGGCGGCGGGCTATCGCCCCGGCGACGATGTGACGTTCGCCCTGGATTGCGCGTCGACCGAGTTCTATCGCGACGGCCGCTATGTGATGGAAGGCGAAGGCAAGACCCTGGATTCGGCCGGCATGGTGGCCTATCTGGCCGACCTGGCCGCGCGCTATCCGATCGTGTCGATCGAGGACGGGCTGGCCGAGGACGATTGGGAAGGCTGGGCCGCGCTGACCGCCGCGCTGGGCAAGACGGTGCAACTGGTGGGTGACGATCTGTTCGTGACCAATCCGGAGCGGCTGCGCCGCGGCATCAAGGCCGGCATCGCCAATTCGCTGCTGGTGAAGGTGAACCAGATCGGCACGCTGAGCGAGACGCTGGAAGCCGTCGAGATGGCGCAGCGCGCGGGCTATACCGCCGTGATGAGCCATCGTTCGGGCGAGACCGAGGATTCGACGATCGCCGACCTGGCGGTGGCGACCAATTGCGGGCAGATCAAGACCGGGTCGCTGTCGCGGTCGGACCGCACGGCGAAATACAACCAACTGATCCGCATCGAGAACGAGCTGGCCACGGCGGCCCGTTATGCGGGCCGGACGATCCTGAAGACGGCCTGAACGGCCTGAAGGGCAAAAAATACCGCGATCCGGCGCGTCCGGCGGGAAATTCTGTTTTCCGCCAGCGCCGGATCGGGAATACTTCGGGACGAATCGGAGAGGGACTTATCGACCATGCAGATCGGCCGGATGATTCGGCGGGCAATCCGCATGGTCGTTCCCCCTGCCCTGTTCATCGGGCTGACCGGTTATTTCGGCTGGAACGCCATGCAGGGCGATCATGGCATGCACAGCTATCAGGCGCAGCTCCGGCTGCTGGATGAGGCGCGTGCCGCCCAGCAGGACGCGATGTCGGAACAGCTTGCCTGGGCCCGGCGGGTGCGGGGACTGAAGGAAAACGCGCTGGACCGCGACACGCTGGACGAGCGGGCGCGGGCGATGCTGAACCTGTCGCGCTCGAATGAGCTGGTCGTTCCCTATGGGGCGCACGACCGGCTTTATTGAGGATCGGGCGTTTCCGTCAGGCGAGGCGCAACGCAAAAAGCCGGGGCCCCGTGGGGCGCCCGGCTTTTTTGTCGCATCCGTGGGTGAGACCCGTGGATGCGGCCGATTATTTGATCTTCGCTTCGCGGAAGGCGACGTGCTTCCGCGCGACGGGATCGTATTTGCGCATCTCGAGCTTGCCGGTCTGGGCGCGGGCGTTCTTCTTCGTCACGTAGAAGTAGCCGGTGTCCGCCGTCGAGACGAGCTTGATCTGAATGGTGTTGGTCTTGGCCATGGAATCCTCAGCACTGCTCCGCCGCTGCTGGAACAATCAGGTGCAGCAGTGGTTCAAGTCGGCGGAAAATGCGCATACAGAGGCCCGAGGTCAAGCATTAGTCGCACGAATCGCGCAGATTCAGGGTGTGCGGCGCGCGGCGGAGGGAGAACGGGAGCCATGCTGAGCGTATCCGAGGCGCAGGAGCGGATTCTGGCGGACCTGTCGCCGACCGGGCCGGAACTGGTCGCGCTGGCCGATTCATGGGGGCGGGTGACGGCGGGGGAGATCGCGGCCCGGCTGGACAATCCGCCCGCCGACATATCGGCGATGGACGGATATGCGGTGCGGGCGGAGGATGCCCGTGCGGGTGCTGTGCTGAATCTGGTGGGGGAAAGCCCGGCCGGCCATCCCTTTGCCGGCGCCGTGCCCGAGGGGGGCTGCGTGCGGCTGTATACCGGCAGCGTGATGCCGGCCGGGGCCGATTCGGTGCTGATCCAGGAAAACACGATTGCCCAGGGTGGAGCGCAGGATGACGCTGGGGGTGGGCGGATCGGCGTGACGGCGGATGTGCGCGCCGGGCAGCATATCCGGCGGCAGGGGCAGGATTTCGCCCGTGGCCAGGTCGTGGTCGGACAGGGCCGTGCGATCCTGGCGCGGGAAGTCGGGCTGATCGCGGCGGCGAATCATGCCTGGGTGCCGGTGCATCGGCGGCCGGTCGTCGCGATCCTGTCGACCGGCGACGAGATCGCCTTGCCCGGCAATCCGATCCCGCCGGGCGGGATTGCCAATTCGAACGCCCCGATGCTGGCCGCCCTGGTGCGGGCCAGCGGCGGGGTGCCGGTGATTCTGCCCGACGCGCGGGATGACGAGGCCGAGATTGCCCGGCTGGGCCAGGGGATCGCACGGGCCGACATGCTGCTGACCGCCGGCGGCGCCAGCGTGGGACGCTATGACCTGGTGCAGCGCGGGTTGGAGCGGATCGGGCTGGCGGTCGATTTCTGGAAGATCGCGATGCGGCCGGGCAAGCCGCTGATGTTCGGACGCATCGGCACGGTGCCGGTGCTGGGGCTGCCGGGCAATCCGGTCGCGGCGCTGGTCTGCGGCATTGTCTTCGCCCTGCCGGCGATTCGGGCCCTGAGCGGACGGAGCGACCGGCTGGTGATGCCGGAACAGGCGGTGCTGGGGGGCGACCTGCCGGAGAACGACCAGAGGGCGGACCATCTGCGCGCCACGCTGCGCCGCGATGCCGGCGGGGCGCTGGTCGCGACCGCGTTTTCCCGCCAGGATTCGGCGATGCTGCGGACCCTGGCCGACAGCCAGGCGCTGATCCTGCGGCCGCCGCATGCGCCGGCGGCGCGCACGGGTGCGCCGTGCCAGGTGCTGCGGCTGGACAGCCTGTCGATCTGAGACGCGCGTTTTCTGCCGGCCGCTCTGGCTTGCTAGCACGGCTTGTAAAACGGCCTCGGCGCGGTCTTTTTCGTGTGATCCGGGGGCCGGGGCGGGCCGGTGCTGTTGACGGACGGGTGGGAACCAATATAGAACAACATCAATAGGTTTCCTGTTTGTTCCCTGCCCTGGTAACGGATCGGCCAACCACGCGTCCAATAAGTCGCTCAATTCGGTCACGGGGGTGCCAATGCTGACACGCAAGCAACATGAGCTGCTGCTGTTCATCGACAGGCATCTGAAGCAGACCGGTTTTTCGCCGTCGTTCGATGAGATGAAGGATGCGCTGAACCTGCGGTCGAAATCGGGCATTCACCGGCTGATCTCGGCGCTGGAGGAGCGCGATTTCCTGCGGCGGCGCCATCATCGTGCCCGGGCGCTGGAGGTGCTGCGCCTGCCGGAGGTCGTTACGGCCGACGGGAGGGCCATGGGGGCGCAGATGGCGGAGGAAGCTGTTTCCTCCCCTGCCCCTGCCCCTGCCCCCGGCCCCGTTCGGGAGACGGAGGCGGCACGGGCGCCGGCTGCCGATCCGTTCGTGCCCAATGTGATCCGGGGCGATTTCGCCGGGCGGCTGGCCGGGGCGCCCGTGGCGACGGAAGCGGGGTCGATCAACCTGCCCTTCTATGGCCGGATCGCCGCCGGCCAGGCCATCGAGGCGCTGCGCGAGACCGGGTCGCAGATCGCGGTGCCGCTGAACCTGCTGGGGCATGGCGCGCATTACGCGCTGGAAGTCACGGGCGATTCGATGATCGAAGCCGGAATCCTGGACGGGGATACGGTGATTATCCGCGAGGGGGAGTTCGCCGAGAACGGGCAGATCGTCGTGGCGCTGATCGACGACCAGGAAGTGACCTTGAAGCGGCTGCGGCGGAAGGGCGGCGCGATCGCGCTGGAGCCGGCCAATGCGCGCTATGAGACGCGCATCGTGCCGTCGGATCGGGTGCGCATCCAGGGCAGGCTGGTGGGGCTGCTGCGTCAGTACTGAGCAATATTGCGCGGGAGATTTGGCAGCCCCTGCGGGCCGGGGGTTATGCTTGCAGCGTGTTGGACGCATGGCGTCCAACACGAGCAGCGGCATGCAGTCCGTCAGATCAAGCGCAGACATCTACACCTGATGTCGCCCAAGCCATCCGAAATGGGCGATGTCGGCAATGCTATCCCCTCGGCAACTGCGCCGGCCGAACGAAACGTCATGACGTCGTGCTGGCCATTCAGCGACGGGGCGGTGGGCGCTATGGTTCAGATCTGCTTCTGGCCGCCGTCGACAAACAGTTCGATGCCATTGACGAAGCTTGCGTCGTCCGAGGCGAGGAAAAGCACCGCGCGCGCGATTTCCTCGGGCTGCGCGATGCGTCCGGCGGGAATCAGGCCCGCTAGGTAGTTTTTGGTTCCTTCAGCCTGCGCGCCGCCGCCGAACAGATGATCGAGGCCCGCGGTCTCGGTGACGCCGGGGCTGATCGCATTGACCCGGATGTGGCGATCCTTGAGGTCGAGCATCCAGTTGCGTGCGAAGCTGCGCACGGCGGCCTTGCTTGCGGAATAGACGCTGAATGAGGGTGTCCCGGCCGCGCTGACGTTCGATGCGTTGAGGACGATCGACGCGCCGTCGCGCAGCAGCGGAAGGGCCTTCTGGACCGTGAACAGGACGCCTTTGACGTTGCCGTCGAAGGTCGATTGATAATGCGCCTCGGTGATTGCGCCGAGTGGTGCGAATTCGCCGCCACCGGCATTGGCGAAGAGGACGTCGATCTGGTCGTGCTTCTGCCGCACGGCCTCATAGAGACGGTCGATATCCTCGAGGCGACCCATATCGCCCCGCACGCCCGTTACCCGGCCGCCGATGCTGCGGACAGCGGCATCGAGCGTCTCCTGGCGCCGGCCGGTGATGAAGACGAAGGCGCCGTCGTCGGCGAACGCCTTCGCGGTCGCGAGACCGATGCCGCTCGTCCCTCCGGTGACCACCACGACCTTGTTTTCGAGCCTGTTTGTCATTGTCCTGTCTCCTTGTCTTCGACGCTCGTGCGTCGGTGAGACGAACATGATCCTGGAACGATGATGCGATAAGTCGTCGTTTGTGGCACGCAGCGTTCACTAGGAGGAACGATGCATGAAATCCGACCTGAACGACTTCTTCTATTTCGCGGAAATCGTCCGCCATGGCGGCTTCGCGGCTGCCGGCCGAACGTTGCGGGAGCCCAAATCGAAGCTCAGCCGACGCGTCGCGGCCCTGGAAGCGCGCCTCGGGCTGCGGCTGATCGAACGGACGAGCAGGCGTTTCCGCGTGACCGAGATCGGCCAGGCCTTTTACGAGCGCTGCAGACTTATCATGACGGAAATGGAACAGGCGGAGTCTCTTGTGGCACAGGCCAAGAGCGAACCGCAGGGTCGCATCCGCTTCAGTTGTCCGACTGGAATGATCGAGGAGATCTCGGACGCCGTATCGGGTTTCCTGGCCCGCTATCCGAAGGTGCGGCTTCAGCTTGTCGCGGTCGATCGCGCGGTCGATCTGATTGCGGAGCGCGTCGATGTCGCCCTGAGGATACGCACGGCGCTGGTTGGCGATGCAGCCCTGACGATGCGCGCGCTGGGCAATTCCACGCGTATTCTCGTCGCCGCGCCAGGGTTGGCCGGACGGTTGCAGGACATCGACGATCTTTCCTCGGTGCCGACGCTCTCCACGTCCGATGAGGATGCGATCTGCGAATGGTACCTGCAGACCGATGGGGGGCGATCCCATATCGCGCGTCATGAGCCCCGGTTGGGCTGTGCCGATTTTGCCGCCGTGCGGCAGGCGGCTGTTGCCGGGCTAGGTGTGGCGCTCCTCCCGGATCACCTTTGCCGCCAGGCGCTTGACCAAGGCGAACTTGTTCGCGTGCTTCCGGAATGGCGCGGCCTTCATGGCATCGTGCATCTTGTCTTCACGACCCGGCATGGTTTGACCCCGGCCGTACGGGCCTTGATCGATCATCTCGCGACCGTCAGGTTTCGATGATTGAAGAGGACAAGTCTGGTTTAGCAGACGCCCGGTCAGGAGCGCGCGGATCAGTCGGCGGACCGGATAATAATTCTACGCATAATTGAACAGAGCCATGAATCCGAAATCCATGTGCAGTTGCTGGTGGCAATGGAACAGGGTCGGTCCGGGGTTGTCGGCCGTGAAGTCGAAGGACAGTTCCTGGAAGCCGCCGAGCATCACCACGTCCTTGATGAGTCCGGCGGTGGGTTTTCCGCCGATATGGGTCAGTTCGAAACTGTGGCGGTGCAGGTGCAGCGGATGGATGTCGTCGCTGGCATTGCGGAACGTGCACCGGTAGCGCCGGCCCCGGTGCAGGGTGTAGGCGGGCTGTCTGGTATCCATCGAGAAGGCGCGGCCGTTGAGCGTCCAGCGGTTGAAGCCGTTCAGGGCGCCGTTCTGCTTGACGATCAGGATTTCGATCGTCTCGTCCGGCGGAGGCAGCATCGCATCGGGCCTGCCGAAGCGTGCATAGTCCCAACGGAACGGCTGCGGCCGCGTCCATTGCGGGCTGCCCGTCATGCCGGCATATTCGACCACGATGCCCATGCCGCGCTGCCGGTCGTCGTCGGCCAGGTCGCCCATGATCCAGATGCCGGGGTGGGTCATGTCGACGATGGCCGAAACCCGTTCGGCCGCGCCCAGCCAGAGCACGGGGACGTCGCGCGGCGACGGCACCGGGTTGCCGTCGAGCGCCACCACCCGGAAATTATGGCCGGGCAAGGCGAGGCTGCGGATTTCGCCGGCGCTGGCGTTCAGGACGTGGAACAGCACGCGCTCGCCCTGCCGGACGCGGATCGGATCGCCATGACCCAGCATCCGGCCATTGACGGCGAAAAGCGCGTAGCCGACCTCGTAGCCCTTGGGCCCGTTGAACTGCCTGTCGGCCTGCCGGCCGATCCGCTGCAATGCGGCGAGCGGCGCGCCGGCGAGCGCGTCGACCGCCATGTCGCCGCCGCGGCTGAAGGAGGGCAGGAATTCCTTCAGCACCAGGAAGATTTCTCGGTCGTAGGCGCCGGGATCCGCCGCCGGTTCGATATAGACCGGTCCGGCGAGGCCGGTATAGGTGCCGCGGCTGAGATCGGCGCCGGGCACGATATGGGTATGGTAGAAACGCAAGCCCGCGGGCTGCGGCACATAGGCGATGCGGCGCATGGCGTGCGGCGGGATGAAGGGGGTGCCTTCCTCGGCCGCGCCGTCGATGTCGCTGGGTACGAACTGGCCATGCCAATGGACGAGTTCGGGCGTGTCGGTGTCGTTGACGATGTCGACCACGACCCGCCTGCCCTGTTTGAGCCGCAGCAGCGGTCCGGGGAACTGGCCGTTATAGAGCGTGGTCGAGACGATGTGGTCGGGCGCGAGTTCGACCAGTCCGGGGGCGATCCGCAGCGTGTAATCGGGCTTCTGCCGCGCCATTTCTTCCGTTGCATCCCGGGCGCCCGCCATGCGCGGCGCGGCGCCGATTGCCGGGCCGAGGGCGGCGAGCTTCAGCAGCGTGCGGCGGTCGATGGGCATGGCGAGCCTCTTGCCGGGGTGTCGCTGTTCCTGGATGGTGGGAATGTCTGACGGCGGGAAGGGTTCGATCCGGGCGGTCAGCCGGAGGTGTCCTGGCGTTCAGTCGCGAGACGGCGGCGTTGCAAGGCCCATCCAGCGTGGGTGACGCATTTCGATCCAGCAGAGGAGCCGATCCCTGACGCGCCGCATGGGCGGCAGGTCGTCGGCCAGCAGCAACAGCCCCAGCGGCAGCATCCACAGCCCGAAGACCGGCAGCAGAGACAGGAAGCCGCCGAGGATCAGGAGAACGCCGACCGGGATTCGCACCCAGCGTGCCGCCGGCTGGCGCAGCCGGTGGATGGCGGGCCGCATCCATTCGGGGAGTTGCCCGATCAGAAGCGCGATCCGCCGTTCCGGGGTGCCGCCATAGGCGCGATCCGCATCGGAACCGTCCTTGTCCATGCATCATGCTCCCCGTGCCATCTGTCGTGCCATCCATGACATGAGCACGTCGCCATGTCCCGGCAAGGGCGGCGGGTCCGGGCGTCGATGGGGGCCGTCATGGCCCCTGCCCCGCGTCATCGTCGTATCCGGTCGGGAGATTGCCGCGTCCGGTGCGGCATCGTAGCGTCGGGACATGACGCCCCATATCCGGCTGGCACGACCTGACGACCTGGCGAATGTGGAGGCGGTCGTGAAGGCCGCTTATGGACATTATGTCGCCCGGCTGGGCCGCGCGCCTGGCCCGATGCTTGCCGATTATCGCACGCTGATCGCCGCGCGGATGTGTCGTCAGAAGGCGCAGATCCGGTATGAATTTCTTCGGTTCGGCCAGCAATGTGGATTTGGTGATATGATATAATAGAGAATAGTTGGGGGCGATATGGAGAAAAGAATGTACGGCCAAACAATTGCAATTAGAGAAGCCGTTGAAGCCGATACTGTCTGGATCCGCCCGTTTCTCGAGAGTCGATGGGGCGACGCGACAATGGTCGTGTCAGATGTACGCGTTGATCTAATGAAAGTGCCCGCCTTGATCGCGGGAAACAACGAGGGTCTTCTTACATACAGGGTCGTGGACGACGAAGTGGAGATCCTGTCTCTCGACGCCATAGTGGCTCAGAAGGGTGTCGGGACCGCTCTCGTGACGCATTTGTGTGACTCTTTCAGAGAACTCGGGTCGAAAGCGATCATTGTTTCGACGACGAACGACAACCTCGATGGCCTGCGGTTCTATCAGACGAGGGGATTTCAGATAACTGAGGTGAGATGTGGCGCCATTGGAAAGGCCCGGCTGATCAAAGCAAGCATTCCGCTTACTGGTGCATACGGAATACCGGTTTCTGACGAGATAAAACTGCGTCGGCCCCTGTGACGCCTAAGCGCGCGTGTTCTGTGGTCAGCGGTATGCTGCCCAGACCGGCCAGTTTGTGCGAGCCTCGCCGCGTGCGGACCGGGGATTCAGTAGTGATGCCCGGTGCCGCCCCGGAGCCGTCGCTTCGGGCCGGCGCGGGATTTGTTGCGGATCGTCAAAGTAAGCTTTGAAAGCTTCCGATCGAACGGCGGGCGGATTTCGTTCTTGGATGAGAACAACGCCATCCTCATCGAACGAGAGCCTTATGCGACATCCTGCCGGTTTTCAGTGCCCTTCCTGCCTGCCGCGACGGGGACGGCGCGTGCTGTTCAGCGCGGTGCTGCTGGCTGGGGTCAGTTCGATGGCCGCGCATGCGGCGCCGGCCGGGGCGCAGGCGCCCGTCCTGCATTCCGGCCCGCCTTCCGCCCTGCATGCCGCCCCAGCCTTGGGGCACCCCGCACGGCCTGGCCTTGCGGTGGGCCGGGCGGTGGGCCGTGCGGTGCGGCGGCCGACATTGGAGGCGATTACGGTCACCAGCGCGCGGACGGCGCGGTTTCATACGATGGCCAATACGGTCGACACCATCAGCGGCCGCGAATTGCAGGAACTGCATATCGTCAGCCCCAAGGAGATCGCGGCCTTCGTGCCCGGGGTCACGGCGGTGAACGCGACGTCGGGCAGCACGCCGATCTTCTCGATCCGGGGCATCGGGCTGGACGATTATATCGGCACCAATATGGGCGGGATCGGGATCTATCTCGACGGGGTCTTCGCGCCCTATCCGGTATTCTATAACGGCCAGATGTTCGACGTGCAGACCGTCAGCGTCGAGAAGGGGCCGCAGGGGTTCGAATATGGCCGCAGCACGACCGGCGGCAGCATCAATGTGGAATCCATCAAGCCGACCGATCATTTCGGCGGGTATCTGGACTGGGGCTATGGCAGCTATGGCACCAATACCGCGCGCGGCGCCGTCAACGTGCCGGTTGCGGACAATATCTATAACCGTTTCGCCTTCAGCTATATCAACGGGGATGGCTGGCAGCACGATATCCATACCGGCCGGCTGTACGGCGCGCAGGATTTGCTGGGGCTGCGCAACCTGACCCAGTTCGTCATCGACGACCGGTCGTCGCTGATGCTGAACATCCATTATATCCGCGACAGGGGAACCCCGGTGTCGCCGCAGGACGTGGATGGCGACGCGGTCAACGGCCTGCCCGACCGCACGATCGGCGTGGGGCCGAATGCCAGGGCCAATGCGGTCAATGTCGGCGACAATGCGGCGTCGCGCGACGAGAATGGCGGGGGGATCGGCGTCAACTATACGCGCGCGTTCGATTTCGGCACCTTTACCTCGGCCACCGGGATCGATTTCTACCGGCGCGACGATTACGACAATTATGATGGCGAATCCGTCCATGTCGGCGATTATCGCTGGAACGACACCGCGATCGTGCAGTCGCACGACATGCATCTGCGCATGCGCCTGGCGCGGCGCCTGACCGTGACGGTGGGGACGTACGAGTCCTGGGACAGGATCGACGGCGCCTATACGAGCTATCGCTCCTTCCTGCTGGGGGCGCCGAACGCGAACCTGACGGACCGGTTCGTGCAGCAGAACATATCGGCGGGGCTGTACGCCAACACCGTCACCACTATCGTCAAGGGGTTGGATTTCATCGCGGCCGGGCGCGTGTCCTATGACAGCCGCGGGTTCGACGGGGGCACGATCGACGATTCCGGCGCCGTCACGGGGGTTGCGGGTTCGCACCTGTCGTACCTGAACACGGCGCATGATTATGGGCGCCTGACCGGCCGGGTGGGCCTGCGCTATACGATCATGCCGGGGACGCTCGTCTATGGCACGATTTCCAACGGCTATAAGGCCGGCGCGTATTTCGCCGCCCCCGTGACCGCGCCGCAGGCGCTGGATTACGTGCGGCCGGAGAATTTGACCGCCTATGAGATCGGCGCCAAGACCAGCCTGCTGCGCAACAGGGTGCAGCTTGAAGGGGCGCTGTTCGATTATGAATATCATAATCGCCAGACCCTGTTCGTGGCCGAGATGCCGCGGGGGATTACCTCGCTGAGCCTGGGGCCGATCCCGCGCGCCCGCTCGCGCGGCGGCGAGATGTCGGGCACGCTGCATGAACTGGTCCCGAATTTGGATTTGCGCGGGTCGTTCGCCTATCTGGATGCTCAGGCGATCACGCCGGTCACCAATATCGGCGGGCTGCCGCTGCTGTCGAACGTCACGGCGCATTCGGCCATCCCGTTCGCGCCGCGATTCTCGTGGGATGCGGTGGCGCGCTACGGGATCGATGCCGGACCGCGTTATCGCGTGACGGTGCAGGCGAGCTATACGTGGAAGGACAATATGCTGGTCGCGCTGGGCGATCCGAACGGAAAGACCAGCAAGATCGGTTCGTTCGGCATGCGCATGGAAGTGGGGCCGAAGAGCGGCAAGTGGACCGCCGCACTCTATGTCGACAACATGCTGGACAAGCATGGCGACACCTATTCCTTCACCGGCAGCGACAATAGCCGGGTGCAGTATCTGCAGACGCCGCGCTGGGTCGGCTGCGACCTGCGGTATAATTTCTGAATAATTTCTGGATAATTTTTGGCGCGTGCCGGAGCGGGACGGGGCTGATGGTCCGTCCCTTCGGCCCTCCTTTTAGTCCCGCGTGCGCCAGATCGTCGCGAAATCGGGCAGCGTGCGGGCCAGGGTTTCGACCTGCTCCGGGCCGATCCGGTCCAGATGGGGGAATTCGGCCAGGATGCGGGTGTGGCCGAATTGGGTGACCGCCCGGCGGGCGGCGGCGGAGGGCGGGCCGTTGAGCACGATTCCGGCCACGGCGATGCCGCGTTCGCGCAGGGCCTGCAAGGTCAGCAGCGTGTGGTTGATCGTGCCGAGCCCGCTGCGCGCGACCAGGATGACCGGCAGGGCGAAGCGGGCGATCAGGTCGATCATCATGCAGTCCGCCGTGACGGGGACCATGACGCCCCCTGCCCCTTCGACCACCAGGGGGCGGGGATCGGCGGGCGGAGGCAAGGCGATGCCGGAGACGTCGAGCGGCGTGCCGGCCAGTTCGGCCGCGTCGAGGGGCGAGAGCGGGGCGGCCAGCGTGGCGAAGGCGGGATGGATGGCGGCGGGCGCGCAGGCGCCGAGCGCCGCGAGCGTGTCGGCGTCGGCGGTCTCTTCGGCGATGCCGGTCTGCAGGGGCTTCCAGTAGCGGGCGCCCCAGGCGCGGACGAGGCAGGCCGAGACCAGGGTCTTGCCGACCCCGGTATCGGTGCCGGTGACGAACACCCCCTTTTGCGGCGGCGCGCGGAACATGCCGTAGCCGATCCGATATGTCATGACAGGCGCGCCCTGGGAAGCGCCTCGGGCATCCAGCGCGGCCAGCAGGCGGCGCATGGTGCCGGCACCCAGCGGCCGGGCGCCGTCCTGTGGCAGGGAGGCGCCGATCTGGCGCAGTTCGCGCAGGAAAGCCAGCGGTGACGCCGGCCGGTCGATGACGGTTTCGGTCTGCCACCTGCCCTGCCCCGGCCAGGGCCAGTCCGCCTGCAGGGTGGCGGTATCGGGATAGGCCGGGGTGGCGCAGGGTACGCCGGCGGCCTGGTGCACGGCGCGCCATTCGGCGAAGCTGCCGGCGCAGAGGGTGGAAAACCCCATCATGCCGCCGGGCGCCAGCAGGGCGGCCAGCCGTGCCAGGGTAGTCGCGCGGTCGGCGAACCACTGCATGGACAGGCTGGAGCAGATCAGATCATAGCCGCTGCCGGCGGCGGCCGGGTCTTCGGCGTCCAGGGTCAGGAACCGGGTCTTGCCGTCCTCGCCCAGCCTTTGGCGGGCGCGGGCGACCATTTCGGGCGCCAGGTCGGTGACGGTGAGGTCCGCGTCGGGGAACAGGCGGCGCAGATGGGCGCCGAGAAAGCCGGTGCCGCAGCCGAGTTCGAGGATGCGGGCCGGCGGGGGGGCGCCGGCGGCGATGCGTTCGGCCAGGCGGGCGGCGACCAGGTGCTGGATGCGTGCCGCGCCGTCATATTCGGTGGCCGCGCCGAAGCGGGCGGCGAGCTGGTGCTTGCGTGCCGTCATGGGTGATCTTTCGCGGGATCGGCGCCCCGAGCCGGCGGTATCGCGGCCAGCAGGTCCGCGATGAGGGCGGCGCAGCGTGCCGGATGGGTCAGCGGCAGGAGGTGGCCGCCATCCTCGACCCAATCGACGGGAAGCGGGGCGGGGAAGCTGGCGGTGGTCATGTCGGGCGGGACGATCGGGTCCTGCCGGCCGGCGAGGATGCGCAGGGTCGCCATTCCGTCCGGCGGGAGAGTCGTCCGGGCGTCGGCGTCGCGCAGCAGGCGCAGGGCGTGGGCCAGCCGGTCGGCCCGGGCCGGGGCGGGTGCCGGGGTGGTGATGCCGGCGCGGGCGCGGAACGTGGCGACGACGTCGTCGGGGTTGCTGTCCAGTCCGTGCGCCATGCGGTCGATGATGCGGGGGGCGACGCCCGCCGGATAGTCGGGGGCGGCGCCGAACCGGGCGAAGCCGTTGAGCAACACTATTCCCACGCAGGGACCGGCGCCGGGGGCGGCCCGGGGGCCGATGCGGGCCTGCGAGCGGTGCAGCAGCAGCCAGAGCGTGCCGAGCGAATGGCCGACCGCGACGAAGGGGCGGGTTGGGCGCGCGGCGAGCGAGTCCGGCCCGAAGAAGCCGAAATCGAGCGTGACGGGATCCGGATGGTCCAGCCGGTCCAGGACCGGGTTCCAGAAATCCGGGGTGAATCCCCAGCCATGGACCAGCAGCAGGCCGGGGCGTTCGGAGGGGGCGGGAACCGGCGTCGTCATGCCGGCCCGGTTCCCGCCGCGAGCGCCCGCAGCAGGCGGTCGATCATCGAATCATCATGCGCCGCGCTGAGGGCGAGGCGGATGCGGGCGGTGCCGGCGGGGACGGTCGGCGGGCGGATGGCGCTGCCGAGGATGCCGTGGTCGGTGAGGGTGCGGGCGAGTTGCAGCGTGCGGTCGGCGGGGCCGACGATGACCGGGACGATCTGGGTGGTCGAGGCGCCGGTGTCCCAGCCCAGGGCGGCGATGCCGGCGCGGACCCGGTCGGAGATCGCGGACAAATGGGCGCGGGCCGCGTCCATGGTGGGCACCAGGTCGAGTGCCGCGTCGATCGCGCCCAGCAGGCCGGGCGGCAGCGCGGTGGTGTAGATGAAGCCGGAGCAGGTGCTGACCAGCCAGTCGCACAGGGCGCGCGAGCCCGCGACATAGGCCCCGAAGCTGCCCATCGCCTTGCTGAACGTGCCCATGGCGAGATCGGCCCCGCCGGATGGGTGGGGGCCGCTCTGGATACTCGCGCTCGGGATACTCGCACTTTGGGCGGACAGGCCCCTGCCCTGCGGCCCCAGCACGCCGGTGGCGTGGGCTTCGTCGAGATAGAGGAAGGCGTCGTGGCGGTCGGCCAGGGCGCGCAGGCCGGCGATGTCGGCGCGGTCGCCATCCATGCTGAAGACGCTTTCGGTGACGATGAAGCGCAGGCCGGCCTGACCCCGGCGCTGGGTCAGAAGCTGATCGAGATGGTCGAGATCGTTATGGGCGAAGCGGATCTGCCGGACGCCGGCGGCCTGGCAGCCATGGTGCATGCTGGCATGGTTGAGGCGGTCGGTGAAGACCAGCGCGGGGGCGCCCGCCTGTTCGCGCGACAGGCGGAACAGCGACGGCAGCACGGCGGCGTTGGCCTGCCAGCCCGAGGCGAAGAGGAGCGCGGCCTCGGTCCCCTTGAAGCGGGCGAGCTTTTCCTCGACCAGGCGATGCTGGTCGGTGGTGCCGGTGACCAGGCGCGAGGCGCCGCTGCCGGTGCCGAAACGGCGGGTCCAGTCGATGGCGCGCTCCCGCAAGATGGGATGGCGGGACAGGCCGAGATAGTCGTTGGAGGAGAAATTCAGCAATTCCGCGCCGTCGCGCCGGACGATGGCCGGGCCGTGATGGGCGAGCGGCGCCAGGTCGCGCCGGAGATGCTGCCGGGACAAGGCATCGAGCGCCGACTGGAAATAGGGATCGAAACGGGTCATGAAGCGGTGTCTGCCATGAAGCGACGTTTTCTGCCGGACCGCCGGGGGCCGGTCAATTGCGGACCTGGGTCCGGGGAGAGTGACGATGAGCGGACCGGACTGGCTGGGGGCCGGGCTGCCCCATATCTGGCTGCCTTATACCCAGATGCGCACCGTATCGCCGCCGCTGCCGACGGTGGCGACCGAGGGGTGCCGCATCCGGCTGGCCGATGGGCGGGAACTGGTCGACGGCATCGCGTCGTGGTGGACGGCCTGCCACGGCTATAACCATCCGCATATCCGCCAGGCGGCGATGGCGCAGTTGGCGCGCATGCCGCACGTGATGTTCGGCGGGCTGGTGCACGAGCCGGCGCTGCGCCTGGCGCGGCGGCTGTCCGACCTGCTGCCGGGCGACCTGGAGCGGGTGTTCTTTACCGATTCGGGGTCGGTCGCGGTCGAGGTCGCGATCAAGATGGCGGTGCAGTACTGGCTGAATCGCGGCGTGCGCGGGCGGAGCCGGCTGGTGGCGTTTCGCGGCGGGTATCATGGCGACACGCTGGCGACCATGGCGGTATGCGACCCCGAGGAAGGGATGCACAGCCTGTTCGCCGGCGTGCTGCCCGAACATTTCATTGCCGACCTGCCGCGGGACGACGCGTCGCGCGACGCGCTGGAGCGGCTGATGGCGCGCGAGGCGGGACAGGTGGCGGCGATTCTGGTCGAGCCGCTGGTGCAGGGGGCCGGCGGCATGCTGTTCCATGACGCGGCGAGCCTGCGTTTCCTGCGCGACCTGGCGGACCGGCATGGGGTACTGCTGATCCTGGACGAGGTCTTTACCGGGTTCGGGCGGACCGGCAGCCTGTTCGCCTGCGAGCAGGCCGGGATCGTCCCCGACATCATCACCTTGTCCAAGGCGCTGTCGGGCGGCACGGTGCCGCTGGCCGCCACCGTGGCGCGGCGGCATGTCTTCGCGGCCTTCCTGTCGGATGATCCGTTGCATGCGCTGATGCATGGGCCGACCTTCATGGCCAATCCGCTGGCCTGCGCCTGTGCCAATGCGTCGCTGGACCTGTTTGCCGGCGAGCCCCGGCTGGAACAGGTCGCGGCGATCGGCGCGCAGATGCGCGCGGAGCTGGAGCCGTGCCGCCACCTGCCTGGCGTGCGCGACGTGCGCGTCATGGGCGCGATCGGCGTGGTGGAGCTGGAACGGATCGGCGACATGAACCGGCTGAAGGCCCGGCTGGTCGAGCAGGGCGTCTGGGTCAGGCCGTTCCGGACCATCGTCTATCTGACGCCGTCCTTTACCATCACGCCCGGCGAGCTGGCGAAGCTGACCGGGGCGATCAGGACCGTGCTGGCCGATCCGCCGTGAGCCCGCGCGGCCCCCGCCGCCGCGCCGGATCGGGTCTTGGGATCAGATCTCGTGGGGTCAGATCTCGCGGGGTCAGATCTCGTGGGGTCAGATCTCCGCTGGGGCGAACTGGATGTCGGGTTTGTCCTTGTCGACCGGCGGGTCGTCCGTGGCGGCGGGGTCAGCCGGATCGCCTTCATCGGTTTCGACCGCGTTGGCGCGGTGGCGGGGCTGGCGGTCCTGACGCTCCTGGCGTTCCTGCTGCGATTGCTGCGCCGCCTGGGTCATGGCGTTAAGAATGCGGAAATAATGTTCGGCGTGCTGGAAATAAGCCTCGGCCATCACGCGGTCGCCGGAGCCGCTGGCGTCGCGGCCGAGCTGAAGATATTTCTCGAATAGCTGCTGCGCGGTGCCGCGGATGCGCAGATCCGGACCGTTACTGTCGAAGACATGGTTCCGGTTGAGAGGGATCTGGCCGTTATGCTGGCGCGTACTGCCGCCGCCGCCGTTGCTGCCGCCAGAGCGATGGTGCCGGCCCCGCATGCGTTTCATATTCATAAGTGTCGCAGCACTTTCCTGTTAACGATCGCCGCTGTTCCGCGACCGCCGGGACCGTCAGTCCCCTATTGTCCTAGTTGGCGCCCGGCTGCCGCCCGGCTTACGATCCCGATTCCGCTATGCGGGATATGCACGACCCTGCCCGCAATGGCGATCATACCTGTCGTCATGTGGTCAGGATCCGGGATGCGGCAGTTTCATGAGGGTCAAGGCCCCTGCCTGCATTCCCTGGTCAATTTATTCTCTCATCCTACGTCTGCCAAATGGTTTTTTTGGCTCAGGCCGTAGCGCGTTGCATCAGGACGGCGCGTGGGATGCCCCCGAGATCGGTGCGGATCGCGGCGATGTCAAGGCCCGCTGCGCGCGCGAGGGCGGGCATATCGCGATCCTGGCCGATTCCGACTTCGAAGATCGCAATTCCGCCGGGGGCCAGCAGCGACGGCAGCAGGAAGGTGAGATGGCGGTAGGCATCGAGTCCGTCCGGTCCGCCATCGAGCGCGCGCATGGGTTCGTGATCGCGGACATCGCGCATCAGGCCGGCCAGGTCGCCCCTGGGGATGTAGGGCGGGTTGCTGAAGACGACGTCGAAGCGCCCCTGGAGCGGCGCGGCCCAGTCGGCGGCGAGCATGGCGCAGCGCCCCGCGAGCCCGGTGCGCCGGGCGTTGCGCGCGGCGAGCGCCGCCGCCGCCGGGGCGAGGTCCACCCCGACGCCCCAGGCGCCGGGATATTCGCCGAGGGCGGCGAGCAGCAGGCAGCCCGTGCCGGTGCCCAGATCCAGGATGGTGCGCACGGCGGCGCGGTCCGGCCGCTGGGCCAGCAGGGCCTCGATCAGCGTTTCGCTGTCGGCGCGGGGGATCAGCGTGGCGGGCGAGGTTTCCAGGTCCAGCGACCAGAATCCGGCATGGCCGGTGATGTAGGCCATGGGTTCATGCGCCACGCGGCGGGCGAGCGCCGCGCCGAAGGCCGCATGCTCGGCGGCGTCGAGCGCGCCCCGCGCCAGCAGGCCGGCCAGGTCGGTGCCCAGGACATGGGCCATGAGCAGCCGGGCCTCGCGCCGGGGGGTGTCGATCCCTGCCCCGGCCAGCCGCGTGGTGGCTTCGGCCAGCACCGTGGGAAGCGCCAAAGACGATAGCGACTGGGACGATTCGGCCGGTGTCGCGGGTGCTTCAGGCGATGCGGGCGATGCCGGATCGTTGATCTTCATGTCAGGGGCGATCCGTCCTAAGCTGCCTGCATGAATCGTATGAGCGGGTCATCGGGAATCCTTGCAGTTCAGGGGGCGATTCTTGGCGCGGTCACGGCGGGTTGCGCCATCCTGGCGCCGATGAAGCCGGCCCTGGCCGGGTCCTTTACCGTGGTCGACGGACGGGCGGCGACCGAGATTTCGGAAATATCGCGTTTCTATATCGACGACCAACTGGCGGCCACCATCCGGCTGGATGCCGGGACCCCGCAGCGCATCGTGCGGATCGAGACCCCGGCGGGACGGCTGAACCACAGCTATGTCCTGTGCGGCGAGATTACCATACGCATGCCCGACGGGCATACCGAGACGCACGAGGTCAATGGCGAAGGGGTGCTGCATCATCCCGACGGGCAGGTGCTGAACGCGCTGGGCACGCGGAACTTTACCGAATTCTATCTGGCCGATCCGGATGACCCGTCGGTGGTGGAGCGCCGTCCGGGCCGCGCCGGCCTGTGCGCCGCGCCGACCTCGTAGCCTGGAGCGTGATTCCGCCTCATCAGGATCTGCTCCAGTGTCCTGATTCCGAAATTCGCAAGCGAATTTCGGAATCGAAAGGCCACTAGAATCAATATCTTAGTGGCCTGCTGATCCGAGAAATTCTCATGAGAATTTCTCGGGCCGGACACTATATTCCCTCGGTGGCCAGCAGGCTGGCCTGGTCGTCCTGGATCAGCGCGTCGACGAATTCGTCGAGTTCGCCCTGCATGACGCGGTCGATCTTGTAGGCCGTGAGGTTGATCCGGTGGTCGGTTACCCGGCCCTGGGGGAAATTGTAGGTGCGGATGCGTTCGGAGCGGTCGCCGGTGCCGACCTGCGACTTGCGGTCGGCGGCGCGGGAGGCGTGGGCGGCGGCGCGCTCGCGCTCATAAAGCCGCGCCATCAGGATCTTCATCGCCTTGGCGCGGTTCTTGTGCTGGCTCTTTTCCTCCTGCATCGCGACCACCAGGCCGGTGGGCAGGTGGGTGATGCGCACTGCGCTCTCGGTCTTGTTGACGTGCTGGCCGCCGGCGCCCGAGGCGCGGAAGACGTCGATGCGCAGGTCGTCGTCATTGACCTGGACGTCCACCTCGTCGGCTTCGGGCAGGACGGCGACGGTGATCGTCGAGGTGTGGATGCGGCCCTGGCTTTCGGTGGCGGGGACGCGCTGGACACGGTGCACGCCCGATTCGTATTTCAGCCGCGCGAACACGCCGCGCCCGGTGATGTTGGCGATGCCCGAGCGCAGGCCGCCCAATTCGGATTCGTCGAATTCCATCACCTCGAACCGCCAGCCGCGCAGGGCGGCATAGCGGCGATAGGCGTCGAACAGTTCGGCGGCGAACAGGGCGGCCTCGTCCCCGCCGGCGGCGGGCCGGATTTCGAGGATCGCGCTGCGTTCGTCGGCCTCATCCCTGGGGAGCATGGCGATGCGGATGTCCTGGCGCAGCGCGGGGATGCGCGCGCGCAGGGCGTCGAGTTCGGCCTGGGCCAGTTCGCGCAGGTCGGGGTCGGCCAGCAGGGCCTGGGACTGGCGTTCCTCGCGTTCGGCCTGGCGCAGTTCGCCGATGCGCGCGACGATCGGTTCGAGTTCGGCATATTCGCGCGAGGCCTTGCTGAAGGCCTCGCCGTCGAGGCCCTGGGCCAGGCCCTGGGACAGCATGGCCTGCAGTTCCTCGGACCGGGCGGCGATCCGGTCCAGCCTGTCGTCGAGTTCCATGGCGCGCGTTCCCGTCAGCCGTCCCGCCCGGCCAGGTAGGGCGCGACGGCGTCCAGGGCGAGTTCGGCCTGGGTGCCGTCATCGAGCGCCTTGACCTGCGCCACGCCGCGCGCGACCTCGTCCTCGCCGATCAGGATGGCATGGGTGGCGCCGATGCGGTTGGCGCGTTCCATCCGCCGCTTGGCGTTGCCGCGATAGGCGATTTCGGCCCGGACGCCCCGGGCGCGCAGGGATTGCAGCAGCAGCAGCGCGGTGGCCGACGCGCCCTCGCCCAACGGGACCACCGCGACGGGGCGCGGTGCCGCCGGGGTGGCGTCCAGCAGCATGGCGAGCCGTTCGATGCCGCCCGCCCAGCCGATGGCCGGGGTGCGCGGGCCGCCCATTTCGGCCACCAGCCCGTCATAGCGGCCGCCGGCCAGCACGGTGCCCTGGGCCCCGAGACGCTCGGTGACGAATTCGAAGGCGGTGTGGCCGTAATAATCGAGGCCGCGCACGATGCCCGGATTCTCGCGGAAGGGCACGCCCAGCACGTCCAGCGCGGAGCGCAGCCCGTCCCAGAAGGCGCGGGCGGATTCGGTCAGGTAGGCGCCGATCCGCGGCGCGTCGGCGACCAGGGCGCGGTCCTGCGGCGCCTTGCTGTCGAGGATGCGCAGCGGGTTGCGTTCGAGCCGGGCCAGGCTGTCCTCGGACAACTGGTCGCGCAGGTCGGTGAAATAGGCGATGAGGGCGGCCCGCCAGGCGGCGCGGCTTTCGGCGTCGCCCAGCGTGTTGAGTTCCAGCACCGTGTCGCCGGCGATGCCCAGGGCGGCGAGGATGTCGCGGCCCATGGCGATCGTCTCGGCGTCCGCCAGGGGTTCGGCGGCGCCGATCAGCTCCGCGCCGACCTGGTGGAACTGGCGGTAGCGCCCCTTCTGCGGCCGTTCGTAGCGGAACATCGGGCCGGCATAGAACACTTTCTGCGGCAGGGACTGGGTCAGGCCGTTGGTGACCAGGGCACGGCAGATGGCGGCGGTGCCCTCGGGCCGCAGGGTGAGCGATTCGCCGCCGCGGTCCTCGAAGGTGTACATCTCCTTCGACACCACGTCGGAGGTGTCGCCCAGCGAGCGGGAGAAGACGCGCGTATCCTCGAAGATCGGGGTCGTCCATTCGTCGAACCCGTACAGCCCGGCGATCCGGCGCGCGGTCTGGACCACATGGGCGTGGCGAAGCTGGGCCTCGCCGATCAGGTCATGGGTGCCACGGACGGGTTGCAAGCTGCTCACGGAGACGAGATTCCTGAATCTGGGCCTGAATTCGGGTGCCCCCGAATTGGCATGGCCGGGGCGGACGGCGCCGCGCCCGGGACCGCGAGCGGTACCGGGATGCGGCGAAGGGCGAGCGGGTTCGGCCCTATCGGGCCGGGGCCAGGGCGGATTCGGCCTCGGCCTTGGCGGCCTCTTCCTCGGCGCGGATCAGCTCGGCCTTCTGCTCGACCAGGTCGACGATATGGTCGATCATCGAGTCGGCGGCAATGGTGTGGTCCTGCCGGCCGGCGGAATAGACCATGTGGCGGCCCGAACCGCCGCCGGTCAGCCCGATATCGGTCATCAGCGCCTCGCCGGGGCCGTTGACGACGCAGCCGATGATCGACAGGGTCAGCGGAGTCTGGATATGAGCCAGGCGTTCTTCCAGCGTCTGGACGGTCTGGATCACGTTGAAGCCCTGGCGCGCGCAGGACGGGCAGGAGATGATCTTGACCCCGCGATGGCGCAGGCCCAGCGATTTGAGGATGTCCCAGCCGACCAGCACTTCTTCCTCGGGCTCGGCCGAGAGGGAGACGCGCATCGTGTCGCCCACGCCGGCCCACAGCAGGTTGCCCAGGCCGATCGAGGATTTGACGGTGCCGGCGCGCTTGGACCCGGCCTCGGTGATGCCGATATGCAGCGGGTGGTCGCAGATTTCGGCCAGTTGCTGGTAAGCGGCGACGGCGAGGAAGACGTCGGAGGCCTTCACGCTGATCTTGAATTCGTGGAAATCGTGATCCTGCAGGATTTTGGCGTGTTCGAGGGCGCTTTCGACCAGCGCGTCGGGGTTGGGCTCGCCGTATTTTTCCAGCAGGTGCCGTTCCAGCGAGCCGGCATTCACGCCGATGCGGATCGAGCAATTATGGTCTTTGGCGGCGTTCACGACCTCACGCACGCGTTCGGCGCTGCCGATATTGCCGGGATTGATGCGCAGGCAGGCGGCGCCGGCCTGGGCGGCCTCGATCGCCCGCTTGTAGTGGAAATGGATGTCGGCGACGATCGGCACGTTGACCTCGCGCACGATCTCGGCCAGGGCGGCGGTGCTTTCCTCGTCGGGGCAGGAGACGCGGACGATGTCGACGCCGGCCAGTTCGGCGCGGCGGATCTGCGCGATGGTCGCCGCCGCGTCCGTGGTCAGGGTGTTGGTCATGGTCTGCACCGAGATGGGCGCGTCGCCGCCGACCGGAACCTTGCCGACATGGATCTGCCGCGACTTGCGGCGTTCGATATATTGGTACGGACGATAGCTGCTCATGGTCTGCCCTCCGGATGAGGCTGATAACACGGTTCTATCCGACGGCCTGACGGATGGCCGCATACCCGTTTGGTGCTTCCTGCCAAAAAGCGGCGGGTTTGGCCAGAGTAGTCGCTAATGCGGGATGGTCGCCGGCGGGGTGGTGGCAGTGGCGGCTGTTGGCGCGCCGGCTGTCGGGTCGCCGGCCGGCGCGGGCGCGGCGATGCTGCCGTTGCGGATGGCGTCGGGCGAGAGGACGAGATTGTGCCGCACCGCGCCGGGGCGGCCCAGCGGCGGCGTGGTGATTCCGTCCATGGTCAGGACCAGGCCGCCGGCATTGCCGACGGTCAGCAGGACGTTCGCCTTGTCCGGCGGGATCGACCAACTGTCGCCCGGCTGGAGGACATGTTCGTAGAGGACAGGGCCGGCCGCCTGCCGCAGGCGGACCCAGGTGCGGGCCGTGGCGGTGAGCGTGATCTGGCCGGGCACGGGCGGCGGCGCGAGGCTCGGTCCGGCGAGGTCGGGGCCAGGTATTGTGGTGGGCGTTGTAGTGGGCGTTGCGGCGGTTGGCGGGGCGGGCGTGGCTGCGTCGGTGGCGCCGGGCGCCGGCGTGGCCGGTATCGCGGGTGCGGGCTGGACGGGCGTGGGCAAGGCGGGCGGCGGGGATGGCTGCGCGGCGGGCGTGGCCGGCGCGGCGGGCATGTCGTCGGCGGTGATCGCGGATTTCTCGGCGCTGGACAGCGGCTGCGGCGGGGCGGTGGGCCGTTCCGGCGGCAGGACGGAGGCGACCTGCGGGGAGGTCGTCCCCTGGCGGACCAGGCCGGGAATGGCCGATGACACGGACGGGACGGGCTGCGGCGGCGGCTGGACGTCCGTCATGCGGTACCAGCCGATATAGGCGATGACGATCACCACCCCGCCGAGCAGCGCCATGACGCCGGCGGGCATGGTGCGTTCGGGCACCGGTTCGGGAAAGGAGAGTTCGGGCTTGGTGTCGATGCTGCCCCTGGTCTCGGACTTGAAGCGGGCGGCCAGGGATTCGGCGTCCAGGCCCAATGCCTGGGCGTAGGTGCGCAGGAAGCCGATCGCGTAGACATTGCCCGGCAGGTCCTGGACGCGGCCCTCCTCCAGCGCTTCGAGGGTCGGCAGGCGGATGCGCAGCCAGGTGGCGACGTCCGGCAGCGCCCAGCCGAGCTGTTCGCGGCGGGCGCGCAGGGTGGGGCCGACGCCGCCGGGCGGTTCGGCCGGGCGGGACGCGCCGGCCGGGGATGAGGCGGCGGCGCCCTCGCTCACATCTCCTCCGCCGGATTGTCGCGCCGCACCAGCGCGTCGACGGCCTGTTCGACCAGTTCGGCGATGATGGCGGCGACCGGCTGGACCGCGCTGATCATGCCGACCGATTGTCCGGCCATGACGGAGCCGTTTTCCACGTCGCCGTCGATGACGGCGCGGCGCAGCGAGCCGGCCCAGAAATGCTCGATCTCGAGCTGGGCTTGCTCTCGCGTGAATTCGCCGTCGAGGAAGCGGCGGACCGTTTCGCCCTGGTGGCGCAGGAAGGCGCGGGTGCCCTCGTTGGTCAGGCCGCGGACCGGGATGACGGGGAAGCGTTCGTCGAGCTGGATGGAGGCGACCGCGTCGCGCGCGTTGGCGCGGACGAAGGCGGCCTTGAAGCGGTCATGCGCGATGCTTTCGGCCGAGGCGGCGAAGCGGGTGCCGAGCTGCGCGCCGGCCGCGCCCTGTTCGAGATAGGACAGGATGGCCTCGCCCCGGCCCAGGCCGCCCGCGACGAAGACCGGCACCGAGCGGATGAAGGGCAGCACCTCCTGCGCCAGGACGGTCAGCGAGACCGGGCCGATATGGCCGCCGGCCTCGGCGCCCTCGATCACCAGGGCGTCCACGCCCATGCGGACCAGGCGCTTGGCCAGGACCAGCGCCGGGGCGAAGGCGATGGCGCGCGCGCCGCCGTCCTTGATCGCGCGGATCGCCGGACCGGGGGGGATGCCGCCGGCCAGGACGACATGCGTCACCTTCGCCGCGAGGCAGACGCGGACCAGGTCGTCCAGCCTGGGATGCATGGTGATCAGGTTGACGCCGAAGGGGCGGCTGGTCATCGCCTGGGTGGCGGCGATTTCCTCGGCCAGGCGGTCGGGTTCCATCGCGCCGCAGGCCAGCACGCCGAACCCGCCGGCATTGGAGATGGCCGAGACCAGGTTGCGTTCGCTGACCCACGACATGGCGCCGCCGAGGATGGCATAGCGGCTGCCGAGGAAGCCCGTGCCGGCGGACCAGAGGCGGTCGAGCCGCGCGCGCGCGGCAGAACGAGCAGCAGAACGAGCGGTGTCATGCGCGGCGTCATGCGCCGCCGTGTCGTGGGCCTGTTCGTTGCCCTCGGGGGGCGGGGAAAAATCGTCCATCATCGTCAGGCCGCGTCGAGACCGTAGGCGGTGTGCAGGGCGCGCACCGCCAGTTCGGTATATTCCGATGCGATCAGGACGGATACCTTGATCTCGCTGGTCGAGATGACCTGGATGTTGATGTTGCGATCAGACAGGGTGCGGAACATCGTGTTGGCGACCCCGGCATGCGAGCGCATGCCGACCCCGACCACGCTGATCTTCACGACGTCGTCGTCGGTGACCAGTTCGCCGTACTGGATCACGCCCTTCGCGGCCTCGAGCGCCTGAATGGCGCGGGCCAGGTCGGTCTTGCCGGTGGTGAAGGTCATGTTGGTCAGACCGTCGGCCCCCGTGCTCTGCACGATCATGTCCACGTTCACGTTGGCCGCCGTCAGCGGGCCGAAGATCGCCGCCGCGATGCCAGGACGGTCGGGGATGCTTCTGACGGACAGCTTGGCTTCGTCGCGCGAGTAGGCGATGCCGGCGACCAGTTCCTTTTCCACGATTTCGTCCTCATCAACCACTAATGAACCGGGCAGGCTGCCTTCCGCCGGGGCGGGACCGTCGACGAAGCTGGACAGGACCTGCACCCGGACGCGTTCCTTCATCGCCAGTTCGACGCTGCGGGTCTGCAGCACCTTGGCGCCCACCGACGCCAGTTCGAGCATCTCTTCGTACGTGATCTTATCCAGCTTGCGCGCCCTCGCAACAATGCGGGGGTCGGTGGTGTAGATTCCGTCGACATCGGTGTAGATGTCGCACCGGTCGGCCTGGATCGCCGCGGCCAGCGCCACGGCCGAGGTGTCCGACCCGCCGCGGCCGAGGGTGGTGACCCGGCCGTCGGGGCCCAGGCCCTGGAAGCCGGCGATCACCGGCACCTGGCCGGCCTGCATGCGCGCGACCAGGGATTCGCCGTCGATCGACGCGATCCGGGCCTTGCCGTGCGCGCCGTCGGTGCGTAGCGGGACCTGCCAGCCGTGCCAGGAGCGCGCCTCGACGCCCAGCGTCTGCAGCGCGATGGCCAGCAGGCCGCTGGTGACCTGTTCGCCGGTGGCGACGACCGCGTCATATTCGCGCGCATCGTGCAGCGGGGACAGGGATTGGCAGTAGCCGACCAGGCGGTTGGTGACGCCGGACATGGCGGAGACGACCACCGCGACCTCGCACCCCGCGGCGACCTGCTTGTGGACTTTTTCGGCCACCGCGCGAATCCGGTCGAGATCGGCCACCGAGGTGCCGCCGAATTTCATGACGATCCGCGGGACGGTACGAGGCATGGACAAGGCTCTCCAGTTCGGCGCCCAATTCGGTGGGATGGGCCGTTCCAGCCCGTCGGAACCGCCCGGAGCGGCCGAGGGGGCATTGCGGTTATCCGCAAGGCGCGTCACATACCCTTCCACCGTTGCGCCGTCCAGCGGGAGATGGCGCGCGCACAGGTGGGGGAACCATGCAGGTCAATGATACGTCCCGGCACGCCATGCCGGGCGCCGATGCTGTTTCCGACTCGGTGGCGCCGGATGAGATCGCGCGGTTCAGCGCGCTGGCCGATCGGTGGTGGGACCCGTCGGGGCCGATGCGGCCGCTGCATGCGATGAACGGGCTGCGCCTGGACTGGACGCGCCGCCACCTGCCCGCCCCGCTGGGCGCCGGCGGGCGGCGCGCGCGGGTCCTGGATGTGGGGTGCGGCGCCGGCCTGGCCAGCGAGGGGCTGGCGCGCATGGGGTACGACGTGCTGGGCCTGGACGCGTCCGAGGCCGCCATCGCGGCGGCGCGGCGGCACCTGGACGCGCATCCTCTGCCCCCGGATGGCGGCATGCTGGCCTATCGCGCCGGGAGCGCCGAGGCGCTGCTGGCCGAGGGGGCGCGCTTCGATGCGATTACCGCGCTGGAGGTGATCGAGCACGTGACCGATCCGGCCGCGTTCCTGAGGCTGCTGGCCGGGATGGTTGCGCCGGGCGGGAGGATCGTCGTCTCGACCCTGAACCGGACCTGGCGGTCGCTGGCGACGGCCAAGATCGGGGCGGAATACGTGCTGCGCCTGTTGCCGGCGGGCACGCATGAATGGCGGAAATTCATCACCCCCGCCGAGCTGGGTACGTTCGCGGGCCAGGCCGGGCTGCGCGTGTCGGACACGGCCGGCATGGTCCCGGGCATCGGCGGATGGCGCGAGAGCCGGGACCTGTCGGTGAATTATATCGCCTGCCTGGCGGCGCCCTGAACGGCCCCCCTGCCCCGGCTGGAGCCGGGGCATGGGAGCGGCTCAAATCTGCAGGAACGCGAAGGTGGTCGGGCTGCCGACGGCGGTGAAGTGCCAGGTGAAGTCCAGGGCCCCGGTTTCCTGGTTGATGCGGAAGGAGGTCACCGAATCGCTGCGCTGATTGGCGCAGTAGAGGAAGGTGCCGGACGGGTCGAACATCATGGCGCGGCCGTAATCGGCGTGCATCCAGACCTCGTCGACCAGGGTCAGGGTGCCGTCGCGCGGGCTGACCCGGAACACCGCCAGCGAATCGCCCAGGCGATTCGAGGCGTAGACGAAGCGGCCGTTGGGCGAGAGCAGGATTTCCGCCGCCAGGGTGCTGCCCTGGAAATAGGACGTGACGGTGCTGACCTTCTGCACCGGGGTCAGGGCGCCGGTGCGCGGATCGAACGACGCGACGACGACCTTCGAATCCTGTTCGCAGAGGATGTAGATGATCTTGCCGTCATTGCTGAAGGCGAAATGGCGGGGGGCGGAGCCGGGGATCAGGTTGATGAAGGGCGTCGCGGCCGGGCGCAGCTTGCCGGTCGCGATATCCAGCGCCCAGACATAGACGCGGTCGAGCCCGGCGTCGCAGGCCAGGACGAAGCGGCCCGAGGGATCGCTGGCGACCATATGGACGTGCGAGCCGGAATGATCGCTGACCGCGTAATTGCCGGGGGGATTGTCCTCGGCCCGCTCGGGCATGCGCGGGCCGGTATTGTGCACCACGTCGGTGGGCTCGCCCAGGCTGCCGTCCGCGCGGATGGGCAGCACGCCGACGCTGCCGCCGACATAATTGGCCACCAGCACGTAGCGGCCGGAATGATGGACGCTGAGATGGGCCGGGACCGCGCCGCCCGACGAGACGGCGTTCAGCCGGCTGAGTTCGCCCGACACCGGGTCGATCGAGAAGGCGGTGACGCTGCCGTCATGGCTGGCGTTGAAATCGTCGATTTCGCTGAGCGCGTACAGGAAGCGGCTGTCGGCCGACATCGTGATGAAGGACGGGCTGGCGATGTCCATATAGGTGGTGACGGGGATGAGGCCGCCCGTCTGGCGGTTCATCTCGAACACCGCGATGCCCTGGCCGTTGCCCGCGCCGCCCGGGGGGGCGTGCTTGTTGTAGCCGCCGATATAGCACAGCGTCCGCGACGTGGCGGGGATGGCGGCGCGGGCGGAAACGAGGGGAACGGTGCCGGATGCCGCGAGCGCCAGCATCAGGTTACGTCGCGAAAGGAGCATGTTCATTCTTGTAGGATCTCGATTCGATCTTTTCCGACGGAAACGGGCACGGGCAGGACACTAGGGCATTCGGCAGAGGGGGCCGATCGTGCCCGCATAACGGGTCCAGGTCTGGGTCTCGCCGAAAAGGGGGATGCCGACATAGCCGCGCAGCTTCAGGACTCCTTCCCGCGGGGACCAGATCTGGGCGTGGTAGACGTGCTCATCGTCCGGATCCAGGATATGGCCGTTCCAGCGGCCCGGATCGTCGGGATCCGGCGTGAAGCCGGTCAACATGAGGAGTCCGCATTCGGATTCGCCGTCCTTGCCCTTGGGAACCTCGCCGGTATAGCGCATGCCGACGAGGCGCCCGCAGACCTGAGTGCCGCAGGAAGTAATCTGGAACACCCCATCGTGTTCCTTGGTTTCCCACAAGCCCAGGACGGATAAAATTCCCGTGTCGGCCGGCTGGGCCCGTGCCTGTGTTTGGGCCTGGAGGGCCACGGCCGGCGCGGCCAGGAGGGCGAGCAGCGGCAGGAGACGGACCCACGGCGTGCGCCTGGGCGGGCCGGGGATGCCGTCGGTCGTCCGCGCCATGGCGCGTCGTCGGGCCAGACGTCGCGCGCGTTCAGCTATCGGCGCGCGGGACCCAGGGAATGGCGACGATGTCGACCCCTTCATCGGCCAGGCGGTGACGGTCGTCGTCGGAGGCGTGGCCGTAGATGCCACGCTCGTCGGCGTCGCCGCGATGGATCCGCAGGGCCTCGTCCGCGAAGCGATCGCCCACATTTTCGCAATTCTCTTCGATATGCCGGCGCAGTTTCTGGAGTGCGGCCATCGCTGCCGCCGGGATCGACGCCTGGCCGGGCATGGGCGCCGGGTCGGGCGTGGGGGCCGGGGCGGTGCGGACGGCGGGCGCCATCAACGCGCGGGTGACGTCGGCGGTGCCGCAATGCGGGCAGGACAGGAGATTGCGCCTGGCCTGGTCGTCGAAGGCCGCGCTGCCGGGAAACCAGGCATCGAATTCATGGCCCTGACCGCAGCGCAACTGATAGCGGATCACGCGTTCGATGCCCTTTCAGGCGGCCTGGAGCAGCGGGTCGAGCCGACCGCCGCGGTCCAGCGCCATCAGGTCGTCGCATCCGCCGATATGCCGGCCGTCGATGAAGATCTGCGGCACCGTGGTCCGGCCGCCGGAGCGGGCCTGGGCCTCGGCGCGTTCGGGCGTGCCGTGCAGGGCGCGGATCTCGGTGAACGGTGTGCCTTTCTGCTGCAGCAGGCGCATGGCGCGCACGCAATAGGGACAGCCGGGCTGCGTATAGATTTCGATCTTCGGCATCATGGTCCTCGCCTGGGCAATAAAAGCCAGCATATCGTACTTGGCGGATTGCAACATAGGATCGCGTGCATGCCGTTACGAGCGGGGCGGCGCCGGGGCGCGGGCGGCGACCAGCACATCGACCGAGCGGGCGCCGGCGGCCAGGAGCACGCGCGCGCATTCACCGGTCGTGGCGCCCGTCGTCATGACGTCGTCGACGAGCAGGATACGTTGCCCGGCGACCTGGGCGGCGCGGCCGGGGCGGAGCGCGATGGCGCCGCGCAGCGTGTCGCGCCGTGCCGTGGCGCCCAGTCGGCCCAATGGCGGCGTGGGGTGCGGGCGGACCAGCAGATCGGGGATGGTCGGGAGGCCGGCGAGACGTCCCGTCGCCCGGGCTAGCAGCGCGGCCTGGTTGTAGCGGCGGTGGAACAGGCGCCGGCGATGCAGCGGCACGGGGACCAGCAGGTCGGCGCCGTCGAGCAGGCCGGCGCCGGCCCGGAGCATGTGGCGGGCCAGGATCGGGGCGAGGTCGGTGCGGTCGGCGTATTTGAGGCGCAGGATCAGCGGGCGCGACCATTCGTCATAGACCATCGCCGCGCGGCCTTGGCGCCAGGGCGGCGGGGCCGCGCCGCAGGGGGCGCAGATGCGCCCCGCGCCGCCGAAGCCCGGCGCGGAAAACGGTTCGCCGCACTGCCGGCAGCACGGCTCGGCGATGAAGCGGATGCGGCGGAAGCATTCGGGGCAGAGCAGGCTCGCTCGGTCGACCGGCTGGTGACAGAGCGGGCAATCGGGTGGCAGAAGACAATCCAGCAGCAGCGTGCGCGCGCGGCGCAGGGCGGCCGCGGCGCCCCGCCGCCCTGCCCCGCCGTCCGTTCCGCTGTCCGTCATGGACTGCCCGTCATGCGTTTTTCGCCCTGCGTCGTTCCTCACGCAAAGGTGCCATTGGCAGAGTTCGACCGGAAGAGCACATCCCGCCCATGACCGACCGTGAAATGACCGGCCCTATAATGACTGGCCCTGTGATTTTCGACCGGCGCGCCGTTCGCCGGCATCGCGACCGCGCCGCCCTGCTGGCGGGGGATGTGGCGCCGATCCTGGAGGACGTGGCGGAGCGGCTGCTGGACCGGCTGGACGACACGACCTATCGCTTCTCCGCCGCGCTGGATATCGGTGGACGGGGCGTGGTGGCGCCGCGATTGCGGGCCCGGGGCATCGATTTCGTCGTGTCCTGCGACCTGTCGCCGCGCATGGCCGGCGTGAATGGCGGCATGGCGGTCTGCGCGGACGAGGAGTGGCTGCCGTTCGGGCCGGGGGCGTTCGACCTGGTGGTGGCCAACCTGTCGCTGCACTGGGTCAACGACCTGCCGGGGGCGCTGGCGCAGATCCGGCATGCGCTGCGGCCGGACGGGCTGTTCCTGGCCAGCCTGCCGGTGCTGCCCAGCCTGTCCGCACTGCGCCATGCCCTGACGGAGGCGGAATGCCAACTGGCCGGGGGCGCCGCGCCGCGGGTCTCGCCCCTGCCGGACCTGCGCGATTGCGCGGCGCTGCTGCAGCGGGCGGGGTTTGCGCTGCCGGTGGCAGACGCCGAGACGGTGGCGCTGGCCTATCGCGCGCCCTTCGGCCTGTTGCGCGACCTGCGCGCGGCGGGCGAGACGAATGCGCTGATGCTGCGCAGCCGGCAGGCCGCGCCGGCCGGCCTGTTCCCCGCCGCCCTGGCCGCCATGATGCAGGAGGATGGCGGGCTGTCGGTGCCGCTGCGGGTCGCCATCATGACAGGCTGGTCGCCCGATGCCGGGCAGCCGAAGCCCCTTCGGCCGGGGCAGTTCACCACGCCGCTGGAAGATGCGTTGAAGAACATCGAATAGTCGATTGAGTATGAAATATTATCCGCCCGTGACGCTCATGTGTCGGCGGATGGCGGCGGGGTCGTCGGCCTGACGGCCGATGACGAAATCATGGCCTTTCGGCTTGCGCAGGATCGCCTGCCGGACCAGGTGGAGCAGGGTGTCGTCGGTCGCGCCGTCCCGGACCGGTCGGCGCAGGTCGGTCGCGCCTTCATGCCCCAGGCAGGTATAGAGCTGGCCGGTGCAGGAGAGGCGCACCC
Organism: Nguyenibacter vanlangensis; assembly: GCF_038719015.1. Lineage (NCBI taxonomy): Bacteria > Pseudomonadati > Pseudomonadota > Alphaproteobacteria > Acetobacterales > Acetobacteraceae > Nguyenibacter > Nguyenibacter vanlangensis. The sequence continues at coordinate 612,348 of NZ_CP152276.1, forward strand.
GGTTGCAGCTTTCGCAGAAATTATGGGTCATCGGCGTGATCAGGCCGAGTTTTCGGCCGGTCTCGCGCACATGCAGATAACGGGCCGGGCCGCCGGTGCGCAGGGGGAGCGGTTCCAGCGTCCAGCGCCGGGCAAGGTCGGCGCGGATGGCGGAGAGCGGCAGGTAGCGGTCGGTCCGGTCCTCGCCCGTCTCGCCCATCGGCATGGTTTCGATCAGGCAGAGATCGGCGCCTATTTCGCCGCACCAGGCGAGCAGCGTATCGAATTCGTCGTCATTCACGCCCGCCATTGCGACGGTATTGATGCGAACGGCCAGTCCGGCCGCGCGGGCGGCGCGGATGCCGTTGAGGGTCTGGTCGAGGACGCCGCGACGGGTGATGCGGCGAAATCGTTCAGGATCAAGGGAATCCAGGCTGATATTCACACGCCGTACGCCGGCGCGGGCCAGGGCGTCGGCATGGTCGGCCAGCAGCGAGCCGTTGGTGGTCAATGTCAGTTCGTCGAGATGGCCGGAATCGTCCCTGCCGTGCAGCCAGCGCCCCAGCGCCTGGAAGAACAGGTCGATGTCGCGGCGGACCAGGGGTTCGCCGCCGGTGATCCGGATGCGGGTGACGCCGTTGCGGATGAAGGCGGCGCAGAGCCGGTCCAGTTCCTCGAAGGTCAGGATGTCGGCCTTGGGGAGGAAGGACATGGTTTCCGACATGCAGTAGACGCAGCGCATGTCGCAGCGGTCGGTGACCGACACGCGCAGATAGGTCACCGCGCGGCCGAAGGAATCGAGGAACGGCATGGCCATGACCCGGCCCCTTCAGGACAGGATGGTCAGGGCGACGATGGATGCGTCGATCAGCATTTTGCCCTGATGTTCGAAATTGACCGTCACGCGATGGCCGACGGCCGATTGCACCTGGCCCCGTCCCCATTCCGGATGGTCGGGATGCAGGACGAACTGTCCCGGTTCGAGGAAGGAGCGGAAGGGGGGTGCGGCGGGCATGGGTCCGGCGGAACTCCGGGACGGCATGAAAAACGGCCTGGTACCATACCAGGCCGTTGCCGAAACTTCAAAGCCCGTGGCGACGGGAGGCGTGCTCCGGGAGATGTGCTCCGGGAGAGGGGCCGGGTCAGTGCCCGGCATTTTCCCCCGAGAAATCCGGCGCGGCGAGGCCGGATTTTTCGAGCTGGGCGGTCAGCGCGACCTTCAGTCGTTCCAGGCCGGCCTGGGTGTTGCCCTCGGCGCGGGCCACCAGCACCGCCTGGGTGTTGGAGGCGCGCAGCAGCCACCAGCCGTCTTGCGTATTGACGCGGACGCCGTCGATCATCGAGACGTCGCTGCCGTCTTCCTTCAGCCGGCCGGCGACTTCCTCGATCACCGCGAATTTGCGGGTGTCGGGGCAGTCGAAGCGCAGTTCGGGGGTCGAGATGGTCTCGGGCAGGGCCTCACGCACCGCCGACAGCGTGGTGTCGAGGCGGGCGACGATGCCGAGCAGGCGCACGGCGGCGTACAGCGCGTCGTCGAAGCCGTACCATTTGTCGGCGAAGAAGATGTGGCCCGACATTTCGCCGGCCAGCGGGGACGCGGTCTCGGCCATCTTCGACTTGATCAGCGAATGGCCGGTGCGCCACATCAGCGGCTTGCCGCCGGCCTTCGCCACCTCGTCGAACAGGACCTGGCTGGCCTTGACGTCGGCGATGATCGTGGCGCCCGGATGGGTGCGCAGCACGTCGCGGGCCAGGATGACCAGGATCTGGTCGCCCCACAGGATCTCGCCCTTGTCGTCGACCACGCCGACGCGGTCGGCGTCGCCGTCGAAGGCGAGGCCGATATCGGCCCCGGTCCTGCGCACTGTGTCGATGAGCTGTTCGAGGTTCTTGGCGACGGTCGGGTCGGGATGGTGCGCCGGGAACGTGCCGTCGATCTCGCCGTTCAGGACGGTGTGCTCGCCGGGGATCTTCGTGACCAGATCGGCCAGGACCTCGCCCGCGACGCTGTTGCCGTTGTCCCAGACGATCTTGAGCTTGCGGTCGCCGCCGTCCCAATCCTGGACCAGACGGGTGATGTAGTCGTCCTTGAGATGCACGTCGCGCACGCTGCCCGCGGCCTCGGGCACCACGTCGCCGGCGGCGGCCAGGTCGCCCAGTTCCTTGATCTGGGCGCCGAAGAACGGCTTGCCCGCCAGCATCATCTTGAAGCCGTTGTAATTGGGCGGGTTGTGGCTGCCGGTGACCATGATGGCGCCGTCGGCCTTGAGCGTGACCGACGCGAAATAGAGCATCGGGGTGGGGCCGCGTCCTACGCGCAGGACCTCGACCCCCGACGCCACGGCGCCCTCGACCAGCGCCGCCTCGAGCGCGGGCGAGGACAGGCGGCCGTCATAGCCGATGGCGACCGTCTTGCCGCCCTTGCGGGCCACGATGCTGCCGAAGGTCCGGCCGATGGCGAACGCGTCTTCGGGGTGCAGGGTCTTTCCGACGATTCCGCGGATATCATATTCGCGCAGGCTGGTCGGATCGAAACTGTGCGTAAAGGACATTACAGTTCACCGCAGTAGGATTTGAGGAATTCGCGTACCGACGGGCCCAGGTCGGGGCGGTCGATGGAGAACGCGATCTGCGCTTCGAGGAAGCCGATCTTGTTGCCGCAATCGAAGCGCGTGCCCTCGTAGCGCAGGCCGTGGAAGGGCGCGTGGCCGATGACCTTGGCCATCGCGTCGGTCAACTGGACCTCGCCGCCCGCGCCGCGTTCCAGCTTGGCCAGGTGGGTCATGACGTCGGCGGTCAGCACGTAGCGCCCGATGATCGACAGGTTGGACGGCGCTTCCTCGGGCTTGGGCTTCTCGACCAGGCCCTCGACCTCGACCAGACGGCCGTCATCGCGACCGGTCTTGAGGATGCCGTAGCGGTTGGTGTGTTCGCGCGGGACCTCGGTCACCGCCACGACGTTGCCGCCGGTCTGGTAATACGCGTCGGCGAGCTGCTTGAGGCAGGGCACCTTGCTCTTGACCACGTCGTCGGGCAGCAGGATGGCGAACGGGTCGTCGCCGATGAAGCTGCGCGCGCACCAGATCGCATGGCCCAGGCCCAGCGGTTCCTGCTGGCGGACGGCGCTGAGCGCGCCGGCTTCGATGCTGGAGGGGGCCAGGGCTTCGAGCGCCTCGGTCTTGTTGCGCTCGCGCAATGTGGTCTCGAGCTCGAAGGCGACGTCGAAATAATCGATCAGCGAATCCTTGCCGCGTCCGGTGATCAGGCAGAATTCCTCGATCCCGGCGGCGCGTGCCTCGTCGATCGCATACTGGATCAGAGGCTTGTCGACGACGGGGAGCATTTCCTTCGGCATGGCCTTGGTGGCCGGGAGGAAACGCGTGCCGAGGCCGGCGACGGGGAGGACGGCTTTTCGCAAGGGTTTGATCACAAGCGTCACCTTCTATCCACGGTATGAAACGAAATGTCCGAGTGTCCCCGTAGTATAGAAATACCGGAGGGTAAATGGACGTTCAGGGGCTACTTCCCTGAAAATACCAAGAAAAGATGACGGAATTTAGGCTGCGTCACGGCGTCGGCCGACCGAGCTTTCTTCGTACGGGATCACTCGCGAAGCGAACGCGAAGGGGGGCCAAACGTTGCGCTGCCGTGGAAATTTCGTGCATGAAAAAAAATTTACCTGCACGGTGATCCGAATTGCCCATTAAAGGGGATCGGTGGTGCGGTCGAGAAGACTCGAACTTCCACGGGGTTGCCCCCACAAGCACCTCAAGCTTGCGCGTCTACCATTCCGCCACGACCGCACCGTGACATCGGTCATCGCCTGAGCGATACCGTGCGACGGAGGCCGTATAGACGATGCATGATCGACGGGCAATGACCGAAAAGACGATTCTGTGGAATTCCAGCGCGGGCCCGGTGCCCTACCCGGATGCCGTCGCCGAGATGGAGCGGCAGGTGGCGGCGATTCGCGACGGGCAGGCCCCGGAGCGGGTCTGGCTGCTGGAGCATCCGCCGACCTTTACGGCCGGGACGTCGGCGCGGGCCGAGGACCTGTTCAACCCGCGCGGCTTTCCGACCTATGACGCGGGGCGCGGCGGGCAATGGACCTATCACGGGCCGGGGCAGCGCGTGGCCTATGTGATGCTGGACCTGACCCGGCCGCACGGCGACGTGCCGCCGCGCGACCTGCGCGCGTATGTCCATGGGCTGGAAGCCTGGCTGATCCGGACCTTGCGCTGTTTCGACGTGTCGGGCGAGCGGCGCGAGGGGCGCATCGGCGTCTGGGTCGTGGACCCGGACAGCGGCGCGGAAAACAAGATCGCGGCGCTGGGCGTGCGGGTGTCGCGCTGGACGTCCTGGCACGGGGTGGCGCTGAACGTGATGCCGGACCTGGACGATTTCGCGGGCATCGTCCCGTGCGGGATCCGCGAGCACGGGGTGACCAGCCTGCATGCGCTGGGCCGTCGCGCGAGCATGGCGGAGGTGGACGAGGCGCTGCGGGCGTGCTGGCAGGATGTGTTCGGCGCGGCCTGAGATGGGCGCGCCGGTGACGGGTGCGACGGTGACGGGTGCGCCAGTGTCAGAGCGGCTGTCAGAGCGGCGTCGACAGGGAGAAGAAATCGGGGGGGAAGATCCGGCCGGTCCCGACGTCCGTCAGGTGCAGGCGGGTCCGGTTGCGGCGGGCGTCCAGGATGTCGATCGCGACCAGCGACAATTGTCCGGCGAAATCCGAAAAGCCCAGGGTCAGCAGGCCCTGTGACGGATTGTCGGTACGGGCGAGCGAGACCTGCAGCACGTCGGCGCCGTGCTGGATCGCGGTGACGGTCACGGCGCCGGCCAGGTGAACCGGGGTGGTCAGCAGCAGCCCGAGCGGCTGGCGCGAAAGGTTCATGCGCGTGACCGATTGCTGGGCCGCGTCGCGGAAGACCACGTGGCCGCCGGCGGCGACGAGACGCATCGGGTGCGGCGTATCGTAGTCGAGCCGCAGATGGCCGGGTTCATAGAAGAGGGTCCCGGCCCCGACCGTGCCGTTCGGCCAGGTCTGGACGACATGGGCGGTCAGGCCGTGCGTGTCGTTGAGATAGCGTTCGATGCGCGCGACGTCCCGCCCGCCGCCGGTCGGGCCCGGGGCCGCCTGGCAGGCGGCGAGGACCAGCGGCGCGGCGAGGAGCGCGCGACGCGGGAGGGCGCGGTGTGGGGCGGCGGCGGTCATATGGCTGCCGCCTTTGCGCCGGTCGTCTTCTCATGCTCCGCCGGGGTGCGCAGGGTCAGCGACAGGGCGTGCAGGCCGGCCGTGAATTCGTCGCCCAGCAGGTCGTGCACCAGGCGCGAGCGCGGCACGCGCCCCATGGTTTCGAACGCGGTGCTGACGATCAGGATGCTGAAATGGGTTTCGCCCCCCGATGCGCCGCGCATGGCGGCATGGTGGGCGTGGCGGGCGCTGTCGTCGCTGATCTCCAGCAGCGCCGGGGCCAGGCGGGCGCGCAGGATCCGGCCGATCCGGGCCGCGCGGGTCGGTTCCGCATCGGTCGCGGGATCGGTCGGGGTGTCGGTCCCAGGGTCGGTTGCGGGGGCGGTCCCAGGGTCGGTCGCAGGGTCGGTCATGAGGGCGGTCTCCCGGCTGGCATGTGTGCTTGGCACTTGCACGAATACGGTCCGGACGCACATAACGCCAGATGATGAACCGAAGGAACACACGACACCGGGCTTTCGATCCCGATCCGGATGCGCCGGAGCGGTGTTGCGACATGGCGGGCTGCGGCGAGGCCGCCGGTTATCGCGCGCCGCGCTCACGCGAGACGCTGACGGAGTATTTCTGGTTCTGCCTGCCGCATGTCCGCGAATACAATGCGCGGTGGGATTACTACAAAGGCATGTCGCCCGGCCAGATCGAGGCGCATATCCGCGACGACGTCTCGTGGAACCGGCCGTCCTGGCGGCTGGGACAGCGGGGCGGGCGGACGCATTTCGCGGAAGAGGACCTGATCGATCCGCTGGACCTGCTGGGCGGCGGGCGGCCCGTGCGCCGCCCCGCCGCCGCCCGGCCGGACGTGCCGGAAGGGCTGCGCCAGCCGCTGGATACGCTGGGGCTGGAATGGCCGCTGTCGATGGACGAGTTGAAAATGCGCTACAAGGACCTGGCGCGGCGGCACCATCCCGATACGAATGGCGGCGACCGCGTGGCCGAGGAGCGGCTGAAGAGCATCAACGTGGCCTATACCGCCGTGCGTGCGCACCTGACGGCGGCGCGTGAGGCGGACCTGGAAAGAACGGCCTGACCCCATGGCCTTGCGGGCGTTCCGGTCTATAGTGGCTTGGAACGCCGAAAATATATGAGATGCGGGACGGTCCTGCGCCAGGCGCCGTCCGCCCCGCCAGCCGCGACGGATAGAACCGATGAATGACCTTGCCACCCTGACCGCCGGATCCGTTGCCGAGAACGGGGACGACCTGCCGCCGATCTCGGTCCTGTCCGCGCCCGACCGCGTCGTGTCCGCCCGCGAGACCTTCGGCATCGACAGCGACCTGGAGGTGCCGGCATTTTCGGTGCGTACCGACCATGTGCCGGATGCCGACCCGACCTATCGCTTCGATCACGATACGACGCTGGCCATCCTGGCGGGGTTTGCCTTCAACCGCCGGGTGATGATCCAGGGCTATCACGGGACCGGCAAGTCGTCGCATATCGAGCAGGTGGCGTCGCGCCTGAACTGGCCGTGCGTGCGCATCAACCTGGACAGCCATATCTCGCGCATCGACCTGATCGGCAAGGATGCGATCGTGCTGCGCGACGGCAAGCAGGTGACGGAATTCCGCGAGGGGCTGTTGCCGTGGGGGCTGCAGCATCCCTGCGCGCTGGTGTTCGACGAATATGACGCGGGCCGTCCGGACGTGATGTTCGTCATCCAGCGCGTGCTGGAGATCGAGGGCCACCTGACCTTGCTGGACCAGAACCGGGTGATCCGGCCGCATCCGTATTTCCGGCTGTTCGCCACGGCGAACACGGTCGGGCTGGGCGACACGACGGGGCTGTATCACGGCACGCAGCAGATCAACCAGGGACAGATGGACCGCTGGAACATCGTCACCACGCTGAATTACCTGCCCCATGCCGAGGAAACGGCCATCGTGGTGGCCAAGATGGGCGTGGACCCGCATGACGGGCCGGCGCGCAAGCGGATCGAGAGCATGGTCGCGCTGGCCGACCTGACGCGGTCGGGATTCATCGCCGGGGATATCTCGACCGTCATGTCGCCGCGGACCGTCATAAGCTGGGCGGAGAATTTCAGGATCTTCAAGGATCTGGAATTCGCCTTCCGCGTGTCGTTCCTGAACAAGTGCGACGAGGCGGAGCGCCCGACCGTGGCGGAATATTACCAGCGTTGCTTCAACGTCGACCCCATGGGGGCGGCGGCGCGTCCGCGCTGATCGGCAAGGGGGCATGCGCGAGAAGAAGGACACCGGCCGGACCGCCAGGACCGAGGCTGCCGAGCGGGCGGACGCGTTCAAGCGCGCGACGGTCGGCGCGCTGCGCGCGCTGGGCGGACGGGCGCATGCCGAGGTGACGTTCCAGAGCGGGCCGATCCCGCCGGCGGCGGCGCTGAGCGGCGATCATGTCCGGCTGCCGCAGCCGTCGCTGCACCTGTCGGACGCGGATATCCGCAAGCTGCGCGGGGCGGCGGACGCCGCGGCCCTGCAACTGCGCCATCACGACGCGGCGCTGCACGGCGCGGCGCGGCCGGAACAGGGCGATGCGCGCGCGGCCTATGACGCGCTGGAGCAGGCGCGGGTCGAGAGTGTCGGCGCGCGCTACATGGCCGGGGTCGCGGCCAATCTGCGCGACCGGACGGAGCAGGCCTATCGCGACGCCGGCCACGACCGTGCCGAGACGCGCCAGGACCTGCCGGTGCATGTGGCGCTGTCGCTGCTGGCGCATGAGCGGCTGAGCGGCGAGCCCGTGCCGGAGCGCATGCGCGCGGTGGCCGAGGCCTGGCGCGCGCATCTGGGCGCGGCCGGACGGAAGGCGCTGGACGACATGGCGGCCTGTCTGGACGACCAGGCGGCGTTCGCGCGGGCGGCGCGGCGCCTGCTGGTGGCGTGCGACCTGATCGAGGGCGAGGCCGAGACCGAGGAAGCGCCCGAGGGCGACGACAGCGCCCCGTCCGACCGGGACGAGGAGGAGGACGGCGAGGCCCCGGACAAGCCCGAGCAGCAGGACGACGAGTCCGGCAGCCAGGAGGAGGACGAGACCGGCCTGCAGCCCCAACTGGCGCAGGGCGCCGGCCTGGGCGACGAGGATGGCGACGAATCGGACGGGGCCAGCGCGTCGGGGTCGGAGGAAGCGGGCGGGCCGCGCGCGCCGGACGAGAAGGAGGCGGCCGACCCGGCGCTGTCCTATCATCCCTATACGACCGCGTTCGACGAGGAGATCGCGGCGGAGGATCTGTGCGACCCCGAGGAACTGACGCGGCTGCGGCAGCAATTGGACCACCAGTTGATCAGCCTGCAGGGGGTGGTGTCGCGGCTGGCGAACCGTCTGCAGCGGCGGCTGCTGGCGCAGCAGACCCGGGCGTGGGAGTTCGACCTGGACGAGGGAATCCTGGATGCGGGGCGCCTGTCGCGGGTCGTGGTCAATCCGACCCTGTCGCTGTCGTACAAGCATGAGCGGGACACGGATTTCCGCGATACGGTGGTCACGCTGCTGATCGACAATTCGGGGTCGATGCGCGGGCGGCCGATTTCGGTGGCGGCGATGTGCGGCGATATCCTGGCGCGCACGCTGGAGCGCTGCGCGGTGAAGGTCGAGGTGCTGGGCTTTACCACCCGGGCGTGGAAGGGCGGGCAGAGCCGCGAGCGCTGGGTGGCGGACGGCAAGCCGCGCCATCCCGGGCGGCTGAACGACCTGCGGCATATCGTCTACAAGGCGGCGGACATGCCGTGGCGGCGGGCGCGGAAGAATCTGGGCCTGATGCTGCGCGAGGGGCTGCTGAAGGAGAACATCGACGGCGAGGCGCTGCTGTGGGCGTCGCGGCGGCTGCAGGCCCGTCCGGAAAGCCGGCGCATCCTGATGGTGATTTCCGATGGCGCGCCGGTGGATGACAGCACCCTGTCGGTCAATCCCGGGTCCTATCTGGAGACGCATCTGCGGCAGGTGATCGCGCAGATCGAAAGCCGCAGCATGATCGAGCTGATCGCCATCGGCATCGGCCATGACGTGACGCGCTATTACCGGCGCGCGGTGACGATTACCGACGCCGAGGAGCTGGGCGGCACGATGATGCGGAAATTGTCGGAACTGTTCGACGAGAAATCCGCATCGATGGGCCGCCGCGGGGTGGCTTAACCCCCTGCCCTACTGATTTTTGCCCGGCGGGTCGGTATCGGTTGGGCGGACATCGGCCAGGCGGATGTCGGTCAGGCGGGCAGCGGCGAAGCCGAGCAGCGCGTCGATCATGCGGTCGGTGTCGCGGGGCGTCGTGCGATGGTTCACGATGGCCGCGCGGATGGCCAGCATGCCGCCCACCACCGTCGTCGATGGCGCGGCGATGCCGGATTCGTGCAGGTCCTTCACCAGTTCGCCGTTCAGCCGGTCCAGGTCGGCGTCCCCGGTCCGTACGCGGAAGCAGACGATGTTGAGCGCGACCGGGGCCAGCCGTTCGAGCATCGGTTCGGCATCCACGCGGGCGGCCAGGTGGCGGGCGGCCGCGCAGCAGGATTCGACCATCCGGCCCAGGCGGTCGGTGCCGTACGTGCCGAGGGTCATCCAGACCTTGAGCGCGCGGAAGCCGCGCGACAGGTCGGGCCCGAGGTCGCAGAACCAGGGAGCGTTGGCCGCCAGGCCCCGGTCGGCGCGCGAGAGATAGGCCAGCGATTGCGCGAAGGCGGCGGCCTGGCGCCCGGGTTCGCGGACCAGGATGCAGCCGGCGTCGTAGGGGACCTGGGCCCATTTGTGGAAATCGAAGGCCAGGCTGTCGGCCCGCGACAGGCCGCGCAATTGCGGGCGCAGCCGGTCCGACAGCATGGCCAGGGCGCCGAACGCGCCGTCGACATGGAACCAGAGCCCGTCGCGCGCCGCGATGGCGGCGATGGCGTCCAGGTCGTCGGTGGCCCCGGTATCGACCGTGCCGGCGGTGCCGATGACGATGAACGGCACGAATCCGGCCCGGCGGTCGGCCGCGATGGCGGCGTCGAGGGCGGCGATATCCATGCGGTGGGCCGGATCGGCCGGGATGATGCGCAGCGAATCGGTGCCCAGCCCGGCGAGGTCGAAGGCGCGGGCCACGCAGCCATGGGCGGTTTCGGCCGCGTAGCCGACCAGGCGGCGGCCGCCGACCCCCTGCTGCCGCAAGGACGCGCCGTTGGGGGTGGCGCGGCTGGCGGTGATCACGGCGATCAGGTTGGCCATGGAGGAGCCGGTGACCAGCAGGCCGGACGAATCGGCGGGGAAGCCCATGATTTCCGCCGCCCATCCGATGACCGCGCGCTCGATTTCGACCGGTGCGTGGTCGCGGCCCCCGCAATTGGCGTTGAGCCCCCCGGCGAGCATTTCGGCCAGCATGCCGATCGCGGTGCCGCCGCCATGCACCCATCCCATGAAGCCCGGATGGGTATTGCCGGTGGCATAGGGCGCGACCTGGTCGCGGAACCGTTCGTACAGCGCCTGGGGCGCCGTGGGCGCGGTGGGCAAAGGCTGGTCGCGCAGGCCGGCGCGGAAATCGTCGGGCAGCTTGCGCCAGACCGGGCCGTCGCGCAGGCCGGCCAGATGGTCGAACATGTCGTCCAGCATGCGGTGGCCGAGGCCGCGCAGTTCGTCCCAATCGTCGGGGTCCAGTCCGGTCATGAGCCTGTATGTCCTGTTGAGGTGGGAGCAGCGGGCGGCCGGTTTCGTCGCGGGTTTCGTCCCCGGTTTTGTCCAGTGCCGCGACTGTGCCTATATGTCTGTCTGTCGTATGTGCCCCTATCCGGGCGTCATGTCTGCAATGGATCGCTGCATGTTCTTCGGGCAACTGGAATTGACGGACGTAGCGTGGGGCGCGGGGCGCGTACGGGCGCGGCTGGGCGGCCGGGGGCCGCTGCTGGTGCTGCTGCACGGCCAGGTGCAGAGTCACGCGGCCTGGCACGATGTGGCCCCGCGACTGGCCGACCGCCATACCGTGCTGTGTCCGGACCTGCCGCGCGACATGGATTTTGCCCGGCAGGCGCGCGATCTGCTGGCCTGCGCGCGGGCGCTGGGCCATGAGACGCTGGCCATCGCGGGGCATGGGACGGGCGGCCATGTGGCGGCCTATGCCGCCGCCTATGCTGCCTCGTGGGCGCCGGAGCGGGTGACGCATCTGGCCGAGATCGAATGCATCCCCTCGCCCGGGCATCATGGCCGGGCGGACCTGGCCTATGAATTATCGCGCTATCAGGCCTGCTGGTTCGCGCAGCTTCATCCGAAGCCGGAATCGGCGACGGTGGCGGTTCCCGAGGAATGGACGCAGCCCGCGGCGGAATCGGCCGGTGCCTTCAACCCCTCGGCCGTGGCCGACTACCTGGACCTGGTGCCGCCGGGCCAGTCACCCGGGGCGAACGGGCATTTCCGGGTGCCGCCCTATCCGGTCGATCTGCGTTTCGGGTGTCCGCTGCTGGTCGCCTGGTCGCGCGACGGGCGGCTGGGCGGCTGGTACGATCCGCCGGACCTGTGGCGGGCCTTTGCGACCGGGCCGGTCGAGGGGCTGGAAGTCGATTGCGGCTATTACATTCCCGAAGAGGCGCCCGACATCCTGTCGGACGCGCTGCGGCGGTTTCTGACGGCCGAGCTTTATTAAGCGCCCACCTGGGCCGTGTCCTGGCTTGCCTGGCGCTGGTTCTGCGCCGCCGCGTAGCGGCGGGCGAGGACGGCGCAGACGAAGAGCTGGATCTGGTGATAGATCATCAGCGGCAGGACCACGAGCCCGACCGTGGCCGGGGCGAAGAGGACGTTGGCCATCGGCACGCCGGAGGCCAGGGTCTTCTTCGAGCCGCAGAAGACGATCGCCGCTTCGTCCGTGGGGGAGAAGCCCAGGACGCGGCTGCCCATGGTGGTGACGAGCAGAACCGCCGCCAGCAGGGCGGCGTCGACCAGCAGGACCAGGCCGATCTGCGACAGCGGCAGCTTGTGCCACAGGCCCTGGATCACGGCCTCGCTGAACGCGGTGTAGACGACGATCAGGATCGAGCCGCGATCGGTCATGGAGAGCAGGCGCTTGTTGCGATGCGCCCATTTGCCCAGCCAGGGCTGCAGGACCTGGCCCAGCACGAAGGGCAGCAGCAATTGCAGCATGATCGCCACCACCCCGCCCTGGCCGGCGGACGCGCCGTGCCGGCCGAGCACCAGGCCGGTCAGCACCGGGGTGATGAAGATGCCCAGGATGTTGGAGGTGGTGGCCGAGCAGACCGCCGCCGGCACGTTGCCGCGCGCGATCGAGGTGAAGGCGATCGAGGACTGGACGGTCGAGGGCAGGCAGCACAGGAAGAGGATGCCCAGCCACACCGAGGGATGCAGCAGATGCGGGAAGAGCGCGTGCAGCCCCAGCCCCAGCAGCGGGAACAGCGCGAAGGTGCAGAGCAGGATCACCAGGTGCAGCCGCCAGTTGACCAGCCCGTCCAGCACCGCCCGGCGCGACAGGCGCGCGCCCTGGAGGAAGAACATGACGGCGATGACCGCGATGGCCAGATCCTGGAAGACGGGGACCGCCGCGCCGTGGCACGGCAGCAGGGTGGCGAGGATGACGGTGCAGATGAGGCTGATCAGGAACGGATCCGGCTTGAACATCGAACGAAGGTCCCGGTGAAACGCATGGGCCGGTGCGCCGGCCGGCTGGAAGGGATTTGAAGGCGGAACGGGCGCGGCGGGCGATGCCGCCTCGCCTCGGTCATACTCTCATGTCATTGATTGCGTCATGGATTGATTGCGTGACGGATTAACCGCGTCACGGATTGACTGCGTCATGTTAACTGCGTCAGGGGCGGCATCCGTCGATGACGTCACTTTTTTCGGCCGGAACGACGACTATGCGACTCCCCTTGTTTGCGTCCCTTGCCGTGGCCCTGGCGCTGCCGGCCGTTCTGCTGGCGGGCGCGGCCCCGGCCGCCGCGCTGCCCCTGCCCGCGAACTGCGCCGTCGCGCGGGCCGCGCCGGCCCCCGTGCCCGGCGGGGCGGCGGCCCGCGATTACAGGCTGCGCCTTGCCGGGGGGGCGGACGCCCCTTCGCTCCGTGCCGGCCTGGTCACCATCAGGGGCGGGGACGGCGCGGCGCCCGAGACATTGCCCGAGATATTGAACGCGGCGTCGGTCGGGCTGCTGGGCGCGCTGAGCGGCCGTCATGCGCCCGGATGTTCGACCGAGTATTTCGCGACGGCCTTGCAGCCCGTGCTGCGCGGGCTGGCGGCGGGGCGGGCCTATGACGTGGCGTGGCGCGGGGTCGAGGCGGTCAGCGGCCGGTCGCGCCTGTCGATGGGAATGCTGCGCCTGCATCTGGAAGGGGCGCCGCCGGGCATGCAGCCGGGCGTTTCGATGACGATGTCGCTGGAGATGCACGGGTTGCGCGACGACGGCGCGGCGGTGCCGGCCGCATTGCTGCCCGAGGATGCGCGGTCGGTCGTCTCGCTGCCCGTTTCGGCGCTGGCGCCGCTGCTGGCGGCGACGGCGGGCGGGCCGGTACGTCCGGTCGCGGTGCCGGTGACCATCCGGACCCTGACGGCGGCGCATGGCGACATGCGGCTGGACGGCAGCTTCATGGCGGTGGTGACCGGCCTGCCGGACGGGGCGTCGGCCAGCGGGCACATGCGGATGCGCAACCTGCCCGAATTGATCGCCGCCCTGCGCGACGCGGGCCAGACGCGGGCCAGTGCCGCGCTGGTCCTGGCCAACCTGGTCGGGCACCATGCGGACGATGCGACGTCGTGGGACGTGGATTGGCAGGGGGGCATCCTGACGGTGAACCGGATCCCCCTGCCCTTGCGCTGATTGGCTTTGCGCTGATTGACCTTGCGCTGGTCGGCCCGCGCCGGCGATCAGCCCGGGTGGCGCAGCAGCCCGCCTTCGACGCGCAGCGCGGCGCCGGTGGTGGCCGATGCCTGGGGCGAGCAGAGATAGGCGACCATGCTGGCGACCTCCTCGGGTTCGGCCAGGCGGCGGATCAGCGAGCTGGGGCGGTGCATGGGCACGAATTCGGCCGCGATCTCGGCGGCCGGGCGGCCGGACTCGCGGGCCGCCTTTTCGAACATCTCCATCACGCCTTCGGTGCGGGTGGGGCCGGGCAGCACCGAATTGACGGTGACGCCGGTGCCCGGGACGCTTTCGGCGATGCCCCGGGCGATGGCGATCTGCGCGGCCTTGGTGAAGCCGTAGGGGATCATGTCGGGCGGGATGTTCAGTCCGGATTCGCTGGAGATGAAGACCACGCGGCCCCATTGGCGGCCGACCATGCCGGGCAGGTAGTGCCGGGTCAGGCGCACGCCGCTCATGACGTTGACGTCGAAGAATCGCTGCCAGTCGGCATCCGGCGTTTCGAGGAAATCGCCCTGTTCGAAGATGCCGAGATTATTGACCAGGATATCGGCCTGCGGCACCTGTCGGACGAAGCTGTCGGCGCCGGATTCGCTGCCCAGGTCGCCGGCCACGCCGCGCAGGCGGGCGGCGGGCACATGGGCGCGGACATGGGCGATGGCCGCGTCCACCCGGTCCTGGCCGCGGCCGTTGACGACGATTTCGGCGCCGGTTTCCGCCAGGGCGGCGACGATGGCCAGGCCGATTCCGGCGGTCGAGCCGGTGACGATGGCGGTCTTGCCGGTCAGGTCGATCTTCATGTTGCCTGTCTCCTTCGATTGGGGGTGGCGATTGGGGGTGGCGGCCGTGACGGGCCGTGCCCGTCAGGCCGCCTTGTCCTGCCCGGCCGCCAGGCGGCCGAGCGCCTGGACCGTGTCCTTGGCCAGCCGGATGCGCTGGGCGTTCGTCAGTTCGCGCACCAGCGCCAGCTTGTGGTCGGGCCGCAGGCGGACATTGGCTTCCTTCTGCGTCGCGATCCAGCCGACCAGTCCGCCGGGATTGGCGAAGCTGTTGCCGCGGAACTGGAGCACCATGCCCTTGGGCCCGGCTTCGAGCCGTTCGACGCCGGCCTCGCGGCACAGGCGCTTGAGCGTGACGACGTCGAGCAGGTTGCGGACCTCGTCGGGCGGCGTGCCGAAGCGATCGACCAGTTCGGCCTCCATCGCCTCGATCTCGGCATCGTTGGCCAGGGCGGCGATGCGGCGATACAGGCCCAGCCGGACCGGCAGGTCGGTCACGTAGCCCTCGGGGATCAGCACCGGCAGGCCGAGGATGATGTTGGGCGTCCAGTCGCGGTCCTGGAGCTTGCGCTTGCCCTTCTCGACGCGCAGTTCGGCCACCGCGTCCTCGAGCATCTGCTGGTAGAGTTCGATCCCGACCTCGCGGATATGGCCGGATTGCTCGTCGCCCAGCAGGTTGCCGGCGCCGCGCAGGTCCAGATCGTGCGAGGCGAGCGTGAAGCCGGCGCCCAGCGTGTCCAGCGTCTGCATGACTTCCAGCCGTTTTTCGGCCGCGGCGGACAGGACATGGGTCTGCGGCCAGGTCAGGTAGGCATAGCCGCGCTGCTTGCCGCGCCCGACGCGGCCGCGCAACTGATAGAGCTGGCCCAGCCCGAACATGTCGGCGCGATGGATGATCAGCGTGTTGACCGCCGGCATGTCCAGCCCGCTTTCCACGATGTTGGTGGAGAGCAGGATATCGTATTTGCCGTCGCCGAATTCGGTCATGACCCGTTCCAGCTCGGTCGGCGTCAGGCGGCCATGGGCCTGGACGAGCCGCGCGTCGGGCACGATGTCGTGCAGGCGCGCGGCCATGCGGTCCAGGTCCTCGATCCGCGGGACGACGCAGAAGATCTGTCCGCCGCGGAAGCGCTCGCGCTGGATCGCCTCGCGGATCACGACGCTGTCGAAGGGCATGATGAAGGTGCGCACCGCCAGCCGGTCGGTGGGCGGGGTGGCGATCAGGCTCATTTCCCGCACGCCGGTCAGAGCGAGCTGGAGCGTGCGGGGCAGCGGCGTGGCCGAGAGGGTGAGGACGTGCACGTCCTCGCGCAGCGCCTTCAGCTTCTCCTTGTGGGCCACGCCGAAATGCTGTTCCTCGTCGATGATCAGCAGTTCCAGGTCGGCGAACTGGACGCCCTTGGCCAGCAGCGCGTGGGTGCCGACCACGATGTTGATCGTGCCGTCGGTCAGGCCCTTGCGCACGGCGGCGGCGTCCTTGGCGGTGACCATGCGCGAGAGCTGCGCCACCGTGATCGGCAGGCCCGCGAAACGGGCCGAGAAGGTGCGGAAATGCTGCCGCGCCAGCAGGGTGGTGGGCACCACCACCGCGACCTGCGCCCCCGACAGGGCGGCGACGAAGGCGGCGCGCAATGCGACCTCGGTCTTGCCGAAGCCGACATCGCCGCAGACCAGCCGGTCCATCGGCCGGCCCGAGCCCATGTCCTCCAGCACGTCGGCGATCGCGCGGGACTGGTCCTCGGTCTCGACGAAGGGGAAGCGGGCGCAGAATTCGTCCCACAGCCCTTCGGCCGGGGCCAGGGCGGGGGCTTCGCGCAGCGCGCGCAGGGCGGCGGTGCGGATCAGTTCACCCGCCATGTCGCGGATGCGCTGCTTCATCTTCGCCTTGCGGTTCTGCCACGAGGCACCGCCCAGCCTGTCCAGCGCGACCCCGGCCTGGTCGGAGCCGAAGCGGCTGAGCAATTCGATGTTTTCCACCGGCAGGAACAGTTTTTCGTTCCCGTCATAGATCAGCCGCAAGCAGTCGTGCGGCGCGCTGCCGACGCCGATCGTCTCGAGCCCGTCATAGCGGCCGATGCCGTAATCCTGGTGGACCACCAGGTCGCCCTCGGCGATTTCCGAGGCTTCGGCGATGAACTGGTCGGCCTTCCTGCGGCGGCGGGGCGGGCGGGCGATCCGTTCGCCCAGCAGGTCCTGCTCGGAGACGAAGGCCATGTTGTCGGCGATGAAGCCGCGTTCCAGCCCCATGATGGTCAGCCCGACCGTGCCGGGCGGCATGTCGTGGTCACGCGACCAGGTTTCGACCACCCGCACCCGCATGCCGTGTTCGCGCAGCAGGCTGGCGATCCGTTCGCGCGAGCCGCGGGTCCAGGCGGAGACGTAGGCGCGGCGTCCGACCTCGGTCCATTGCCGGACCTGGGTGTCGAGCAGCGCGAAGACGTTCTCGCGCCCCTCGGCGCCCGCGCCGCGGGCGAACAGGATGCCCGGCCGGCCGCCGGCATCGAGGCCCGGGGCGTCGTCGGGGCGGGCGAAGGGATTGAAGGTGATGACCGGATGGCCGGCCAGGATTCCGTCCCAGCCCTTGCGGTCCAGATACATCAGGTGCGGCGGCAGCGGGCGGTACGGGACCTCGCCCTCGCGCACCGGCTGGCGGCGGGCTTCGAAATGATCGGCGATCATTTCCAGCCTGGCGGCCAGGACCTCCTCGGCCTGGTGGGCCAGGATGACGGCCAGGCCCGGCAGGTAGTCGACCAGGGTCTCCATCTGATCGTGGAACAGTGGCAGCCAATGTTCCATGCCGGCGTGGCGGCGGCCGTCCGAGACGTGCTGGTAGAGCGGATCGGCGGCGGCCGGGCCGAACAGGTCGCGCCAGCCGGTCCGGAAGCGCGAGATGCTGGCCTGGTCGAGCGTGAAATCGGCGACCGGCCGCATGACGAAGCGATCCAGCCGGTCCGAGGACCGCTGGCTGGCGGGGTCGAAGCGGCGGATATTTTCGATTTCGTCGCCGAACAGGTCGAGGCGGACCGGTTCGGGCTCGCCCGCCGGGAAAATGTCGAAGATGCCGCCGCGGGCGGCGAATTCGCCGGGTTCCATCACCGTGTCGGTGCGGTTGTAGCCGGCGGCGACGAGCAGTTCGATCAGCAATGGCTGGTCCAGGCTGTCGCCGGCGGCCAGCGTGATCGACTGGCCGCGGAAGGCGGCCCGGGGGGCGACGCGCTGGACCAGGCCGCCGACCGTGGTGAGCACGATGCGCGGGCCGGCCGCCGGTTCCAGCAGGCGCGTCAGCGTGGCGACGCGTTCGGCGACGATGGCGGGATTGGGCGAGACGCGGTCATAGGGCAGGCAGTCCCACGCCGGGAAGCGCAGGATTTCGACATTCGGGGCGACGAAGGACAGCAGGTCGCCGATGCGGGCCATGCCGGCATCGTCGCGCGCGACGTGCAGGACGGGGCCGTCTTGTTCGGCGGCGCGGCGCGCCAGCAGGAAGGCGTCGAACCCGTCGGGGACGCCCCAGATCGTGGCCCCCGCGGTCATCGTGCGTTTCGCAGCGCGGCGTGGCGGGCAGGATCGCCCGCATCGGCCAGGAGCGCGCGCATCATCGGTCCGTCCAGTTCGGCCGGCACCGGCCTGCGGCCGCTGAGCCAGTCGGCCAGGTCGGTGTCGGGCAGGTCCATCACCGCCTCCAGCGCGTCCAGCTCGGCGTCGGTCATGCGGGCCAGGCGAGGCGCGACGAATCCGCCGATCAGGATGTCGGTTTCCTGCGTGCCGCGATGCGTGGCGCGGAAATAGATCCGCCGCCGGCGCGTATCGAGCGATGCGAGGTCGGGCGTGTCGTCGGACATGTCGTGGGGCATAAGGCTGACCCGGAATGGTTTCGTTTTGTTCCTGTGCGTCGCTGTCCTATAGCCCTCCGACGGGGTCCTGTCAGCCCGGCTGGGCACCGGGACGGAACGAGAGGGACGGTCGAGCGGCGCGTGGTGGACAGTATTCTTCAGGACGGGCCGGAAAACGCAATCGCCCCGCTGCTGGCGCCGTTGGACAGCCTGCCGGGCGTGGGTCCCGCTGTGGCGCGGCTGCTGGCGCGGGCGGCGCGGGGCGGGCGGGTGATCGACCTGCTGTTCCATCTGCCGGAGTCGGTGATCGACCGGCGGTACCGGCCGGCGTTGCGCGATGCGATTCCGGGGCAGGTCTGCACGCTGCAGGCGGTGGTGCGCCGGGTGGATGCGCCGGCGCGCGGTACGCGCCAGCCCTGGCGGGTGCAGATATCGGACGGCACGGGCAGCGCCGACCTGGTGTTCTTTTCGCCCTATCAGGCGCGGCAGATGGCGGTGGGGGCCACCGTCGCGGTGTCGGGCATGCTGGAGGCTTTCGGCGACCGGCTGTCGATGGCGCATCCGGAGCATGTCGTCGCGGGCGGGCGCATCGAGCGGATACCGGCGCTGGAGCCTGTCTGGCCGCTGACGGCGGGACTGTTTGCGCGCCATGTGCGCGGCGCGCTGCGGGAGGCCCTGCTGCGCCTGCCCCTCCTGCCCGAATGGCTGGATGCGGCACTGGTGGCCCGGCGGCACTGGCCGGATTTCGCAACCGCGCTGCGGCAGTTGCACAGCCCCGAATCCTTTCCCGAGCTGCTGTGCGACGATGCCTGCGGGGCGGCGTGGGAGCGGGCGCGGCAGCGCCTGGCCTGCGACGAATTGCTGGCGCAGCAAGTGGCGATGGCCGAGGCCCGGCGCCGCAACCGCGACCGGCCGGGCCGCGCGGTCGCCGCCACCGGCGCGTTGCGCGCCGAGGCGCTGGCGCGATTCGGCCATGTGCCGACCGGGGCGCAGGTCCGGGCGCTGCGCGAGATCGATTCGGACATGGCTGCGGCGCATCCGATGATGCGGCTGCTGCAGGGCGATGTCGGCGCGGGCAAGACGCTGGTGGCGCTGCTGGCGATGCTGGGAGCGGTCGAGGCCGGGCACCAGGCCGCGCTGATGGCGCCGACCGAGATCCTGGCGCGGCAGCACCTGGCGACGTTCAGCCGGCTGGCCCCGGTGCCGGTGGCGTTCCTGAGCGGCAGCGTGAAGGGCCGCGCGCGGCGGATGGTGCTGGAGGACGTGGAATCGGGCCGTGCGCCGCTGGTGGTGGGGACGCATGCGCTGTTCCAGGACAAGGTGGCGTTTGCCGACCTGGCGCTGGTGGTGATCGACGAGCAGCATCGCTTCGGCGTGGAGCAGCGCCTGCAATTGGGGGAAAAGGGCGACCGGACCGACGTGCTGGTCATGACCGCGACCCCGATCCCCCGCACCCTGCTGTTGAGCCAGTGGGGGGAGATGCAGGTCAGCCGGCTGAACGAGAAGCCGGCGGGGCGCAAGCCGGTGCGGACCTCGCTGCATGCCATGGCGCAGTTGGACGACGTGCTGGCGGGGATCGCGCGGGCGATCGGGCGCGGGGCGCGGATCTTCTGGGTCTGTCCGCTGGTCAGCGAGAGCGAGGCGGTGGACATCGCCGCGGCCGAGGCGCGTTTCGCCGCGCTGGAGGATCGTTTCGCCGGCCGGGTGGGGCTGGCGCACGGGCGGCAGGATATCGCGGTGCGCGAGGCGGCGATCGCCGATTTCGCCGCGGGGAAGACCAGCATCCTGGTGGCGACGACGGTGATCGAGGTCGGAGTGGATATTCCGGCCGCCACGGTCATGGTGATCGAGCATGCCGAGCGATTCGGGCTGGCGCAACTGCATCAGCTCCGCGGGCGGGTGGGACGCGGCGCGGACGAATCCTTCTGCCTGCTGCTGCATGACGATGCGCTGAGCCGGACGGCGCGGCGGCGGCTGTCGCTGCTGCGCGATACCGAGGACGGGTTCCTGATCGCGGACGAGGATTTCCGCCTGCGCGGCGGCGGGGACCTGACGGGGCGGCGCCAGTCCGGCCTGCCGGACCTGCGCCTGGCGACCGGGACGCGGCTGGACCTGCTGATGACGATCGCGGCGCAGGACGCGCAGCGGGTGGCCGGCGGCGCGGTGAGCGCGGCCCGCCGGAATGCCGTCACCTGCCTGCTGGAATTGTTCGGGCGGCATGACGCCGCCCGCATCCTGCGGTCCGGCTGACCCGCCCGCCTGTCCGCTGGGGGCCCGTCCGCCGAAACCTGCCTGTCAGGACCTGCCTGTCAGAACTTGGCCATCAGAACTTGGCCGACAGGTCGACCGATCCGAAATTGAACAGGCCGCTGCGCGCGCCGCGGAATTGCTGCGTCTGCCAGGTCTGGCTGTAGGACAGGCGCATGCCGTGCCACATGACGGCGACGCCCGCGTGGATTTCGCCCACGTCCCAGTTGACCGGCACGTGAGGCGAGTTGTTGCGCACCGTGTTGCCCTGCAGCGTGGCGTCGTAGCCGACGGCGTAGCCGGTCACGTTGCCGAACACGTACCAGGCCAGCGGACGGGTCAGGCGGTAGGCGTCGGTGCCGTCGGTGCCCGAGCCGATGGTCGGGGTGCCGAAATCGCTGCGCAGGCCCTGGCCGAGGCGGAACGTGTCGGCCACCGAGCCATAGATGCGGTAGTCGCCTGCCGCCGCGGCGACGGCGGGCAGCATTTCCATCTCGATCCCGTAGAGATCGGCCAGAGGCAGGCGCCAGGTGCGGCCGGCCTGGACCTGGAAGATCGGCTGGTTCTGCAACTGGTGGCTCCAGCCCCGGTTGGGCGTGTCGCCGATCAGGTTGTGGAAGCCGTTCTGCAACTGACGGCCCAGCGCCGCCGGGCCCATGACGCCGAACTGGATGCCGAAGACCGAGCGCGACAGATCGGTGTCGTTGATCAGGTTGACCGTGCCCAGCATCAGACCGGCATAGGGCCGGTCGCCGGCCGGCGGATTGACGGCCTGCGTGTCGTGGGGGGTGAAGATGGTCTGCTGCACGCCGAGGCTGATGCGCGTGACGCCCGGCCCGAGGATGGCGTGGTTGAGGGTTTCGATCGGCGCGGGCTGGTTGTCGGTGCCCGAGGTCCAGTTTATGCGCAGGCCGCTGGTATAGTACTGGTCGGACGTGCCCTTGAGCGTGCTGACCGCGTCGTTTTCCGCCTGGATGGTCCAGGTGCCGTACGGGTCCTGGAGCGGGGTGGCCCTGGCCGGGATCGCCGCCAGGCCGCCGATGCCGGCGAGCATGCCGGCCCGCATGATCCGGCCGGTTCTGTTCCGCGTGTTTGCCTGGTCCATCCGCTTTCCTTCACTGCCGGTCTTTAGCTGGCGGTCGCCCCGAATGCCGGGCCCGAATGCCAGGTTTGTCGCAACGGCGCGACATAACGTTCTCTTTTGAGCTGTTTAGAGCGTTCGCGCCTCGGGAGAAAGCCCGAGACGCGCTTCCTGATCGCGCTGTTGTCAGAATTCCGGCCGCCGGGAAGTCGGGATGAGGCGAAATGATGATGGAACCGGCGTGGGGGGATATGCTTATGTGTGTTCGACACCGGCGCTTTCGTGCTAGTGTCGATGCGGGAAGAGGACGCTGTCCGCGCCAACCGTCGAGAGCGGTTCAGGAACGGTTATGTAATTCCTTGATCCAGCAAGTTTTTTCATCAGGTGGCCTCCTGAGACAGGACCCGCCAACTACACTTCGGGATTACGACCGTTGAGAAGTAACAGGACCGACCGCAGCCCCCGTTCCCCGCGCCGCGGCGGATTTGACGACGACTTCATGTCGGCGCCGCCCTCATTTGGCGACCGCGGTCCGCGTCGCCCGATGGGTGGACCCTCGCAAGTCATCGCTTCGGGGCCCGAGATCAGTGCGTCCGTCAAGTGGTTCAACAGCGAGAAGGGCTTCGGCTTCGTCGAGCTGTCGGACGGGTCGGGCGATGTTTTCCTGCACGCCAACGCGCTGGCACAGAGCGGCCACGATTCGGTGTCGCCGGGCGCCACCCTGGTGGTGCGTATCGGCCAGGGGCCCAAGGGGCGCCAGGTCGCCTCGGTGGTGTCGGTCGACGAGAGCACCGCTCAGCCGGAACGCCCCCGCGGCTTCGGCGCGCCGCGCGCCCCCGGCGGCTTTGGCGGCCGCCCGTCGCGCCCTGCCCCCGACCTGTCGCATGCGCAGGAAATGCGCGGCGTGGTCAAGTGGTACAATGCGACCAAGGGCTTTGGCTTCATCACGCCGGAAAGCGGCGGCAAGGACATCTTCGTCCATGCCTCGGCGCTGGAACGTTCGGGCCTGACCGGCCTGACGGAAGGCCAGACGGCCAATGTGCAGGTCGTCCAGGGCCAGAAGGGCCCCGAGGCCGCGTCGATCAGCGTCGACTGACTGCTTCGGCGGATGCCGGACAGGATGACGGGGTCGCCTTCGGGCGGCCCCGTTTTATTTTGGGCCTCGTTTCGGGAATGGCGGGTCTAGAGCCATATCCGTTCACACCGGTTCACGGATATGGCTCTAGCTCATTGTTTTAGCGAGCATCTTTATCCGACCGGATGCGCCCGTCCGGTCGGATGATGCTCTAGTCCCTGCCCTTGTTACGCATCAGTCGGGCCTTGTCGCGCTGCCAGTCGCGATCGGCGATGGCCTGGCGCTTGTCGGCCTTCTTGCGTCCCTCGCCGATGCCCAGCGTGACTTTTGCGACGCCGCGGGCGTTGAAGTGAATATCCAGGGGCACCAGGGTGACGCCGTCGCGCGCCACGGCGCCCAGCAGCTTGTCCACCTGCTTGCGGTGCAGCAGCAGCTTGCGCGGCGCGCGGGTATCGAAGCGCGACAGGACGCCGCCCTGATATTCGGGGATATAGCTGTTGAACAGCCAGATCTCGCCGTTACGGTCGCCGGCATAGGCTTCGTTGATGGTGGCGCGGCCGAGGCGCAGGCTCTTGACCTCGGGGCCCTTCAGGACCAGCCCGGCCTCGATCGTCTCGACGATCGTGTAGTTGAAGCGGCCCTTGCGGTTCTGTGCCGCGATCCCGGTCGAGATCATGCCGCTCTTTTTCTTCTCGGCCATGGGCTAGTTCAGCAATCCCGCGAGGGCCAGGGCATCGCGCACCCGGGCGCGGGATTCGTCGGACAGCGGGGCCAGCGGCAGGCGGCAGATCTCGCCGGCCAGGCCCAGCAGGCTGGCCGCGTATTTCACCGGTCCGGGGTTGCTTTCGCAGAACAGCGCGTCGTGCAGCGCCGACAGCCGATCCTGGATCGCCATGGCGTCGGCCACGCGGCCGTCCTGCCAGGCGCGGTGCATTTCGGCGCACAGGCGCGGGGCGACGTTGGCGGTGACGCTGATGCAGCCCGTGCCGCCGGCTGCCAGGAAGGACACGGCGGTCCCGTCTTCGCCGGAAAGCTGGATGAAGGGCTTGTGGCGGATGGCGCGACGGACCTGCAGCGGGCGCAGCAGGTTGGCGGTGGCGTCCTTCACCCCCACGATGTGCGCGTGCCGCGCCATGCGGGCCATGGTTTCGACCGAGATATCGACGACCGAGCGGCCGGGAATGTTGTAGATGAACAGCGGCAGGTCGGTGGCGTCCGCGACCGCCATGAAATGACGGTAGAGTCCTTCCTGCGTCGGCTTGTTGTAATAGGGCGCGACCACCAGGACCGCGTCGGCGCCGGCGGTCTTGGCATGGCGGGCCATGGCGACGGCCTCGGCCGTGCTGTTGGAGCCGGCGCCGGCGATGACGGGGATGCGGCCGGCGACCGTCTGGACGGTGAATGCGACGACGCGGGCATGCTCGTCATGGCTGAGGGTCGGGCTTTCGCCCGTCGTGCCCATCGGGACCACGCCCGAGCTGCCCTCGGTCACCTGCCAGTCGATCAGTCGCCCGAATGCCGGAAAATCCAGCGATCCGTCGGTGTCCATCGGCGTAATCAGGGCGGTGATGGAGCCCTTGAACATGGTCGTTTCCACTTGAATCTCGCAGTCTTTGAGAATGGGCGCTGCCTTGGGGCGGGTCCAGGGGCCACGGGGCGCCGGTCCGTTCATGCCTCTGTTAATGCGGGGTGCGGGGGCAAGACAACTCTCGATCGGTTGCGAAAGGCCCGATGCGGGCCGTTTGCGTCCGTGGAGGCCCTGCCCCCTATCGTTTGTCCGCCTGTTTGGCGCCCGTCTGTCCGACGTCCGTGTTCTGAGGGACGTCCCGACGGAAGGGGGCGGCGGGATAGACGCCCAGGATCGATGCGTTTTCGGAGAAGAAGGCGAGTTCGGCGAGGGCGCGGGACAGCGCCGGGTCGTTGGGGTGGCCTTCGACGTCCATCAGGAACTGGGTTGCGGCGAACGAGCCGTCGAGCATGTAGCTTTCGAGACGGGTCATGTTGACGCCGGCGGTGGCGAAGCCGCCCAGCACCTTGTACAGCGCGCCGGCGGTGTTGCGGACGCGGAAGAGGACGGTGGTGATCGTGTCGGGCTGGCCCGCCGGGGGGCGGGTGGCGTCGCGCGAGGCGATGTAGAAGCGCGTGGTGTTGTGCGACGCGTCCTCGACATTCCGGCGCAGGATGACCAGGCCGTTCAGTTCGGCGGCGAGCGACGAGGCGACGGCCACGTCCTCGGGGTTGCCCCACTGGGCCACCAGTTCGGCCGAGCCGGCCGTGTCGAATTCGACGACCGGGGTCAGGCCCAGCTCGTCGATGATGCCGCGGATCTGGGCCATGGCGACGGGGTGGGTATGGATGCGGCGGGCGGTGGCCAGCGTGCTGCCGGGAACGCCCATCAGGCAATGCTCCACCCGCTGGAAATGCTCGCCCACGATGTGCAGCCCGGCCTGGGGCAGCAGCGCGTGGATGTCGGGCACCCGGCCGGCCAGGCTGTTCTCGCACGCCAGCATCGCCTGGTCGGCCCGGCCGTCATGGACCGCCGCGATGGCCTCGGCGAAGGTCGCGCATGGCAGGGTGGCCCAGCCCGGGCGGGCCTGGCGGCAGGCCAGGTCGGAATAGGCCCCGGGCCGCCCCTGGAAGGCGATGATGCCGTGGGTGGGTGTGTTTGGCGCGGACATGGTCATGCCTCCCCTCCCCGCTGCCCTTCCTGTGTCAGCGCGCGGCGTGCGCGGGCCAGGTCGTCCGGCGTGTCGACGCCGGACGGCGCGTGGTCGATGCGGCAGCATCCGATCGTCATGCCGGCTTCGAGCGCCCTGAGCTGTTCAAGCTTCTCCCGCCGTTCCAGCGCGGATTCCGGCAGGCCGACGAAACGGGCCAGGGCCGCGCGGCGATAGGCGTAGATGCCGACATGGTGCCAGAGCGGGCCCGTGCCCCAGGGAATTGCCGCGCGGGAGAAATACAGCGCGCGGGCGGTACCGTGCGGATCGTCGTCGGCGAAGGCGCAGGCGACCTTGACCACCGAATCGCGCGCGGCCTCGTCGGCATCGGCGATGGGGGCGGCCAGGGTGCCGATATCGGTGCGGGGATCGGCCAGGGGGCGCAGCGCGGCCCCGAGGGTGCGGGGATCCAGCCCCGGCAGGTCGCCCTGCAGATTGATCACGACGTCGTGCCGGCCGTCCGGGTCGGCATGGCCGAGCGCCTGCCACACGCGATCCGAGCCCGACGGCAGGGCCGGGTCGGTCAGGATGGCGGTGCCGCCGGCGTCCTGGACCACGCATGCCAGGTCGCGATCGGAGACCGCGACGACGACGGGGCCGATATCGGCGGCGCGCGCGCGCGCCAGCACATGCAGGATCATGGGCCGGTCGCCGATCATGGCCAGGGGTTTGCCCGGCAGCCGCACGGAGGCCATGCGGGCGGGGATGACGATGATCGGGTTCATGGGGGAAGATGGGGCCTTGGACAACGGAAGCAGCTTGGTCGATCCCGACGGTGGAATGCCGGTGCGGACATGAAAACCCCGTCCCATGTGGAACGGCCGGGCGATGCTTCACACAAGGCGGCGCGCAGTCTAGGTAAGGTGCTGCCTCTATGCAACCGAAACGCAGGCGGAGCCCCGTATCCCGGATGGACAGCAAGAACGCGAACCGTATCGGTGCCGCCATCCTGGTGGCCGTGCTGGCGATGGCGGGCAGCATCGGCGCGGGCTATCTGGTCGTGCCGTCCGACATTCCTGCCCATGCGCTGTTTGTGCTGCCGAAGCCCGCGGATGGCGGGCAGCCCGGTGCGGCGGGCCCGCCGGGCGCCGAATCGATCGCCGAAGCGGTCACGCATGCCGACCCCAAGGCCGGCCAGGCCCTTGCGGCCCGGATGTGCGCGATGTGCCACAGCTTTGCCAAGGGCGGACCCGCGATGATCGGCCCCGACCTGTACGGCGTCGCCGGCAGTGCGGTCGGAGACATGCCGGGCTATGATTTCTCGCCCGCCCTGGCAGCGCACAAGGCGGAGCATTGGACCGACGACACGCTGTCGGCCTGGCTGGAGGCGCCGGCGCGCTTCGCCCCCGGCACCCGCATGGCCTTTCCGGGCGTGCCCGAAGCGGGGGACCGCGCGGCGATCATCGCCTTTCTGCATACCCTGTCCGACGGAGGAAAATGACGGTGAGCCTGCATGACGCGGACCGGTTGCTGGCGGCGGCGGAGGCGGCGGCCGACGTCGCGGGGTGCGTGATCCGCCCCTTCTTCCGGATGGGGGTGGCGGCGGACGACAAGAGCGACGAGAGCCCGGTGACGATCGCCGACCGGACGGCCGAGCGCGCGATGCGTGCCGTGCTGGCCGAACGCCTGCCCGAGCATGCCGTGCTGGGCGAGGAGTTTGGGCTGGAGCGCGACGGGGGCCGGTATTGCTGGGTGATCGACCCGGTGGACGGGACGCGGGCCTTTCTGACCGGCCGGCCGATCTTCGGCACGCTGATCGCGCTGCTGGAGGATGGGGTGCCGGTGCTGGGCGTGATCGACCAGCCGGTGACCGGCGAACGCTGGATCGGCGTAAGGGGGCGGCCGACGCGCTATGAATCGCGTCATGAGCCGCGCTGGGGCGGCGTGCCGGGGACGAGGCGCTGTGGCGCGATCGGGCTGGCGGAACTGTCCTGTACCTCGCCCGAGATGATCGCCGGCGCCCCCACGCCGCATTGGGCGGCGCTGAGCCGGCAGGTGAAGCGGGTGACATGGGGCGGCGACTGCTATGCCTATGGCCTGCTGGCGCTGGGGCAGATCGACGTGATTGCCGAATGCACGATGAAGATCTGGGATTGGGCGGCCCTGGTGCCCGTGGTGGAGGGCGCCGGGGGGCGCGTGACCGACTGGCACGGTCAGGCGCTGCATGCCGGCAGCGACGGCACCGTGCTGGCGGTCGGCGATCCGGCGCTGCTGGGGGTGGCGTCGTCGCTGCTGACGACCGGCGGGTGACGGGTGCCGCGCCGGCCGCTTGAATGCGGGCGGCGTGGTACCGATGTGCGCTCGTGGCACGCGACGGCCGGCGGCGGCCCGCGGGATCGGGTCGTGGATTTCCCGGGCCGGACACTGGAAATTTTGGTGGCCTGCTGATCCGAGAAATTCTCATAAGAGTTTCTCGGGCAGGACACTAGGCATCCATCCGTCGATCGGATAGGAGCGACATCTTCTTCGAATAGGCGCGAGTATTCGACATGAGCAGCGAGACCACCAGCCACCTGTCCCTGGCGAAGGACAAGATCCGCATCCTGCTGCTGGAGGGGATTCATGACAGTGCGGTGTCGCTGCTGCGGGCGAACGGGTACGAGAACGTCACGCGCCTGCCCAAGGCCCTGGAAGGGGCCGCGCTGCGCGAGGCGCTGGAGGGGGTGCATATCGTCGGCATCCGCTCCCGCACGCAACTGACCGCCGAGATCATCGCGGCGGCGGACCGGCTGATCGCGGTCGGCTGTTTCTGCATCGGCACCAACCAGGTTGATCTGACGGCCGCGCGGGTCCAGGGCATCCCGGTCTTCAACGCTCCGTACAGCAATACGCGCTCGGTTGCCGAACTGGTGATGGGCGAGGTCGTGATGCTGATGCGGCGGATCTTCCCCAAATCCGTGCAGTGCCATGAAGGGGGCTGGAACAAGTCGGCCGCCAATAGCTGGGAAGTGCGGGGCAAGACGCTGGGCATCGTCGGCTATGGCTCGATCGGGTCGCAATTGTCGGTGCTGGCCGAGGCGTTCGGCATGCGCGTGATCTATTACGACGTGATCGACAAGCTGGTGCACGGCAACGCCACCCCGGTCGAGACGCTGAACGACCTGCTGGCGCAGAGCGACGTGGTCAGCCTGCATGTGCCGCAACTGGAGAGCACCGCGAACCTGATCGGCGCGGCGCAGATCCGCGCGATGAAGCCGGGGTCGTTCCTGATCAACAATGCGCGGGGCAACGTCGTCGACCTGGACGCGCTGGCCGGGGCGCTGAAGGACGGGCACCTGCTGGGTGCCGCGATCGACGTCTTTCCCGTCGAGCCCAAGGGGGCGGGGGATCAGTTCGCCTCGCCGCTGCAGGGGTTGGACAACGTGATCCTGACCCCGCATATCGGCGGGTCGACGGCTGAGGCGCAGGAGCGGATCGGCGTCGAGGTGGCGCGCAAGCTGATCGAGTATTCCGACGTCGGCTCGACGCTGGGCGCCGTCAATTTCCCGACGGTGCAACTGCCCGAAAGCCCGCGCGGCACGCGCTTCATGCACGTGCACAGCAACGTTCCGGGCATCATGATGCAGATCAACGAGATCTTCTCTCGCGAGGGCTGCAACATCACCGCGCAGTACCTGCAGACCGATGGCGAGCTGGGCTATGTGGTCGTGGAGGCCGATACGGGGCGGGATGTCGAGAAGGACAGCCGCATCCTGGCCCGGCTGCGCGACCTGAAGGGCACCATCCGCGCCCGGCTGATCTATCAGCACTCCTGAAGGCCGCCCTCTCGCCCGTCAGGACGGAGAGGGCGGCGCGCCGAGGCCGAAGCGGCGGAATTGCAGGGCGACGCTGCGGCGCAGGGATTCGAAATCGGGCCGGACCTGGTTGTGCAGGGCGCGGACGCTGTCATGGACGGCGTAGAAACGCAGCCGCCGGCCGCCTGCGAGCAGGATGGCGGCACCCAGGAAGGTACCGTCGACCTCGATGATCATGGAATCCAGAAGCATGAGGAAAATCCAGAAAATATATGGGATTTTTCGGTCCGGATCGCCCCGGGCCGCGTAGATGCCGAACGCCGGGGTGGTTTTGCGGTTCCCCCCGGCCGGGCATTTGAGCGCCTTGCCCGCCGGCCGGCGGATGCCCTTGACCCGCCGCGCGGAGAGAGGCAGAAAGGCGCGAGCAGGCGTGATTGCGGCCCTTTGCCTTGGTCGGTTTCATACGCCGATGCCGGGTTAGCACAGCGGTAGTGCAGCGGTTTTGTAAACCGAAGGCCGGGGGTTCAAATCCCTCACCCGGCACCATTCCATGCGGCGGGAACCATGCCCAACATGCATGGCTGACCTGCGTTACCATGCGCGCGAATCTGTGACCCGCCGGAGCGTTCTGGTGCGACTCGGCCGTGGACCGGGACGGTATGGATCTGATATCGTGCCTCTGTTGCAACACACAATATGCGAAACGACGCAGGCGGCCCGATGGGCCCCCAAAAAAAGACCAAGCGCGTTTCGGGCTGAGGATGTGTGTGCGTGATTTCTATTTTCGGGTTGTGAGCTGGCTGTTGTCTGACCTGTAGAGGGAGGCATTGCGATGCTGAAAGCTGACCGGTTCGTGCCGTCGGATCGTACCGTCTGTGCCGCCGCGCCGGGTTGCGCGCCCGTCGACACGTTTCATGCATGTCCCCTGGGGCTGGAGCCGGAGGATGTGTCCAGGATGTCCGGATCGCCGGTGGGGCAAGCGGAACCGCGGAGCCGGCTGGAATGGCTGGCGCCGGTCGTGTCCCTGCTGTCGCTGCTGACGGCGGTGATCGCGCTGGCCGACGACATGCTGCACCATATGGTCCCGTAGGCGCATGGTTCGGTAAAACCGGACTTGTAGATGGCCTGGGAGATGTCCTGGGAGATGTCCTGACGGAATAAAGACGAAGAATTCGCGCGTATCGTTCCCGGATGTCTTGATGATGGACGCAAATGACGGGCCGGGAACGGGCCGTTTGACGTGTCCCGGACAGCGTCCATTGGGGGATATGTATCATGAACGGGTTCTCATGCAGGCCGATCGGGCTGGGTGTCGCGGCCCTGCTGATGCTGGCGCCGATGGCTGCCATGGCGCAGGACGACGCCGCGCCGCAGGAACGGGTCACCGTCGAGGGTGCCGTCCAGAAGGTGCCGGTGCGGTATTTCAGGGCCGACCTGGCGACCGAGGCGCGGGCCCGCATCCTGGTGCGGCGGCTGGACCGCGCGGCGCTGGAAGCCTGTGGCGACAGCACCGCGATCGCCGAGGATCTGCGACGGGTCATCGCGCGTTCGGCCTGCCGGCGCGACGCGGTGATGCGCGCCGTCGGCGATGTCAACGATCCGACCCTGTACAGGGCGGTGAATGATTTCGGCTTGCCGCAATAACGGAGATCCTGGGCGTCCGTCCGTCCGTTAATCCGTTATGGCGCTTCCCCCGTGTCCGTTGCATTGTAGGGTCCGTGCATTGTAGGGCCCGGGGAGAGGCGGCGCGCAGTCGGTGATGACGGGCATTTTTCCGGGCGGGAATTTTCTGGATAGAACGCTGAACGGGGCCCTGAACGGGGTCTTGAGCAGGCGTTCGGACGGGCGCGGGATCGCGACGGTCGCGATCTGCGTTGTCTGGTGCCTGTGCGCGCTGGCGAGCGTGACCTGGACCCGGCATGGCGGCGGCGTGTCGATGATCTGGCCGGCCAATGCCGTGATGCTGGCCGCCATCCTGCGCATACCGGGGTTCGACCGGCGGTTTTATCCGCTTTTGCTGTTCATCATGGCGGCGCTGGTCAATCTGGAGGACCATCGGCCCTGGATCGTCGTGCTGGGCTTTGCGGGGGCTAACACGATCGAGGTCGTCCTGGCGGCGGGGCTGGTCCGGCGTATCAGTCCGGTTTCCAATTTTTTCGGGCGGGTGGACTGGGCGTTCCGTTTCGCGGTCGCGATCTTTCTGTCGGTTCTGTGCTCGGCTCTGGTGGCCGGAGGGGCACTATTTCTCGGCGAGGGACGGGCCTGGATCGGCGGCGGCATGATCTGGATGATGGGGCACCTGCCCGGCCTGCTGATCATCGTGCCGATGCTGCTGGCCCTGCGGCCCCATGGCGATGGCCCCCATGGCGATGGTAGCGACATGGCGGCGCGTGCGCGCATGCCGCGGCGCCTGACGGTGCTGGCCCTGATGGTCCTGGCGGCGGTGGCCGCCATCGTCGCGTTCGGCCAGTCGCGCTATCCGGTGCAGTTCCTGCTGCTGCCGCCGCTGCTGCTGGCGACCTATCGCCTTTATGCCCAGGGGGCGGCGCTGTCCGTCGCGGTCATCGGGATCATCGGCAGTTTCTTCATCTTTACCGGCAGCGGGCCGGGAATGGCCTTTCACGGGCCGTCGGCGGTCAAGGTCTATATTTTCGAGTTCGACCTGGCGACCATCTTCTTCTGCGCGCTGCCGCTGGGCGCGGTGCTGACGCAGCGCGACCAGAAGACGGCCCTGGCCGAACAGCGGCTGCAGGATTTCCGCCTGCTGGCCGACGGGGTGGGGGACGTGCTGTTCCGCGTCGATGACGGGGGGCACTGGAGCTATCTGAACCCCGCCTTCGAGCGGATGTCGGGATTCGACGTGCCGAGCCGGATCGGCCAGCCGATGCTGGACGGAATCGTGGCGGAGGATCGTCCGGCCCTCGCACTGGCCGAGGCGGAGTTGCGGGGTGGGCAGCGGCAGGATCTGCGCCAGATCGTGCGGATCAGCCGGCGGGACGGCGCAATCCGCCATGCCGAGATCGTGGCCTATCGCCTGGACGGCGGGCGTGGGTTCGGCGGATTGATCCGCGACGTGACCGACCAGATGACGGTCGACGCCCGGAACCGGCAGATCGCCGCGGCCCATGAGCTGGCGGCCAACACCGACGAGCTGACCGGCCTGCCCAATCGCCGCGCCTTCTTTCACGCGCTGGATGCCTGCCTGCCGGAAGCGGCGCCGCACGTGGCGGTGGCGATGTTCGACCTGGACCATTTCAAGTCCATCAATGACCGGTACGGTCATCCTGTCGGCGACATCGTGCTGCGGCGGGTGGCGACGGCGGTGCAGGCCGCCCTGCGCGATACCGACCTGGTGGCGCGGATCGGCGGCGAGGAATTCGCGATCCTGATCGTGGGCGAAACCGCCGAACGGGCCGTCGGGCTGGCGCGGCGCATCGTGCGGGTGGTGTCGGCCGAGCCGATCGAGGTGCGGTCCGGCCCGTCGCTTCATGTGACCATCAGCATGGGCGTGGCCTGTCGCGAGGGGGCCGAGACCCGGTCAGCGCTGATGGATCGGGTGGACCAGGCGCTATATGCCGCCAAACGCGGGGGACGGAACCGCCTGACGATCGCGGGCACGCCGCTGAACGCCACGCATGTCAACGCGACCGGAGGATAGCCGGGGAGATGACCGGGGACGGCGATGCGCCGTCAGAGCAGGCCGGCCTGGCGGAAGCTGGTCGAGGCGCCGTTGCCGACGATGACGTGGTCGCGCACCCGCAGGCCCAGTACGGCGGCGATCTGTTCCAGCCGCCTGGTCATGGCGATGTCCTCACGCGACGGCATCGGGTTCCAGCCAGGGTGGTTGTGGACCAGGATCAGTTCGCTGGCCTTCAGCCGGATGGCGCGGCGCATGACTTCGCGCGGGTAGACGGGGGTCTGGTCGATCGTGCCCTGGGCCAGGACCTCGTCGGAAATCAGGCGCGCGTTGCGGTCCAGGAACAGGACGCGGAATTGCTCGACCGTCTCGCGCGCCAGGGACGCCTGCAGATAGGCCGTCAGCGCCTCGTGACGGGCCAGCAGGTTGCCCTGGCGGATGCGCGCGCGCATCAGGCGGATCGCGGCCTCGCGCAACAGGGGCAGCAGGGTGCGGACCTGTTCGCGTCCTGCGGTCGCGGCGGCGAGTTCGTCGGGTTCGGCGGCGAAGACGGCGCCGATGGTGCCGAAACGCGCCAGCAGGTGCGCGGCGACGGCCGGGGCGTCGGCGCTGGGCGGCAGGGCGAGCGCCAGGATCGCGGCCAGCAGGGTCGTATCGTCCAGGTCCCCGCCCTGCCCGGCCAGGATCGCATTCATGCCTTGAAATCCTCGAGTCGGGTGCGGGGCGGGCCGGCCGTGGGCGCGACAGCCCCGACCTGCCAGTATATAGGAGATTCGAAGCCTAGTCGTGCCTCGGGAATTCGTGGATGAATTTCGGAGATCAGCGGGCCGTTAAATGATTGATTAAGCTGGCACCCCGAAGCTGAGATCCGGTGAATTTCAGCTTCGGGGTACTGGACGAGGAGCGTTGCCGGCATGAATGCCCCATTCCCGCTGACCCGTCACGATGCGGTTCTTCTTGATCTCGATGGCACGATCGTGGATTCGCGCGCCGGAATCATCGGTTCGCTGCACGATTCGCTGCGCGATCTGGGTCACGAGCCGGACCCGAAGGTGGATTTGACCTGGGTGGTCGGGCCGCCGCTGCACGATCTGGTGGCGCGAGTGCTGGAGCATTACGGCGACGACCGCGCCGAGGAAGCTGTCAGGCTGTATCGCTATCATTACGAACGGCAGGGCATGCATCGCAGCGCGGTCTTTGCCGGGATGGACACGGTGATCGAGACCGTGGCGCAGTCGGGGGCGCGGCTGTTTCTGGCGACGTCCAAGCCGGTGCACCTGGCGCGAGCGATTTTGGACCTGCGCGGGCTGACCCGGTATTTCACCGCCCTGTACGGCGCCCAACCCGACGATAGCGGCGCGGAGAAGCCCGAGCTGATCGCGTGCCTGCTGCATGAGCAGGGCGTGCCGGCGGCGCGGGCGGTGATGGTGGGAGACCGGCGGTTCGACATCAGCGGGGCGCATGCCAACCATGTGCGCGCGCTGGGCGCGCTGTGGGGCTATGGCGGCGAGGAGGAGCTGACCGAGGCCGGGGCGGACGCGCTGGTGAACGATCCGGGCGAATTGCTGGGCGCGATCCGCACGCAACTGGCGGCCGCGCACATGCACCCGGCGGCCGAATAGGGGCGCCGGGAGCTTTTGGAGGCGGGCTGTTGAGGCAGGCTTTTACAGCCTGCCCTGCTGGCGCAGGCTGAACCATTGGCCACGCCGCAGCATCAGGTGGTCCTGCACCGCCAGGGACAGGTTCTGCGCGTGGTAGGAGATGGCCTGCATCAGCACGGCATCGCGATCGACCAGCGCCGCCGGCGGCGGCCAGGCCGCGGCGAGCCGGATGCCCACGAAGGCGGTGGCGTGCAGGTCGAGCGCGCGGAGCAGGATGTGGCGCTGGATCGCGTCCAGGTCGCCCTGGTCGAGGGCGGGGTCGATCGGTTCGTCGGCGATGATGTGATTGCCGCTGTCCAGGAACAGGATCCGCATCTGCCCGGCGGGGGCGTCGGCGAGAATCGTATCGCAATAGGTCAGCACCGCGTCCCAGTCGCGCACGTGCTGGCGGGTCAGCGGGTCGGACCGCGACAGGCGTTCGGCCACGCAGGCGGGCAGCATCAGCGGCAGGGCGACGCGGTCGGACAGGCCGGCCGCGCGCAATTGCTCGGCCGAGGCCGAGAGCAGCGCGCCCAGGCTGCCGAACCGGTTCAGCAGCGCCTTGGCCGTCGGTTTGGTGTCGCGGCGCGGAATCGCGAGGAAGAGCAGCATCTCGACGATTTCGTAATCGGCCAGCGACGCCGCGCCGGAGGCCAGGATCCGGGCACGCATGCGGGCGCGGTGGCCCGCTGGTCCGGTCTCCTTGAACGGGGCATGACGCGAGGCGGCGTTCGCGGCATCCCTGCCCGTTCCTGTCATTCGGCCTTCTCCTTCACGTCCGGCGCCGGACGCCCTATACGGAAAACGTGACCCATAGCCCAAACCCTTCTTCCGACCGACCGGATTATCTGCAGCGCCTGAACCCCGAGCAACGGGCGGCGATCGAGACGACCGACGGTCCGCTGCTGGTCCTGGCCGGCGCCGGGACCGGCAAGACCCGCGTGCTGACCACGCGCTTCGCCCATATCCTGCTGTCCGGCCGCGCGCGGCCGCACCAGATCCTGGCGGTGACCTTCACCAACAAGGCGGCGCGCGAGATGCGCGAGCGGATCGGCGCGATCCTGGGCACGCCGGTCGAGGGGCTGTGGCTGGGGACGTTCCATGCGCTGTGCGCGCGCATGCTGCGCCGGCATGCCGAATATGTCGGGCTGAGCAGCGGCTTTACCATCCTGGACACCGACGACCAGCTACGCCTGCTGAAGCAGGTGATCGAGCCGCTGCGCATCGACGCCAAGCGCTGGCCGTCCCAGGGCATATTGGGGGTGATCCAGCGCTGGAAGGATCGCGGGCTGACGCCCGAGCGCGTGACGCCGGCCGAGGACACGGATTTCGCGAACGGACAGTGCCGGGCGGCCTATGCGGCCTATCAGGCGCGGCTGATCCAGTTGAACGCCTGCGATTTCGGCGACCTGATGCTGCACGTGACCGAGATCCTGCGGACCCGGCCCGACGTGCTGGCGCAGTATCACCGCCTGTTCCGCTACATCCTGGTGGACGAATACCAGGACACCAACACGATCCAGTATCTGTGGCTGCGGCTGCTGGCGCAGCGCGAGGGGCAGAGCGCCAATATCTGCTGCGTGGGGGACGACGACCAGTCGATCTATTCCTGGCGCGGGGCGGAAGTGGAGAACATCCTGCGCTTCGAACGCGATTTCCCGGGCGCGGTCATCGTGCGGCTGGAGCGGAATTATCGTTCGACCGCGCAGATCCTGGGCGCGGCGTCGGGGCTGATCGCGCATAATGACGGGCGGCTGGGCA
The DNA here is from genome assembly GCF_038719015.1 of Nguyenibacter vanlangensis. Lineage (NCBI taxonomy): Bacteria > Pseudomonadati > Pseudomonadota > Alphaproteobacteria > Acetobacterales > Acetobacteraceae > Nguyenibacter > Nguyenibacter vanlangensis. The sequence goes on from NZ_CP152276.1 coordinate 648,865, forward strand.
AGACGCTGCGCCCGGGGCGCGAGGATTCGTCCGGCGAGAAGGTGCGGGTGGTCGCGGTCTGGGATTCGGACGACGAGGCCCGGATGGTCGGCGAGGAGATCGCGCGGCTGCGTGCCGGGGGCCATTCCCTGGCCGAGATGGCGATCCTGGTGCGGGCGGGATTCCAGACCCGCGCGTTCGAGGAGCGGCTGATCGCGCTGGGCGTGCCCTATCGCGTGGTGGGGGGGCTGCGATTCTACGAGCGGGCGGAAATCCGCGATGCGCTGGCCTATATGCGCGTGCTGAGCCAGCCGGCGGACGATCTGGCGTTCGAGCGGATCATCAACGTGCCGAGGCGCGGCATCGGGGCGGCCGCGCTGCAGAAATTCCACGCCGCCGCCCGGGCCGGGAACATGCCGCTGACGCAGGCGGTGCAGGACCTGCTGGCGGGCGGCGAGATCAAGGGCCGGGCGCGCGAGCCGATGGCGGCGCTGATGGACTGCCTGCAGCGCGGGCGCGACGCCTTGCCGCGCGAGGGGCATGTGGTGGTCGTGGAGACGCTGCTGGAGGAGGCCGGCTATATCGACATGTGGAAGGCCGATCCGTCGCCCGAGGCGCCGGGCCGCGTCGACAACCTGAAGGAACTGGTGCGGGCGCTGGCAGATTTCGAGAGCCTGGAAGGGTTTCTGGAGCATGTCGCGCTGGTGATGGAAAACGAGGAGAATGCCGGGGACGCGCGGGTCAGCCTGATGACCCTGCACGGCGCCAAGGGGCTGGAATTCGACACCGTGTTCCTGCCGGGCTGGGAGGAAGGGGTGTTTCCGTCCCAGCGGACCCTGGACGAGGGCGGGTTGAAGGGGCTGGAGGAAGAGCGGCGCCTGGCCTATGTCGGCATTACCCGCGCGCGGCACCGGGCGATCATCAGCCACGCCGCCAGCCGGCGGATCTATGGCAACTGGCAGTCGGCGATCCCCAGCCGGTTCATCGAGGAACTGCCCGACGAACATGTCGCGACCAGCGGCGCGGCATCCCAGGCGCGGACGCGGACATTCGGGCATGCGCCGGAATTTTCCCAGGCCTTTCCGGTCGTGGCGCGGCGGGCGCGGATGACCGAGGCGCTGGCGCGCGGGACGGCCCCCGACGCGGCGTCCGGCGCGAGATCGGCCGCGTTCGGGGCGGGCGAGCGGGTGTTCCACCAGAAATTCGGATACGGGACGGTGACGTCGGTCGATGGCAGCCGGCTGGAGATCGCCTTCGAAAAGGCGGGGTCCAAACGTGTCCTGGACCAATTTATCGAGAAGATATCATGACGAGCGAGCTATCATGACGGCCTTGGCCCGTCGGCATGCGACGGAATTGGAAACCATAGCCGTGACCGTGCCGGCGGAAGCCGTCGAAGCCTATGAGGAGGCGCTGTCGGTCGTCTGCACCACGATCGGCATCTTCGAGATGGATGACAGCCAGATCCTGTGGCGTGTCGAGGGCGTGCGCGACCTGGGGCATGGCGAGGGCGAACTGGCCGCGGCGCTGGCGCTGGCGGCCGCCGTCACCGGGCATGAGGCGGCGCTGGACCGGGTGCGGACCGAGGCCGAGGGATGGCTGGCGCGGACCTATGAATCGTTTCCCGAGCAACTGGTCGGGCAGCGTTTCGCGGTGCGCGGCACGCATCTGGATGGCGAGAGCGCGTCGCGCCGGATCGCGATCACGCTGGATGCCGGCATGGCGTTCGGGTCGGGCGAGCATGGATCGACCCGGGGCTGCCTGCGCGCGCTGGAACGGGTGGCGCATCGCCGGCCCAGGCGGATCCTGGATATGGGCTGCGGGTCGGGCATTCTGGCGATGGCGGCGGCGGCGCTGCTGCGCCGGCCGGTCCTGGCGATCGACATCGAGCCGTGGTCGGTGCGCACCACCCGGCAGAATGCCGCGCTGAACGGGCTGGGGGCGCTGGTCGAGGCGCGGCTGGGCAATGGCTGGCGCACGCCGGGGCTGAAGCGGCGCGCGCCGTTCGACCTGGTGTTCGCCAACATCCTGGCGCGGCCGCTCTGCCTGATGGCCCAGGACCTGGCGCTGCACCTGGCGCCGGGGGGCACGGCGATCCTGGCCGGCCTCTTGCACGGCCAGGCCGGCATGGTGCTGGCCGCGCACCGGCGTCAGGGGCTGGTGCTGGAGCGGCGGCTGACCGAAGGCGACTGGACCACGCTGGTGCTGCGCAAGCCGTCCGGCGGTCATGCCGGCTGAGACGGCATGATATGAATGTAAAATAATAGGCTGAATTTCAAATATAAAGGATGATGCCATGACCGATATCGCCTCGCGCCTGCCGGCATTGCGCGCCGTTCTGGCCCGGATGGAGGTGGATTGCGTCATCCTGCCGCGCGGGGACGAGCATCTGGGCGAGTATGTCGCGCCCTGCGCCGAGCGGCTGGCCTGGCTGAGCGGTTTTACCGGCAGCGCCGGCATGGCGGTGGTGCTGCGCGACGGGCCGGCCGCCGTGTTTTCCGATGGCCGCTACATCACCCAGATGGACCAGCAGGTGGACGGCGCGGCGTGGGCGCGGCTGCATATCCGCGACACGCCCCCGGCGCAGTGGCTGGCGGAGAATGGCGGCCGGGGGCTGCGTATCGGTTATGACCCGCGGCTGATGGCCGAGGCCGGGTTGCAGCCCTTTGTCGATGCCGGGCTGACGCTGGTGCCGCTGGCCGCCAATCCGGTGGACGCGATCTGGTCCGACCGCCCTGCCCCGCCGGCCGGCCCGTGCCTGGCGCACGGCCTGGAATTCGCCGGCGAGGCCAGTGCGGCCAAGCGGGCGCGCATGGCGAGGATCCTGGCCGGGGACGGGCAGCAGGCCGTCGTGCTGGGGGACCCGACATCGGTCGCGTGGCTGTTGAACATTCGCGGCCGCGACCTGCCCGATACGCCCGTCTGCCTGGCCTTTGCGATCCTGCATGACGATGCGCGGGTCGAATTGTTCATCGACCCGGCGCGCGTGCCGGCCGAGACGGCGGCATGGCTGGGGGCGGACGTCACGGTCCGGCCGCCCGGCGAACTGGACGCGGCGCTGGGCGCCCTGGGCGGGCGGCGCGTGCGGATCGACCCGGCGGGGACCGCGATCTGGTTCGTCCAGGCGCTGGAGGCCGCCGGAGCCACCGTGGCGCGGGGCGGCGATCCGTGCGTCGTGCCCAAGGCGCGCAAGAACGGCGTGGAGCAGGATGGCGCGCGGCGCGCCCATCTGGTGGACGCAATCGCGCTGTGCCGCTTTCTGCACTGGCTGGACAGCGAGGGGGTCGGGCGGAGCGAACTGGCGGCGGCGGCACGGCTGGACGCGTTTCGCGCCCTCAGTCCCGATTATCGCGGCGAGAGCTTTCCGGCGATTTCCGGTTCGGGCCCGAACGGAGCGGTGATCCATTACCGGGTGACCGAGGCGACCGATCGGACGATCGGGGCGGACGAGGTCTATCTGATCGACAGCGGCGGGCAATATCCGTTCGGCACCACCGACGTGACGCGCACGATCTGGACCGGGCGGGAGCCGGGGCCGGACGTGGTGCGCGGGCCGTTTACCCGCGTGCTGCAGGGCCATATCGCCCTGGCGCGGGCGCGTTTCCCTGCCGGCACCACCGGCCATGCGCTGGATGCGCTGGCGCGCTATGCGCTGTGGCAGGCGGGGATGGATTACGACCACGGCACGGGCCACGGCGTGGGCAGCTACCTGTCGGTCCATGAGGGGCCGGCCTCGATTTCGCCGGTCCATCGGCCGGTGGCTGTCGAGGACGGGATGATCCTGTCGGACGAGCCCGGCTATTACCGTCCCGGCGCGTTCGGGATCCGGCTGGAGAACCTGCTGCTGGCGCGGCCGGCGGCGGCGGAGGCGAACCGGTCCTTCCTGGCGTTCGAGACGCTGACCCTGGCGCCCTTCGACCGGCGCCTGATCGATGCGGGCCTGCTGACGCCGGAGGAAATCGCCTGGATCGACGCCTATCACGCGCGGGTGCATGACGCGGTGGCGCCGCATCTGGGCGACGCCGAGGCGGCCTGGCTGCGCGCGGCCTGTACACCGCTCGGGGGGGCGCCGCTCGGGGCGGCGTAGCGCCGCATAATGTGACCGGGAAAGGCCGGGGGGCGGCGGGGAGCGGAATTGTCACCCGCCGGCCACCGGCCTACCACGATACGGGCCTCGGCGTGATCGTACCGCCTCGCGAACGGTGCGGGTCATGCCGGATGGCTGTCAGAGATCCTGCACAGAGGGAGAATTTCGACAATGTCCGCTGCTGAAAAGACCATTCCGGCAACCCTGATCCCCGGCGACGGAATCGGGCCCGAGATCGTGGAATCCGTCATCGAGATCCTGGACGCGGTGGGTGCGCCCTTCGCCTGGGAAAAGCGGCTGGCGGGCATGGCGGCAGTCGACGCGACGGGCAACCCGCTGCCCAAGGAGACGATCGAGAGCATCCATCGCACGGGCCTGGCGCTGAAGGGCCCACTGACCACGCCGGTCGGCGGCGGGTTCAAGTCGATCAACGTGACGCTGCGCCAGGAATTCGGGCTGTATGCCAATCTGCGCCCCACCCGCACGATCGTGCCGGGCGGACGGTTCGAGAATATCGACCTGGTGCTGGTCCGCGAGAACCTGGAAGGCTATTACGCCGCGATGGAACATTACATCCCGGTGGGCGACGACCCGCACGGGATCGCGATGGGCGCGGGCTATAATTCGCGCGCCGAATGCAATCGCATCGTCCGCTTCGCCTTCGAATATGCGGTGAAGAACGGCCGCAGGAAGGTGACGCTGGTCCACAAGGCCAACATCCTGAAGCTGCTGACCGGGCTGTTCCTGGAGGAAGGCCGCAAGGTCGCCAAGGAATATGAAGGCCGCGTCGCATGCGACGAGCGCATCGTCGATGCCTGCGCGATGCAACTGGTCATCGATCCGTGGCAGTATGACGTGATCGTCACCACCAACCTGTTCGGCGACATCCTGTCGGACCTGACGGCCGGCCTGGTCGGCGGGCTGGGCATGGCGCCGGGCGCGAATATCGGCGAGAAGGCCGCGATCTTCGAGGCGGTGCACGGTTCGGCGCCGGATATCGCGGGCAAGAACGTCGCCAATCCGCTGGCGCTGCTGATGGCCGCGAACCTGATGCTGGGGCATGTCGGGCGCCAGGACCTGGCCACCCGGATCCAGGGCGCGATCGACGCCGTGGTGACCACCGGCGCGGCGCGGACCCGCGACCTGGGCGGCACCGCCGGGACGCGCGAGCTGACCGCGGCCCTGAAGCAGAAACTGGTCTGAACCGTGTCGCCGGCCCCCAGAGGCGCTTGCAGAGGCGCTTGCGGAGGCGGGCCGGCGATCGTTTAACGCCCGCTGGTCAACTGCCCCGGTAGGTCGAGAACCCGTAGGGCGAGACCAGCAGCGGCACGTGGTAATGGCCGCCCTTGCCGTCCGGTCCCGGCCGGGCGACGCCGAAGGCGATGGGCACCACGTCCAGGAACGGCGGGTCGCTGAGGGCGACGCCCTGGGCCCGGAAATAGGCCGCCACCGCGAATTCCAGCCGATAGGCGCCCGGCGCCAGCCCGGCGCCGTCCGCCCCCCCGACCCCGGCCAGTTCGGGGCAGCGGCCGTCGGCGTTGGTGCGGCCCGCGAACAGGCGGTCGGGTCCCGACCAGAGCGAGAGCGCCATTCCGGCCGCCGGACGGCCCGAGACCAGGTCCAGGACGTGGCTGGACAGGGTGATCATGGCGCGTTCTCCGCGTTTTCCGCGAGGGTCTTGAACGTGTCGGCCAGGCGCAGGCCGGCGATCTTGCCGATTTCGACGATCGCGGCCTGCAATTCGGCCTGGGGCGTGTGGGCGACGCGGCGTTCCATTTCCGACAGGATGACATCCTTGTCGGACAGCCGCACGCAGATCACGAACGGCATGGCGAAGCGCGCGGCATAGGCGTCGTTCAGCCGGTTGAAGCGGGCATATTCGTCGGGGGTGAGCCGGTCGAGCCCGGCCGATGCCTGTTCGGCGGCCGAGGCCTGCGTCAGGGTGGGATCGAGACCGGCGCGGCGCGCCAGTTCAGGGTGGGCCCGCACCAGGGCCAGTTTTTCGTCGTCGGCCGCGCGGTCCAGCACGCCGGTCATGGCCAGCAGCATCGCATCCGGCGTGGCGAAGGGGCGCAGCGCCGCGGCGCGTTCGGCCACCCAGGGGGAATGTTCGAACAGATGGCCGAAGGTGGCGACGAAATCGGCCGGGGCCATGGCGTTGACCCGGTTCATGGTAACGGAAGGGGTGGTCATGCGGGGTGAACCTTGAGCCAGTGGCGGGCGATATCCAGCCGGGTGGCGACCCAGACGCGGTCATGGGCCATGACATGGTCGAGGAAGCGCGCGACCGCCAGGGCGCGGCCGGGGCGGCCGGCGACGCGGCAATGCAGGCCGACCGACATCATCCGGGGCGTCGTGGCGCCTTCGGCGTACAGCATGTCGAACGTGTCGCGCAGGTAGCGGAAGAACTGCTCGCCCTCGGTAAAGCCGTTCAGCGCGACGAAGCGCATGTCGTTCGCGTCCAGCGTGTAGGGCACGACCAACTGGGCGCGTCCGTGGCTGCGGTCATAGTATGGCAGGTCGTCGGCATAGGAATCGGCGTCGTAGACGAAGCCGCCTTCCTGGGCGACGAGGCGCGCGGTGTTGGGGCTGGTGCGGCCCTGGTACCAGCCCAGCGGGCGCGATCCGGTCAGTTCGGCATGCAGCGCGATGCATTGGCGGATATGCGCGCGCTCGACCGCCTCGGGGATGTCCTGGTAGTCGATCCAGCGCAATCCGTGGGAGGCGATTTCCCACCCTGCCCCCAGCATCGCCGCGACGGCATCGGGATTGCGGGCCATGGCCATGGCCACGCCGAACACGGTCACCGGCAATGCGCGTTCGGTGAACAGCCGGTGCAGGCGCCAGAAGCCGGCGCGGGCGCCGTACTCGTACAGGCTTTCCATCGCCATCGCGCGCGCGCCGGGAATCGCGCGGGCGCCGATCATTTCGGACAGGAAGGCCTCGGACCCCGCATCGCCGTGCAGCACGGAGTTTTCGGCGCCTTCCTCGTAATTGATCACGAACTGGACGGCGATGCGCGCCTGGCCGGGCCACTGGGCCTGCGGCGGATGGGCGCCATGGCCCGCGAGGTCGCGGGGATAGTCCGCGCCGGTCACGACGCGGCCTCGTAGGACGCGCGCGCGGCATCGACGGCATTGCCTTGCGGGAGGGAGAAGCCCTCGGCGCGGAGGGTGGCTTCGAGTGCGGCGAGGGTGATGAGCACCTTGTGCTTCATGGCGTTGTAGCCCATGGCGCCGATGCGCCAGATCTTTCCCGCCAGGGGGCCGAAGGCGGTGCCGATCTCGATTTCGAATTCCGCGCGCATGCGGGTGCGCACCGCCTCGCCGTCGATGCCTTCGGGGATGTGCACGCCGGTGACGTTGGTCATGCGATGCGCGTCCTGGCCATACAGGGCCAGCCCCATGGCGCGCAGCCCGGCGCCCATCGCCGCCCCGGCCGCGCGGTGCCGGGCGAAGCGGGCCTCCAGCCCCTCTTCCACCATGATCCGTGCCGCCTCGCGCGCCGCATAGAGCATGGAGGTCGCCTCGGTATGGTGGTTCAGCCGCTGCTCGGACCAGTAATCCATCACCATCGCCAGGTCGAAATAGTTCGAGCCGATGCGCGGCCGCGCGCCGTCGCGGCTGTCGGCGGTGCGGATCCCGGCCTCGACATGGCGGCGGGCCATGATGTGCGCCGCCGCGCGGTCCGAGATCGTGATCGGCGCCGAGCCCGGCGGGCCGCCCATGCATTTCTGCAGGCCGCCCGTCACCACGTCCACCCCCCAGGCGTCGGTCGCCACCGCCATGCCGCCCAAGGTGGCGGTGGCGTCGACATAGGACAGCACGCCGTGGCGGCGGCAGATGTCCCCCACCCCGTCCAGCGGCTGCGCCATGGTGGTGGAGGTGTCGCCGTGGATGGCCGCGAAGACCTGCGGCTGGTGTTCGACGATCGCGGCCTCGATCTGCCCGCGGGTCGCGACCGCGCCCCAGGGGATGTCGAGGGTGCGGATGTCGGCGCCGATGCGCCCGGCGATTTCCGACAGCAGCAGGCCGAAGCGACCGGCGCGCAGCACCAGCAGCCGCGCCCCCGGTTCGACCAGCGAGACCAGCGCCGCCTCGATCCCCGCCCGCGCCGTGCCGTCGACCAGGAAGGTCCAGCGGTTTTCCGTCATGAACACATGACGATACAGCGCCATCGTCTGGTTCATATACCCCGTCATCTCCGGGTCGAACTGCCCCAGCATGTCCGCCGCCATCGCGCGCAGCACCCGCGGATGCACGTTCACCGGACCCGGGCCCATCAGCAGCCGGTGCGGCGGGTCGATCTGTCCGAACATGGGCGGTTCCTTCCTCCGTCTCGTCTTTTCGTCAGCGCCGGCCGGCCTGGCGCGCTTCGGCGAAGCGCGCCACGAAATCGGTCAGCGCCCGCAGCGCGCAGTCGGCGTCGGCTTCGTCGACCGCCTCGGCCGGATTGTGGCTGATGCCGCCGGCGCAGCGGAGGAACAGCATGCCGACCGGCGCCAGGCGGGCCATCGCCATGGCGTCGTGCCCTGCCCCGCTGACCAGCACGTGCGGCGCGTGGCCGGTGGCCTGGCGCACCGCCTCTTCCAGCAGCCCGGTCAGCGCAGGGTCGCACGGGGTGGCCGACAAATCCTGCTGCTGCGCCAGGTCCAGTGTGACCTGGCGGCGGGCGGCGATCTCGGCCAGGGCGGCGCGGATCGCCCGGGCCGCGCCGTCGCGCACCGCATGGGTGCCGGCGCGGACGTCGATGGTGAAGCCGACCGTGCCGGGCACCACGTTGGGCACGCCGGGACCGACCGCCAGCCGGCCGACGGTGGCCACCAGGTCGGGCGGGCCGCCGCCGCCGATCCGTTCGATCGCCAGCACCATTTCGGCCGCGGCGGCCAGCGCGTCGCGGCGCAGATCCATCGCCATGGTGCCGGCATGGCCGGCCACCCCGGTGACATCCGCCTGGAAGCGATATTGCGCGGCGATCGCGCTGACCACGCCCAGCGGCCGGTCCGCGGCTTCGAGCACCGGGCCCTGTTCGATATGGGCCTCGACATAGGCCAGCACGTCGGCGCCGCGCCGCGCGGCCTGGCCGAAGCGGGCCAGGTCGAGGCCGAAGCCGCCGAGCGCGTCGGCCAGGCTGGTGCCCTGGGCGTCGACCATGTCCTGGGCCATGTCCTGGGTCATGTCCTGGCTGGCCAGCGCGCCGGCCACCGCGCGGCTGCACAGCATCGAGACCGGAAAGCGCGAGCCTTCCTCGTCCCCGAAGCCGATCACTTCGAGCGCGAAGGGAAAGCGCCGGCCGCGTTCGGCGAAATGGGCGACGGTTTCGATCCCCAGCATCACCCCCAGCATGCCGTCATAGCGGCCGGCGTCGCGCACGCTGTCGACATGCGAGCCGAGCAGCAGCGCCGGGGCATCGGGCATGCTGCCCTCATACCGGCCGACGATGTTGCCCGCCGGGTCGATGCGCGCGCGCATCCCGGCCTCGGCCATCCAGGCGGCGATCCGGTCCAGGGTCGCCGCGTGCCCGCCGCCCAGATAGGGCCGGAACAACTGCCCCGGCACGTCCGAATAGGGTACCTCGCCCAAAAGGTCGCACCGCGATACCGCGCGGGCACCGGAGGGGCGATCACGCAGGAGCGGATCGGGCGTCGCGGTCACCATGCCGCCACCATGCCGTCGCTGCGCGGGTCGGATGCGCCCTCGATCAGGCCGGACGGATGCAGGACCAGGGCGCCGGCATGGCCCATGGTGGATGTGAAGGCGGGCATGGGCTCCAGCGCGTGTCCGGCCCGGGCCAGGCCGGCGATGACGTCCGGAGCGAACCGGTCCTCATATTTCAAGCTCGTGCTGTCCTCGCCCCAGGTCCGGCCGAGCAGCCAGCGCGGCGCGGTGACGGCCTGCTGGAGCGTCATGCCGTAGCGGGCGTAGCGGGTGAACAGGGCGGCCTGGGTCTGGGGCTGGCCCTCGCCGCCCATGGTGCCGTAGACCATGGTCCGCCCGTCCGCGAAGCGGGCGCCGGCCGGGTTGAGCGTGTGGAAGGGCTTGCGGCCGGGACGCAGCGCGTTCCAGCCATCCTCGGCCAACCGGAAGCTGCTGCCGCGATTCTGCCAGACGATGCCGCTGCGCGGCAGGACCAGGCCCGAGCCATATTCGAAATAGATGCTCTGGATCATGCTGACGGCGACGCCGTCAGCATCGACGGCACCCATCCAGGTGGTGTCGCCGGCCTGGGACGGCCGGGGCCAGGGGGATGCCGCCGCCGGGTCGATCGCGGCGGCCATGCCGTCCAGCCCGGCCGCGTCGTCCAGGATGGCCTGGGCATCGGTGGTCATGAAGGCTGGATCGCCGACATGGGCGTCGCGATAGAGGAAGGCCTGCTTGGTGGCTTCGACCAGTCCGTGAATATGGTCGAACCCGTCGGGGCGGTCGGCGCGCAGCCGGTCGAAGATGGCCAGGATCAGCAGCGAGGCCACGCCCTGGGTCGGGGGCGCCATGTTGAACAGGCGCGCGCCGGTGATATCGACATGCAGCGGGGGCCGGACCGTCGCGTGGTGCGCGGCGAGGTCGGCAGCGTCCAGCGGGCTGCCGAGGCGGCGGAGATCCTCGGCGATGTCGCGGGCCAGGGGGCCGCGATAGAAGGACTCCAGCCCGTCGGCCGCCAGGCGGCGGAAGGTCTGGGCCAGGGCCTGGTTATGCAGCATGTCGCCCGGCGCGGGCGGCCGGCCGCCCGGCAGGAACAGGTCGCGGAAGCCCGGAACCGCCTCCAGTTCAGCGGCCTTGGCCCGGGTCAGGGCGGCGCCGCCCTCGGTCACCGGTACGCCCTGTTCGGCGTAATAGATCGCATCGCGCAGCAAGCGGTGCAGCGACAGGCCCGGCTGGATCGCATGGCTGGCGGCCAGCGCCCGGTCCCAGCCGGAGATCGTGCCCGCGACGCTGTTGGCCGCGAGCGGACCGCGCCAGGGGATCGTGTCGTGGCCGGCGGCGCGATAGAACGCGGGGTCGGCCCGGCCCGCCGCCGCCCCGCAGGCATCGATCGTCTCGGCCCGGCCGTCCGGCCACAGGACCAGCCAGAAGGCGTCGCCGCCGATGCCGGTCATGTGCGGATAGACCACCGACAGGGTTGCGGCGGTGGCCACCACGGCTTCCAGCGCCGTGCCGCCGTCGCGCAGGACGTCCAGCCCGGCCTGGCTGGCCAGATGATGGGGGGATGTGACCATCCCCCGATGCGAGCGGGGCGTGTGCAGCATGGCCTATTGCCCCCCAGCCTTTTGCGCGGCCTTTTGGGGCGCTTTTTGAGGCAGCGGAACGCGGCCGGCCAGCCCGGCGTCGTGCAGCGCGGCCGCCACGGCGAACAAGGCGGCCTCGCGCCCCGGGGCGGCGATCAACTGGATGCCCAGCGGCAGCCCGCCGGATGCCGCCAGCGGGGCGCTGAGGATCGGCACGCCGGCCAGGCTGAGCGGCTGGGTATAGAGGCCGAGATTGGCCCGCGCGGAGACGGGTTGCCCGTCCACCAGGATGGTCGGCTGGTCGATCAGCGGAGCCTCGCCCACCGTGGCCGGCGCGATCAGCACGTCGGCCGAGCGAAACAGGGCGTGCACCCGTTCGCGGAACCAGGTGCGGAAGCGATGGGCCTGCAGCACCGTGCTGGCCGGCAGCAGCGCGCCCGCCATCAGCCGGTCGCGGGTCGCCGGATCGTACTGCATGGCGTGGCGGCGCAGGCGCGGCAGGTGCAGCGTGCCGCCTTCGGCCGCGGTGATGACGAAGGACGCGGCGCGGGCGCGCGCGACCTCGGGCAGTTCCACGGTCGGGCAGTCCCCGGCATGGGCGGCGAAATGCGCGGCGACGGCATCGATCGCCCCGGCCAGCGGCGCGGTCACGTTCTGCGCGAACCAGCCGCCCAGGCGCGCGACCCGCAGGTCGGACAATCGCGGCAGCTCGGCCATGGGCGCGCCGCGCATGATGTCATACACGACCCGCAGGTCGGACAGCGTGCCGGCGAACGGCCCGACGACATCCAGGCTGGCCGCGAACGGATAGGCGCCGTCATGCGGGACGGTGCCGTAGGTGGGTTTGAGCCCCCAGACGCCGCACAGCGCGGCGGGAACGCGGATCGAGCCGTTGGTATCCGACCCCAGGGTGAAGGGCAGCAGGCCCGCCGCGACCGAGGCGGCAGAGCCGCCGGACGAGCCGCCGGCCAGGCGCGTCAGGTCATGGGGGTTTCGGGTGATGCCGTAATGGGCGTTGTCGGTGGCGAATCCGTAGGCGAATTCGTCCATGTTCAGGCTGGCCAGCGGGATGGCGCCGGCGCCGCGCAGCCGGGCGACGACGGTCGCGTCCCGGGTGGCGGGACGCGATTCGCGCAGCACGATCGAGCCGGCGGTCGTGACTTCGTCGGTCACGTCGAACAGGTCCTTGACCCCGAACGGCACGCCGGCCAGGGGGCCCGGATCCTCGCCGGCCGCGATGCGGCGGTCGATCGTCTCGGCCTCGGCGACCGCGCGGGGGCCGAAGATGCGGGTGACGCTGTTGATCCGGGCGTCGCGGACCTCGATCGCCGCGATCGCGGCGGTGACGGTGGTGACGGCGCTGCGGCGGCGATGACGGATATCCGCCGCGAGCGCCAGGGCGTCGGGGAAGGTATCCGGGGAAGCAAGCGGGGGGGTATCGGTCTGGTCGGTCATGTCGGGCGTGCTCACGGCCGGTATTCGAAGGCGGGTTCGCAGGAATCGGGCAGCGGAAATTCGTGCAGCAGCCGGGCATAGGTCTGCAGCAGCGCACGGTTGGCGAGCACGCCCGGCATGAAGCCGTCGGCGATGGTCAGTCCGATATCGCGCGCCGCGGCCGCGACGAGCGCCTCGTCGGGGATGCGGTCGCTTTGATGGTCGCTCATCGAATAAATCCTCGTTCCGTTGGACCTGCCGCCTCGTGTCGCGTGCGGCATGGGTCGGAACGGATCATGCATCCGGAGGATCGAGGCTGACCAGTTCCGGCGTGGCATAATTCAGCAGGGACTCCAGATGCCATGCCCCGTCGGCCACGAACAGGTCCCGCCCCAGGCCGCGCGCCAGCCGTTCCACGCCGAAGCGCATGCCGCTGATGGAGGCGCCGGACAGGCCCATGCTGGGGGTCGCGCCGAAGGTGAAATTGTGGATGGCGGCCAGCATCGGCGCCAGCGGGTCGGCCGGATCGCGCGGCAGGAACTGGTAGGCGTCGCCCAGATAGGGATGCGCGGCCAGCAGGGCGTTCTCCTCGCCCGCCGGGGGGGTGAAGCGGTCCTGCCACAGGGCGACCGAACCCGCGAAGGAGGCCGTTTCCGGCCGGCGGGCCAGGTCGGTGGCGAAGCCGGTGCCGATGATCACGAAATCGAAGCGCATTTCGCCGTCCGGGGTGCGCATGACGATCTCCTCGCCGTCCATGCGCGCGCCCGTCCAGCCGCATCCGGTATGGTAGCTGAACGTCGGATGGCGGCGGCAGCGCCAGAACGTGTCCTGCGGCGGCGGCTGGTTGAGGTCGTAGATATGGCGCATGAAGCGCCAGCGCAGCGTGTCGGGCAAGGAGGGAAAATGGGCGAGGAAGCCGGTATTTTCCATCCAGCGATACGGGTTGACCGAGGGGATGACCCTGCGCCGCAGGCATAGCGCGACCGAGGCGGCGCCGGATTCGAGCGCGGTGGCGGCATTGTCGAAGGCCGAGGCCCCCGCGCCGAGCACGCCGATCCGCTTGCCGCGCAGGGCGGCGAAATCGATCCGTTCGGAGGTATGGGCATAGGCGCCGCGCGGCAGGGCCTGGCGGATGAAGTCCGGCACGTGCCACGCGCCGTTGCCGTCGATGCCGGTGGCCAGCACCAGCTTGCGCGCCAGATGGCGGTATTCCCTGCCCGCCGAATCGCGGAAGGTCAGGCGCAGCAGCCCGTCTTCGGGCTCGACGCGTTCGAAGGAGCGGTCATTTTCGACCGGAAGCGCGAGACTGTCGCGATACCAGTCCAGATAGGCCTGCCAGTCCTGGCGGGGGATCTTGTCCAGTTCGGCCCAGGCCTGGGCGCCGTAGCGGGCCGAGTACCAGGCGCGGGGGGTCAGGCTGGGCACCCCCAGGTCCGGACCGGTCACGTATTTCGGCGTCCGCAGGGTGATCATGCGGGCGAAGGTGATCCAGGGTCCCTCGCCGCCGCGCGGAGCGCGGTCGAAGATGCGGATATTGGTGACGTTGCCGCGGCGCAGGCCGAACCCGGTGGCCAGGCCGCCCTGCCCCGCGCCGATGATGGCGACGTCCAGCACGGGCTCGCCATCGCGGACCAGCCGCGGCGTCCAGTCATGGCGGGGATAGTCGATGACCTCCAGGTCCCGCCGGACGGCGTCGTTCAGGACGGCCAAGCCCCCCGTTTCGGTCGCGGTGTGGCTGTCGGCGGTCATGGGCGCCCCCTTTTGAAATGATCACGCGGCAGTATCAGGCGGATGGTCCGTGTCCCCCGACACGGACCGAGTTCCCCAACTCGCACCATCCTGGAATCGAAACTAACCGGATCGCGGGGTGTTTCGTCCAGTATAATAAAATGATCATCTTGTTGCCGATTGGGAAACGCCGAGACGGGCTTATCCGGGCGATCGCGGCGGATGGACGGGCGGGGCCTGCATCGCGCGCAGGGTGGCGCGGACCTCGGCGATGAGCTGTTCGAGGGCGGGGGGCAGCCAGCGCGCGTCGCGGACATAGGCGCCCAGGTCGGTCACGGCGCGCGGATCGTCCAGCGGGACATGGGCCAGGGCGCCGCGGCCGATATCGAATTCCAGCGCCAGGCGCGACTGGAAGGCCAGGCCGGCGCCGGCCATGACCATGCGGTTGGTCAGTTCGATCGACCCGGTTTCCAGCACCATGTCGATCTGGTCGCGCCAGGGGCGGAGCATCGGTTCCATGACGCGATGGAGCGACAGCGAGTCCGAGGGCAGGATCAGCGGCTGGTCCAGCAGGTCCTGGATGCCGATCCGGCGGCGCGTGGCCAGCGGGTGGTCGGTGCGCATCACCACGCCCACCGGGAAATGCGCCACCGCGACCTGGCGCAGTTCGTCGGGCGGTTCGAGGGAGAAGGCGATGCCCAGGTCGGTGGCGCCGGTGCTGAGCGCGGTGACGATCGCGGCGGGCGAGCCTGTCTCGGCATGCAGGTCGATGCCGGGATGGGATTGCGTCATGCGGGTGAGCAGCCGCGCCATCAGGTCGCCGGCGACGCCTTCGACCGTCATCAGGCTGATGCGGCCGCCGCGCAGGCCGCTGAGTGCGGCGATCTGCTCGTCGGTGCGCACCGCGTCCTGCATCACGGTGATGATGTGGCGGGAGATGATCTCGCCCGCCGCAGTCGGCACCATGCCGCCGGGCAGCCGGTCGAACAGCGGGCAGCCGATCTCGTCCTCCATCTGCGCGATCTGGCGGGTCAGCGCGGAGGGGGTGACGTTGAGCCGGCGCGCGGCCTCGCGGACCGATCGATATTCGCGGACCGCGTTGAAATAGACGATGCAGCGCGCATGCAGGCGCATGACCCGCGCCACCCGGTCGGCGCGGATCATGCGGCGCCCCGGATGATCCGGCCGGGCCGGCGCGCCGCGGCGTCATGCAGCAGGCGTTCGACGATTTCTGCCGCGACCAGGGCGGCGATGATTTCCGGCCGCTTGTCGCGGATGCCGCGATCGCCGATCGGGCAGACCAGGGTGGCGATGCGTGCCTCGGGCAGGCCGATGGCGCGGAAGGCGGCTTCGAACCGGCGGCGCTTGGTCCGCGAGCCGATCAGCCCGACATAGCGGAAATCGCCGCGCTCCAGCGCGGCGGAGACGATCAGCGAATCCAGCGCGTGGCTGGGGGTGAGCACGAGAATGCCGGCCCCCGGCGGGGCCGTGGCGATGGCGGCCTGCCAGTCGGCGGTGACCCGGGCCTGGACCCGCGCGGGCACGGGGCCGAATTCCTCGGCCCTGGGGTCGATCCAGGCCAGGTGCAGCGGCAGCGGCGCCAGCGCGTGCGCCAGGGCGCGGCCGACATGACCGGCGCCGAACATCAGCAGATGCGGCCAGGCGGCGCGGTCATCCGCCGCCTGGCGGCGCAGGTCGGCCACCAGGGCGGCGTCGGCGCGGGCGATCCGCACCCGGACCACGCCGCCGCAGCATTGGCCGCTCTCGGGCCCCAGCACGAAATCCTGCTCGATACCGGTTTCGGGGCCAGTTTCGGGGCCAGTTTCGGCGCCGGTTTCGGTGCCCGCCGGGCCGTCCTGCAGCAGCGCGCGGGCGCGGGCCAGGCAGTCCCATTCCAGGCGGCCGCCGCCGATCGTGCCGGCCTGCCAGTCGGGACCGGCCAGCATGAAGGACCCGGCCTCACGCGGGGTGGAGCCGCGCGCGGCCGTGACGCGGATGCAGGCCATCGGCGGCCCGTCCGGCTGCCAGCCGGACAGGGCGGCGAGGAGGTCGTCCATGGGCAGGGCCTAGCCGCCCGCGCGGGGGCGGAGCCGTTCCGCCGTGCGCAGGATGGTCTCGGGCGTCGCGGGGGCGTCCAGCCGCGGGCAGGTGCGGTACGAATCCAGGCTGGCCAGCGCGTCGGAGATGGCGTGGAGCACCGCGACCCCGTGCACGAAGGGAGGCTCGCCGACAGCCTTGGAGCGGAAGATCGTGTCCTCGCGATTGGGGGCGGCCTCCAGCAGCGCCACGTTGAAGATGCGCGGCCGGT
Source organism: Nguyenibacter vanlangensis (assembly GCF_038719015.1). NCBI lineage: Bacteria > Pseudomonadati > Pseudomonadota > Alphaproteobacteria > Acetobacterales > Acetobacteraceae > Nguyenibacter > Nguyenibacter vanlangensis. Next base: position 665,623 of record NZ_CP152276.1, read on the forward strand.
CGGAGCAGGCCGGGATCTTGTAGGTGCTGGGGGCGTGGGTGCGCAGGCGGCCGGCCGAATCCCAGACCAGTTCCTCCATCGTCAGCCAGCCGGCGCCCTGGACGAAGGCGCCTTCGATCTGGCCGATATCGATGGCCGGGTTCAGCGACCGGCCGGCGTCGTGCAGGATGTCGACCCGTTCGATGCGCGTCTCGCCGGTCAGCAGGTCGATCGCGACCTCGGCGCAGGCGGCGCCGTAGGCGAAATAATAGAAGGGACGCCCCCGCCCGGTATCGGGATTCCAGGAGATCTTGGGCGTCTTGTAGAAGCCGCTCGACGACATCGACACGCGGGCGAGATAGGCGGCGCGGGTGAGGTCGGGGAACGGGACGATCGTCTCGCCGACATGCACGCCGTCGGGCAGGAAACGCACCGCGTCGGGTGCCACGTTCCAATGACCGGCGGCGAAGGCGATGAGCCGGTCCTTGATCCTGCGCACCGCGTCCAGCACCGCCATGCCGTTGAGGTCGGCGCCCGAGGATGCCGCGGTGGCCGAGGTGTTGGGCACCTTGCCGGTGGTGGTGGCGGTGATGCGCACCCGGTCGGACGCCAGGCCGAATTCGCGCATGGCGATCTGCACCATCTTGGTGTGCAGCCCCTGCCCCATTTCGGTGCCGCCGTGATTCACCTGCACCGAGCCGTCGGTATAGACATGCACCAATGCGCCGGCCTGGTTGTAATGGGTGGCGGTGAAGGAGATGCCGAACTTGACCGGGGTCAGCGCGATGCCGCGCCGGACGAACGGGCTGTCGCGGTTCGCCGCGCGCAGGGCGGCGCGGCGGTCGCGGTAGGTGCAGTCGCGCGCCAGTTGCTCCATGATCTCGGCGGCGATCGAATCCTCGACCGTCATGTGGTACGGGGTCAGGTCGCGCGTGCCGGTGCCGTAGACATTGCGCAGCCGGACATCCAGCGGGTCGAGCCCGGTGGCGAAGGCCACTTCCTCGATCACCCGTTCGGCGGCCACGATGCCCTGGGGGCCGCCGAAGCCGCGATAGGCGGTGTTGGACTGGGTGTTGGTCTTGAGCGGTTCGGAGCGCAGCCGGACGTCAGGATAGTAATAGGCGTTGTCGGCATGGAACAGCGCGCGGTCGGTGACCGGGCCGGACAGGTCGGCCGACCAGCCGCAGCGCGCCGCCAGCACCATGTCGACCGCCAGGATGCGGCCGTCATCGTCGAAGCCGACGTCATATTCCACGACGAAATCATGCCGTTTGCCGGTCATGACCATGTCGTCGTCACGGTCCAGCCGCATCTTGGCGGCGCGGCCGGTCAGTTCGGCGGCCAGGGCGGCCAGGCAGGCCGGGGTGTTGGCCTGGGATTCCTTGCCGCCGAATCCGCCGCCCATGCGGCGGATTTCGGTCGTGACCAGGTTGCTGGGGCGGTCCAGCACGTGGGCGACCATGTGCTGGGTTTCGGTCGGGTGCTGGGTCGAGGACCAGACGCGCATCTCGCCTTCCTCGCCCGGCTGGGCGAGGGCTGCCTGGCCTTCGAGGTAGAAATGCTCCTGCCCGCCCATGGTGACCTGTCCGGACAGGCGGCGCGGGGCCGCGGCCAGGCCGGCCAGCACGTCGCCGCGGGTCATTTCCAGCGCGCGCCAGACCAATGCCCCGCCGGCCGCGCGGGCCTGGGCGATGTCCAGGATCGCGGGCAGTTCCTCATACTCGATCCGCGCCAGCCGGGCGGCGCGGCGGGCGGCGGCGCGGGTTTCGGCCACCACGGCGAAGATCGGCTGGCCGTAATAGGAGACCAGGTCTTCGGCCAGCAGCGGCTCGTCGTTCTTGCCGACCGGGCTGATCTGGTTATGGCCGGGGATGTCGGCGGCGGTCAGCACGCGCACCACGCCCGGGGCGGCGCGCACCGCATCGAGGTCCATCGACAGGATGCGGGCATGGGCCCGGGTGCTGAGGCCCGGGACGACGTGCAGCAGGCCCTTGGGCTCGGGCATGTCGTCGATATAGGTGGCGCTGCCCGATACGTGCATCGCGGCGCTTTCATGCCGCAGGCTGCGCGAGGCGCCGCCGGCGACGATCGGGCCGTCAGCCGGGAGAGACGCGCCGCGCGCGAGTCCGGAGGCGTCACGGGCCGGAACGGGACCGGATTCGGCGGATATCGGATCAGACATCGGCGGCCTCCATCCGGCCCGCGAGCCGCGTTTCGGGTGGATGGGCGCCCGGCGCGGTTTCGGCGAACAGGCGGGTGAGCAGGTTGGCGGCGACCGTGCGGCGGTACCAGTCGCTGGCCCGCATGTCCGAGATCGGCGCGAAATCGGCATCGAGCGCGGCGCGGGCGGCGGCGAGTGCCGCGGCGTTCCAGGGGCGGCCGCGCAGCGCGTCCTCGGCCCCGCGGGCGCGCCTGGGGATGGCGGCCATGCCGCCGAAGGCGATGCGGGCGTGGGTGACGACCCCGTCCGCGTCCAGGGTCAGGGCGAAGGCGCCCAGCAGGGCCGAGATGTCCTGGTCGAACCGCTTGGAGATCTTGTAGGCGCGGAAGAGCGTGCGGGGACCGGGTGCGGGGATGGTCACGGCCTCGACGAACTCGCCCGGGGCGCGATCCTGCTTGCCGTAGGACAGGAAATAATCCTCGAGCGGCAGGGTGCGGCGCGCGGCGCCGCGCCGCAGGTGCAGGGTGGCGCCGGCGGCGATGAAGACCGGCGGTCCGTCGCCGATCGGCGAGCCGTTGGCGATGTTGCCGCAGACCGTGGCGGCGTTGCGGACCTGAGTGGAGCCGATGCGGCGGATGATTTCTCCCGCGTCCGGCAGCAGGGCGGCGATGCTGTCGCGCGCGTCCTGATAGGTGACGGCGGCGCCGATCCTGAGCCCTTCGGCATCCTGCGTGATCGTGCGCAGGTCGGGCACGCGGCCGATGGCCACGATATGCGGCAGATCGCGCAGGCCCTTGGTGACCCACAGCCCGACATCGGTCGCGCCCGCGACGATGGTGGCCTGCGGGTCGGCCAGCAGGGTTTCGGCCAGAGCGTCGGAATCGGCGGGGATGGTCACGCGCCCCGCCGGGCCGGCGAGCCGGACGCCGCGCCCGTCGGCCTGGGCCTCCAGGGCGGCCAGGCGGTCGGCGATGGCCTCGGCCTGTGCGTCGAAATGATCGGCCCCCGCCTGCATCGCCTGCTTCATCGCGCGCACGATGGGGGCGTAGCCGGTGCAGCGGCACAGATTGCCCGCCAGCGCGTCGTCGATCGAACCGTCGTCGGCCACCGCCCCCGGCGCCTTGCGGTGGGCGACCATCGACATGACGAAGCCGGGGGTGCAGAAGCCGCATTGCGAGCCGTGCTGCTCGACCATCGCCTGCTGCACCGGATGGAGCGTGCCGTCCGGCGCGCGCAGGTCCTCGACGGTGAAGAGCTGCGCGCCGTCCAGCATGCACACGAACTGGATGCACGCATTGAGCGCCCGCCAGACCAGGCGCCCTTCTTCGCGCCGGACGACCATCACGGTGCAGGCGCCGCAATCGCCCTCGTTGCAGCCTTCCTTGGTGCCGGTCAGGCCGCGCTGCTCGCGCAGCCAGTCCAGCACGGTCAGGGTCGGCGGGCAGTCGGGCAGGTCGTAGAGCCTGTCGCCCAGATAGAAGCGGATGGAATTGCGCATCATTCGGTTCCGTCGATCAGAATATGAGCCAGAATATGAGCGCTCTGGCCGCCCAGCCCCCCTCAAGGCAGACAACCGGAACACGGAGCGGGCGATGGACAGGCTGCCTGGGGACGCGCACGCCCGCGGCGGGGCGCGGAACAGGCATCTCCGGACAGGTCCCTGCCTCCCCCGAGGCAGACCCGCTCGGGCAATTTAGCGGGTCCGTCCCGCCTGGCAAAGAACAGTCTTGATTCCGGCCGTTGGTGCGGGTCCCCTCACTTCGGGCCGCCTCACTTCGGGCCGGCGGGAAGGTCGCCGCTTGTCCGGTTCAGCCGGAGCTGGGCCGTGAGGTCGGGTGCGAAGCAGGGCCGCTCGACATAACGTCCGGCGCCCCGCACGGCGCGCAGGTCGCCATCGGTCCAGACCAGGCGGCCGCCGCTGATCGTATGGCGCGCCAGGCCGGTGACCTGCATCCCCTCGAACACGTTGTAATCGACATTCTGGTGATGGGTTGCGGCCGAGATCGTGCGGCTGGCCGCGTCGTCCCACAGCACCAGGTCGGCGTCGGCGCCCGGGACGATCGCGCCCTTGCGCGGGTAGATGTTGAAGATCCGCGCGGTGTTGGCCGAGGTGACGGCCACGAATTCCTGCGGTGTCAGGCGCCCCGTGCGCACGCCGTGATGCCACAGGACGCTCATCCGGTCCTCGATCCCCGGCGTGCCGTTGGGGATGCGGGTGAAATCGTCGCGTCCCTGCAGTTTCTGGGGCGCGCAGAAGCAGCAATGGTCGGTGGCGGTGGTCTGGAGCTGTCCCGAGGCCAGGCCGGCCCAGAGCGCCTTCTGGTGGTGTTTCGGGCGGAAGGGCGGGCTCATGACGTGTCGGGCGGCGCCCAGCCAGTCGGGATCGGCGTAGACGCTGTCGTCGATCACCAGGTGCTGGGCCAGGACCTCGCCATAGACGCGCTGGCCGCGGGCGCGGGCGGCGGCGATCGCGGCGGTCGCGTCCTCGGTCGAGACATGGACGATGTAGACCGGGGCGCCGAGCAGGCCGGCGATGGCGATCACGCGCTGCGCGGCCTCGCCCTCGACCGCGGGCGGGCGGGAGAGCGGATGCGAGTCGGGGCCGGTCAGGCCGCGCCGCAGCAGGTCCTGCTGGAGGAAGGCGACGGCGTCGCCGTTCTCGGCATGCACGTTGCACAGCGCGCCCAGTTCCAGCGCCCGGCCGATCGAGCGCAGCAGCACGCCGTCATCGACCATCAGCGCGCCCTTGTAGGCCATGAAATGCTTGAAGGAATTGACCCCGCATTCCCGCGTCAGCGTGCCCATCTCGGCATGGACCTGGTCGTCCCAATGGGTGACGGCGACGTGGAAGGAATAATCGGCCACCGCCTTCGCGGCCTTGGCGCGCCAGTCCTTCCACGCCGCCAGCAGCGAGCCTCCCGGCTGGGGGATGACGAAATCGATGATCATGGTCGTGCCGCCCGCGACGCCGGCGGCGGTGCCGGTTTCGAAATCGTCGCTGGAGACCGAGCCCATGAAGGGCATTTCCATATGGGTGTGCGGGTCGATCCCGCCCGGCATGACCAGCAGGCCGCCGGCATCCAGCACGTCGCAGCCGGTAGGCGCCGCGATCGCGGGCGCCACCTGGGCGATCCGTCCCGCATCGTCGCACAGCACGTCGGCCCGCCAGCTTCGCTCGGCCGTCACAACCGTTCCGCCACGCACCAGAAGCATCGTCGGTCTCCTTTTCGGGTGCCGGGCCGCCCGTCATGGGAAGCGCCGGCCCGTTCCGCCATTCCTGCCGCAAAACAGAGCAAATCGCGTGCCGCAGGGGAATAGTGCCGCACGGGAATAGCCGGTTTCGTGATGCTGCAGATGACAATAGCGCGCCCCGTCCCTATCGTTACGGTGATCAGACGAGAGGTATGGCCGGATGCCGGACAGTCCGTCGAAAGCCTGGTTCGCGGCCAAGCGCTACGGCTACGGGGCCGGGCGGCCCATCGCGTGGCAAGGCTGGGCGGTGCTTGCCGTCTTCGTCGCGATCCTGGTATCCGCCCGGGCGATCCTCGGATTCCTCGGAATCGGCCGTGCCGGCATGGTCACGACCATTATCGATGCCGTCGCCCTGGCGGTGCTTCTGGCGATATGCGCGTTGAAGACCGAGGGTGGCTGGCGGTGGCGCTGGGGTGAGCGGCGCTAGCGGGGACGGCGCATGTTTCCGGCTTGCCAGCCGGGCGCAAAGGCGGGACGGTACCTCATGCGCAGTTCCGCTTCTTCTCCCCCGTTCGTGCCCCGTCCCGTTCGCCGCCAGGAGCAGGCGGCGGGGGCGCCGCGGCGGGCCAGCACGCAGCAGATCTTTCGCGCGGCCGAGCGCCTGTTCGGGCGTGACGGGTTCAAGGGCGCCAGCATGGCGGCGATCGCCGCCGAGGCCGGGCTGCCGAAGGCGAACATCCATTATTATTTCGGCACCAAGGAAGAGCTGTATCGCGCGGTGCTGGAGAACATCCTGACCGACTGGCTGGCGGACGCCACGGTGTGGATTCGTCCCGACCAGACGCCGCGCGCGGCATTGGAGGGCTATATCCGCGCCAAGCTGGCGTTCTCGCGCGAGCGGCCGGATGCGTCGCGGATCTTCGCCCACGAAGTCCTGCAGGGGGCGACGCATATCAGCGTCTTCCTGCAGACGTCGCTGCGGCGGCATGTCGAGGAGCTGGACGAGACGTTCCGCGCCTGGCAGCGCGCCGGGGCGATGCGGGCGGTGTCGGGGCCGCATCTGATGTTCTGCCTGTGGGCGATGACCCAGACCTATGCCGACATGGGGGCGCAGATCGGGGCGGTGCTGGGCCAGCGCACGCTGCGCGAACAGGATTACGAGGACGCGGCGCGGACGATCCTGACGCTGGTGATGGCCGGATGCGGCGTGGATTGAAATACGGGCAATTGCGCCGTTTTGTGCCTTGTTTCTGGTCGCTTCTGGTCGTCTCTACGATCTTTTGTCTGGAAATTCCACTAACTTGACTCATTGGTCAGAATTTTCGCTACCATATCGAAAGAATCCGGCATAGGCTCGGCACGGATTATGTGCGGTGCGGTGCGCGCGCATGTCGGCCCGGCCGATACGCGTGTATAACCATGTGACTATAACCGTGCGGCGGGGATCCGACCGGTTCGGAAACGATCGGGCGAATGGCTGGAGGTAGCGAATGAGCGAGGCGGGCGGCCTGCGGAGCGGGGACAATGTCACCGTGGATGGCGCATCGTTATGGAACGACATCCTGGAGACCGCGCGTTTCGGCGCGACCCCGAAGGGCGGGATCAGGCGCCTGACCCTGACCGAGGAGGACCGGCAGGTGCGCGACTGGTTCGCCGCCGCCTGCCGGGCGCTGGGATGCAGCGTCAGCCATGATTCGATGGGCAACCAGTTCGCCCGCCGCGAGGGCGCCGACCCGTCCCTGCCGCCGATCACCATGGGCAGCCATCTGGACACGCAGCCGACGGGTGGCAAGTTCGACGGGATCGTCGGCGTGCTGGGCGGCCTGGCGGTGCTGCGGGCGTTGCGGGAATCGGGGCATGAGACGCGCCACCCGATCGAGGTCATCAACTGGACGAACGAGGAAGGGGCGCGATTCGCCCCGGCGATGCTGGCATCGGGGGTGTTTGCCGGCGTGTTCACCGAGGCGGAGGCGCTGGACAAGACCGACCGGGCGGGGGTGCGCTTCGGCGATGCCCTGGCGGGGATCGGCTATCGCGGGCCGGAGCCGTGCGGCCGGCACCCGATCGCGGCCTATTTCGAACTGCATATCGAGCAGGGGCCGATCCTGGAAGCCGAGGGCAAGACGATCGGCGTGGTGACCGGCGTGCAGGCCATACGCTGGTACGAAGTGACGGTGACGGGGCGGGATTCCCATGCGGGCAGTACGCCGATGACCATGCGGGCCGATGCCCTGCTGGCGGCGGCGCGGATGATCGAGGCGGTCAACGCGGTGGGACTGGCGCATGGGCCCGACGCGGTGGCGACGGTCGGGCTGGTCGAGAACCGGCCCAACAGCCGCAACGTGGTGCCGGGCGAGGTGTTCCTGACCATCGACCTGCGCGATCCCGACGATGCGGTGGTCGGGCGCATGGAGGACGCGCTGCGCGAGAGGATCGCGGACATTGCCGCGGCATCGGGCGTGCGGGCGGATTTCGCGCGCGTGTGGGATGCGCCGGCGGTGCATTTCGACCCGGCCTGCATCGAGGCGGTGCGGCAGGCGGCGGAGTCCTTCGGCTATCCGGCCCGCCGGATCGTGTCGGGCGCGGGGCATGACGCGGCGTATCTGGCGCGGGTCGCGCCCACCACGATGATCTTCGTTCCGTGTGCCGGCGGGTTGAGCCACAACGAGGCCGAAAGCGCGGAACGCGGCGACGTGGCGGCCGGGGCGAACGTGCTGCTGCGGGCGGTGCTGGATGCCGACCGGCGGCTGAACGCCTGACGCCCCTGCCCTCTCCGTCCTTTTTTCCCGCCTTACCTGACCAGCAGATCGCAGGAGTTACGCGATGTCGGCGACCAATCACGACGCGTTCTGGATGCCTTTTACCGCCAACCGGCAGTTTCGCCGCACGCCGCGCATGCTGGTCGCGGCCGACGGCATGTATTACACCGCCGATGACGGGCGCCGGGTCCTGGATGGCTGTGCGGGGCTGTGGTGCGTCAATGCCGGCCATAATCGTCCGCGCATCACCGAGGCGGTGCAGAAGACGATCGCGACCCTGGATTTCGCCCCGACCTTCCAGATGGGCCATCCGCTGGGCTTTGCGGCGGCCGACCGCATCGCGGCGCTGGCGCCGGGCGACCTGAACCATGTGTTCTTCTGCAATTCGGGGTCCGAGGCGGCGGATACGGCGCTGAAGATCGCCATCGCCTATCACCGCGTGCGGGGCGACGCGGCGCGCACGCGGCTGATCGGGCGGGAGCGCGGTTATCACGGCGTGGGATTCGGCGGGATTTCCGTGGGCGGAATTTCGGGCAACCGCAAATTATATGGCGGGCTGCTGACCGGGGTCGATCATCTGCCGCACACCCATGACCTGGCGCGCAACGCGTTCTCGAAGGGCTTGCCGGAGCATGGGGCGGAACTGGCGGACACTCTGGAGCGGATCGTCGCCCTGCATGACCCGTCGACCATCGCGGCGGTGATGGTCGAGCCGATGGCCGGATCGACCGGCGTGCTGCCCCCGCCGGTCGGCTATCTGCGGCGGCTGCGCGAGATCTGCGACAAATACGGCATCCTGCTGATCTTCGACGAGGTCATCACCGGTTTCGGTCGGCTGGGCGGGCCGGCCTTCGCGGCCGAGAAGTTCGGCGTGATCCCCGACATCATGACCTGCGCCAAGGGGGTCACCAACGGTACGATCCCGATGGGCGCCGCCATCGTGCGCGAACATGTGCACGCGGCCTTCATGGACGGCCCCGAGAGCGGGATCGAACTGCCGCACGGCTATACCTATTCCGGCCATCCGGTGGCCTGCGCCGCGGCGATCGCGACGCTGGACACCTATGCCGAGGAGAATTTGTTCGCGCGGGCCGACGACCTGGCCCCCTATTTCGAGGAAGCGGCCCATGCGCTGCGCGGGCTGCCGCACGTCGTCGATATCCGCAATGTCGGGCTGGTCGCCGGCATCGAGCTGGAGCCGCGTCCGGGCGCGCCGGGCGCGCGGGCCTATGAGACGTTCGATCGGGCGTTCCGCAAGGGCGTGCTGGTGCGCTACACCGGCGACGTGATCGCTGTGTCGCCGCCGCTGATCATCGAGAAGGCGCAGATCGACCAGTTGTTCGGCACCATCGCCGACATCGTGCGCACGCTGGACTGAGCCGGCCCCCTTTCGCCCGTCGATCCGTCAGGAGACCCCGCCATGACCGAGAGTTCGTCCCCTGCCCCGGACCCCTCGCCGACCGGTTCCTATGCGCCCGACCTGTATAATGCCGACCTGGCGCCGGTGCCGCCCGAGCGGCGGGACTGGAGCTGGGTGAACATGGCCACGGTGTGGATGGGCATGGTCCATAACATCGTGGCCTATGAGGCGGCGTCGGGGCTGATGGCGCTGGGATTTTCGGCGTGGCAATGCCTTGAGATCGTCGCCGTCGCCTATCTGATCCTGTTCCTGGCGATGTGGTTCAACGCCAGGGCGGGGACACGGTACGGCATTCCGTTCTGCGTGCTGATCCGTTCGGCCTTCGGGCCGTTCGGGGCGCAGTTGCCGGTGGTGTTGCGCGGGTTCTGCGCGATCTTCTGGTTTTCGGTCCAGTCCTATGCCGCCGCGCAGGCGGTGGATGCGATATTCTCGACCCTGAATGCGGGCTGGGCGTCGCTGCAGGCGCCGTTCCTGGGCATGCAGCTTCGCATGTGGCTGGCGATGGCCGCGATCTGGGCGCTGCATGGCTGGATCGCCAGCCATGGCGTGCATCGGATCCGAAATTTCGAGCTGGTCGCCGGGCCGCTGGTCATCCTGGTCGGATTGCTGGCCACGATGTGGGGATTGCATGTGGGCCACGGGCTGGGCCCGCTGTTCGCGCAGCCGTCGCATCTGCACGGAGCGGAATTCTGGTCGCGGTTCGCCATGGGGGTGACCGGGATGATCGGGATGTGGGCGACCTTCGCCGTCAATATTCCCGACCTGTCGCGCTTCGTACGCTCGGAACGCGACCAGGTGGTGGGACAGGCGATCGGGCTGCCGGTGACGGCGCTGGTCTTTACGCCCATGGGAATCATCACGACCTCGGCGACCGTTATCCTGTTCGGCCACCCGATCTGGAACCCGGTGGAGCTGCTGGTGGCACTGGGCCATCCGGTGGTGACGGTGCTGGGCGGGGCAACGCTGGTGCTGGCGACGCTGTCGGTCAACGTCGTGGCCAATATCATGCCGGCGGCCTATGACCTGGTGAACCTGATGCCTCGGCGCCTGGACTTCAACCGCGCGTCGCGGCTGGTGCTGGTGCTGGGCGTCTTCTTCATGCCCTGGCTGTGGTTCAACGAGGCGGCGAGCATCTATCGCGCGCTGGACCTGATCGGCGGGCTGCTGGGGCCGGTGACGGGGATCATGCTGGCGGATTTCTATGTCGTGCGCCGCCAGGTGCTGGACGTGCCGGACCTGTACCGCCACCAGGGCCGCTATGCCGGACGGAAGGGCTGGGGCCTGCCGGGTCTGGGGGCATTTGCCGCCGGCGGGCTGGTGGCCTCGGCGGGGCACATCCTGCCGGGCCTGGCGGGGTTGAACGCGGTCGCATGGTTCGTCGGCGTGGCGGTGGGCGCCGGCGCCTATCTGGCGCTGGCCCGCCGGCAGCCAGTGCCGGCGGACGACACGGCCGAGGCGCTGTCACGGGCCTGAAACGGCCCTTTCAGGGATGGGCGGGAAGCGGCCGGCCGGGTTCGAACCGGGCAATCGCGCAGGCATGGTCCTGCAGTTCCTCGCCCGAGGCGCGGTCGCCCGAGAGGGGCTTGACCATGTCGTCCAGCAGGATGAAGCCCGGATGCCCATCCGGCCAGACCGTGCCGACGACGACGAGCGTGTGCTCGCCCATCTCGCGCGCCGGGTCGGCCAGCGCGGCGGCCAGGCGGCGGAACGGCAGGGCGCCGGCCAGGTCGGCGCCGTCGATCCGGGTGGCGCGATAGGTATGGCCGTCCAGCACCAGGTTGGTCCATCCGTGGCCGATATGCGGACGCGCCCAGTGCAGGGCGACGCGGATATCGGGCGCCAGGCAGTCGATATGGATGTGCAACTGGTTCTGCGACCGGCTGTAGGCCGAGTTGACGGATAGCGCCATCGTCTCACGCGGCATGGTATGGCCCAGCCGCGCCAGGGCGCGGTCGAGTTGGTGCCAGGCGGCGCCGAAATAATCCGGCGCGTCCGGCGACAGCAGGGACGCGTCCTCGATCCCCGTCACGCGGGCGGTCGGGATCAGCAGATACTGCGCGCGGCCCGTGCGGTCCTTGAGCACCGCATAGCCGGCGGCGGGATCGACCGCTTCGCAGGGGGCTGGGGTCTGCTGGCCGACCTGGTTGGGCACGCAGCGCCCATGGACGATGCGCCACAGCACGTTGGGGTCGTGCGGATCGGGCCGGGTGGGGCCGCTGGCATGGGCGACCGCGAGCCAGACGCCGGCCAGCACGAGGGCCGGCAGGCCGGCATGGGAGAGGACATGTTTCATGATTCGGCGGGTTCTTCGATCCGGGCCGGGAGGGAGAGGATTTCCGCCAGGCGGTCCAGGCGGCGGCGCACGCTTTCGCCGCGGACGGCGGAACGGCCGCCCGCCAGATGCAGCGCCAGGCCCTGCGCGGTTTTTTCGATCCAGGTGCCGTCCAGCAATTCCGCGGTCCCGCCGCAGACCGTATAGGCCAGGCGCAGCGCCAGCCCCAGCGTGACCGCGCGGATATAATCCTCGGACGGCAGGAGCAGGCGCGAGGGCTGGAGGAAATCCTGGCCCAGCTCGGCCTCATAGCGCACGGCGAGGGTCAGCGCCACGGCGGCGCGGGCCGGGTGGTCGAAGCCCACGCCCTGCATGCGCAGGATGCGCAGATAAGTCTGTTCCGCGCGATATTCGGGATGGTCGTACGACCCGATATCGGACAGCAGGCAGGCGGCGCGGCGCAGCCTGCGGGAAGACGCGCTTTCGTCGGCGAAGAGCGGGGCCGTCCAGTTCATCAGCCGGTCGGGCAGGGTTTCGCTGCGGCCGAGGCGGGCGCACATTTCCCGGGCCACGGCTTCCTGCGGGTCGAGATGGGCGACCGAGGCGGCGACGCGGCGCATGTACCAGCCCTCGCGCAGTCCATCGACGCAGAACACCACGCGGGTGGGCTGCAGCCGGCGGACCAGCCGGCGCAGCACGATGGCGGCGAAGGGCACGTCGTCCAGGCGCTTGCGCGGGGCGCCGGGCAGCCGGTCGAGCGTGCGGCGGGGCGCGGTGGCGGCCCAGTCGGCCATTTCCTTCGCCGCGTCGCCGGACAATGTGTAGAGATGGACGATGTTCAGCGGGTAGTTGGTGCGCGCGATCTGCAGCCGGGCCAGCGCGCGGAAGGCGCCCCCGACCAGATAGAGCGGCCTGCCCTGCAGGGTATCCAGCCAATCGACCTGCGCGATGTCGGCATCCGCGATCGCACGGGCCTTCTGCAGGTCGCCTTCGGCGCGGTCGTTCAGGCGGATGACGCCCAGGCGCAGGGTGCAGGCCTCGTGCTTCTGGCCGCCGGACAGGCGGATCAGCTCCAGCGATCCGCCGCCGATATCGGCCACCAGCCCGTCGGCCTCGGGCAGGCCGGCCAGCACGCCGGTGGCGGAGTAATCGGCCTCTTCCTCGCCCGACAGGACGCGGATCGGCACGCCGGGCATGCGCGCGCGCAGGGCGGCGACGAATTCCGGGCCGTTGGAGGCGTCGCGCACCGCGGCGGTGGCCAGGATCTCGAACGGATCGGCCTCCATCCCCCGGGCGATGGCATAGAAACGGTCCATGACCTGCATGGCCATGCCGACGCCGCCTTCGTTCAGGCGGCCGGTCGCGTTCAGGCCGCGCCCGAGCCGCAGCACGGATTTTTCGTTGAAGATGGTGATCGGGTTGCGGCTGACGCCGTCGAAGACGACCAGCCGGACCGAGTTCGACCCGAGATCGACGACGGCCGAGCGGCGATGGGTGCCGGCGGTCATGCCGCCCCGCGCGTTACGAAAGGGGCGGGCGACGGAGCCGCCTTGGATTGCGTCATGGCGAAATCCTCAATCATCGAGAATCCGGTCCTGGTGGCGGGGCAGCGGCGTGCCGACGCGGATCTGGGCATCCTGCGCCGCCAGGCCGCGTCCGGACAAAGACGGGTTGGTCATGAAATAATCGTGCGCCGAAAACGGCCGGGCCCCGGGTTCCAGCCGCCGCCATGCCCCGTTCTGCTGCAGGATCCAGGCTTGCAGATTGTCCTTGAGGTCGGTGACCATGATCTGGTCGAGGACCTGGGCGTGGACGGTGGGGTCGCGCATCGGCACCATGCTTTCGACCCGCCAGTCCATGTTGCGGACCATCCAGTCGGCCGACGAGATGTAGATCTTGGCGTGGCGCGACGGCAGGCGGTGCCCGTCGCCGAAGGCGAAGATGCGGGCATGTTCGAGAAAGCGCCCGACGATCGACTTGATGCGGATATTCTCGGACAGGCCGGGCACACCGGGACGCAGGCAGCAGATGCCGCGCACCACCCCCATGATGCGCACCCCGGCGCAGGAGGCGCGATAGAGCCGGTCGATCAGGTCGGGATCGACCAGCGAATTCATCTTCAGCCAGATCTGCCCGGGACGGCCGGCGCGCACATGCTCGATCTCGCGCTGGATCAGTTCCTCGATCGTGCGGCGGACGGTGACGGGCGAGAACGCGATGGCTTCCATGCGCGTCGGCACCGCATAGCCGGTCATGTAATTGAACAGGCGGGCGGAATCGCGCGCCAGTTCCGGATCGCAGGTGAAGAAGGACAGGTCGGTATAGATGCGCGCGGTGATCGGGTGATAGTTGCCGGTGCCGAAATGGGCGTAGGAACGCAATGTCCCGCCCTCGCGCCGGACCACCAGGCTGAGCTTGGCGTGGGTCTTGAGGTCCGAGAAGCCGAACACGACCTGCACGCCCGCGGCTTCGAGCGCGCGGGCGAGGCGGATATTCGCTTCCTCGTCGAAACGGGCCCGCAATTCGACCATGGCGGTCACGGACTTGCCGGATTCGGCGGCCTCGATCAGCGCCTTGACGATCGGGCTGTCGCGCGAGGTGCGGTAGAGCGTCTGCTTGATCGCGACCACCGCCGGGTCCAGCGCCGCCTGGCGCAGGAACTGCACCACCACGTCGAAGCTTTCGAACGGGTGGTGGATGATCATGTCCTTCGCCCGGATCGCGGCGAAGCAGTCGCCGCCGAAATCCAGCACGCGCTCGGGGAAGCGGGGCGTATAGGGCGGGAAGAGCAGGTCGGGCCGGTCGTCGACGATCAACTGCCTGGTGTCGACGACGCCGATCAGGCCAGGCTGGATCTCGACCTCGTCGGGCGGCACGTCCAGTTCGGCGGCGACGGCCCGGCCCAGGTCGGCCGGCATGTGCGAATCGATGTCGAGATGGATCACCACGCCGCGGCGCCGGCGCTTGAGCGCGGTTTCGTAGGAGCGGACCAGGTCTTCGGCCTCGTCCTCGAATTCCACGTCGGTGTCGCGGATGACGCGCAGCACGCCCCATTCGCTTGCCACCAGCGCGGGAAACAGCCGGTCGATGCACAGCGCGATCAGGCTTTCCAGCATGATGAAGCGCGCCGCGCCGGACGGGCTGAGGGCGGCCGGAAGACGGATGAAGCGTTCGATCTGCGCCGGCAGCAGGATCATCGCGCTCATGACGAAGCGGCCGGTGTCCTTGGCTTGCAGGCGCAGCGACAGGGCCAGGCCCATATGCGGGATGAAGGGCAGCGGATGGGCCGGGTCGATGGCCAGCGGGGTCAGGACGGGAAAGACCCGGTCCATGAAGAAATGATCCAGCCAGTCGCGCTCGGCGTCCGTGACGGTGTCGAGGCTGCACAGCACGATCCCGGCCTCGGCCAGTTGGACGCGCAGTTCCTTCCAGATGCGCTGCTGCTCGCGCAGCAGGCGGGCGGTCCGGTCGCGGACGGCCGCGAGCTGCTGGGCCGGGGTCAGCCCGTCGGGCGAGGTGGTCAGCAGCCCCTCGCGCACCTGGCCGACCAGGCCGGCGACGCGCACCGAATAGAATTCGTCGAGATTGCCGGCGCTGATCGACAGGAAGCGCAGCCGCTCGAGCAGCGGGTTGCGGGGATTGTCGGCCTCTTCGACGACGCGCTGGTTGAAGTCGAGCCAGGAGAGTTCACGATTGATGAAGCGCGCGGGCGAATCCATGTCCGCGATCGGCGGGCCGGCGACGGCGCCCGCGGTCGCCGCGGCCGGGCGCCGCCGTGTGGTCGTGGTCGTTTTTTTGCGAACCGTGCGCGCGGTGGCCCGGCGCGGGGGCTGTCTGCCCGTCGGTTTTGTCAATCCGATCTCCTGCCACAAAAAAACCGTCGTCGCGCCAAACTAGGCAAAAACGGGACGCGCTGCCAGCGCATCATCGGTGAAGTTTTTCGAAATGAGCGGTCAGCCCGCGCCGTCGTCGGGCATGCCGCCTTCCCGGACAGGATCGTCCTGAACCAGGCTTTCCGGGATCGGGCCGTCCGGGACCGGGCCCTCTGGGATCAGGTCTTCTGGCATCACGTCTTCTGGGGCCAGCATGTCGTGCAGCGCGCCGACGGCCAGGGCGCGGGTCACGCGCCGGCCGGCCATGAGTCCGGCCTGGTCCAGGCGGGCCGCGGCGTCCCGGATGGCCGAGGCGGTGCGCGGCAGCCGGCGCAGCAGCCATTCGGTGACGGGCTGGCTGACCACGATCTGGCGGGCGGCCAGGTGGCGCAGCAGCAGGATGCGCAGCAGCGAGTCCTCGGGCTGGCGTAGTTCGGCGGCCATCGTGGCCCGTAGCCGGCTGGCCAGGTCGGGCAGTGGCGACGGCCAGCGGGCGGGCGGCAGCCGCGCGGCCATGGCGACCTTCAGCCGGTGCTCGCGCGCCATGTTCAGCAAGTGCAGAAGCGCGCGCGGCTCGGCGGCGCGGTCGGCGTCGTCCACCGCGACGCCGGCGAGGCGGGCGGGCGATTCGGCGAACAGCCGGCCCAGCGTCGCCGTGGTGACGGTCGCCGTGGTGACGTCCCGGCCGTCCAGCATTACCGCGCCGCTTTCCCGGGCCCAGACATGCAGCAGGTGGGTCTTGCCGGCGCCGGCCGCCCCCCACAGGGCGAGGCGGTATTCCGGCCAGTCCGCGCCGCCCAGCAGCAGGGCGCGGGCCGCTTCGTTCGACCGTGCCGCCACGAAATCGGCCCGGTCGAACCGGGAATGGTGGACGAAGGGCAGCGCCAACTGGCCGGTCGCGCTGGTCGCGCCGGCCGTGGCCGCCGCATCGGGCGCCGCGCCGGGATGTTCGGGATGTTTCTGTGCCGTCCGTTCAACCACCGCTTTGCGCGCCGCCTTCCTCTGCCGTAAAGGAACCGGTGAGCGTTTACCCTACCTTGTCCCGTTCTTCGACCCCCGCGCGGCGCGCCGGGCGAAATTCGCGGCAATCTGACGACGAAGGCCAGCCCCCATGCGTTCCGTCCCCCCTTCCCTGCCGGCCGCCACGTCTTCTGGCGGCGCCACCTATCGCGATGCCGGCGTGGATATCGCGGCCGGTGACGCGCTGGTCGATGCGATCAAGCCCGCCGCCAGGGCGACCGACCGGCCCGGCACCATGGGCGGGCTGGGCGGATTCGGCGCGCTGTTCGACCTGAAGGCGGCGGGGTTCGCCGATCCGGTCCTGGTGTCCTGCACCGACGGGGTGGGTACCAAGCTGATGGTCGCGATCGAAAGCGGTCTGCACGAGACGGTGGGAATCGACCTGGTGGCGATGTGCGTCAATGACCTGGTCGTCCAGGGAGCGGAGCCGCTGTTCTTCCTGGATTATTTCGCGACCGGGCGGCTGGCGGTGGACGACGCGGCCAAGGTGGTGCGCGGCATTGCCGAGGGGTGCCGGGGAGCGGGGTGCGCGCTGGTCGGCGGCGAGACGGCCGAGATGCCCGGCATGTACGGGCCGGGCCATTACGACCTGGCCGGTTTTTCGGTCGGCGCGGCCGAGCGGTCCGCCCTGCTGCCCGCCGGGATCGCGGCGGGCGACGTGCTGATCGGCCTGCCGGCCAGCGGGGTGCATTCCAACGGGTTTTCGCTGGTGCGGGCCATCGTGACGCGCAGCGGGCTGGGCTGGGACGCCCCCTGCCCCTTCGCCGCCGGCCCCCTCGCCGCCGGCCCGAGCCTGGCCGAAGCCCTGATGACGCCGACGCGGCTGTATGTGAAGCCGGTCCTGGCGCTGCACCGGCAGGGGCTGATCACGGGGGCGGCGCACATTACCGGCGGCGGCCTGCCGGGCAATTTGCCGCGCGTCCTGCCGGCCGGGCTGACGGCGGTGATCGATGGCGCGTCCTGGCCCGTTCCGCCGGTGTTCGGCTGGCTGGCACGGACCGGGCAGGTCGATGTCGCGGAGATGCTGAAGGTCTTCAATTGCGGCATCGGCATGGTGCTGATCGCCCGCGACCGCGATGCGGTGCTGAGCCAGTTGCGCGCGGCGGGCGAGGAGGCGTTCGTGATCGGGCGGCTGGAAGACGGCGCGGCGGGCGCGCCCGCCGGGCTGCGTTTCACGGCAATGCCGGATTTCGGTCCGGCCGGGGCCTGAGCGTACCGATGCCCGAGACTCCGGCACCCGACATGCCGCGCCGCCCGATCGCGATCCTGATCAGTGGGCGCGGCAGCAACATGCGCGCGCTGATCGACGCGTGCGCCATGCCCGATTTTCCGGCCCGCATCGCGCTGGTGCTGAGCAACCGGCCCGACGCGCCGGGGCTGGAGGTGGCGCGGTCCGCCGGGTTGCGGACCGAAGTGGTCGATCATCGTCCGTTCCGCGGCGATCGCGCGGCGCATGAGAGGGCGATCGACGCGGCGCTGCGCGACGCGGGGGCCGAACTGGTCTGTCTGGCGGGCTATATGCGGCTGCTGACGCCCTTCCTGACCGGAGCCTGGGCGGGGCGGATGCTGAACATCCATCCCAGCCTGCTGCCGGCCTTCCCTGGCCTGCATACGCATGAGCGCGCGCTGGCGGCCGGGGTGAAGCTGCATGGCTGCACCGTGCACCTGGTGACGGAGGCCATGGACGAGGGCCCGATCCTGGGCCAGGCGGCGGTGCCGGTGCATGCGGGCGACACGCCGGGCCAACTGGCGGCCCGCGTGCTGGAGCAGGAACATGTGCTGTACCCGGCGGCGCTGCGCAGGCATCTGACCCGTGATGCGACGGCGGAAACGGAGCCGACGGCGGGGCCGCTGCTGTTCCTGTAGGGGCGGGCCGCAACGAAGAAAGGCCGGCGCCTTGCGGACCGGCCCTTCATTTTTCGTATTTTTCGCGCGTCAGGTCGTGACGCGTCAGGTCGTGATCAGGGTAGGATCTCGATCTGCGAGAAGAAGAAGGCGATTTCGTTGGCCGCGTTTTCCGGGCTGTCGGAGCCATGGACCGAGTTGGCCTCGATGCTCTCGGCGAACTGGGCGCGGACGGTGCCGGGGGCGGCCTTCTTGGGGTCGGTGGCGCCCATGACGTCGCGGTGCTTCAGGACGGCGTTCTCGCCTTCCAGCACCTGCACGACCACCGGGCCCGACACCATGAACGAGACCAGGTCGCCGAAGAACGGCCGGTCCTTGTGCACGGCGTAAAACGCGCCGGCCACCGCCTCGGTCAACTGCATGCGCTTCTGGGCGACGATGCGCAGGCCCGCATCCTCGAACACCGCGTTGATCTTGCCCGTCAGGTTGCGCCGGGTCGCGTCCGGCTTGATGATCGACAGGGTACGTTCGGTCGCCATCGGGCGGCTCCTTCCTCTTGCTCGAAACATGTGGGGGACCCGCAGCCCGGCCGGACCGGCGCCCCTTCCGCGCGCCATCTAGAGCATATTGGCCGGGACTGGTAGGTACAGCGGCACGAATCCTGTGCCGTGCGGCGCACAACCGGCGGCGCGATCCATCCGGCGGCGGCCGGATCCGTTGTCTGTCAAAGGGTTGGCGCCGCAGGGCCGCCCGCGTTCCGGAGCCCCGATCCCGTGAGTCTGCTTGTCATTTCCGACCTGGTCCTTCGCATCGCGGGGCGCGCCCTGCTGGACGGCGCGTCGCTGAGCGTCGATCCGGGGCGCAAGATCGGGCTGGTCGGGCGCAACGGGGCGGGCAAATCGACCCTGCTGGCGGCGATTGCCGGGGATATCGCGCCCGATGGGGGCATGATCCGCCTGTCGTCGCGCGCCCGCATGGCGCGCATCCGCCAGGAGGCACCGTCGGGGGACGCCAATTTGCTGGACACGGTGCTGGCGGGCGATACCGAACGGACCGACCTGATGCGCGCGGCCGAGCGGACGGCGGACCCGCTGCGGCTGGCCGACATCCATGAGCGGCTGCGGGCCATCGGGGCCGACAGCGCGCCGTCGCGGGCGGCGAGCATCCTGTCGGGGCTGGGGTTCGACAGCGCGGCGCAGGCGCGGCCGGTTTCGGATTTTTCCGGCGGCTGGCGCATGCGCGTGGCGCTGGCCACCGCGCTGTTCCTGAACCCGGACCTGTTGCTGCTGGACGAGCCGACGAACCATCTGGACCTGGAGGCGACGATCTGGCTGGAAGGCTGGCTGGCCCGGTTTGCCGGCGCGGCGCTGATCGTCAGCCACGATCGCGGGCTGCTGGACCGGTCGGTGGATGCGATCGCGCATCTGGACCAGCGGACGCTGAGCCTGACGCCCGGCGGCTATGAGGAGTTCGTGCGCATCCGCACCGAGCAGGCGTTGCAGCAGGCGCGCGCGGCCGAGCGGATCGCCGCCCAGCGTGCGCATATGCAGTCCTTCGTCGACCGGTTCCGCGCCAAGGCGACCAAGGCGCGCCAGGCCCAGGCCCGGCTGAAGGCGCTGGAGAAGCTGCCGGTGATCGAGGCGGTGGTGGAGGCCGCGCCGACCCGCTTCGCCTTTCCCGAGCCCGCCCCGCTGCCACCGCCGATGCTGACCCTGGACCGGGTGACCGTCGGCTATGAGGGCCGGCCGATCCTGTCCGGCCTGACATTGCGGCTGGACATGGAGGACCGGATTGCCCTGCTGGGCGCGAACGGGAACGGCAAATCGACCTTCGCCAAGCTGATTGCCGGCCGGCTGGCGCCGATGCAGGGCGGCATGGCCCATAGTCCGAAGCTGCGCGTCGGCTATTTCGCGCAGCACCAGGCCGAGGAACTGGTGCCGGAGGACAGCCCGGTCGCGCACATGGCGCGCGCCATGCCCAAGGCCCCGCCCACCGCCGTACGCGCCCAACTGGCGCGATTCGGCCTGGATGCCGAACGGGCGGACACGGTGACGCGCGACCTGTCGGGCGGCGAGAAGGCGCGGCTGCTGCTGGCCCTGGCCACCCGCGAGGCGCCGCACCTGCTGATCCTGGACGAGCCGACCAACCATCTGGACCTGGATGCGCGCGAGGCGCTGATCCGCGCCCTGGCGGAATTCGAGGGCGCCGTGCTGCTGATCAGCCATGATCCGCATCTGGTCGAACTGGTCGCCGACCGGCTGTGGCTGGTGGGCGACGGCACGGTGCGGCCCTTCGACGGCGACATGGCGGAATACCGGACCTGGCTGGCCGAGCGGGCGCGCGCCGCCGTCCGGCCCGCCGCGTCGGCCGCGCCGCGCCGCGACGACCGGCGCGAGCGCGCCGAGGCGCGCAAGGCCATCGCCCCGCTGCGCAAGCAGGCGAAGGATGCCGAGGCGAGGATGGGCAGGCTGGCCGAGGAGCGCGCCAGACTGGAAGCGCGCCTGGCCGACCCCGCCTTGTATGAGGCGGGCGGGGCTGACGAGGTGACCCGGATCAATACCCGCCTGGCGGCGATCGGCCGCGCGCAGGCGGAGGCCGAGGAAGAATGGCTGCTGGCCGAGACGGCGATCGAGGAAAGCACCGCGGAGTGAATTCACCCCGTGGGTTCATCCAGATAATATTTTAAAAACAACATTGTCTAAGTAAATATTGCGTTTTCGGCTCAGGCGGCCTGTTCGATGCGGCGGCCGACGAACCGGACGGCCAGGGCCGCCAGGAAGATGGCGAGTCCGCCCAGGGCCAGGGCGGCGCCGGCCCAGCCGACCGATTGCGCGCCATAGCCGGCGCCGATCACCAGGCCGCCCAGCCAGGCGCCCAGGGCGTTGGCGACGTTGAAGGCCGAATGGTTGAGCGATGCAGCCAGGGTCTGGGCGTCGGCCGCAACATCCATCAGGCGGGTCTGCAGCGCGGGCACCAGCGCGATGATGCCGCCCAGCAGCAGGATGACGGGCACCACCGCCCAGGGGTTGACGGCGGTGACGGAGAACAGGCCCAGGGTCAGCATGCTCCAGACCAGGGCGGCGATGACGGTCATGTTCAGGTTGATGTCGACCAGGCGCGCGCCGATCAGGTTGCCGATGACCATGCCCACACCCCACAGGGCCTGGATGAAGGGCACCGCGTAGGCCGGATAGCCCGAGACATTGACCAGCACGTCGGACAGATAGGTATAGACCGCGAACATGCCGCCGAACCCGACCGCGCCGGTGCCGAGGGTGAACCAGACCTGGGCGCGGCGCAGGGCCCCGAGTTCGCGCAGCGGCGAGGCGCCGGGATGGGGCGGGTCGGCCGGGACGTTGCGGGCCACTAGGAGCAGGCTGGCCACCGAGACCAGGCCGATCAGGGCGTAGGTGGTGCGCCAGCCGAGAAATTCGCCGCCCCAGGTCGCGAACGGCGCGCCGATCACGTTGGAGATGGTCAGGCCCGCCATGACCCGCCCCACCGCCCGGCCGCGATGGGCGCGATCGACCAGCGAGGCCGCGACCAGCGCGGCGACCCCGAAGAACGCGCCATGGGGCAGTCCGGTCAGGAAGCGCATGATCTCCAGCGTGCGGGCGTCGGGCGAGAGGGGCGCCAGCAGGTTGCCCAGGACGAAGACCCCCATCAGGATCATCAGCAATGTGCGGCGCGGCAGCCGCGCGCCGCACACCGCGATCAGCGGCGCGCCGACGACGACGCCCAGCGCATAGGCGGCGATGACGTGGCCGGCGGACGGGATGGTGATGCCCAGCGACGACGCCATTTCCGGCAACATGCCCATGATCGCGAATTCGCCGGTGCCGATGGCGAAGGTGCCCAGCGCCAGGGCGAATTCCGCGGCGGCGACGCCGTGCGGCGCGTCGTAATGGCCGACCGGCGTATCGTCTCCGATTTCGGTGTCCAAGGCGATGTCCTTTCGTGCGGACGAGCGTCCGAGGCCAATGTGTCTGGGACCGTTGACATGTCGCCGGCCAGTATGCCGCCTGGGCCCGGGATCATAACGGCGATTGATGCGTCAACACCTTACGGATTTTCCGGAAGATGGTACGGATCGGCTGTATCTGCCTGTCATTGCTGATGGAATCGACGCGCGCCGGCTGGTATGCCAGATAGCGCCCTGTCACAGCCGGAACGGACCATGACCCCGATGCACGCGGCCGCCAGGCGGCCGGACGACACGCCCGCCGGTACGGCGCCCCCCGAGCGGGAGATGGACCCGCGGGCGGTGCAGTTGGCCCGGATTCACAGCCTGCTGCAGGTTACGGTGCTGCTGGCGGTGCTGGTGCTGTCGATCTGGCTGATCGGCGACGTGCTGATGGTGGTGTTTGCCGCGACGCTGGTCGCGGTGATCCTGCATAACCTGGCGATCCGCCTGGAGCGGGCGATGCGCCTGCCCTACTGGCTGGCGTTGAGCCTGGTGGTCGCGGGGGTGCTGGGGGCGTTCGTCGCGCTGTTCTGGAGCAGCGGGCCGGCGATTTCCGAACAGGCGGCCCGGCTGCGCGCCGCGCTGGCCACCCAGGCGCATTCGCTGCGGGGCCAGTTGAACGCCAGCCCGCTGGGCCGGACGGTGCTGGACCATCTGCCGCAATCGCTGGGCGGGAACGAGGCGGGCGGCGATGTCGGCGTGGGGTCGCGGATCGCGGGATCGATGACCGGGGTGGTGTCGCAGGCCTTCGGCGCGGCGGGCACGCTGGCGGTCATCTTGATCGCCGGGCTGTATTTCGCGCTGTCGCCGGGCTTGTACGCCAACGGGCTGCTGCGGTTGATCCCGCCGGGGCACCGGCCGGCGGCGCGGGCGATGCTGGTGGTGGCCGGGCGCACCCTGTGGGCCTGGACGGCGGGTCAGGCGCTGGACATGGCGGTGGTGGGCATCCTGTCCGGGCTGGGGCTGTGGTGCATCGGCGTGCCGCTGGCCCTGGCGCTGGGGGTGGTGGCCGGGATGGCGAATTTCATCCCCTATATCGGCGCTTTCGTCGGCGCGGTGCCGGCGGTGCTGGTCGGGCTGTCGCAGGGTACGCGCGAGGGGCTGCTGGTGCTGGCGCTGTATGCGGCGATCCAGTTCTTCGAGGGCAATGTGATGGCGCCGCTGATCCAGCGGCATGCAGTGCAGATGCCGCCGGGCCTGACCATCCTGTCGCAGACCGTGTTCGGGACGATCCTGGGCCTGCCCGGGCTGATCCTGGCCTCGCCGCTGACGGCGGCGCTGCTGGCGGTGATGGACCACGCCACCCCGCCCCTGGACGAGACGGACCGGCTGGGCCCGCCCGATGATCAGCCAGGCGACCAGCCGGGCGACCCGGCGCGCGATCAGGCTTGCGATGAGGCGTGAGGGCGGCCGGACGACATGATGTAGGGCCGGACATCCACCGCGCGCATGCCGGCGGCATCGGCCGCGGCCAGGCCTTCGGTGCTGTCCTCGAGCACCAGGCAGCCGGCCGGAGGGACGTTCAGCCTGCGCGCGGCCTCGAGAAACAGATCGGGAGCGGGTTTGGGGCGGCGGACGTCATCCACCGTCACCACCGTGTCGAAGAGCGGCAGCAGGCCGGTATGGGTGAGCGACGCGACGACGATCTGCCGTGAGCCGCTGGACGCGACCGCCATGGGCAGCGCGGTGCGATAGCGCCGGGCCAGGTCGGCGACGATGCCGATTTCGCGCAAATCGGGCAGGATCTCCAGCACCGCCTGCCGGGCCGCGCCGACGATGGCCGGCCGGTCCAGCGTCCGGCCCAGTTCGGCCTCGAGCAGGTCCAGGACCATCTGTTCGGACAGGCCGCCGCGCCCGTGGAACCATTCGGGCGCCAGCACGTGGCCGGCCGCCGTTTCGAAGGCGCGCAGCCATGCCTGCAGGTAGAGCGGCAGGGAATCGACCAGCGTGCCGTCGCAATCGAAGAGCAGCGCCTGTGTGCCGGCCGGAACCTGGATCATGGGACGGGGATCATGGGACGGGGATCATGGGACGGGGATCATGGAAAAGCGCTTCGTTCGTAGGGATAGCGGTCCACCAGGTGCCGCAGGATGGCGAAATCGGCGTCGGAGACCTGCCGGACGCGGATCACGGCGCCGGGCCGGTCCTCGATGAAGAGCGTGTCGTTCCAGTCGGCGGCGCTGATTCCCGTCCACAGGGTGATGCGGTAGGGCACCGGCTTGCCGTCCGGGCCGGCGGGGCGGTCGGCCACGAGGTCGAGCGTCGCGTCGCCCGAGGATGGCGGGGTCTGGCCCAGCGGACCCCAGCCGCCGTGATGGCGGCCCAGCCAGTCGTTCAGCGTGGCGAGATCGGCGGCGGACAAGCCGTGCGTGGTGTGCATCGGCCCGACGCTGATGGTGCCGGCCGTCATGCGCGGGATGGCCAGCGGGCGGAAATTCGGCAGGGCGAACGACCACAAGACGGCGGCGGTGCCGACGGTGATCGCGAAGAACCCCAGCAGCAGCGCGGTTTCCCGTTTCATGTCCCTCGATCCTGCTCGTTCAACCCTGATTCCTTCAACCTTGGCCCTGCACCGCCGCGATGACCCGCGCGACCTCGCCGTCCGTCAGTTCGGGATGGATGGGCAGGGCGAGGATACGGGATGCCAGGTCTTCGGCAACCGGCAGGCGCGCGCCGTCATGGTGGGCCTGGTATGCGGGCTGCAGGTGCAGCGGGCGGGGATAATAGATCGCCGAGGGCACGCCGCGCCCCTGCAGGCGCGCCTGCAGCGCCTCGCGGGCCGGGGTATCCTCGGTCAGGACGGCATAGACCGCCCAGGCGCTGGCGGAATCGGGCACCCGGGCGGGAATCGCGACATGGCCGGCGAGCCCGGCATCGTAAGCCCGGGCGATCGCCTCGCGCCGGGCGAGCTCGGCGTCGAATCCTTCCAGCTTGGCCAGCAGCACCGCCGCCTGCAGCGTGTCCAGCCGGCCGTTCATGCCGGTGCGCAGGACCTCGTAGCGCGTGCGGCCCTCGCCGTGGGTGCGCAGCGAGCGGTAGAGTTCGGCCCTGTCGGGATCGTCGGTCAGGATCGCGCCGCCATCGCCATAGGCGCCCAGCGGCTTGGAGGGGAAGAAGGACAGGGTGGTCGCCGTGGCCTCGCGCCCCAGCTTGCGGCCGGACAGCGCGCCGCCGAAGGATTGGGCGCAGTCATCCATCAGGAACAGGCCCTCATGCGCCGCGATCGTCCGCAATGCGGGCCAGGGCGCCGGCTGGCCGAACAGGTCCACGCCGATGATGGCGCGCGGACGCAGCCGGCCGGCCGCGCGGATGTCGGCGATGCGGGCACGCAGGCTGTCGGGGTCGATCTGGAAGGTCCGGGGATCGACATCGACGAAGACCGGCGTCGCGCCCAGCAGCAGCGGGACCTCGGCCGTCGCGGTATAGGTGAAGGCCGGCAGGAAGACGGCGTCGCCCGGGCCGATGCCTTCGGCCATCATCACGATCTGGATCGCGTCGGTGCCCGACGAGACGCCCACGCATTCGGCGGCGCCGGAATAGGCGGCCAGCGCCCGTTCCAGTTCCGCGACCTCGGGGCCCATGACGAAGCGGCAATGGGCCATCACCGCGTCCACGCGCCGCCTGACGGCGTCGCCCAGCCGCGCCTGCTGCGCCGGAAGGTCGAGGAACGCGATGGGGGCCGAATCGGGGACGGGCCGGTCGGGTGCGGGATGCTGGGCTGTCATGTCGGCATGGTCCTTTCGGCATCGGTCGCGTCGGCGCCGGTTATGTCGGCATCGATTGTGCCGACATCGGTTGAGTGGGGGCGCGTTTCGCGCACCGTGCCCGTCGCGTTATGGACGAATTCGGGGACGAGTCCGGCGATCAGGGCCAGCACGGCCGGCACGTCGTCGTCATGGCAGGCGGCTTCCAGCCGGTCGATCGTCCGCCCGACCTGGTCGCGGTCGACCATGCGCGGGGTGGCCATCCGCAGGCCCGGATGCTCGGTGGGGGCCGGGGCCTCGCGCCCGTGGAACAGTTCCTCGAACAATTTTTCGCCGGGGCGCAGGCCGGTGAAGCGGATCGGCACGTCCCGGTCGGGCCGCAGGCCGGCCAGGCGGATCATCTGCCGTGCGAGATCGACGATCTTGACCGGCTTGCCCATGTCCAGCACGAAGATGCCGCCGCCGCGCAGCAGGGCGTCGGTGCCGCTGCCGGCCCGGGCGCGGATGGTGCCGCGGACGCTGGCCTGCAGGACCAGGCCCACGGCCTCGGACACCGTCATGAAATAGCGTTGCATGTCCGGATGGGTGACGGTAAGCGGTCCGCCGCGTTCGAGCTGGCGGCGGAAGACCGGCACCACCGAGCCCGTCGAGCCCAGCACGTTGCCGAACCGCACGGTGACGCAGCGCATCGCACCCGGCGCGTCGCCCGCGCGGGCCAGGACGTCGAGCGCCTGGCAGTACATTTCGGCCGCGCGCTTGGACGCGCCCATCAGGCTGGAGGGATTCACCGCCTTGTCGGTCGAGATCATCACCAGCGCGCGGGCGCCATGGCGGGCGGCGGCGTCGGCGACGATACGGGTGCCGATCACGTTGGTCAGCATGCCCTCGCACGGATTGGCCTCGACCATCGGCACGTGCTTGAGCGCGGCCGCGTGAAAGACCAGCTCGGGCCGATGGCGGGCGAAGACCTGTTCGATCCGTTCGCGGTCGCGGATATCGGCCAGGATCGTTTCGCGCCGGACCGCGGGGAAGCGTTCGGACAGTTCCAGGTCGATCTGCCACAGCGCGAATTCGCCGTGATCGAGCAGCAGCAGGCGGCCGGGCGCATATTGGGCGATCTGGCGGGTCAGTTCCGATCCGATCGAGCCCCCTGCCCCGGTCACCATCACGGTGCGGCCGCGCAGCAGGGCCGCCATGCCTTCGTGATCCAGCGTGACCTGTGGGCGGTTGAGCAGGTCCTCGATGGCGACGGGGCGGAGTTCGAGCCGGTTGGCGGGGGCCAGGTCGGTCAATACCGGCGCGCGCTGGACCACCAGCCCGCGCCGTTCGGCGACTTCCAGCACGGCGGCCAGATCCTCGCCCCGGAAATCGGCGTCGGTGACGACCAGGCGGTGCGGGACCAGCGTGTCCGGGCGCAGCCGGGACAGGACCGCATCCAGCGTGTCGACATGGCCCAGGATCGGGACGCCGTGGATGCGCCGCCCGGCCTGGCCCCGTCCCTGTGTCAGGATGCCGGCGATGCGGAACGGCGGGTCGGGGTCGCGTTCGACGGCGCGGATGAGCAGGTCGGCGGCATTGTCCGAGCCGATCAGGATGACCTGGCTGCTCGCCTGGCGGCGGGTCGCGCGGCGATAGCTGACCCGGTAGACGATTCGCGCCCCGCCCATGCAGACCAGCAGCACCAGGCCATGGATGACGGGAAAGGTCGGCGTGGGGATCGGAAAGCCGGTCAGGTGCAGGCCCAGCGCGAACAGGGCGGCGCTGGCGAACGACGCCCCGGCGATGCCCAGCAGGTCGCCGACGCCGGAGAACCGCCAATATTGCAGCGGCACGCGGAACGGCAGGCTGCTGAGCAGGAACGTGATCGCCCCGCCCGCGAGGAACCAGAGCGGGTGCAGCAGGCCACCATGCGGATCGGCCAACCAGCGGGCCAACGGCGCCGAGAGCGCGCCGAGCCCGCCATCGAGCATCATGTTGACGGCGATGCGGTTGACCGGGCGCAGCCTGTCAGCGGACAGCCGGGTATCAGGGCATTGCGTGGCCATTGTCCCGCCCATATAGCCCAGCTACTTGCATGCTAGAAGCAGCCATGACGACAAAAACCGCCCCCTGATGAGCAATCCCCCCATCGATCCAACAGTTCCGGCCCTGGCCGCCGGACCCTTCGTCGTTCTGCTGGCCGCGACCTGGGCCGCCGCTGCGCTGATGGTGGCGGGCGCGATGCGGCTGGGGGTGATCGATCATCCGGGACATCGCAGTTCGCACACCCGTCCCACGCCGAAGGGCGGCGGGATCGGCATCGTGCTGGCGTTCGTCGCGGCGGTGCCGGTCGCGCGGCTGCTGGGCGGCCTGCCCCCGCTGGACGGCCCGGTGGCCGGGCTGCTGGGCGCCACGATCCTGCTGGGCGGCGTGTCCTGGCTGGATGACGTCCATCAATGGCCGCCCGTGCTGAAGCTGGCGGCGCAGTTCGCCGCCGCGATCCTGGTCGTGGCGACCGGGCCGTATCCGCACGGCGCCCTGTCCCCGATCATGGGCGACGTCCCGGGCGCCGTTCTGGGGGGCGTCCTGTCGGTCCTGGGGCTGGTCTATCTGACCAATGCGGTCAATTTCATGGATGGGCTGAACGGGCTGATCTCGGGCGTGGTCATGCTGGCCTGCCTGGTGCTGGGCGGTTTGATGTTGGGGGGCCCGATGCTTGGGGGGATGGGCCTGGGCGCGATGGCGCTGATCCTGGCGGCGGCGCTGGCCGGGTTCCTGCCGTTCAACTTCCCGGCGGGCCGGATCTTCATGGGCGACGTGGGCAGCCAGAGCTGCGGCCTGCTGATCGGCGCGTTCGGCCTGGCCTGTGCCGCCGGCCAGCCTGCGGGCGCCGCGTGGAGCGCCGTGCCGCTGATGCTGGCCGGCGTGCTCTATGACGTGACCTATACGCTGGTACGGCGCTGGCGGCGGGGGGCGCGGCTGATGGAAAGCCATCGCGAACATCTGTACCAGCTTGCGACCACGGGCGGCCTGTCGCCGGTGGCGGTGACGCTGGTGCAATGGGGGTTCGTCCTGTGGGGCGGCGGGATCGCGCTGCTGGTCACGCGGGGCCGCCTTGCGACCGTGACGGCCATGGGTCTGGTATTGCTGCCGCAACTGGGCTGGACCTGGCTGGTGCGGCACCGGCTGCGGCAAGCCGCGTCGCGGGCGTGAGCTTGCCCGCGACGACGGCCCGCCGGTGCGGCGGCCTGTACGCGGCCTTGCGGCCTTACTGATCCAGGGTGAGTTCCAGGCCCTGCGCGGCGGTGGCCAGGCGGGCGCCCTTGGATACGGTGTCGATGCGGATGGTCACGCCATTGCCGTTATGCAGCACCGAGCCGCCGACGCCGTTGCCCAGCGTCGCTTCGCCGTTACCGGCGACATAGGTGCCGTCGAAATCGTGCAGGTGCTTGAGATTATAGACCGTGCCGGTCCCGACGACCTTCGAGTAGCCGACGGCGACGACCGTGCCGCCCTTGACCGTGAAGCTGTAGCGGTGATGGCCGTAGACCAGCGTACCATGTCCCCAGGTCCAGCCGACGCCGACATCGGCCGACTGGGCCACCAGGGTGATCTGCCCCGACGGGGTTCCCAGGCCCTGGGCGGAGGCGGCGCCGCCCAGCAGCGACGTGGCGATGATGGCTGCGGCAGCCATGCGGGAGGTCATATGCATGATATCATCCCTTGATCATGGATGGGTGGCGCGGATCCGGGGCCGGCAATCGCCGCCGGGCCCGCCGTTCCACCCTTGCAGTTTCGAAGATGCGGTTCCGAAGGGCCGGAACCGGAGACCGTCCATGGAAGCGGTCCTCCCATGAAACAGTCGTCAGGCGGTTTTGTTGCGCGCAACGCCCCGCGATGCGGCAAGGACGCCGCATCGCGATTCGTTGTAGCCGGAATCTCGCGAAAGCCGGAGTCTCGCGGTCCGAGACTTGCGGCCTCGGGGGGATCAGCCGGCGCGGCGGGTCGCGCGCTCTTCGCGGACGACCTTGGCGCCGCGCGTGGCGGCCGGCGCGCCCGCGGCCTCGTTCATGATCGAACGCAGTTCACGCAGATAGGCCGCGCCCTTGAGCGTGCGCTGCACCAGGACCGAGCGGCGGTCCATCGGGTCGACCTTGCGGCGGGCCAGGTCCAGTTCGCCCAGCCGGTCGAGCGCGCGCGTGATCGCCGGCTTGGACACGTTCAGCGCCGCGGCCAGGCCGCGCACCGTGTGGGCGCCGTCCTGCAGGTAGCAGGTCAGGAACACGCCGAGCTGACGGGCCGACAGGTCGGGACCGTCGCGGCGGACCATCGCAACGACCGTGTCGCGCAGGGTGTTGATCAACTGATCGGACATCGCCGAATTCTGGGCCATAGAAAAAAACCTTCGTTGCGAAGCCGACTGGCCGGCTTCCTGTGTTTCGTCCCCTGGGGCCGCCTTGTGCGCCCCCGGGTCATTCCAGCGGCGTATATAGTTTCGAATTACGGCGGATATAAGCCCACCCGGGCGAAATAGTTCGTTCCCTATGTCGTTACTTGGCTATTCTTTTATGTCGGTTGTGTTAAGGATTTGCAACAATGCTGCCGAAAGCGCCCTGAGTCCTTGTGTTTCTCCGCCTTCCGGGCGGCCGGGACGGTAATGATCATTCCAGGCGTAGCTGTCGATATGTGCCCAGCGCACCCCTGTTTTGATAAATTTTCGTAAAAATAAAGCTGCCGTAATGGCTCCGGCCATCGGTTTTGCCGACACGTTGTTCAGGTCGGCGACCGGACTGTGCAGCCAGTCGGCATAGCCGTCCCAGAGCGGCAGGCGCCAGAGCGGGTCGTGGCAGGCCTGACCCGCCTGCAGGAGGGAATCGGCCAGTGCGTCGTCGTTGCTGAACAGGGCGGGCAGGTCGGGCCCCAGCGCGACGCGCGCCGCGCCGGTCAGGGTGGCGGCGTCGATCAGCAGCGCGGGATCGGATTCGCAGGCTTCGGTCAGCAGGTCGCACAGCACCAGCCGCCCTTCGGCGTCGGTATTGCCGATTTCGACCGTCCGGCCCGAGCGGGTGGTCACCACGTCGGAGGGACGCATCGCCTGGCCCGAGATGCTGTTTTCGACGCAGCCCAGCCGCAATTCCAGCCGGATCGGCAGGTCGCGGACGATGACCAGACGGGCCAGGGCCAGCATCAGGGCCGCGCCGCCCATGTCCTTCTTCATGCGCAGCATGCCGGCGGCGGGCTTGAGGTCGTATCCGCCGGTATCGAAGCACACGCCCTTGCCCACCAGGGAGAGCAGCGGCGCGCCGGCGCCGGCCCCGCTGCCCTGCCAGCGGGCGACGAGGACGCGCGGCGGCCGCGCCGACCCCGCGCCGACATGGGCGATGGTGGGATAGGCGGCGGCGAGGTCGCGCCCCTTGATCACCTGGACCGCGGCCCCCAGGGCCCGCAGGTCGTGCCGGGCGGCGCGGGCCAGTTCGGCCGGTCCCATCAGGTTGGGCGGGGTGTTGATCAGGTCGCGGCCCAGCCATACGGCACGGGCGATGCCGGCGGCCGATTCGGCGCCGGCGGGCACCATCAGGCGCGGCATCGCCGGGGCGGGTTCGGCCGTCCGCCCGAAGGCGGGCATGCGATAGGCGCCCAGGCAGAAGCCGAGCACCGCGGTCTGCGGCGCGATCGCATCGGGCAGCGCGATCTTCCACGGCCCGGGGGGTAGCGCGCCGGCCAGGGCGCCGAACTGGAACGGGTCGGCGCCGCCGGCCACCCCCAGCACCGCCGCCGCGACTCCGCCGGGGCCGGGGACCAGCGCCAGTTCGCCGGGTTCGCCCCGGAAGCCGCCATCGCGCAGGAAGGCGGCGCCGGCCGCGCCGATTCGCTGCGGCAGAGAGGGGACATCCTGTTTCTGCACGGCGTGAATCGTGCGCTCGCGGGCGCGACGGCCGCGCGTCGGCGGCAGCAGGCACGGCAATTCTTCCATGGACATCAGTAACCTCCGCGATCCGGTTGCGGCCAGCCTGCGGCCATGAACGGCGCGGCGCAACCGCCGCGTGATCATTCCGTCGCAACGATGCGGGCGCAACGATGCGGGTTTTTCTTGCAATCCGCGCGGCGGCATCTGAGCATGAGCCCATGATGGGTGTACCCTCGGGGGCAGGCCCCCTTCGCACTGTGCGCGCCTCCTTCAGCCCTGCGGCGGCCACGCGTGTCAGGGCGGTTCTCGGCCCGACCAATACGGGCAAGACCCATCTGGCGATCGAACGATTGCTGGCGCATTCCAGCGGCATCATCGGCTTTCCGCTGCGGCTGCTGGCGCGCGAGAATTACGAGCGCATGGTCGCCGCCAAGGGCGCGGCCGCAGTGGCGCTGATCACCGGCGAGGAGAAGATCGTCCCGCCCGGCGCGCGGTGGTTTTCCTGCACCGTCGAGGCGATGCCGCTGGACCAGATGGTGGAATTCGTCGCCGTGGACGAGATCCAGCTTTGTGCCGATCCGGACCGCGGCCACGTCTTTACCGACCGGCTGCTGCGCGCGCGCGGGCTGGTCGAGACCATGTTCCTGGGCGCCGAGACGATCCGGCCGCTGATGCGCCGGCTGGTGCCGGGCGTGGAGATCGAGACCCGGCCGCGCCTGTCCAGCCTGGCCTATCTGGGGGCGAGCAAACTGACCCGCCTGCCGCCGCGATCGGCCATCGTCGCGTTTTCGGCGACCGAGGTCTATGCCATCGCCGAGCTGATTCGCCGCAGGCGGGGCGGGTGCGCCGTGGTGATGGGGCAATTATCGCCACGGACCCGCAATGCGCAGGTCGCGCTGTACCAGGAACGCGAGGTCGATTACCTGGTCGCCACCGACGCGATCGGCATGGGGCTGAACATGGACGTCAACCATGTGGCCTTTGCCGGGCTGTCGAAATTCGACGGCAGCCGGGTGCGTCCGCTGACCCCGGCGGAGGTGGCACAGATCGCCGGGCGCGCGGGGCGCGGCATGCGCGACGGCACCTTCGGCACCACGGGCACCTGCCCTGCCCTGCCCGACGAGACCGTCGAGGCGGTCGAGACCCATCGTTTCGATCCGATCGAGCGGCTGTTCTGGCGCAACAGTGACCTGGATTTCTCCAGTCCGGACGCGCTGCTGGCCAGCCTGAACCATGCGCCGCCGGCGCGGGGGCTGGGATCGGGCAACGAGGCGTCGGACGTGCTGACCCTGTCCAGCCTGGCCGCGATCCCGGAGATCCGGTCGCTGGCGCGATCCAGGACCGCGACGCGCATGCTGTGGGACGCCTGCCAGATCCCGGATTTCCGCAAGCTGGGCGACGAGACGCATACCCGCCTGTGCGCGCGCGTGTTTACCCATGTGGTCCGCGACGGCCATGTGCCCGCCGCCTGGCTGGAATCGCAGATCGCTTCGGTCGCGCGGACCGAGGGTGAGATCGATTCGCTGATGCATCGGCTGTCGGGGATCCGTGTCTGTTCCTACATCGCCGCGCGGCGCGACTGGGTGCGGGACGCCGCCCAATGGCAGGCGCGCGCGCGCGCGGTGGAGGACCAGTTGTCCGACGCGCTGCATGAGCGGCTGACGGCGCGTTTCGTCGACCGGCGCGCGGCATCGCTGATCCGCCGGCTGGACGCGGCGACCGGGGCAGAGGACCTTCTGTCCGCCGTGACCGCGCATGGCGAGGTGGTCGTGGAGGGCCATCCGGTCGGGCGGGTGGCCGGGCTGGACCTGCTGCCCGATCCGGATTGCGACCATCCCGACCGGCGGCTGCTGCTGCGGGCCGCGCGGCGCGCGTTGCGGGCCGAGATTCCACGGCGCGTGCGCAGCCTGGCCGATGCGGGGGACGATGAATTCGACTTTTCGCAGGACGGGCGGTTCCTGGCCTGGGACGGCACGCCGATCGCGCGGCTGCGCAACGGAGGCGACATGCTGCGCCCGCGTATCGAGGTGCTGGACAATGCCTTTCTGGACGGCGGGCAGCGCGAGCGGATTCGCGCGCGGCTGGCCGCGTGGCTGGAGCGGCAGGTGCATGAGGTCATGGCGCCGCTGTTCGCCGCCCGTGCGGCGGTGGCGCAGGAACCGGCGCTGCGCGGGATTTTGCACCTGCTGACCGAGCAGGGCGGCGTGGCGATGCAGCCCGGACCGGTGGCGCCGGTGGTGCGCGCGCGCCTGAAGACGCTGGGGGCGCGGGTGGGCCGGCATGCGCTGCTGATGCCCGCCCTGCTGCGGCCGCAGGCGATGCGGCTGCGCGCGATCCTGCTGGCGGCGCAGACCGGGCAGAAGGTCCCGGCCCTGCCGCCGGCCGGCGCGGTATCGGTGCCGGTGGCGGAGTATGGCGACGCGCTGCTGGCCAAGCTGGGCTGGATCGTGACGGGGCCGGTGCGGCTGCGCCTGGATATCGCCGAGCGACTTTCGGCCGAGCTGCGCTGGCGGGCGCGCAACGGCCCGGTGCCCCTGCCGGACGGGCTGCCGTCGCGCCTGGGCGTGCGGCCCGAGGCGGTGGCGGCGATCCTGAAAGCGCTGGACATTCCGGTGCGGGCGGCCCGTCCGCTGAAGGACAGCGAATATGGCCCGGTCGCGCCGCCCATGCTGGCGGTCACGCAGGATGCGCGCCGGCGGCAGCGCCAGTCCCACCGGATCAAGCTGGCCGCCCAGCCGGCCGCACCGGCGCAGGAGGAGCCCGTGCGGGCCGCCCGGCGGCCCGTCCCTGCCCCTGCCCCTGCCCCTGCTCTGGCATCCGGCACCGCGACCCGGCTGGATGGGCGGGCCCGCCCGCCGGCTCGGGCGGCCGACGGGCCGTTCGCCGCACTGGCCGTACTGAAACAGCGCCGGTCCTGAGCGCATGACCGATACCGAGTCGATTGCGGCGCAGCGGCTGGATATGTGGCTGTGGTGCGCGCGCTTCGCCCGCAGCCGCCCGGATTGCGCGCGCCTGGCGCAAAGTGGACTGGTGCGCATAAACCGCCAGCGGACCGAGAAATCACACGCCCAGGTGCGGCGCGGCGATATCCTGACCCTGCCCGGCCCGGGCGGCCGTGGCGTCATGGTGCTGCGCGTCGTCGCGCTGGCGCCCCGGCGGGGGCCAGCCACGGCGGCGCGGCAGCTTTACGAGATCGTGCCGGAACCGGGCGATGCCGCGCCGATGCAGCCGATGCCATAGCCATGCGACACGTGATGGGGTCTTTGGCTTGCCATGGCGTCAAAAGGCTTTCATATCTGCGCGCATTGTAGGCGAGGGCCAGCGCGGCCGGTGCCTCGCAGGCCCCCAAAGCTGGCGGTGTTGCGCCAGCGACAGATGATCGGAGACGAACGATGACCTACGTGGTCACCGAAAACTGCATCCGCTGCAAATTCATGGATTGTGTCGAGGTCTGCCCGGTCGATTGCTTCTATGCCGGCGAGAACTTCCTGGTGATCAATCCCGACGAATGCATTGATTGCGGCGTCTGCGAACCCGAATGCCCGGCCGAAGCCATCGTTCCCGACAGCGACGATCGGGCCGCGGCGTGGGCCGAGATCAACGCGTCCTATTCCGCCAAATGGCCGAACATCACCCGCAAGGGCACGCCGCCGGCCGATGCCGACGCATGGAAGGACAAGCCCGGCAAGAAGGACATGCTGTCGCCGGAGCCGCACAAGGACTGAGGCGGCGGGCACGTCGCCGGCCCGCCCGCGCGGGCGGGCCGTTAGATTGGAAAAAGGCCGGTGAGGATGATCCTCACCGGCCTTTTTCATGACCGTCGCACGAAGAGTGCCGAACCGGAGCCCTTGGCTGGAACCTTGGGCCAAAACCTTGGGCCGGATGACCCGATCCTGTGCGATCGGGCATCCGGCCGACGGCGATCAGCGCGACATCATGTTGATGGCGGTGTCGTGCATGATGAACAGGGTGCCGAGGATCAGGATGAAGACCGTCATGATCGTGAAGGCGAAGGCCATGACGTTCCAGCGCTGCTCGGACGAGCTGTTCATGTGCAGGAAGAACACCAGGTGGACGAAGACCTGGACGATGGCCAGCACCGCGATCGCCGCCAGCGTGCCGGCCGGCGAGAAGCCGTGCGCGATGACGATGCCGAACGCCGCCGCGGTCAGCAGGACGGAAATCACGAACCCGGTAAGGTAAGACCCTACGCTTCCGTGGCTCGAGCCCGAATGGTGGCCCGGATGATGGGCGGTGTGCGCGTCAGCCATCAGATCACACTCATCAGATAGACAAAGGTGAAGACACAGATCCAGACGATGTCCAGGAAGTGCCAGAACAGGCTGAGGCAGGTCAGCTTGTTCATCATGCGCTCGGACAGCACGGTCTTGCCGGTCGACTGGATCATCAGGACGGCCATCCACAGCATGCCGCAGGTGACGTGCAGCCCGTGCGTGCCGACCAGGGTGAAGAAGGACGACAGGAACGCGCTGCGGTCCGGGCCGTTGCCTTCGGCGACCATGTGCGAGAATTCACGGATTTCCATGAACAGGAAGCCCGCGCCCAGCAGGAAGGTGATGACGAGCCAGGCCCGCATCGCCCCCAGCTTGGTCTGGTGGGCGCAGATCATCGCGAAACCATAGGTGATCGAGCTGAGCAGCAGGATCGCGGTTTCGATCCCGACGCCCGTCAGGTCGAACAGTTCCTTGCCGGTGGGGCCACCGGCAAACTGGTTGCGCATCACCGCGAACACCGCGAACAGGGTGCCGAAGATGAGGCAGTCGGTCATCAGATACAGCCAGAACCCGAACACCACCGGAGATTCGTGGTGTTCCTCGTGGGCGTGGGCCGCATCAACAGTCATATCGTGCGCCATTATTCCGCCGCCTGTGCTGCCATGAGATTGCGGGTGTGCTCATTCTCGATGCGGGCAACTTCGGCCGCCGGGACATAATAGTCGACGTCGTTGTTGGCGCTGCGAATGATGATCGTCGCGATCACGGCGGCCAGGCTGAGGGCCGCGAGCCACCAGATGTGCCAGACCGCGGCGAAGCCCAGGGCCAGGCTGAACACACCGACGAAGAAGCCGGCGGAGGTGTTCTTGGGCATGTGGATCGGGGCGTAGGCCGCGCCGGCCGCGCGGGTGTCGATGCCGGCTTCCTTGTGATGGGCGAAGGCATCGAGTTCATGCACCGTCGGGATGACGGCGAAATTGTAGAACGGCGGCGGCGAGGAGGTCGACCATTCCAGGGTGCGCGCATCCCACGGATCGCCCGTCAGGTCGCGGTTTTCCGGCAGGTTGCGGTCGCGGATCGAGACATAGAGCTGGGTCAGCTGGCAGACGATGCCCAGCGCGACCAGCACGGCGCCGAACGCCGCGATCAGCATCCAGGGATGCCATTCCGGATTGTCGTAATGGTTCATGCGACGGGTCATGCCCTCGAAGCCCAGGACATAGAGCGGCATGAACGCGAAGTAGAAGCCGAGGAACCAGAACCAGAAGGCGCGCTTGCCCCATGCCTCGTTCAGCTTGAAGCCGAACGCCTTGGGGAACCAGAAATTCATCGCCGCGACATAGCCGAAATACACGCCGCCGATGATGACGTTGTGGAAATGGGCGATGACGAACAGGCTGTTGTGCAGGACGAAGTCGGCGGCCGGAATGGCCAGCATGACGCCCGTCATGCCACCGATGGTGAAGGTGATCATGAAGCCGATCACCCAGTACATGGTCGCGTGGAATTCGACGCGGCCCTTATACATGGTGAACAGCCAGTTGAAGATCTTCACGCCCGTCGGGATCGCGATGATCATCGTCATGATGCCGAAGAACGCGTTCACGTTCGCGCCGGCGCCCATGGTGAAGAAATGATGCAGCCACACCAGCAGCGACAGGACCATGATCGAGCACGTCGCATAGACCATGGTATTGTAGCCGAACAGCGGCTTGCGCGAGAAGGTCTGGGTGATTTCCGAGAACGCACCGAAGGCGGGCAGGATCAGGATGTAGACTTCCGGATGGCCCCACGCCCAGATGACGTTCAGGTACAGCATCTGGTTGCCGCCGCCGTCATTGGTGAAGAAATGCATGCCCAGATAGCGGTCCAGGCCCAGCAGCCCCAGCGCCACGGTCAGGATCGGGAAGGCCAGCATGATCAGCACGGTGGTGCAGAAGATGGTCCAGGTGAAGACCGGCATCTTCATGTAGGTCATGCCCGGGGCGCGCATCTTCACGATGGTCGTGAAGAAGTTGACGCCGGTCAGCAGCGTGCCGACGCCCGAGAGCTGCACCGCCCAGATATAGTAATCGACGCCGACGCCGGGACTGAACTGCAGTTCGGACAGGGGCGGATAGGCCAGCCAGCCGCACTGCGAGAACTCGCCGATGAACAGCGAGATGTTGATCAGCACGAAGGCGACCGTCGTCATCCAGAAGCTGAGCGAGTTCAGGAAGGGGAAGGCGACGTCACGCGCGCCGATCTGCAGCGGCACGACCACGTTCATCAGCCCGGTCATGAAGGCCATCGCCATGAAGAAGATCATGATCGTGCCGTGGGCCGAGAAGATCTGGTCGTAATGGTGCGGCGGCAGGTAGCCGGGGTTGCCGGCATAGGCCAGCGCCAGTTGCGAGCGCATCATGATGGCGTCCGCGAAGCCGCGGAACAGGGCGACCAGGGCCAGGACGATATACATCACGCCCAGCTTCTTGTGGTCGACCGAGGTCAGCCACTCTTTCCAGAGATAGCCCCACTTGCCGTAATAGGTGATGAGCCCGAGGACGGCCAGGCCGGCGATCGCGGCGCCGGCGAACGTTCCGACGAGAATCGGCACATCGAAGGGGATGTCCGACCAGCTTAATTTTCCTAACATCTGTCCTATTCCTTCATATTCATGTCGGACATCGCGGACTGCACGTGCAGCATCTTGCCGGTGCTCTTATCCATGACCATGCCATTATTGTATTTGGCGACGATCCCGTCGAAGAGGCCGGGTGCGGCATGCGAGAAATACTCGACCGGGTTCGCCTCGCTGGGCGCGGCGAGCTTGGGGTAGTTGGTGCTGTCGAGTTGTTCGGAGGACGCCTTCACCTTCTGGATCCAGGCGGCGTAGTCGTCATTGCTCATGGCCAGGGCGCGGAAGCGCATGTCGGAGAAGCCGCGGCCGGAGAAGTTAGCGGATTCACCCAGGTAATTGCCGGCCTCGCTGGCGATCAGGTGCAGTTGGGTCTGCATGCCGGCCATGGCGTAGATCTGCGAGCCGAGCTGGGGGATGAAGAACGAGTTCATCACCGAATCCGACGTGATGCGGAAATCGACCGGCGTGTTCACCGGGAAGGCCAACTGGTTGACGGTGGCGATCCCCTCGTCGGGGTAGATGAACAGCCACTTCCAATCCAGGGCGACGACATCGACGTGGATGGGCTTGACGTTGGTTTCGTCGTTCAGCGGGCGATAGGGGTCGAGCGACTGGCAGGTCTGGTAGGTCAGGACGGCCAGGAAGAGGATGATCAGGCTGGGGACCGTCCAGATCACCACCTCGATCTTGTTGGAATGCGACCATTTCGGCAGATAGTCGGCGCTGGTGTTCGTATGGCGGTACTGCCACGCGAAGAGCAGCGTCAGCACGATGACCGGCACCACGACCAGCAGCATCGCATAGGTCGACGTCAGCAGCAGGCTCTTTTCCTGGACGCCGATAATGCCCTTGGGGTTGAGGGTAGCCCAGTCACATCCCGCCAAGAGGAACGCTGAGGACAAACTCAATAAACTCGATAGTCTTGGCAAGATTTTTTTCTTCATCTCACGCCTCGTTGGTTTCGACATCACCCTTGCTCACATGCTCGCTTCGTCCACGGGCTTAAAAGAACCACGGCCACGTTTCGTGATGCGGTGTCGCGTCACGTGACATCCGGCCTTCTTCGCCTGCCCGGCCGGGAGAGAAAATCCCGGAAACGGGCGGGCCGTCGTCTGGTCGATCCCGTCATGAAGTCACGGCCGCGTGTTCGGCCATGATCTCGATCAAGGATTCGGCCCGGTATCGGCGCCTGGCCGATGCCGGGGGGAAACGGGTCCCGGTGCCGCCTGGTGTGCGGAAGCGTCCTCTCTACGCAGCTACACCCTTTCGTCTTGTTCTCTTCCTGCCTTATCCGACCGGAACGTTGTGACAAGCAAGCCTTCACATAATGTTTCCATTAATTTCATACTCAATCGGTCCTGATTTTCAACATATTGATAAAAAACGATATGCCTGCGATTGCCTTCGATCACAGCGCCGTCATCCCACTCTTTCCAACGTAGAATAAGTCATATTTTAGCCTGGATCGGGACTGTCCGGCCGCGAATGTTCCGGTCCTGTTCCTGACGCGGCCGCGTCATGAAACGAGTCACAAAAAAAAGCCCCGCCGGATGGCGGGGCCTGCGATGTTCCCCGTCGGGCGGGGCGATGTCGGCGGTGCGTCAGTTGTTCTGGTTGTTCCGGACGCCCATGAACTGAAGCAGGAACTGGAACAGGTTGATGAAATTCAGATAGAGCGTCAGCGCGTCATAGACCGAGCGCTTCGCCGCGGCCTCGGGGCCCTCGTAATAGGCGAATTGCTGATAGGTCAGCTTGATACGCTGCGTATCGAACGCCGCCAGCCCGACGAAGACCAGCACGCCGACGACGCTGTAGAGCATGTAGACGGCCGCGCTGTGCATGAACATGTTGACCAGCCCGGCGATGACCAGCCCGAACAGGCCCATGATCAGGAACGAGCCGAAGCGCGTCAGGTCGGTCCGGGTGACGTAGCCCCAGATCGACATGGCCGAGAACGTGCCCGCCGTGATGAAGAACACCCGCACGACCGACACGCCGGTGAAGGTGAGCAGGATGCTGGACAGGCTGGCACCCATGACGGCGCAGAACAGCCAGAACAGGGTCTGCACCGCCTGGCGCGACAGGCGGTTGATGCCGAGTGACATGACCAGGACGAAGCCGAGCGGCGCGATCATCGCCAGCATGCCCAGGCCGGTCGGCCGGACGGCGACAGCGCCCATCGGCGTGACGACCTGGGCGAAGAACGCCTCGCGCAGGGCGGTATTGGCCACGAGATAGGCCACGATCCCGGTCAGCAGCAGCCCCGATGCCATCCAGTTATAGACCCGGAGCATATAGGCGCGCAGTCCCTGGTCGATGGCCCCGGCGGCGGTGCCTGCGCCGGCGGGGCGCGGCATGGTTCGAAAATCCGGGCTGAAAGCCAT
The DNA here is from genome assembly GCF_038719015.1 of Nguyenibacter vanlangensis. Lineage (NCBI taxonomy): Bacteria > Pseudomonadati > Pseudomonadota > Alphaproteobacteria > Acetobacterales > Acetobacteraceae > Nguyenibacter > Nguyenibacter vanlangensis. The sequence goes on from NZ_CP152276.1 coordinate 706,937, forward strand.
GGTGTCCTTCCTCTGTCCGGGCAATCCGGACATCTCGCGTCTGTGATGTGGGGTCCGGCCGGACCGTTTCAAGCAAAAATCGTCCCGGCGCCGAATTACAAACCGGAAACATGAGACAAGACAATTGCACGGTACGGACTATACAGGTCCGGGCGAGGCATGAAAACTTTCCCGTTCGCACGAACGGGCGATCCTGTTCGCAGACGGCGCAGATGGAGAGATCGGGATGCGGTTGTTCGTGGCCTTCGAGATCGGACCGCCGCTGCGCGACGCGATGGCCGCCCTGCGCGGCAGCCTGGGCGGCGTGCGCTGGACCGAGCCGGAGACTTATCACCTGACCCTGCGCTTCATCGGCGAGGTGCGCGAGCGCGCGCGGCAGGAGGAGATCCATCACGCGCTGGCCGCGATCCGCGCGCCGTCCTGCCTGCTGGTGCCCGAGGGGCCGGGCCTGTTCGCACACGGCGAAGGGCGCGACACGCTATGGATCGGCATCGCGCGGACCGACGCGCTGATGCACCTGCAGCGCAAGATCGACACCGCGCTGACCCGCGCGGGAATCGCGATCGCCGACCGGCGGAAATTCATCCCGCACGTCACCATCGGCACCCTGCCGCGCCAGTTCCCGGGGACGGTCCCGTCGGCGGCGCAATCGCCAACGCATTCGACCGCGCTTTCGGCCTGGATGGCGCGATGGGGCGCCACCCCCCTGCCCCCGCTCGAAGCCGCGCAATTCACCCTCTACCGCTCGGTGCGCGGTGCCGGGCAGCCGGTCTATGTGCCGCTGGCCGATTACGATTTCGGGCAATGAGCAGCATTCCGCCGCTTTCACGGGCCGTTAACGTCCGCGACGCTAGAGTGTCCACAACATTCGATTAAGAACAGAATATCATCCATTGTCCGAATAGTTTTCCATTGTCTGAATAATTATCGTCGAGACCAGTCATCGCCGCCGCGGCCGGCCTGGGCGTGTGCGGCGAACCGGACGGAGCTGCTTTGCTCTGTTTTCCGCCGTCTGCTTTCTGCCGAGAGGACATCGGACATGATACGGGCCGCATTCGGACGTTTCGCTGGGCGTATCATGGCAGCCGGCGTAATGGGCGCGGCGCTGTGCGGAGGGACGGAACCGGCGCGGGCCGCGGATTCGGCGCCCGGCGCGACGGACGCGGCGATCCTTTATGCGGACGACCATCCCGGCGACTGGCCGACCTATGGCCGGACCTATTCCGAGCAGCGCTACAGCCCGCTGGCGCAGATCGACCGGTCCAACGTCCGGACGCTCAAACTGGCCTGGTATGACGACCTGAATACCAATCGCGGGCAGGAAGGCACGCCGCTGGTCGTCGACGGCGTGATGTACGCGACGACGAACTGGAGCAAGATGAAGGCGCTGGACGCCGCCACCGGCCGGCTGCTGTGGGAATATGATCCACACGTGCCGGGCGCCATCGCCGACAGGGGATGCTGCGACACGGTCAATCGCGGTGCAGCCTATTGGAACGGCAAGGTCTATTTCGGGACGTTCGACGGGCGGCTGATCGCGCTGGATGCCAGGACGGGCAGCCTGGTCTGGAGCGTGAACACCATCCCGCCCGACGCGGCGCTGGGCCATCAGCGGTCCTATACCGTCGATGGCGCGCCGCGCATCGCCAAGGGACGGGTGATCATCGGCAATGGCGGCGCGGAATTCGGGGCGCGCGGCTTCGTTTCGGCGTTCGATGCCGAAACGGGGCGGCTGGATTGGCGTTTCTTCACCGTGCCCAATCCGACGAACGCCCCGGACCATGCGGCGTCGGACGGCATATTGATGACCCGAGCCTATGGAAGCTGGAGCCCGACGGGGGCGTGGACGGCGCAGGGCGGCGGCGGCACGGTGTGGGATTCGATCGTCTACGACCCGGTGACCGATCTGGTTTATCTGGGCGTCGGCAACGGGTCGCCCTGGAACTACAAATACCGTTCGAATGGCGTGGGCGACAATCTGTTCCTGGACAGCATCGTGGCGCTGAGGCCCGAGACCGGCGCCTATGTCTGGCATTTCCAGGAAACGCCGATGGACCAGTGGAACTACTCCGCCGTCCAGCAGATCATGACGCTGGACCTGCCGATCGACGGGACCATGCGCCACGTGGTCGTGCACGCGCCGAAGAACGGGTTCTTCTATATCCTCGACGCGCGGACCGGGGCATTCCTGTCGGGCCGGAACTATGTCTATGTGAACTGGGCCAGCGGGCTCGATCCGAAGACGGGGCGGCCGCTCTACAACCCCGATGCGCTGTATGCGCTGAACGGCAAGGACTGGTACGGCATTCCCGGCGGTCTGGGCGCCCATAATTTCGCGGCGATGGCCTATAGCCCGCGCACCGGCCTGGTCTATATCCCGGCCCAGCAGGTGCCGTTTCGGTATTCGGGCCAGCCCGGCGGCTTTACCGCGCACCCGGATAGCTGGAATCTCGGCCTGAACATGGCCAAGGCCGGCATTCCCGACAGGCCCGAGGCCAGGCTGGCCTTCGCCCGCGACCTGAAGGGCTGGATCATCGCCTGGGATCCGGTGCGGCAGCGTGAAGCCTTCCGGGTCGACCATAAGGGCCCGTGGAACGGCGGCATCCTGGCCACGGGGGGCGACCTGCTGTTCCAGGGTCTGGCGAACGGCGAATTTCATGCCTATGACGCGACCAACGGCCGCGATCTGTTTCGTTTCGCGGCGCAGAGTGGGATCATCGCCCCGCCCGTGACCTATCTGGCCCATGGCAGGCAATATGTCGCGGTGGAGGTCGGCTGGGGCGGGGCTTATCCGCTTATCCTGGGCGGGCTGGCGCGGACCGGCGGCTGGACGGTCAACCGTTCGCGGATCATCGCCTTCTCGCTGGACGGGACGGAAGCGCTGCCGCCGCAGAACGACGCAGGCTTCCTGCCCGTCAGGCCGCCGGCGAACGACGCCCCGGCACGGGCCGCCAACGGCTATTCCGAATATCAGACCTATTGCGCGTCCTGCCATGGCGACGATGCCGAGGCCGGCGGGGTGCTGCCGGACCTGCGCTGGTCGGGGGCGATCCGCAGGCGGAGCGATTTCTACAACGTCGTCGGATGCGGGGCGCTGACGGCCTTTGGCATGGATCGCTTCGACAGTTCGATGCGGCCGGAGCAGATCGAGGATATCCGCCAGTTCCTGATCAAGCGTGCCAACGACACCTATCGGCGGGAGATCGATGCGCGGCGCAATCCGGCGGCTGTGCCCACGCCATGACGCGGCCGTCGACCCGCGCCGTCGGCATCATGACATCGGGACGGGGGTGAGCGGGATGCGCAGGCTCGTCATGACGTTCGGCGTGATGGTACTGGGCCTGCTGGCGGGCGTTGCATCGGCACGGCCCGATGCGGCAGGCGTGCCGGCACGGCATGACATGACCGGCCCGGCCACGCCGATCGATCGGCCCCTGGTCGATCGGGGGGCCTATGTCGCGCGGCTGGGCGGCTGCGCGGCGTGCCATACCGCGCTGCACGGCCGTGCCTATGCCGGCGGGCTGGAGATCAGGACCCCGATCGGTGCGATCTACTCGCCCAACATCACCCCCGATCCGCGCCACGGGATCGGCCGCTACAGTTTCGCGGATTTCGACCGCGCGGTGCGGCGTGGCGTGCGGCGGGACGGGGCGAGCCTGTATCCCGCGATGCCCTATCCCGCGTTCGCGCGCATGACCCAGGAGGACATGCGCGCGCTCTATGCCTATTTCATCCATGGCGTGCGGCCCGTATCGCAGGCCAACCGGCCGGTGGAGATCGCCTGGCCGCTATCGATGCGCTGGCCGCTGGCGGTCTGGCGCGCGCTGTTCGCGCCCGCGCCGGCCGCCTTCGTGCCGGCCCCCGGCGAGGACCCGGTGGTGGCGCGGGGGGAATATCTGGTGACCGGTCCGGGTCATTGCGGCGCCTGCCATACGCCGCGCGGCTTCGCGATGCAGGAGGTGGCGCTGGATGCGCGCGGCGGCGCGGCCTATCTGTCGGGCGGCGCGCCGATCGACAACTGGGTGGCGCCCAGCCTGCGCAGCGATCCGGTCCTGGGGCTGGGACGCTGGTCCGAGGAAGATCTGTATTATTTCCTGAAATCGGGGCGGACCGATCATGCCGCGATCTTCGGCGGCATGGCCGACGTGCTGGCCTGGAGCACGCGATATTTCACCGACGGCGATCTGCGGGCGATCGCCAGATACCTGAAGCACCTGCCGGCAGTCCCCCCGGCGCGGGGCGATTACGTCTATGACCCCTCGACCGCCGAGATGCTGGACGAAGGCAAGATCGCCGGCGTGGCGGGGGCGGAAATCTATCTGCGCGAATGCGCCGTCTGCCACAGCGTCGACGGCGCCGGCATTCCGCGGCTGTTCCCGCCGCTGGCCGGCAACCCGGTGGTGGTGACCGACGATCCGACATCGGTGGTCAATGTCGTGACCAATGGCGGGGTGCTGCCGCCGACCGACCGGGCGCCGTCGGCGGTGGCCATGCCCGCCTATGGCGCGACGCTGTCGCCGCAGCAGATCGCCGACGTGGTGAACTTCATCCGTACCGGCTGGGGCAACGATGCGCCGGCCAATGTCTCGCCCGCGGAGGTGGTGAGGCTGCGTGACGGAGGGAAGCCGATATCGCCCGGCTGGAATGAATCGGGCGGCGGATGGCTGATCCTGCTGCCGCAGCGTTATGGCGCCGGCTGGACCTTCGCCCCGCGGACCCATGCGGGAATCGATGATGCGCAATAGGCGACGCGCAATAAGAGTGGCATTCGGGCATGATCGCGCCCATCTCTGTCCTTTCCATCGTTCGATGCGTGACGCGAGGCGGGAGCATGCGCAATATCGTCGTCCTGACGGGCGCCGGGATCAGCCGGGAGTCCGGCCTGCACACATTTCGCGACGGCGACGGGGTCTGGAGCCGTCACGACATCGCGGAGGTCTGCACGCCGGCGGCCTTTCGCCGCGACCCGCTGCTGGTGAACGGTTTCTATAACGACCGCAGGGCGGAGGTGATGCGGGCGGCGCCCAATGCGGCGCATCACGCGCTGGCGCGGCTGGAGCGTGCCGCGCGCGACGGGCAGTGGGCGGGCGACATCCTGGTCGTGACCCAGAACATCGACGATCTGCACGAGCGCGCGGGCAGCCGCGACGTCGTGCATATGCATGGCGAAGTCCGCCGGGTGCGCTGCATATCGTGCGGCGCGACGCCGGGCTGGGACGATGATTGCCTGCCGCACACGCCCTGCCCGCGTTGCGGCGCCGCGTCGCTACGGCCCGACATCGTCTGGTTCGGCGAGATGCCCCTGCATATGGAACGGATCCAGGCGGCGCTGGCGGCCTGCGACCTGTTCGTCACGATCGGCACCTCGGGCACGGTCTATCCGGCGGCAGGTTTCGTGGCGCAGGTCTGCGCCCATGCCGACACGCTGGATATCAACCTGCGTCCGCCGGCCGAACCGGGGCTGTTCGACCGGTCCATGGTCGGCCCGGCCAGCCGGACGGTGCCGTGCTGGGTCGCGGAGGTGCTGGCCGGATGAGGCCCGGGACGGAGGAAGCGGCGCTGGAGGCGCTGGTGCGCGAGGTCCGGGCCTGCCGGGCCTGTGCCGGCAGCCTGCCGCTGGGCCCGCGGCCGGTGCTGCATGTCTCGACGACCGCGCGGCTGCTGATCGCCAGCCAGGCGCCGGGCACGCGGGTGCACGAGACGGGGATTTCGTTCAACGACGCGTCGGGGGATCGGCTGCGCGGCTGGCTGGGGATCGACCGGGACCTGTTCTATGATTCCCGCCGCATCGCCATCCTGCCGATGGGGCTGTGCTATCCGGGGCGGCTGGCCGGCGGAGGGGACCGGCCGCCGCGGGCGGAGTGCGCGCCGCTGTGGCGCGCGCGGCTGCTGGCGGCGATGCCGCAGGTGCGGCTGACCCTTCTGGTCGGCGCGTACGCGCAGGCGGCGGTACTGGGACCCGGGCGGGTCGAGGACCGGGTGCGGGCCTATCGCGACCTGGTGCCGCGATATTTCCCCCTGCCCCATCCCTCGTGGCGCACCGGCGCGTGGGAGCGGCGCAACCCGTGGTTCGCCGAGGAGGTGATTCCGGCGCTGCGCGCGGCGATCGCGCCATTCCTGGAGCAGGCCCTAACACGCTCCAGATCAGCCTGAGCCGGCGGCGGCGCGCACGATGCCGAGCGCCAGGCCCTTGATCCCGGACGAGAGGATCTGCACCCCGATGCAGAGCAGGATCAGCGCGGCCAGGCGCGAGACGATGCGCGCGCCGGTCACGCCCAGCAGCGCCATCAGCCGCTCGGCATAGGCGTAGGCCAGCCAGATCGTGGCGGCCACGACGATCGCGGCGACCGACAGCGCGACATAGAAGGCCGGCCAATCGCCGTCGGTCGGGCGCGCCGCGCTGAGCGCGATGGCCACCGAGATGGTGCCCGGGCCGACGGTGAACGGCATGGTCATGGGAAAGAACGCCATTTCCGTCCAGCTTGGGGCGGCGGCGGTGCGGCCGCCCTGCAGGGCCTGCTGTTCCTTGCGGGCGGCAGCGGCCTCGGGCGCCTGCAGCAGAGCCCAGGCGCGCACCGCCACCACCAGGCCGCCGGCGATTCGCAGCGAATCGATGGTGATGCCAAAGAAGGCCAGGATGGCGCTGCCGATCCAGATCGAGGCGATCAGCAGGCTGGCGGAATAGAGGGCCACGGCCCGGGCCAGCGCGCGCGATTCCGAACGCGGCCGGCCTTCCGTCACCTGGGTGAAGATCAGCGCGGCGCCCAGCGGGTTGACGATGGAGAACAGGGCCGGAAAGGCGAGCAGGAACGTGTTGCTGAATTCCGTGACCGCATGTCCCCAATCGCGGGTGACGGCGGCGTGCAGGCCAGGGGGCATGGCGATCGTTCCCGGGCGCGGGTCCGCCGGGCCATCCATGGCGGACGGCCGGGGCGGGTGCGGTCCTGGAACGTGTTTACGAAGACGTGACGCCCGTCAAGGGGCGGCCGGCGGCATTCCGTCGGCGGCCAGCCCGTGCATGGTCGCGCGCACATCCGCGACGCTCTGCGGCAGGCAGCACAGGAAGCTCTGCCGCGTTTCGTCGCCTTCCTGGATCGGCCAGGAGGTCAGGCCCAGATCGTTATAGACGTCCAGCATGGACGGTCCGACGCGCCAGAAGACGGGCTGGCGGCCTTCCTGCACCGCCAGGTCGCGCAGCCACCAGATGGCCGAGGCGCAATCGTCCCATGCGCCGGCGGGATCGCCCAGGCCGATCAGGTAGGGCCCGACGCGCAGGAAGGGCAGCAGGGCCGCGCCGGCCTCGCCGGGCAGCAGGCCCGCCGGCGTCAGGGGGCCCAGATCGTCCAGCGCGTGGTCCAGGGCGTGATAGTGGGCGCGCCCGGCCTCGTCCCACGCCTCGATCGCGATTCGGCCGGGGCGGATCAGGCGGCCGATCATCACCAGCCCCAGCACCACCGCCAGCCCGACGGTCCAGCGCGCGACCCCGTGGGTCGAGGTGAAGAGCATGACCTCCCACCAGCTCCCGCCGACCTCGTCCTGCGGGCCCGAGCAGGCCAGCACCAGGACGCAGCCGATCAGCAGCACCAGCGACAGGATGGTCGGGAATGCCAGCGGTTCGCTGAGGATGCGCGCGTGGCGGTAATAGGAACTGCGGAACGGCGCGATCAGGATCGCGACCAGGGCCAGGATGCCCGGCACGGCGGGGGATGCGCCGCGCAGCAGGGTCAGCGCGGCGGCCCCGATCAGCAGGGCCAGCGTGACCTTCCAGGCCAGGGTCACGCGCTGCGACAATCCGACCGCCAGGCCGATCAGGGCGACGCCGATCAGCGACAGCAGGTAGTCCCCCGCCACGCCCACCAGATGGTGCAGCCCGCCGGCACGGGTCCAGGAGGCGGGATCGAGAATGGTCAGCGCGATCAGCAGCGCGCCGCAGATCGATACCGCGCCCGTGGCCACGACGACCGAGAAATCGGCCTCGCTTTCACGGATGACGTGGCTGGGCCGGGCGTCGCGGGGGCCGCGCAACGGCTCGCGCGGCGCGCCGGCGCCCGGCCGGTCCTTGCGCGCCAGGACGGCGTCGCCGCGCAGGAACAGTTCGTGCCCGGCGAACATCAGCCCGGCCAGGAAGAGCGGGATGATGTAGTAGAACAGCCTGAAGACCAGGATCGTGCTGACGATCTGCGACGGCGGCAGATAGGGGCTGAGCGCCAGCATCATCGCCCCGTCGAACACGCCCAGGCCGCCGGGCACGCTGGCGACCAGCCCGGCCGTGTACGAGGCGATATAGATCGCCAGGAACACGCCATATCCCAGCCCGATCCCGCCCGGCAGGAAAATATAGGCGATGCCCGCCGTGGCCGCGACCTCGGTCGCGGCGACCAGGGTCTGGGCCAGGGCCATGCCCGGACGCGGCAGCGCGACGGTGTACCGCCACAGCCTGAGCCTGGCCAGGCGCAGCCCCAGCAGGATGTAGCCCACCACCCCGATCCACATCGCGACGCCGACGGCGGACAGCACCACATGCGGGATGCGGGCGCCGAGGACCGGGATCGCCCCGGGTTCCAGCACCAGGACCGCGCCGACCAGCGTGCCGGCGCCCAGCAGATAGGTGGCCGAGCAGAACGCGATGATCTGCGCGATGTCGAATGTCCCGAGGCCCCAGTTGCCGTAGAGTCGAAAACGCACCGCCGCCCCGGAAATCGCGGCGAATCCCAGATTGTGCGACAGGACGTAGGAACAGAACGAGGCGAAGGCGGTACGCCGGAAGGACATGCGCCGCCCCACCTGGACCACCGCCAGGCAGTCATAGAAGGACAGGATGAAATAGGAGAGCAGGGTGCAGCCGACGCCCAGCACCAGGGTGGTGGTGGGTATCGTGCGCAGGGCGGCGAGGATGTCGTCCCAGTGCAGGTCGCGGACCTGGTGCTGGACGACGAGGATGGCGGCGATCATCAGCCCCAGCCCGAGCGCATGGGGCAGATGCCGCAGCAGCCGTTGCCAGCCGGGCGGAATACGGGGCGTGCCTGACGTGTTCTGCCGCTTCAGGAACATTGCGAGTCGGGGGGCAGGTCCGGGAGCGTCATGACGGCGATGCCGCTGCTTCAGCCGGCGGCGTCGTCGGATGCGTCGGCGACCGCATCCGCGGCGGGGGCGCGGATCAGGGCCGTTTCGATCAGCGCCACGGTTTCCGACACGCCGTACAATCCGGTGAAGATCCCGAAGCGCGGCCCCTCTTTCTGGCCCAGCAGGACCTCGTACAGGCAGCCGAACCAGTCGCGCAGGGCGGCGAAGCCGTGGCGCTTGCCGATTTCGAAGACCAGGTTCTGCAGCGTGTCCGGGTCGGTGGGCGCGTCTTCGAGCCCGCGCAGGCTTTCGGCCAGGTCGGCCAGGGCGGTGCGTTCGTGCGGCGCGGGCGCGCGGTAGGTCTTCGCGGGGCGCACGAAATCGGCGTAGTAGACGACGGCATGTTCCACCAGCCGCGCCAGCATGGGGCAGGTCTCGGGCGATGCCGCGGCGTCGTAGCGGCGGATGAATTTCCACAGCACGTCGGCGGTTTCGGCATTCGCGACGCTGGCCAGGTTCAACAGCATGCCGAAGCTCAGCGGGCTGCCGTCATCGGCGCCGATGGCGCCGCCATGGATGAACCAGGCCGGATTGGCCAGCAGGGCCGCGTCGTCGGCCGGCGTTTCCCCGGCACGGGCGACATTGGCCAGGTATTCGTCCGCCGCCTTGGGGATGACGTCGAAGAACAGGCGCTTCGCCCGCTGCGGGGCGTTGAACATGTACTGACCCAGGCTTTCCGGCGGGGCATAGCGCAGCCATTCCTCGACCGAGATGCCGTTGCCCTTGGATTTGGAGATCTTCTGTCCGTTTTCGTCGAGGAAGAGTTCGTAGGTCAGGCCGGCGGGCGGTTCGCCGCCCAGGATACGGCAGATCCTGCCCGAGAGCTTGACGCTGTCGATCAGGTCCTTGCCGGACATTTCGTAATCGACGCCCAGCGCGTACCAGCGCATCGCCCAGTCGGCCTTCCACTGCATCTTGGCATGGCCGCCGGTCACCGGGGTTTCGAAGGTCTCGCCCGCATCGTCGGTCCAGCGGACTGTCCCGGCGGCCGCGTCGATCGCATCCATGCGAACCTGCATGACATGGCCGGTGCGCGGATGGATCGGCAGCACCGGGGAATAGGTCGCCCTGCGGTCCGGACCCAGGGTCGGCGCGATGACGGCGACGATTTCGTCATGCACTTCGAGCACCCGGCGCAGGGCGGCGTCGAAGCGGCCGCCGGTATAATAGTCGGTGGACGAGGCGAATTCGTAGGCGAAGCCGAACCCGTCGAGGAACGCGCGCAGCCGCGCATTATTGTGGGCGGCAAAGGATTCATGCGTGCCGAACGGATCGGGGATGCGCGACAGCGGCTTGCCCAGATGTCCGCGCAGCATGTCGCCGTTGGGCACGTTGTCCGGCACCTTGCGCAGCGCGTCCATGTCGTCCGAAAAGGCCAGCAGCCGGGTCGGGCGGCCGGTCAGCCTGGTATAGGCCTGGCGCACCCACGAGGTGCGCGCGACCTCGCCGAACGTGCCGATATGCGGCAGGCCGGACGGCCCGTATCCGGTTTCCAGCAGGGCCGGCGCGTCGGCCGGGGCGCCCTTTTTCTCGACATGGGCCGCCAGCTTCCGGGCCTCGTCGAACGGCCAGGCCTTGGGCAGGGAATTGGGGACGTTGCGGTTCTGTTCGGGCATGATGGGGCGGAAGCTAGGAACTGGAGCGGCACGGGTCAATCCAAACCATACACCAGATCGGCCGGCACCGATTCGCCAAATGCGCGCCGGGAGGGCGACAGCCGGCCGGTTGTCCCCTATATGTTCCTGTCATGGCCGCCGCTTTCCCCCCACCGGACATGCCGCCCGCGCTTGTGGCGCGTCACGGATCGTGCTCGCTGCTGACGCCAGACGGCGAGGTGCTGACCCTGCCGGCCGAGGACGCGCTGCGCGCCTTGCGCGACTGGGCGCCGCCGCTGGTGGTGCATGCGCCGCTGACCGCGCGGCGCATGCGCCTGCAATCCCCGTCACATTTGCCGCCGTGGCTGGACCTGCTGGAACTGTTCCTGTTCGTGCTGCCGGGCCGGACGATTCCGCCGACCGTGCGCGGCCTGGCCCTGGCGCTGGGGCTGGACGAGGCGCGGATCGGCGCCGGCGAAGCCGACCTGCTGCCCGAGCTGGCCGATATCCTGCTGGACCACGCGACCGCCCTGCGCGCCACGCCGTCCGGCGAGGAAATGGCCGCCCTGGCGGTCAGGATGGCACGCGCGGGATGGGCGTGGGGGGCGCCGGTGCTGCAGGCCCTGGGGGCGGCGCATCCCCTGCCGCCCGAAAGGCTGCAGCCGGGCGACGCCATCCGCGTGTGGCGCCGGCTGCCGAAATGGGAGGAGACCGCCCCCCGCCCCTCCCCGTCCAACCATCCGGTATCCGCCGCCGATGCGCGGCGCCGGCTGGCCGAGATGCTGGGGCCCCAGGCGGAAAGCCGTGCGGGACAGGCCGATTTCGCCGGGGCGGCCAGCGCGGCCTTCGCGCCCAGGATGGTGCGGGGCGATCCGCACATGGTGCTGGCCGAGGCCGGGACCGGCACGGGCAAGACGCTGGGCTATGTCGCGCCGGCCAGCCTGTGGGCGGAACGCAATGGCGGGACGGTGTGGATCAGCACCTATACCCGCCACCTGCAGCGGCAGATCGAGGGCGAGCTGGCGCGCCTGTATCCCGATCCGGCGGTGCGGCGGCGGCACGTGGTGCTGCGCAAGGGGCGCGAGAATTATCTGTGCCTGCTGAACATGGAAGAGGCGGTGAATATCGCCGCCAGCCGCCCCGGCGCGTCGGGCGCCACCGTCGCGCTGTCGATGATCGCGCGCTGGGCCGGGGCGACGGCGGATGGCGATCTGACGGGCGGTGACCTGCCCGGATGGTTCGGCGACCTGTTCGGGCGCGGCATGCTGGCCGGAATCGCCGACCGGCGGGGCGAGTGCATCCATGGCGCCTGCCCGCATTACCAGCGCTGTTTCGTCGAACATTCGATTCGGCGCGCGCGGGAGGCCGACCTGGTGATCGCCAACCATGCGCTGGTGATGGCCCAGGCCGCCTGGCATGCGATGGACGGCGACGGCGCGACGGACGAGGACAATGTTCCCACCCGCTATGTGTTCGACGAGGGACATCATGTGCTGGATGCCGCCGACGGTGCGTTTTCAGTCGAGCTGTCGGGGCTGGAGGCGGCCGAACTGCGCCGCTGGCTGCTGGGGGCGGAGGGCGCGCGGTCGCGCGCGCGGGGGCTGAAGCGCCGGCTGGACGACCTGGTCGTCGGGCTGCCGCGGCTGGAGGCGCCGCTGGAGGCGGTGCTGCAGGCGGCGCACGCGCTGCCGCCGCCGGGATGGTCCGCCAGGCTGTCGGCGGTTCTGGCGGCGGTTCCGCCGGCCGCGCATTGCGAACCGGACACCCTGCCGCCGGATGCCGTCCTGCCGGGCGCCGCCTTGCCGATGGCGGTCAAGGCCGAATCCGAGGCCGCGCTGCCCAATCCATGCGAGAGGCTGCTGCATGTGCTGGCATGCCAGGCATTGGCCCGGTCGGCCGGGAGTTGGGGCGGGGGCGCCGACGCGGGCGGGCACCGGCCGGGCGGGGCGATGCCCGGCGCGATCGAGTGCGACCTGCGTCCGCTGTCGGACGAAGCCGGCCCCGCGGCGGCCGCCCTGGCGCGCGCGCTGGACCGGCTGGCCGTCGCGCTGCGCACGCTGGTGGAGCGCTTGCTGGAGCGGCTGGAGGACGATGCGGGCGAACTGGATGCCCCGACGCGCGAGCGGATCGAGGCCGCCATTCGTACCCTACGCCGCCGCGCCCTGTCGCGGGTGGACGGATGGGTCGCCATGCTGCGCGCGCTGGAACAGACGGACGGCGAGGCGTCCGGCGGCACGCCGCAGCATGTCGATTTCATCCGGCTGGACCGGCGCGACGGCCAGCGCCCCGGCGAGCAGGATGTCGGGCTGCATCGCCACTGGCTGGACCCCACCGTACCGTTCGCCGCCGTGCTGGCCGCGCCTGCCCACGGCATCGTGATGACGTCGGCGACGCTGCGCGACCAGAATGGGCATGGCGAGGCCGGCCGGGACGAGCCCGAGGCGGCCGAACGGGCGTGGGAGGCGGCGGAGGCGCGTACCGGCGCCAGCCACCTGCCGTCGCCCGCGTTGCGGGCCGCCCTGGCCAGCCCGTTCGATTATCGCCAGCAGAGCCGCGCCTTTATCGTGACCGACGTGGCGCATGACGATATCGGGTCGCTGGCCGGGGCCTATCGGACCCTGTTCCTGGCGGCCGGCGGCGGGGCGCTGGGGTTGTTCACGGCGATTTCGCGGCTGCGCGCGGTGCATCAGCGCCTGTCGCAACCACTGGAGGATGCGGGCCTGCCGCTCTATGCCCAGCATGTCGACGGCATGGACAACGCGACCCTGGTCGACATCTTCCGCTCGGAAGCCAATTCCTGCCTGCTGGGCACGGATGCGATGCGTGACGGGGTGGACGTGCCGGGCCGGTCGCTGCGGCTGGTCGTCTTCGAACGGGTGCCCTGGCCCCGGCCGGATATCCTGCATCGCGAGCGGCGTACCCATCTTTCCGGCGGGGCGCCGGGCGAATATGACGACCGGATCGCGCGGCTGCGCCTGCGGCAGGCTTTCGGGCGGCTGATCCGCGCCGGCGGCGATCGTGGCGTGTTCGTCCTGCTGGACCGGCGGGCGCCGTCGCGCCTGATGTCGGCCTTTCCGGACGGCGTCGCGGTGCGGCGCGCCGGCCTGCGGGACGTAGCGCAGGAAATCGAGGCCTTCGTGCGCCGGCGCGATGGAAACCCCGATGCGCCGGCATCCTGATACACCGGCATGAAGATAGGGAGGACGTCATCCGTCCCCCCTGCCGTCTGGTCGTCGGCCCCTGTCCCTCGGTCGAGGGAAAGGGTCAGAGCGGCTTGATGTCGGACGCCGCCGCCTTGCCGCGCTCGGTCACGACTTCGTAGCTGACGCGCTGGTTTTCAGCCAGGCCGCGCAGGCCCGCCGCCTGGACGGCGGTAATGTGCACGAACACGTCCTTGCCGCCATCCTCGGGCATGATGAATCCGTAGCCCTTGGTCGCGTTGAACCACTTTACTGTTCCGGTCGCCATAGTCACGTTATCCTTGGCTTTTTCGGCCCCTTGGCCGCGTCGATCAATGCCTGTCCATCGCGCACGTCAGCAGGCCGGAAAGTTCCGGCCCGCTGTCCGTTGCGATGCAGTCCAGTTTATGGGCGCACGGATGGTCCCCGTTTGTCAAACCATGACAACCGCTGGACCCACTTAAAAAATAAGTAAAAAGAAGGCCGCCCGCGAACGGACGGCCTTCCTGTCTCCGGTTGGTCCGGCACTGGTCCGGGGCGGAAACCCGCCGCCGGACCGGCGATCATGGATCTTAGAAATCCATGTCGCCCATGCCGCCCATGCCGCCGGCCGGCGCGGCCGGGGCCTTCTTTTCCGGCTTCTCGGCCACCATGGCTTCGGTGGTGATCAGCAGGCTGGCGACGGACGCGGCGTCCTGCAGCGCGGTACGGACGACCTTGGTCGGGTCGATGATACCGGCCGCGACCAGATCCTTGTACTCGCCGACCTGGGCGTCGAAGCCGTAGTTGTAGTCGTTGGTTTCCAGGACCTTGCCGGCGATCACAGCACCGTCTTCGCCCGCATTGTGGGCGATCTGGCGCAGCGGCGACTGCAGCGCCTTGCGGATGATCTCCGCACCGACGCGCTGGTCGTCATTGGCCAGGCCCAGGTCGCCCAGGGCGGCCGAGGCGCGCGCCAGCGCGGTGCCGCCACCCGGAACGATGCCTTCCTCGACGGCGGCGCGAGTCGCATGCAGCGCGTCGTCGACGCGGTCCTTGCGCTCCTTCACCTCGACCTCGGTCGAGCCGCCGACGCGGATGACGGCAACGCCGCCCGCCAGCTTCGCCAGACGCTCCTGCAGCTTCTCGCGGTCGTAGTCCGAGGTGGTTTCCTCGATCTGCGCGCGGATCTGGGCGCAGCGGCCCTTGATGTCGTCGGACGCGCCGGCACCCTCGACGATCGTGGTGTTTTCCTTCTCGATGCGGACCTTCTTGGCACGGCCCAGCATCGCGAGCGTCACCGTCTCGAGCTTGATGCCCAGATCTTCGCTGATGACCTGGCCGCCGGTCAGGATCGCGATGTCTTCCAGCATCGCCTTGCGACGATCACCGAAGCCCGGCGCCTTGACGGCGGCGATCTTCAGCCCGCCGCGCAGCTTGTTGACGACCAGGGTCGCCAGCGCCTCGCCATCGACGTCTTCGGCGATGATCAGCAGCGGACGGCCGGACTGCACCACGCTCTCGAGCAGCGGCAGCATCGGCTGCAGCGACGACAGCTTCTTCTCGTGGATCAGGATGTAGGGGCTGTCCAGATCGGCAACCATCTTCTCGGCATTCGTGATGAAATACGGAGAGATATAGCCGCGGTCGAACTGCATGCCCTCGACGACGTCCAGCTCGGTATGCAGGCCCTTGGCCTCTTCCACCGTGATGACGCCCTCGCTGCCGACCTTCTGCATGGCCTGCGAGATCATCTCGCCGATTTCGGTCTCGCCGTTGGCCGAGATCGTGCCGACCTGGGCCGTTTCGGCCGGGGTCGTGATCTTCTTGGTGTTCTTCTTCAGCTCTTCGACGACCGCGATCACGGCCTTGTCGATGCCGCGCTTGAGGTCCATCGGGTTCATGCCCGCCGCGACGGCCTTGGCACCCTCGCGGACGATCGCCTGGGCGAGAACGGTCGCGGTCGTGGTGCCGTCACCGGCGACGTCGTTGGTCTTCGACGCCACTTCGCGCACCATCTGGGCGCCCATGTTCTCGAACTTGTCGGCCAGTTCGATTTCCTTGGCGACGGACACGCCGTCCTTGGTGATGCGCGGCGCGCCGAAGCTCTTGTCGAGCACGACGTTACGGCCCTTGGGGCCCAGGGTCACCTTTACCGCATCGGCCAGAATGTCCACGCCCCGCAGCATGCGCTGGCGTGCGTCACCGCCGAACTTTACGTCCTTGGCTGCCATGTCAGAATTCTCCTGTGGGAAACATATCGATCAGAAAGAAACGGAACCGCGATCTCAGCCGATCACGCCCATGATGTCGCTTTCCTTCATGATCAGCAGCTCCTCGCCATTGATCTTCACTTCGGTGCCCGACCACTTGCCGAACAGCACCTTGTCGCCCGCCTTGACGTCCAGGGCGACGATCTGTCCCTGCTCGTTCCGCGCGCCGGGGCCGACCGAGATGATCTCGCCTTCCATCGGCTTTTCCTTGGCGGTGTCGGGGATGATGATGCCGCCGGCCGTCTTCTCCTCGCCGGTCAGGCGACGGACGACCACGCGGTCATGCAGGGGACGAAAGTTCGTCATTATGGATCGCTCCACATCAAAAAAGGTAACGCCCTTGAATAAGCAACGCCACCGGTTTGGCGCGCGCGCCAGGCCGCATCGCTTTGGCACTCTCCGCATGAGAGTGCCAACGAACAGTTAGGATCAGCCCCGTTTCGTGTCAAGCTTTGGCAGCACTTTCTTTCGGTGACTGCCAAGATTTTGAAGATAAAGAATTTTTGTTGAATATCTCGAGACGGGTCTGGCAGGCTGGGTCGACCCGGACGAAGGGGGACGGGTCGTGAGGATACAAGGAGGCGCCCATGACCCTGCGGCTTCAGCTTCGCGATTATCGCCTGACCACTGCCGAGATTCTCTATCGCCTGCCGGACCACCCCGCCCTGCTCCAGACCTATATCTGGCAGAACATGGACATGGCCCCGTCCTTTCCGGAACTGCGCCGCTTCCTGGATTTCTGGACGCGGTCGCTGGATGGGCGGCTGCATTCGGTGCGGGTCGCCCAGCAGGCGCGCCTGGCCGTGCCGTCGGTGCGCCATGCCGGCGCGTGGCTGACCATTCATTGACGTCCCGACGATGTCCCGGCCGACGGCTTCGGGACGGATCAGTCCTGCCCGGGTGCGTCCGGCGCATCGTCGCGGCGCGCGCCGTCCAGCGTGCGCGCCAGGTGTTCGGCCTGCTGCCGCTGCAGGTCGCGCGCGCCGCGCGTGCGCCCGTGCAGGGCACGGTTTTCGGCCGCGACAGCCGCTTTCTGCTGCCGGTCCCGGCGTTTGCGTTCGCGCCGGAGGTTGACGACATTGCTCATGCGACACCTGTAACGCCGGACATCCGCGCCGGACGAAGGGAGATCAGGCCCGGGACAGGATCCGGCCGGCCACCGCGTCCAGCCGGGCCAGCAGGGCGGGGTCGCGCTTGTCGGGCGCGGTAATCAGCGCATGTTCCAGGGCACGGTCGCATCCTGCCCGGCAGGGGCCGCGCGGCTTGCCCAGCGCCGGAATGACGGATTTGACCAAAGCGCGGGCCTTGTCGGCGTTGGAGAGCATGACCTTGACGACCGCGTCGACCGTGACGCTGTCATGGTCGGGGTGCCAGCAATCGTAATCGGTCACCATCGCCACGGTCGCGTAGCAGATCTCGGCCTCGCGGGCCAGCTTGGCCTCGGGCATGTTGGTCATGCCGACCACCGAACAGCCCCAGGAGCGGTAGAGGTTGCTTTCGGCGCGGGTCGAGAATTGCGGGCCCTCCATGACCAGGTAGGTGCCGCCGCGCGTCACGTCCAGGCCGAGCGCGCGGGCCGTGTCCTCGAGCGTATCGCCGATGCGCGGGCAGAGCGGATCGGCCATCGAGACATGGGCGACGCAGCCCGTGTCGAAGAAGCTCTTTTCCCGGGCGAAGGAGCGGTCGATGAACTGGTCGATGATGACGAACCGGCCAGGGGGAAGGTCTTCCTTCAACGAGCCCACGGCCGACAGCGACACGATGTCGGTCACGCCCGACATCTTCAGCGCCGCGATGTTGGCGCGATAGTTCAGGCGCGACGGCGGGATCGGGTGCCCCCGCCCGTGGCGCGGCAGGAAGACGCAGCGCACCCCGTCCAGACGGCCGAACAGCAACTGGTCGGACGGCATGCCCCAGGGCGTTTCCACCGTGCGCCATTCCTTGTCCTCGAGCCCGTCGACATCGTACAGGCCCGAACCGCCGATCAGGCCGATCACGGGTTCGATCGTTTCGGCCGGTACGGTGCCGGAGGCGGGATTAATGGACATTGGACCAGATTCTCCGTTTCAGAACGAATGTCAGGACGGCCAGGAACAGCAGGTAGAGCGTGACCTGCACCCCCAGGCGATGGCGTTCGGCCAGGTGGGGATATGCCGCCCAGGCGAGGAAATTGGTGACGTCACGGGCTTCCTGCGCCGTGGTTGCGGCCGTGCCGTCGGTAAAGGCGACCTGCCCGTCATGCAAGGGCGGCGGCATGGAGATTTCCGCATTGGCGGCATAGGGGTTGTAGAACGCGCCGGGATGGCTGGGCCGGTAGCCGGCGGGCGGCTGCGCGCCATAGCCGGTCAGCAGCGCGTAGATCCGGTCGGGGCCGCCCGGATAGACCAGGGCCAGGCGCGACTGGTCGGGGGGGACGGCGCCGCCATTGGCCGCCGCCGCGGCCTGGGGACTGGCGAAGGGTGCACGGAAATGATCGGCCGCGGTGGCCGGGCGGGTGACCGGCCGCCCCTGGTCGTCGGTGCCGCCGGGCACGCGTTGGCCGGCCGCGATCTGCCGCACCTGTTCGTCCGTCAGGCCGAGCGCCGCGAGGTCGCCATAGGTCAGCGCGTTCATGGCGTGGCAGGCCGAGCAGACCTGGGCATAGACCGCATAGCCGCGCTGGACCGACGCCATGTCGAAATGCCCGAGTGGCCCCTCGAATCCCCAATGGAGGTGCCGGGGCGCGGCATAGGGCGCTGACTGGGCATGGACGGCGGCAGGGGACGCCAGGAACAGCAGCGCGGCGAGCCGCGCCGTCGGCCGCATCGTCACAGGTCGCGGTCCAGCGCGGCGGCGATGCCGTCCGGCAGGACGATCCGCCGTTCGGTCCGCGCCGACAATGGCAGAAGTACCAGGAAATGCGCGAAATAATAGACCACCGCCAGGCGCCCCACGACCATCCAGCCGCCTTCGGCATGGTGGCGGCCGACCAGGCCCAGAAGCACGAAGCACAGCACCAGCAGCCCCATGCAGACCCGGTAGAACGGACGGAAGCGCGCCGAGCGGATGGGGGACGTGTCCAGCCAGGGCACCAGGAACAGGACCAGGATGGACCCCATCGCCGCCAGCAGGCCGCCGAATTTCGAGGGAACGGATTGCAGCATCCCGTAGAAAGGCAGGAAATACCATGCGGGTTCGATGTCGGCGGGCGTATGCAGCGGGTTGGCCGGGCGGAAATTCTCGGCCTCGAACACCAGGCCGGGCATGAAGAAGATCAGGGCGGCGAACAGCACGCCGAACAGGACCAGGCCCAGCGCATCCTTGCTGGTATAGTACGGATGGAAGGGGACCGTCTCGTCCGGCGTCCTGGGTTCGATGCCCAGCGGGTTGTTCGAACCGGTGAAATGCAGCGCCGCGACATGCACCACGACCACGCCCAGCACGCCGAAGGCCACGACCATGTGCAGGATGAAGAACCGGTGCAGCGAGACGTCGCCCGGCGCATCGCCGCCCTGCAGGACATGTTCCAGCCCGGGCCCGATGAACGGGATCGCGTCCACCGCCTTGCCCGCCACATCGGCGCCCCAATAGGACATCTGGCCCCACGGGAGCACGTAGCCGGCAAAGGCGGCGACCATGACCATGAGCAGCAGCACCAGCCCCGTCAGCCACAGGATTTCACGCGGGCGCTTGTACGAGCCGTAATAGAGGCCCCGGAAGAGATGCACGTAGAGCGCCGCCAGGAACAGGCTGGCGCCCCCGGCGTGAACGGCGCGCAGCAGCCAGCCGCTGGGCAACTGGCGCTCGATCGCCTCGACCGACGCGAAGGCACCGGCCGCGGTCGGCGTGTAGTTCACGGCCAGGAAGATTCCCGTCGCCAGCATGATCAGCAGCATGACGGTCAGGATCGCGCCGAAATTCCATAATCCGTTGAGATTGATGGGCATCCGGTATTCGACATATTCCTTGCGGAAGCCCGAGACGACCGGCAGGCGGGCATCGAGCCAGGCGAGCACGCCGCCCTTGTCCCGCGCGTTCGCGGCGTCGCCGGACCCTGCGTCGCTCATGACCCTATCCTTGTCCTTCCAGTTCGCCGCCCAGTTCACTGCCCAGTTCGCCGCGCGGCACCGGTTCTGCCTGCCTTCCATACCGGCGAGCGAGGGTTCCTTGCAATCATTGGCGCAAACAGGCACCCGTATTGCCGCGCCCGACACGGCCCGCGACCGAGATGAGAGGCATTGGCTATGAACGAACCCCGCGCGTCCATTCCCCGCGACATGCTGGCCCATGACGCGCTCAAGGACCCGGCCCGCGCATGGTTCGAGGCATTGCGCGACCGGATCTGCGACGCGTTCGAGCAGATCGAGCGCGCGGCGGAGGACGTGCAGACCCTGCCCGGACGGACCGCGCCCGGCAGTTTCACGCGCACGCCCTGGGACCGGACGAACGAGGACGGATCGCCCGGCGGCGGCGGGGTGATGAGCCTGATGCGCGGGCGGGTGTTCGAGAAGGTGGGGGTCAACGTCTCGACCGTAACGGGCGTGTTCAGCCCGGAATTCCGCGGCACCATCCCGGGGGCGGCCGAGGATCCGCGCTTCTTTGCCACGGGGATCAGCCTGGTGGCGCATATGAGCAACCCGCTGGTGCCGGCGGCGCATTTCAACACGCGGCTGATCGTCACGACCGAGGGCTGGTTCGGCGGCGGCGGCGACATCACCCCGATGTTCCCCGACAGCCCCGCAGCGCAGGCGGATGCCGCGCGGTTCCATGCCGGGTTCCGCGCGGCGTGCGACCGGCACGACCCGGCCTATTACCCGCGCTTCAAGCAATGGTGCGACGAATATTTCTTCCTGCCGCATCGCGGCGAGCCGCGCGGCCTGGGCGGGATTTTCTATGACCGGCTGGACAGCGGCGACGCCGACGCCGACTTCGCCTTCACCCGCGACGTGGGGCTGGCGTTCCTGGAGACCTATCCCGCCCTTGTCCGCGACCGGATGGCGGCACGCTGGACCGCGGCGCAACGCGAGGCGCAACTGGTGCGGCGGGGCCGCTATGTGGAGTTCAACCTGATCCACGACCGCGGCACATTGTTCGGGTTGAAGACCGGCGGAAACACCGAAGCGATCCTGATGAGTCTTCCCCCCGAGGCCCGCTGGCCGTAATGTCCCGTCTTCGCCGCCGGAGGGGCGCCCCCAGCACCTGCCCCGGCACCTGCCATAGACTCGCCCCATTTCGGTGCCAGATGGTTGCTGGAATGGCGCTGGTGTCCCGCCCCGCGGAATTCATATGATGAATTTCGAGATCAGCAGGACATACGGTCGTTGATTTAACTAGTGTCCGCCATGACCGTGAAATCCCCGGGATTTCAGGTTCGGGGCACTAGGCATGGAGATGCCGATCTTGCCCCCAATTCGGCCCGTTTTCATTCAGTTTTCCCGATCCGGGCGGGCGTAGAGACGATGCGCCGGCGCCAGTTCCTCGCCACGGCGGGCCTTGCGATGCTCGGGACCATGGGGGCGGCCCGCGCGGCCGGCACGCTGCGGAATATCGCCGAGATCGTGCCCGCCGGCGGGGTGATCGCCGATCCCAGCCTGCTGGTGGCGGGCGGAGCCGAGAGCGAAGCGGGCAAATGGGGCGGCGTGCTGTCCGACGCGCTGGCCCGGGGCCTGGGCCAGCCGGCGCCCCTGCCGCGGCACCTGACCAGCGGCCAGGACGGGGTGACGGGCGCCAACCTGTTCGATACCCAGACCGTACCCGACGGCACCACGGCCCTGCTGGTGCCGGGGGCGGCGCTGACGGCCGCGCTGGCCGGCGACCCGCGGGCGCATTTCGATTTCGGCCGCTGGGTACCGCTGATGATGAGCCTGCTGTCGCCCGTGGTGGTGGGGCGGGTGGAGCTGCATCGCACCCTGCGCGACCTGGTGCGCGATCGTCCGGTGCGGGTGGCGGTGTCGGCCGCCAATTCCGGAATCGCGCTGGCGACGCTGCTGGCGATGAATGTGTTCGGCCTGCGCCCGGTGCCGGTGCCGGGCTTCGGCAGCCGGAACGATGCGCTGGCGGCCCTGGCAGACGGACGGGTGGACGTGGTGCAACTGTCCGACCCGATGCCGCCGCGCGACCAGGCCGCCCTGTTCGATGCGCTGGCCGGCGGCGGCGCGGTGCCGTTGTTCACCCTGTCGGACGCGGTGCCGGTCGCGGCGGGCGGCCATGCGGTGCCGACCATGGCGGCACGCTTCGCCCAGGAGCGGGGCCGCGCGCCGAGCGGGCTGCTGTATGAGGCGTGGAAGGTCGTGGCCGCCGCCGCGTCGCTGGACGTGGCGCTGGTCCTGCCGATGCTGACCCCGCCCGCGCAGGTCGCCGGCTGGCGCCATGCCGTGTCGATGGCGCAGGAGAGCGGCGCCGTGGCGGCCCTGACGGCCGGCAATGGCCGCAAGCTGGTCGCCGGGCCGGATTGCGGGCCCCGCCTGCGCGACATGACCGGCGAGATTTCCGCCGTCCTGACGCTGCGCCGCTGGCTGGCCGTCCATACGCCGGAATGGCGCCTGGGCTGAAGACCCGGCTCGGCCGGCATTCCGCCCTTATTCCACTCCGTCCACCACCACGTGGGGCCGCCCGCGCGAGCAATGTTCGATGCGCGCACGCACGCCATAGACCTGCCGCAGCACCGGAGCGGTGACGACCTGAATCGGCGGGCCGGCGCCTTGGATTTTACCATCGGACAGCATGACCGCGTAATCGGCCTGCTGCAGCGCGATATTCAGGTCATGCAGCACCACGACGGTGACCATGCCGCGCGTGCGCGTTTCCTGGCGGACCATATCCATGACCGAGAACTGGTGATG
This sequence comes from Nguyenibacter vanlangensis, assembly GCF_038719015.1. Lineage (NCBI taxonomy): Bacteria > Pseudomonadati > Pseudomonadota > Alphaproteobacteria > Acetobacterales > Acetobacteraceae > Nguyenibacter > Nguyenibacter vanlangensis. The sequence goes on from NZ_CP152276.1 coordinate 729,907, forward strand.
CAGGTCCAGCGCGCTGAGCGGCTCGTCCAGCAGCAGCACGTCCGGACGGCGCACCAGCGCCTGGGCCAGCCCGACCAGTTGGCGCTGCCCGCCCGACAGCGCGTCCATGTAGCGGAGCGCCAACTGGTCCACGCCCAGGCGGGCCAGGATCTCCAGCGATTCGGTCACCTCGTCGTCCTGCCATCCGCCCGCATGGGGGCCGGCGCGGCGGGCGGCGATGACGGATTCCAGCACCTGCAGATGCACGGGCGGCGGCAGGGCCTGCGGCAGATAGACGCAATGGCGCGCCCGTGCGGCCGGGCGCAGGCGCGACAGGTCGGTCGCGCCCAGCCGGACCTGGGCATCGGTGCGTTCCAGCCCGGCCAGGGCGCGCAGCAGGGTGGACTTGCCGCTGCCGTTGGGGCCGAGCAGGGCCGAAACGCGCCCGGCGGGCAGCGGGCCGAGCGACAGGTCTTGCAGCACCGTCCGCCGGCCATAGCGGACCGTGACATTGCGGGCGCACAGGTCGCCGGCCCGGTCGGGGCCGGTCACGACGCCACCTGCCGCCGCAGCACGATGGCCAGAAAGAAGGGAATGCCCACCAGGGCGGTGACGATGCCCACCGGCACCACCACGCCCGGCAGCACGTTGCGCGCGGCGATCGACGAGAGCGACATGATCAGGCACCCGACCAGGACGCTGCCCGGCAGGTAGAAGCGATGGTCCTCGCCCAGCAGGCGGCGGGCGATATGCGGGGCGATCAGCCCGACGAAGCCGATCGTGCCGACGAAGGAGACGGCCAGGGCCGACAGGACGCTGATGCGCAGCAGGGCGGCGACGCGCAGCCGGCGGACATCGACGCCGAAGCTGGCGGCCCGTTCCTCGCCCATGCGCAGGGCGGTCAGCGCCCATGCCGCGCGGAAGGACAGCGGCAGGATGACCGCGCAGGCGCCCGCCAGGATCGCGAGCTTGCCCCAGTTGGCGCGGGTCAGGCTGCCCATGGTCCAGAAGACCAGGTCCTGCAGCGCGTCCTCGCTGGCCACGAACTGCACCAGCGAGACCAAAGCGTGGAAGGTGAAGACCAGCGCGATGCCGAACAGCACCACCGTGCTGGTCGAGGCATCGCGCAGGCGCGAGACGAGGTCGAGCAGGAAGGCCGAGCCGACGGCGAAGGCGAAGGCGTCGGCCGAGACCACCCAGTCGGCCGGGACGCCCGGGATGCGCCATTGCAGGACGATGGCCAGCGACGCCCCGAACGCGGCGGCGGCCGAGACGCCCAGCGTGAAGGGACTGGCCAGCGGGTTGTTCAGGATCGTCTGCATTTCCGCCCCCGACAGACCGAGCGCGGCGCCGACGCAGACCGCCATCAGCGCATAGGGCAGACGGATCTGCCAGACGATCACGCTCTGCCCCACCGGTCCGTCATGCGGATGCAGCAGGATATGCAGCAGGGTCGCGGGCGGCAGGCCCGCCGGCCCGAGCGCGAAATCCAGCAGCATGGACAGCAGGATCAACCCCGCCAGGACCAGCAGCACCAGCCCCCGCCGGCGCAGCAGCCGGCGATAGGATTGCCGGACCAGCCCCGCCTGCCGCGCGGAGGACATGGCGGCGCCCACGGCCCGGCCAGCGTCCGGGCCGGCGTCCGTATCGGCCAGGGTGGCGTGGTCGGTCATGCCGCGCTCATGGCTTCGCGGTGGCCTGGGGCGTTTCCATGCCTCCAGGCGTTGCCGAGACCCAGTAGGTGCCGCTGTCGGCGACGGGCAGGAAGCGCCGGTAGAGTTCGGCGCGGGTCGCATCCGGGTCCAGGTCGCGGAACAGATCGGGATGGAACCATTTGGCCATGATTTCGACCGCCAGGATGTTGTACGGCGAATCGTAGAACGAATGCCACAGCCCGTAGGCATGGCCGTCCCGGACCGCCGCCAGGGTCGCGATGCCCGGCCGCTGCAGCACCTGCCGGACCGAGGCGCGGGCCGTCGCCGGGTCGATTTCCGCGCCCATGCGCACGCCCGGGCCGCGATAATCGGGCCCCTTGGTGCCGTCCACGAGGTAGAAATCGGGGTTGGCGGCGATCACCTGTTCCAGGTCGATGTCGCCGATATAGCCGGGCAGCAGCGGGGCGGCGATATTGCGGCCGCCCGCCGCATCGATGAAGGCGCCCATATTGCCCTTGCCCGCGGTATGGCAGCAGGATTCGCGGGTGCCGGCCAGCATTTCCAGGAACACGCTGGGGCGCGCCGAATCAGGCAGGGTCGCGAGCCGGGCGCGGATATGGTCGAGATGCGACTGGTAGAAGGCGATGAAATCCTCGGCTTCCCGGCGGCGATCGAGCACCGCGCCCAGGATCCGCATCGATCGGACGGTGTCGCGCAGCGGATCGGCGCGGAAATCCACGAAGACCACCGGGACATGCGCGCTTTGCAGTTGCGCGACCAGCTCGCTGGCCGCGCCGGGGCCGTGGCCGCTGACGGCCAGGACCGCCAGGTCGGGGCGCAGGTCCAGCACCTTCTCGGGACTGACCGTGTCGGCCGTGGTCTTGCCGATCAGCGCGACCTTGGCCGCCGCCGGGAACAACGCCGCATATTTGTCGTAGCTCTGGACGTCGGCCTCGCGGAATTCGCCCTGCCAGCCGACGATGCGATCGAACAGATGGGATTTTTCCAGGGGGGCGAGCGCATAGACCAGCCTGCCCTCCCCCAGGACGATCCGATGCACGTGGGCGGGGATGTCGACCTGCCGGCCCGCCAGGTCGGTGATGGTCTCGGCCCGGGCGTGGCCGCCGATTCCGATCGCGACGCCCCACAGCATCAATGCGGAGGCGGCCAGGCGCCGGATCGTCCGGGGGCGTTGTCCTGTCAAACTGCTTCTCCTGCTAGAGCAGATCCCGTTCAAACGGACTCGTTTGAACGGGTGAAGATGCGCGATAAAATAACAACATAGAGCATTTCCGCTGAACCGGTGTTCAGTGGAAATGCTCTAGATGCGAATTGTTCTTAGCTGCATTGACGGGAGATGAGAAGCATTCGCGAGCGGAATTCGCGCGGGCGCATGGCAGCCATGCCGGCGCTCCCGGCGGTCACTCAGCTTTTCCTGTGTGCGGCGCGGCGCAGCAGGATGCGGACCGATCCCTGGTTGGCGGCATGCGGATGGGTGACGGCCAGGATCAGCGGCCGCAGGTCGGGCCGCCCCAGCCAGAAGGGCAGTTCGCGCCGCAGGACTCCGCCCCGCTGGCCGGAGCCGAGGCCGGTAATGACCTCGACGCAGCGGAGATTGTCCGCCCTGGCCTGGATCAGGAACGCATGCAGCCGGGAAAAGGCCGCCTGCACGTTCTGGCCGTGCAGGTCGAGCGTGCGGGCGGGACGCAGCTTGCCGCTGACCAGGGCACGCCAGCTCGTATCGTCCAGGCCGGGACGGCGGCGGCCGATTTCGATTTCGGCCTGGGTGCGGACCAGCGTGTGGCCGGGCACGCGGGGCCCCGGCATGGCGGCGGCGGGGGACGGAGTTGACGGCTGGGTCGATGATCGGGCCGATGGCCGATCGGGATCGGTTGTCGGAGCGGGCGCCGGAACGGGTGCCGTCCCTGCCCCGCCTTCGGATGGCGGCCGGGGAGATTTGCGCGCAAGCGGCGTGATGTCGCGGACGAAGCTGCTCCAGAGCGCCTGTTCGTCTTCTCTGAGGATCCGCCGGCGGCGCACGACCCTGTCCTCCGCCCGCGTGGGGCGGCCCCGCGCCGCCGCCTTCCTGCGGATCGGAGTGTCTTAGAACAGAAAGCGTCCGGGGAACAGAAAGCGTCCGGGCCGAAGGCCCGAACGCGGTACCGGCCCGTCTTACGGCGTGGCGTTGGCCAGGGTCTTGCCCTGATACGTGCCGGTCAGGGTCTTGAGGAAGGCGACGATGTCGGCGACGTCGTGATCCGACAGGTCGTGATACGGCGTCTGGTAGCGCGCCATGTCCCGCACCGCCTGGTCCAGGGTCTTGACGCTGCCGTCATGGAAATAGGGCGCGGTCAGCGCGATGTTGCGCAGGTTCGGCACCTTGAAGCGTTCCGCGTCGGCATTGGCGTGGGTGACCATGTAGCGGCCGCGATCGGCGTCGGTCAGCTTGCCGCCGCGATCGGTGAAATAGTCGCCCTCCAGGCCCATGGCCTCGTAGGCCTGGCCGCCCAGCGCGACGCCGCTGTGGCAGCCCGAGCAGCCGATGCTCTTGAACAGGGCGTAGCCGTTCTTTTCCTGCGCGCTCAGCGCCTGCTCGTCGCCCTTCAGGTAGCGGTCGAAGCGGCTGTCCGGGGTGATCAGGGTCTTTTCATACTCGGCGATCGCGTCGGTGATCCGCTGCTTGTCGATGCCGTCGGACCCGAACGCCGCCTGGAAGGCGGAGACATAGGTCGGGTCCTGCCGCAGCTTGTCCGCGACGCCGTTCCAGTCATGCGCGCCCATTTCCAGCGGGTTCATCACCGGGCCGGCGGCCTGGTCGGCCAGGGTGGCGGCGCGGCCGTTCCAGAACTGGCTCATGTTGAAGGCCGAATCATAGACCGTCGGCACGTTGATCGGGCCGTGCTGGTTGTTGATGCCCAGGGCGGTGACCCGGCCATCGACGCCGCCATGGTCCAGCGCGTGGCAGCTTGCGCAACTGACGGTGCCGTTGCCGGAAAGCTGCTTGTCGAAGAACAGGCGCTGGCCCAGCGCGACCTTGCCGGCATCGACCGGGATCGTTTCGGGGACCGGCTGCACCGGTTCGGCGGCGAAGCGCGCGGCGACGCCCGGGGTCGCGTAATGGGCACGCCGCTCGGCCGCGATCCAGGACAGCAGCGCGTCACGCTGCGCCTGCGACAGATGGGCGTGCCAGTGCATCAGCAGGTAGAGCGTAGGCGGCATGCGGTTCTGGCGGATCACTTCCTCGATCCGCGACAATTGCTCCTCGGACGGCACGGTGCCGTTCTGGAAGGCGGCCAGCACCGGCTCGATGCGGAAATGGCGCAGGCCCTGGTCCAGATCGCGCTGCATCAACTGGTTCGCCACCGGCACGTGGAAATAGAACGGCAGGTCCGTGCTGCGGGCGTGGCAGTAATCGCACCGGGCCTCGCGAATCGCGGCGAAGGCCGCCGCGGCCGTCGGGTCCTTCAGCGTGGGAGAACTGACCGACAGGGTCGGCGCCGTTTCATGGTCGAAATGAGTCAAGTAACCGATCACGCCGCCATAGGCGGCCACACCCAATGCTGCGACGGATAGTACGATCTTGCGGACCGACACGGCAATTCTCCCCTGATGCGTTGGGGACGGTGTGCCAATCCATCAATTAACTGTCAAAATAATCTTTTCTATCAAAACCATCGAGTGAATCGATGATATTGGGCCGAGCGGCGTCATTTCATCGTGTCGTTCATCATCCGGGCCAGTCGCTCACGCGCTATATTCACATAGTCCGTATCGAGATCGATGCCGATCGCGCGCGCGCCTTCGGCATGGGCGGCGACCAGAGTGGTGCCGGTGCCCATGAACGGGTCGAGCACCACGGCGCCCGGACGGCCGTGCAGGCGGATGCACATGCGCGGCAACTGCACGGGAAACGTGCCCGGATGGTGGAATTTCTGCGCCTTGTCCTGCACGGTTTCATAGGGGATGAACCAGGTGTCCCCCCGGCAGCGCCGGTCCTGTTCGTGCCCGCGGCGCGCGATGTTGGATTTGTCCTTGTAGGGCACGCCGATGTCCAGGCGCCGCAATTCCACCGTCCCGCTGCGGGTCAGGTGAAACAGATGCTCGTGATTGCGATGCAGGTAGCGCGGGCTGTTGACCGGCTTGAAATGGCCGAACGTGTCCTCGTCCACCGAGACGGATTTGATCCAACTGATATGGTTCTGCAGGTGGAAGGTCGCGCGCAGGCGGGTCGCCAGTTCGAAGGGAATCCAGGGTTGCGAGGACGACCCGGCGATATTGAGAAAAAACGACCCGTCGGGGCGCAGGACGCGGTGCAGTTCGGCCGCGATCGCCACCATCCAGTCCAGGTATTGGGTTTCGGTCATCCGGTCGCTGTAGGTCCGGTAGCCCAGCCCGATATTGTAGGGTGGCGACGTCACGACGACATCGACCGATTCGGGGGCCATCCTGCGCAGCACGCGCAGACAATCGCCCCGGTACAGCACATGCGGATCGAGCGCATAGCGCAGCGTGCGCGGCACGGCCGCCGCCTTGGCCTTGGCGCCTGCCTTGCGCGGGGACGTCATGGCTCGGGTTCCTTCAGGGCTGCCGGGTGACGACGGGACGGGGTACGAAGACGACCATCCGGCCATCCTGGCGCATCGCGCCGGCGACCTGCTCGGCCTGGTCGCCCCAGCCCAGGAACAGGTCCGCCCGCCCCGGTCCCTGGATGTCGGTGCCGGTATCCTGCGCGAAGACCAGGCGCCGCCAGCTTGCATTCGCGGGCGCGGGCAGTGTCGTTTCGACCCAGATGGGCGCGCCCAGCGGAATCGCCCGCTGGTCCACCGCCGCGGTCCGGCCGGGCGCCAGCGGCACGCCCATCGCCCCCGGCGCCCCCTGGTCGGGATGGAGATTGTCCAGCATGTCGAAAAACACGTAGTCCGGATTTTCCTCCATCACCGCGCGGGCCCGGTCGGGATGGGCACTGAGCCAGGCGCGAATCGACTGCATGCTGACCGCGTCCTCGTCCATTTCGCCCTGCCGGACCAGCACGCGGCCCAGCGGCACGTAGTCCCGGCCGTTCTTGCCGCCATAGCCCAGGCGGACGACCTGTCCGCTGGGCAGGCGGACACGGCCCGATCCCTGGATCTGCAGGAAGAACAGGTCGGCCGGGTCGGCGACCCACAGCAATTCCAGGTTGCGCCCGGCCAGCGCGCCCGCATCGATCTGCGCGCGCGTCCAGTAGGGCACGAATTTTCCGTTCTCCCAGCGCCCGGTCACCATCCGCCCGTCGGTGGCCCGGGTGCGCACCAGGTCATCGGGCACCCGATAGACCGGGGTCTGGAAGATGCCGCCGCGCGACAGCGCGCCGCGGATCTCGGGTTCATAATAACCGGTGAACAGCGCCGACGGGGCCATGAGCGTCGGCTGGAACCAGGTTTCGAAGAATTGCCGCGCCGCCGGGCCGTCACCCACGGGAAGCGACGCGGCGGCGCGGCAGGACGGCAGCCAGTCGCCGACATGCGTGCCCAACCTGCCGCCCGGGCCGCCACTGGGGGCGTCGCCGGAGCCCTGGTCGCCGGTGCTCAGGCTGGTCCCCGGGCTGCTGGTCCCCAGGCTCGCTTCGACCGGCAGGCGCCCCAGATGGCGGCATTCGGCCAGGAAAGTCGGCAGCGCGGCCGCGGCTTCGTCCGCGCCCCAGCCCTGGAGGTCGGCGAAGGGGACGGGCCGGCCGCCGCCCGGGATGGTGGCGGCGCAGGCGGACAGCAGGGCGATCGCCGCAACAGCGGCTCCCCGCAGGGTCTTGGTCATGAATGGATAGGGCAAGGAAACAGCCAGATTGGGATGATGTGGACTGGAAGGACCTGCCGGGAGACCCCGGACAACAGCCGCCGGACGAATCAGGCGCTGCGGCTGGCGGCCAAGCGCCAGGCCGCGCCGCCGATCGGCACGCCGAGCAGCCGCTCGAACGTCCACAGGTCGGAAAATTCGGTCACGGCATCGGTGCCGGCGACAGGATGGCCGTCCTTGTCCAGGGTCAGGCTGACCTGGTCCGAGACGATGCGCACATCGATCCGGGCATGGGCGGCGCCGTCGCGCGGCTGGATCTCCGCATCGACGATCGACAGGCCGGCGATGGCGCGAACTTCGGATTTCTGGGTCTCGCCCGCCTGCTGGCGCGCGCGGATGGCGGCGTCGAACGCGGCGAAGGCATTCGCGGTCAGGCGATCGCGCAGCATGGCGGTATCGCCGGCGGCGAAGGCCTGCACGATCTGGCGGAACGATGTCTCCACCCCGCGCAGGAACTGCGCCGGCACGAAATCACGTTCCTGCCGGGCGATGGCGGCCAGGACCTGGCCGACCCGGGTTTCCGGCGCGGGCACGTCGTACTCGGCCACCGGGGCGGGCGGTTCGGCGCGGGCGTCGATCACCGGGCCGGGGCGGGGCGCAGCACCAGGTGGGGGCGCGGGTTCGACGCCCACGCGGGTCCCCAGGATACTGCGCAGGCGCAGCGCCAGGAACGCGGCGATCAGGCCGAACAGCACCAGGTCGAACGGAAAATGACTGAACGAGAAATCCATCACCAAGCCCATCAAGAGGCGGTCCGGCCCGGCCGGTCCGCGCCATCCCCCCTTCATCTGCCCCTACACATAAGCAAGCCCCTCCGGCGGCACAATGCGCCAGAGCGGCCAAAGGCGCGCCCAAGGGCGGCCGCATGAATTTCCGGACGGCCGCCCCGGCACGGTTGGCGAACGCCGCGCGGCGTGCTACCGCCGAGGCTCGGTCATCGCCGCCTTTCCGCCCACCTGCCTACAAGAAAGACTTCGTTCATGTCCGACACGACTCAGCCCCCCGCCGACGGCGCCCAGAGCATTCCGCCGGCGCTGCCGCTGACCATTAATGTCCAATATATCAAGGACCTGTCCTTCGAGGTTCCTTCGGGTGCGGAAATCTTCGCGACCTTGCGCGCGAATCCCCAGATCGCCGTGAACATCGACGTGCAGGCGAGCCGCCTGCAGGCCGACCAGCCGATCTTCGAAGTCGTGCTGGCGATCAAGGCCGAGGCGTCGGAAGCGCCGGAGACCGAGGGCGCCGCCCCGGGCCGCACCGTCTTCGTCGCCGAACTGGCCTATGCCGCCGTCGCGACCCTGACCAACGCGCCGGACGAGCTGGTCGAGCCGATCCTGCTGGTGGAAGTGCCGCGCCTGATCTTCCCGTATGTGCGCAACATCATCAGCGAAGTGACCCGCGATGGCGGTTTCCCGCCCGTCGTGCTGCAGCCGATCGATTTCGTGGCGCTGTGGCAGGCCAAGCGGCAGGCCAACAATTTTCCACAGACCGCCGGCAACGCCTGAGCACCTGCCCAGGACCCGGTGCCGAGCCCCGTGCCCGGTTGGAAAGGCCCGCCTCGTGCGGGCCTTTTTGTTTCCGGGGCGGATGGCGGGGCATAAATATTGATATTTTTATATTTGTACAGACAAAACGTGCAATAGTCATCCATTCCGACAATACTTATAAAAATACAATAATAATTTTTCAATAAATTAATATAATCATGTTTATTTATCATGTATTAATATTAAAATATCCATGACTTGCCATGAAATTTTGACGTTTTTTGATATTTTCTCTTCAAACTTTCGTATGTTTTCCATAACATGTCCATGCACACCCCAACAAAGATGGAGAAAAGCAGGAAAGGTAGAGATTTTTGACGTATCGGACTGAGAATCCCTTCGGGATTGCTTTCGATTCGACTGATTTTCCATATATGTTTCGTCACATATGTGTTTTTTACGGGACTTATTATCGCACAGAGCGATTTCGACCAGAACGTCCCGGAAAGAGACTGACGCTTCAGCGCCGTTGGCGCGCATCCCTACATGATGATTCGAAATGCGACATGCCGCGCATGCGATTTCGAACGCAGCTTGCATCGATGCTTCGTAATGAGGCGAAGCCCCTCACCGTTATGTTGGCTGCCTGTTAAAGAGGAGCATCTCCCCTTGACGCAGACAGAAATTCTGCCGCCCCGACCATCGATCGCCGAGCGGATCGGCATCCCGCGCCCGTTGCTATGGGGCTTTGTCGGCCTGCTTCTGTTCATGATCGGCGATGGGGTCGAGGCCGGCTATCTGGCCCCCTATCTTGAAAATCACGGCGTTTCCGCGCGTGCCGTGGCCTTGCTGTTCACCGTCTATGGTGTCGCGGTTTCCATCTCGTCCTGGCTGTCCGGGCCGCTGTCCGACCTTTGGGGACCGAAGCGCGTGATGTGGATCGGCCTTGGGATCTGGGCCGTCTTCGAAGTGCTGTTCCTGCTGCTGGGCGTTTCGACCGGCAGCTATCCGGCCATGCTGGTCGCCTATACGGTGCGCGGCCTGGGCTATCCGCTGTTCGCCTACGGGTTTCTTGTCTGGATCGCGGCCGCCACGCCGCCACGGCAATTGGGCTCCGCGGCAGGCTGGTTCTGGTTCGCCTTCTCCGGCGGATTGCCGACCCTGGGTTCGCTGTTCGCCAGCGTCGCCATTCCGGTGGTCGGCGAAGTGACGACGTTCTGGCTGTCGCTGGGCCTGGTGATCGCGGGCGGGCTGGTCGCGCTGCTGCTGACGCGCGAGCCGCGCGGCGCGGCGCGTCTGGCGGCCCGCGACGTGTCGGTGCGCGGGATCTTCTTCGGATCGATCTCGATCCTGTGGCGCGAGCCCAAGACGTTCGTCGCCATGATCGTGCGCACCATCGACACCGCGTCGGAATATGCGTTTCTGGTGATCATGCCGGCCTTCTTCACCCGGGTCGTGGGCTTCAGCCTGCCCCAGTGGCTGCAATTGCTGTCGATCGTGTTCCTGAGCAATATCCTGTTCAACCTGGCGTCCGGCATGCTGGCCGACCGGCTGGGCCATCGGACGGTCGTATCGATCGCCGGCTGCCTGGGGTCCGCGATCTCGGTGCCCGTGTTCTATTACGTGCCCCTGGCGCATCACGGCAATTTCCTGCTGGCGGCGCTGGCGGGCATCTTCTACGGCGCGACGGTCGCGGCGTTCGTGCCTCTTTCCGGCCTGGTTCCGCAGATCTGCCCGAAGGAGAAGGCGGCCGCCCTGTCGGCGCTGGGCCTGGGCGCGGGCGCCAGCACCTGGGTGGGGCCGGCGATCGTCACCTGGTTCGAGTCCTGGCGTGGGATCGAGGGGATCATCTGGATCTTCTCGGGCCTCTATGCCTTCGCCGGGCTGCTGACGCTGTATCTTTCGATCCCGACGCACGCGCGCGAACATACCCGCCGGGCGCGCGCCCGGGGCGAGGATCTGTACGAAGGCACCGCCGCCTTCCATTGACGCGCCGGTGACGCGCTCCGGCCGGGATCGTCCGGCCGGGCCTTTTCATGGGCCGGGTGGACCGGCGTCGCGCCGAGACGGCGCGGCGACCGGCCCCAGCCGGTCCAGCATCGCCGCCTGGTCGGGCGTCGCGGCGCGTTCGATGGCGCGCCACGGAATGGCATCGAGGATCTGGGCCGTGCCGTCCGAGATCGCGATGGCGCGCACGTCGCGCAGCCCATCGCGCAGGTCCCGCGGCAGGCGGCGCAGGAACTGGCGTGCGGTTTCGGCCGAAAAGAACAGGGCGGCCGCGATCCCGCCATCCTGAAGCAGCGCGCGCAGGGCGGCGGGGGGCGGCATTGCCGGCCGGACGCGGTAGACACGGCGCCGGATGACCCGAAAACCGTTCCGCCGCAGGCGATCCGCAAGCGCGTGCCCGTAGCCCGCGGCGGTCGCCAGCAGCAGCGCGCCGTCGCCGGCATGCCGTGCCGACAGCACCAGGTCGGCCAGCGCGTCGGCCGTGCCGCCGGCCGCCGTGACCCGGGTGAAGCCGGCGTCGCGTGCGCGCCGGGCCGTGGCGGCGCCCACCACAAGCATCGGCAGATCCGGCGGCAGCCGGCCGGCCAGCGCCGCGACCGCCTGGCCGCTGGTGACGAGGACGGCCTGCGCGCCGCGCGCCGCAAGCGGCCCCTGCCCCACCGGTTCGGCCCGCAGGGCCGGCAGGGCCACGGCCCGCCAGCCCAGCGCCGAGACGGCGTCCATGGTTTCGGTCAGGCCCGGTTCGGGCCGGGTAATCAGGACCGCCGGGCGCTGGCCGCCCGGACGAAGGCCGGCGGACGGAGGGTCAGGGGGCAAAGATGTCCGCCGGGCTGTCGGCCCGCAGGCTACGCCCGAGTTCGCGGCCCATTCGTTCGGCGTCGGCGGGGGCGCCGGTCACCACGCGGCGCAGCAGGAACGACCCGTCCTCACGCGCGACCAGGCCGGTCAGGCGCAGGACGGGGTCGTCCCCGTCCTGCGCCGGGATCAGGCGCGCATAGCCGCCGATCGGCGTGCGGCACGAGCCGTCCAGTTCGGCCAGGAGCGCGCGCTCGGCGGTGGCCACGGCGCGGGCTTCGTAATCCTCGATGGCGGCGAGCAGTTCGCGCAGTTCGACGTCGCTTTCGCGGACGGTCACGCCGACGATCCCCTGGCCGGCGGCGGGAACCATGATGTCGGGGTCCAGGACGATGTCGGCGCGGTCTTCCATGCCCAGGCGGCGCAGGCCCGCCAGGGCCAGCAGGGTGGCGTCGCATTGCCGTGCCGCCAGCTTGTCCAGGCGGGTCTGGACATTGCCGCGCAGCAGGCCGAACCGCAGGTCGGGCCGCACATGCAGCATCTGCGCCTGGCGCCGCACCGACGCGCAGCCCACCAGCGCGCCCCGCGGCAGGGCGGCGAAGGGCGCGTCGCCGTCCCTGGTTTCGGCCGCCAGGCCGGGCCCGAGGATCAGCACGTCGCGCGCGTCCTCGCGCCGCAGGGTGCAGGCCAGCACCAGGCCGGGCGGCAGCGTGGTTTCCAGGTCCTTCAGGCTGTGCACCGCGAAATCGACCCGCCCGTCGGCCAGCGCGTCATGGATTTCCTTGGCGAACAGGCCCTTGCCGCCGATTTCGGCCAGGCGGCGATTCTGCACCTGGTCGCCCGTCGTGCTGATCTGGTGCTCCTGGAACGCGCCCATGTCGCGCAGCACCGGACAGAAGCGGGTCAGCACCGTCAGGAAGGCCCGCGTCTGCACCAGCGCCAGCGGCGAGCCCCGGGTGCCGACGCGCAGCGGCAATTGCCGCCGGGCATGGCCCTGCGTCCGGGCCACGCCCTGGCGCTGGCGCGCGGCCGCCTGGGCCGCGATGTCCTGCAACGTGGCGGAGGGCGCGACCGAGGGGGCCGCGGAAGGCGCCGCGGGGGGTTCGGGGGCCGGTTCCGGGGCGGGAGAGCGAGCGAAATCCATGCGACGTGTCTATTACCGCGACGGCGCGAAGGAAAGATGACATAACGCCCGCCCGAGCTGTATTTTACGTGCTGTATTTTACGCAATGACCCTATCGTCCTCCCCTGCCCCCATCCTGGCAATCGAATCGTCGTGCGACGACACGGCCTGCGCCATTCTGGACGCCGACGGCACGGTGCTGGCCGACACCGTGCTGTCGCAGGCCGGCCATGTGCCGTTCGGCGGCGTGGTGCCCGAAATCGCGGCGCGGGCCCATCTGGCGGCGCTGCCGGCCCTGGTGCGCCGCACCCTGGACGATGCCGGGATGCGTGCGACGGATATCGGCGCGGTGGCGGCCAGCACCGGGCCCGGCCTGATCGGCGGACTGATCGTGGGGGCCGGCCTGGCCAAGGGGCTGGCCGTGGCGCTGGACCGGCCCTTCGTCGCCGTGAACCATATCGAGGCGCATGCCCTGACCGCCCGCCTGCCCGGCCTGGTGCCGGGGGGGGCGGCGTTTCCCTATCTGCTGCTGCTGGTCTCGGGCGGGCATTGCCAGTGCATCGCCGTCGAAGGAGTCGGACGCTATCGCAGGCTGGGCGGCACGATCGACGACGCGGCGGGCGAGGCGTTCGACAAGGTGGCGAAGATGCTGGGCCTGGGCTGGCCCGGCGGGCCGGCGGTCGAGGCGCTGGCGCGCGAGGGCGATCCGGCGCCCTGGCCGCTGCCCCGTCCGCTGCTGGGCCGGCCGGGCTGCGATTTTTCGTTCTCGGGGCTGAAGACGGCGGTGGCGCAGAAGCTGGCGCCGTTCGCCGGCGACGCCCTGCCCCGTGCCGCGGCGGCCGGCATCGCCGCCAGTTTCCAGGACGCGGTGGCCGATATCGTCGCCGACCGGGTGGCGCATGCGCTGGAGATGATGCCGCAGGCGACCCTGCTGGTGGCGGCCGGCGGCGTCGCGGCGAACGGGGCGCTGCGCGCGCGGCTGACCGCGCTGGCGGATGCGCATGGCCTGCCCTTCGCCGCGCCGCCGCTGCGCCTGTGCACCGACAATGCCGTCATGGTGGGCTGGGCCGCGATCGAGACGATCCGCGCCTGCCGGGCGCTGGGCCTGCCGGCCGGACAGGATTTGGACCTGCTGCCCCGGCCGCGCTGGCCGCTGGAGCAGATGGCCGAGCGGTTCGCCCCTCTTCATGGGCGTGCCCCGTCTTCATCGATGTGCCCCTCTTCGATGTGCCCCGATTCGATGTGAATCACCGCGCATGAACTACCGTCACGCCTTTCATGCCGGCAATTTCGCCGATTGCATGAAGCATGTCCTGCTGGTGCTGATCCTGCAGGCGCTGGCGCGCAAGCCGGCCGCGTTTTCGGTGCTGGATACCCATGCGGGGATCGGCAGCTACGACCTGACCGGTGATCAGGCCGGGCGCACCGGGGAGTGGCGCGCGGGGATCGGCCGCCTGCTGGAATCGGCCGCGCCGGGCGTGCCCGACGCCTATCTGGACCTGGTGCGCCGGACCGGGGCGCCCGCCGCCTATCCCGGATCGCCGCTGATCGCCGCGATGATGCTGCGCCCGCAGGACAGGCTGGTCTGCTGCGAGCTGCATCCCGAGGACAGTCGCGCGCTGCGCGCCGTCTTTGCCGGCAATCCGCAGGTTTCGGTCCATGCCCGCGACGGCTACCAGGCGCTGGGCGCGCTGCTGCCGCCGCGCGAGGCGAAGCGCGGGCTGGTGCTGATCGACCCGCCGTTCGAGCAGCCGGACGAATTCGCCCGGCTGGCGGCCGGGATCGCAACGGCGCATCGGCGATTCGCCACCGGCATCATCGCGGCATGGTATCCGATCAAGAATCGCGCGCCGGTGCGTGCCTTCCGCGATTCGCTGCGCGATTCGGGGATTCGCGACATCGTGGCGCTGGAACTGACCCTGCGGCCGCCGCTGGATCCGGCGCGGCTGAACGGCAGCGGGCTGGTAGTGGTCAATCCGCCCTATGGCTTTGTCGAACAGGGACTTTCGGCGCTGCGGGCCCTTGCCCACCTGTCCCCGGATGGGACAGGAGAGGCCGGCGCGACGCGGATCGCCCGGGAATAGGCCGGGAAACGGGGTCCAGAAAACGGGGCCCAGAAAACGGGGCAAGGGAGCAGGGTCATGAACGCGACACGCATAGCCGTCATCGGGGCCGGGGCCTGGGGCATCGCGCTGGCCGTCCAGGCCGCGCGGGCCGGCGCGCGGGTCCATCTGTGGGCGCGGCACCCCGAAAGCCTGACGCCCGGGCGTGCCTTGCCGCGCCTGCCGCAGGTCGTGCTGCCCGAATCGATCACCGTGACCGGCGAGATGCCGCGGGAGGCCGACGCGGTGCTGCTGGCCGTGCCGATGCAGCATCTGCGCGCGGTGCTGGCGCACGTGCCGGCGGCGGGGCCGATGATCGCCTGCTGCAAGGGGGTGGAACGCGACACGCTGGCGCTGCCGCTGGAGGTGATCGCCGAACGGTTCCCCGGCCTGCCGCGCGCCGTGCTGTCCGGGCCGAATTTCGCGCACGAGGTGGCGCAGGGCCTGCCGACGGCGGCGGTGCTGGCCGGCGGCGAACTGGCGCCGGCGCGGGACCTGGCGGACCATCTGACGACGCCGGAATTCCGGCTTTACGCCAGTGACGACGCGATCGGCGTGCAGGTCGGCGGGGCGGCGAAGAACGTGATCGCCATCGCCGCCGGCGCGACGATCGGCGCCGGGCTGGGCGAGAATGCCCGGGCGTCGCTGATCACCCGCGGACTGGCCGAGTTGGGGCGGCTGTCGCAGGGCCTGGGGGGCCGGGCCGCGACCCTGTCCGGGCTGGCGGGGGTCGGGGACCTGATCCTGACCTGCACCGGGGCGTCGTCGCGCAATTTCAGCCTGGGCCTGGCGCTGGGACAGGGTGAGAGCCTGGAGACGATCCTGCGCCACCGCACGACGGTGGCCGAGGGGGTGAGCACCGCGCCCGCGATCCTGGCGCTGGCGCGCCGGCACGATATCGCCGTGCCGGTGATCGAGACGGTGTCGCTGCTGCTGGCCGGGGATATCGGCATGGCGGAGGCGCGGGACAGGCTGCTGAGCCGGCCGGTCGGCACGGAATAGGCCGGCACGGAACAGGTCGGCGGGGAACAGGGGGGCTACCCCACGAACATGCCGGCGATCGTGGCGCTGGCGAAGTTGGACAGCGAGCCGGCCAGGACCGCGCGCAGGCCGATCCGGGCGATTTCGGACCGGCGTTCCGGGGCGACGCTGCCGAAGGCGGCGATCAGGATGCCCACCGAGGAGAGGTTGGAAAAGCCGCACAGCGCGAAGGAGGCGATGGCCAGGGTGCGCCCGTCGAGCGTGGCCTGGTGAAACAGTGGCGACAGCGTGACGTAGGCCACGAATTCGTTGAAGATCAGCTTCTGGCCCATGATGGCGCCGACGATGCCGCAGGCATGCCAGGGCACGCCGACCAGCCAGGCCAGCGGGGCGAAGACCACGCCGAAAATACGTTCGAGCGACAGATCGGCCACCCCGAACCAGGTGCCCATTCCATGGGTCAGCCCGTTGGCCAGGGCGATCAGGCCGATGAAGGCGATCAGCATGCTGCCCACCGCCACCGCGACGGCCACGCCGCTGGACGCGCCCACGGCGATGGCCTCGAACATGTTGGCGGGACGTTCGTGGCCGAAATCCAGGTCCAGGCGGGTGATGCGGGTTTCCTCGTCCGAGGGCATGATGATCTTGGCGAAGAGCAGGCCGCCGGGGATCGCCATCACCGAGGCCGCCAGCAGATATTCCATCGGCACGCCCAGGCCGGCATAGCCCGCGAGCACCGAGCCGGCGACCGAGGCCGTGCCGCTGGACATCACCGCGAACAGTTCGCCCCTGGTCAGCAGCGGGACATAGGGCCGGATGGCGACCGGCATCTCGCTCTGTCCCAGGAAGATGGTGGTGACGGCGGAGAAGGATTCGATCGTCGTGGTGCCGAGCGCCGCGCGGACCAGGCCGCCCAGGATTCGGGCCGTGCGCTGCATGACGCCGTAATGGTACAGGATGGCGATCAGCGCCGAGATATAGACGATCTGCGGCAGGATGCGGAACGCGAAGATGAAGCCGTCGTCCGGGAACAGGGTGAGCATGCGCGGATCGACCAGGCCGCCGAACAAAAACCGGATGCCCTCCGCGCCGTAGCCGAGCACCAGGTTGACCCCGTCGGACACGGCATGGAGCGCCCGGCGCCCCGGCGGCACGAACAGGACCAGCCCGCCCAGCGCCACCTGCATCGCCACGGCGGCCAGGACGATCCGGGGCCGGATGTTCCGGCGGTCGGTCGAAAACAGGATTGCCAGGCCGATCAGGCAGGCCAGTCCCAGGATACCGCGCAGAACCGCCATGCCGCCCCACCAATTGCAGAATGGCAACGACACTGTCCGCGCGGGCGGGCGCTGTCCAGACGGGACGGGGCAGGAAAGCGCGCGAATGGCCCGCCGCCGTGATAAATTACGCTATTTTATTGTTATATCGGGTATCTTCGCGCGATTGGCTCTTCGACGCGGGGGCGATCTGCTCTACTGTTTCCGTTCGGATAGAGTGCAACGGACAGAATCGGTTCCATGACCAGCGTCTATGATTTCACCCTGCCCGCCCTGGAGGGCGGCTCCATCAATCTGGGGGCCTTGCGGGGCAAGCCGCTGCTGATCGTCAATACCGCGTCGAAATGCGGCTTTACCCCGCAATATGAGGGGCTGCAGGCCATCTGGTCGTTCTATCGCGGCAGCGATCTGACGGTCATCGGCGTGCCGTCGAACGATTTCGGCGACCAGGAGCCCGGCAGCGACGCGGAGATCGCGACCTTCTGCAGCCGCAATTACAGCGTGACCTTTCCGATGGCCGCCCGCAGCCACGTGCGCGGCGACCAGACGCTGCCGCTGTTCCGCTGGCTGACGCAGGAGGGCGGATTTCTGTCCCGGCCGCGCTGGAATTTCTATAAATACCTGGTCGGGCGCGACGGCAGGCTGGCAAACTGGTTCGTCAGCCTGACATCGCCCGAATCCCGCCGCATGCGCCTGGCCATAGAACGGGCGATCCTGGACCACTGATCCGGCGGATTCCCGATGCGGAGCAAAAGGAGGTCCGGCGCGTGCTGAAGGGTTTTCTGACCGTCGGAGGCTGGACGATGCTCAGCCGCGTGCTGGGGCTGGTGCGCGACCAGCTTCTGGCCGCGTTCCTGGGCGCCGGACCGGTGCAGGACGCCTATCAGGTCGCGTTCCGCCTGCCGAACATGTTTCGCCGCCTGTTCGGCGAGGGGGCATTGAACGCGGCCTTCGTCCCGCTGTTTTCCGCCACCCTGACGACCGACGGCGAGGAGCATGCCCGCCGCTTCGCCAGCGAGACATTGAGCGTGCTGCTGGCCTGGCTGACGGTGATCGCGCTGCTGGGCGAAATCTTCATGCCGGTGGTGCTGCGGATCATCGCCCCGGGCTTCAGCCATGCCGGCAGCCGCTATGGGCTGGCGGTGAATTTGAGCCGTATCACCTTCCCCTACCTGGTGCTGATCTGCGGCGCGGCGCTGGTGTCGGGGGTGCTGAACGGGCTGCATCGCTTCGGGGTGGCGGCGGCGGCCTACGTCACCTTCAACATCGTGGGCATCGCCGCGATCTTCGTCCTGACGCCGCTGACCGGCGACGTGGCGCGCGCCGCCGCCTGGGGCATCACCGCGTCGGGCGTGGTGCAACTGGCCCTGCTGCTGGAGGCCGCGCGGCGCGCGGGGTTTCGGCTGTACCTGCCCGTCCCGCATCTGACCGCGCGCATCCGCACCCTGATCGGCCGCATGGCCATCGGGTGCCTGGGCAGCGGGATCACCCAGATAAACCTGCTGGTCGACACCATGATCGGCACCCTGCTGCCCGAAGGCAGCGTGTCGCTGATGTATTTCGCCGACCGGGTGAACCAGTTGCCGCTGGGCGTGCTGGGGGCCGCTGCGGGCACGACCCTTCTGCCGGTGCTCAGCCGCCATGTCTCGGCCCAGGACAGCGACAATGCGCACCTGACGCAGAACCGGGCGATCGAATATGCGCTGATCCTGACCGTGCCGTCGGCGCTGGCGCTGATGGTGCTGGCCCGGCCGGTCATGGCCACCCTGTTCGGCCATGGGGCGTTCAGTCCGCGCGACGCCATGCTGTCAGCGCAGTCGCTGCGGGCCTATGCGCTGGGACTGCCGGCCTTCGTGCTGATCAAGGTCCTCTCGCCCGGGTTCTTCGCGCGCGGCGACACCGCCACGCCGGTGCGGATCGGCCTGGCGACGCTGCTGCTGAATTTCGTGCTGAACCTGGTGCTGATGCGGCCGCTGGCCCATGTCGGGCCGCCGCTGGCCAGCAGCCTGGCGGCGATGGTCAATGTCGCGCTGCTGGGCGGGGTGCTGCACCGGCGCGGGGCGCTGCGCCTGGGGGCGGGCACGCTGTCGCGGGTCGGACGCATGGTCCTGGCGGCGCTGGGCATGGTGGTGGTGCTGGTGATGCTGGACCTGACGGTGCTGGGCCCGCTGGCGGTGCGGCCCAATCCGCTGCGCGTTCCGGCGATGGGGGTGCTGGTTCTGGCCGGCATGCTGGCCTACGGCGCCGGGCTGCAGCTTCTGGGTGTCGCGGAATTGCGCACGGTCGGGGCGATGGTGCGCGCGCGTCTGGCGCGCCGGCGGGGCCGCCCGGCATGAGCGACCGGCGCCGATTCGCGGCTGGCGCATCGCAGCCCGCGCCTGTACACAGGCGGGCATGACGCTTCCTTCGCCAGACGGCGCCACGCCCGCGATGGCGCAGTGGTTTTCACTGAAGGCCGAACATCCCGAAGCCCTGCTGTTCTTTCGCATGGGCGATTTCTACGAACTGTTCTTCTCGGACGCCGAGTCGGCGGCCGGGGCGCTGGACATCGCGCTGACGGCGCGGGGCACGCATGGCGACATGCCGATCCCGATGTGCGGGGTGCCGGTGGGCGCGGCGC
This sequence comes from Nguyenibacter vanlangensis, assembly GCF_038719015.1. Taxonomy (NCBI): domain Bacteria; kingdom Pseudomonadati; phylum Pseudomonadota; class Alphaproteobacteria; order Acetobacterales; family Acetobacteraceae; genus Nguyenibacter; species Nguyenibacter vanlangensis. The sequence goes on from NZ_CP152276.1 coordinate 749,762, forward strand.
CGTCCTATCTGGCGCGGCTGATTCGGCGCGGCTTCCGCGTGGCGGTGGCCGAGCAGACCGAACCGCCGCGCAAGCCCGGCAAGGGCGGCCCGAAGGGGCCGCTGGCGCGCGCCGTGGTCCGGCTTGTGACCCCCGGCACCCTGACCGAGGACGAGTTGCTGGAGGCCGGGCGGCAGAACCTGCTGGTCGCCGTGGCCCCGCGCGCCGGGCGGGGCGCCGCGTCGCATGGTTGGGGCGTGGCGTGGATTGATATTTCCACCGGTACGTTCGAGACCGCCTCGATCGGCGGCGAGCGGCTGGTGGACCTGCTGGGGCGGCTGGACCCGGCCGAAATCCTGGCGGCGGGCGAGATCGAGCTGGGCGATTTCGCGTCCCGCAGGGCGCCCGCGACCGTTACCCCGCAGGCGGCGACAGCCCGCAAGCGGGTGGCCGAGACCTTCCAGGCCGCCAGCCTGGATGCGTTCGGCACGTTTTCCGACGAGGAAGCCGTCGCGGCCGCCATGGCGCTGGATTATATCCGGCGCAGCCAGGCCGGGCGGATGCCGCGCCTGTCGCGCCCGCATCCGCACGAGGATGGCGGCATATTGGGCCTGGACCCCGCGACCCGGGCCAGCCTGGACCTGCTGCGCACCCGCGAGGGCGGCAGCGAGCATACTTTGCTGGCCAGCGTCGGCCGCACGGTGACGGCACCGGGCAGCCGCTTGCTGGCCGAATGGATCGCCGCCCCCCTGACGCGGGGCGCAGCGATCGCCGCCCGGCAGGATGGCTGGTGCTGGCTGGTGCAGGAAGGCGGCGTGCGCGCGGCGCTGCGCCAGGCGCTGCGTGGCGCCCCGGACATCGCGCGCGCGCTGGGCCGGCTGTCGCTGGGCCGCGGCCTGCCGCGCGACGCGGCATCGGTGCGCGACGGGCTGGCCATCGCGCGGCGGATCGCCCGGGCGCTGGCCGACGGACGCACCGCACCGCCGACGCTGGTCGCGGATGCGGCGTCGCATCTGGGCGAAGCCACGGCGCTGGAAGCCCGGCTGAACCAGGCGCTGGCCGAGGATCTGCCCGCGCGGCTGGAGGATGGGGGCGTGATCGCCCCGGGCTTCGACGGCGAACTGGACGCCGAGCGCGCCCTGCGCGACGACAGCCGGCGGATCATCGCCGGGCTGCAGAACGATTATGCCCAGAAATTCGGACTGGCCAGCCTGAAGATCCGGCATCACGCGCAGTTGGGCTATGTCATCGAGATCCCGGCGGCGGCGGCCGGACGCCTGCGCGAACGCAGCGACCTGATCCTGCGCCAGGGCACGGCCAGCGCCGCGCGTTTTTCGACCGACGAACTGGTCGGCCTGGACCGCCGCATCGCCGAGGCCGCCGAGCGGGCCGCGGCGCGCGAACGGTTGATCTTCGCGGCCCTGGTGCGCGAGATCCTGGACGATCCAGGGCCGCCGGCGATCGCGGGCGCGCTGGCGCGGCTGGACGTGCTGCAATCCTGCGCCGACCTGGCGGCGGGCGGGCTGTGGTGCCGGCCCGAGGTCACGGACGACGATGCCTTTACCCTGACCGCCTGCCGCCATCCGGTGGTCGAGGCCGCCCTGCCGCGCAGCGAGCGTTTCACGCCCAACGATTGCGTGCTGGAACCGGCGCAGCGCGTCATGCTGCTGACCGGGCCGAACATGGCCGGCAAATCGACCTTCCTGCGCCAGACGGCGCTGGCGGTCATCCTGGCGCAGGCGGGGCTGCCGGTGCCGGCCAAGGCGGCGCGCATCGGGGTCGTCGACCGCCTGTTCTCGCGCGTCGGCGCGTCGGACGACCTGGCGCGCGGCCGCTCGACCTTCATGGTCGAGATGACCGAGACCGCCGCCATCCTGAACCAGGCGGGCCCGCGTTCGCTGGTCGTGGTGGACGAGATCGGGCGCGGCACGGCGACCCTGGACGGGCTGGCCATCGCCTGGTCGGTGCTGGAAGCCATGCATTCGACATTGCGCTGCCGCTCGATTTTCGCAACGCACTTCCATGAACTGGCCGAGCTGGCCGAGAGCCTGCCGCGCCTGTCGCCGCATACGATGAGCGTACGGGAATGGAAGGGCCAGGTCGTGTTCCAGCACGAGGTCGTGCCCGGCAGCGCGCGCCGTAGCTGGGGCGTGCATGTCGCAAGGCTGGCCGGCGTGCCGGAACCCGTGGTCCGCCGCGCGGCCCGCCTGCTGGCCGGGCTGGAGAAGGACCGCGCGGTGGGGGCGCGGCCGCTGCCGCTGTTCAGCGCCGGTGAAGCCAGGGCAAACGACGTCGGAGCGAAAGAGGCCGGGGCGAAAGACGTCGAGACAACCCAATCCGGGCCGGACGACGCCGGGCTGCCCGACGCGGTGCGGGACATGCTGGATCGCATGAACCCCGACGAGCTGACGCCGCGTACCGCGCTGGACATGGTCTATGCGCTCAAGAAACTGATGCTTGAAGAATCCTGACTTCTGGACCACGGATAGAGGAAAGCCGGATTATAATCCGACACCAGCCCCCTGCAGGAAATCGAACAAGCCGCGATGCCGACCCCGTCTTCTTTGTCCCCGTCCGCCGGGGATCTGACCCGAAGCCTCGCGGCGTCGCTCCGCTCGGTCACGACCGGCGCGCCCGTCCCGCGCGAGGAGGCGATCGGGCTGTTCCGCCGGCACCTGGCGCGCTTCCAGGCATCGGTGCGCGAGGAATTCGAGGCCCATCGCCTGCATGGCGCGTCGGCCGCCAAGCAGTTGGCGCTGCATACCGACGGGATGATCCGCACGCTGGTGGATTTCACGCTGGATTGCGCGCTGGCGGATGCGATCGGACCCGGCGCGCGGCATCTGGCGGTGGCGGCCACCGGCGGGTACGGGCGCGGCATGCTGGCCCCGTTCAGCGACATCGACCTGCTGTTCCTGACCCAGGAGGAGCCATCGGCCGATATCAGCCTGGTCGTCGAATATATCCTGTATTTCCTGTGGGACCTGGGGCTGAAGGTGGGGCATGCCACGCGGTCGATTCCGCAATGCATCGCCGAGGCCGAGGCCGACACGACGGTGCGCACCACCCTGCTGGATGCGCGCCTGCTGGCCGGTGACGACGCGCTGTTCGCGATGTTCGAGGCCCGCTACATCGTCGCGTGCGTCGAGGCCGGGGCCGCGCGCTTCATCACCGACAAGCGCAAGGAGCGCACGGCGCGCCATCACCGTTTCGGCGACAGCCCATACCTGGTCGAGCCCAATGTCAAGGAAGGGCGCGGCGGCCTGCGGGACCTGCAGACGCTGTACTGGATGTGCCGCTACACGTTCGGCACGCGCCACGTGGCCGACCTGCTGTCGCCGGGGTTCGGGGCGCTGGGCCTGCTGACCGAGCAGGAAGCCAAGCGGGCGCGGCGGTCATGGAATTTCCTGTGGAGCGTGCGGCTGCATCTCCATTACATCTCGGGCCGGGCGGAAGAGCGCCTGACCTTCGACGTGCAGCCTGTGGTGGGCGCGCGCATGGGCTATACGCGCCATGGGCGGCAGGTCGGGGTCGAGCGCTTCATGCGCCATTATTTCCTGACGGTGCGCGAGGTCATGCGCCTGACCCATGTGCTGGAACCCGCGGTGATGCGCCAGGCCCTGGGGGCCGCCGCCAACGCGCCGCAGGCCGACGGCACGATGCGCGACGCGGGCTTTACCGTGCTGGACGGGCAGATCCTGCCCGCGCGCGGCACCGCCTTCGACGACGAGCCGATCCAGATGATGCGGCTGCTGGAGTTGGCGCGCGCGCGCAAGCTGCCGATCCATCCGCTGGCGATGCACGAACTGATCCGCTGGGAACGGCGGGCGGCCAGCCTGCGGGGTGATCCCGAGGCATCGCGGATCTTCCTGGAACTGCTGTGCGGCAGCCCGCCGGACCGGGCAGGCCGGGCGGCGCGGGGCGAAACCAGGGAAGACGCCGGCGACGAGGCGCCGAGCTTCCACGCCACGGCGCAGGACCGGCGCCAGGGCAATGCCTATTGGCTGCACATCCTGAACGAGACCGGGATCATGGGCCGGCTGCTGCCCGACTGGTCGCGCATCGTCGGGCAGATGCAGTTCGACACCTATCATGTCTTCACGGTCGACGAGCATACGATCGAGGCCATCCGCATCCTGGGCCGGATCGAGCACGGGGCCATGGCGGACGAGATTCCGCTGGCCTATGACCTGGCGCGCAACCTGCAGTCGCGCCGCGCGCTGTATGTCGCCGTGCTGCTGCACGACATCGCCAAGGGACGTGGCGGCGACCATTCCGAGCTGGGGTCCGAGATCGCGCTGGGTGTCTGCCCCGAGATGGGCCTGTCCGGCGAGGAGACCGAGACGGTGTCGTGGCTGGTGCTGCATCACCTGCTGCTGAGCCAGACCGCCTTCCAGCGCGATATCGACGACCCCAAGACGATCCTGGACCTGGCGGACACGATCCAGTCGCCCGAGCGGCTGCGCCTGCTGCTGCTGCTGACGATCGTGGATATGCGCGCCGTCAGCCCGCGCGTGTGGAACGCCTGGAAGGCCACGCTGCTGCACGAACTGTATATGCGGGTGGCCGAGGTGCTGGAAGGCGGGCTGGCGACGACCGAGCGCGACATCCGTGTCTCGCGCGCCAAGGAAGCCGTCGCCGCCATCCTGGAGGAGGACGGCGCCAGCCGCGAGGAGACCGACCATTTCCTGGGGCTGGGCTATGGCAGCTATTGGCTGTCCTTCGACCAGGAGACCCATGCGCGCCATGCCCGGCTGATCCGCGAATCCGAGGCGCGGGACGCGCTGCTGACGGTGGAGACGCAGCCCCTGCCGGCGCGCGGCGTCACCGAGGTCACGATCTATGCCGCCGACCATCCGGGCCTGTTCTCGCACATCGCCGGGGCGCTGGCGATCGCGGGCGCGTCGATCGTCGATGCGCGGATCCATACGCTGATCAACGGCATGGCGCTGGATACGTTCTGGATCCAGGATGGCGGCGGCGAGGCGTTCGAGGAGCCGCAGCAGCTTGCGCGGCTGTCCGCGCTGATCGAGCAGACCCTGTCGGGCCGGCTGGATATCGGCAAGGAAATCGCCTGTGTCGGGCGCATGCGCTATGGGCGGCGGATGCGCGCGATCCACGTGCCGCCACGCGTGGTCATCGACAACCGCGCGTCGAACACCCATACGGTGATCGAGATCAACGGCCGCGACCGGCCGGGCCTGCTGCATGACGTCACCCGCGCCATCAGCGAGCATAAATTGCAGATCGCCTCGGCCCATATCACGACCTATGGCGTGCGGGCGGTCGACGTGTTCTATGTCAAGGACCTGTTCGGCCTGAAGATCATGGACGAGAAGCGGCTGACCGAAATCCGCGAGGCGCTGCTGCAGGGCCTGCGCGAGGCCGAGGAAGCGGCGTCGGGCGAGGCCGGGCCGCCGCTGGAGACGCTGATCGCCTGAAGGTCGCCCCATCCGGCTCCGCCAGCCCATGGCGGCGCGCCAAGGAAGATGCCATGCCCGACACTGCGCCCGACACTGCGCCCGACGACCCGTCCCTGACCGCCTATGGGCAGCTTGCGCAGCATTTCGCGCGCATCGGCCGCATCCGCAATGCGCTGGGCATCCTGGGCTGGGACAAGGACGTGATGATGCCCGCCGGCGCCGGCGACAGCCGGGCCGAGAGCATCGCGACGCTGAACGTGCTGTGCCACGAGATGCTGACCGACCCGGCGGTCGAGACCCTGCTGGAACAGGCGCACGCCCCCGCCGGGTCATGGGAAGCCGCGAACCTGGCCGAGATGCGCCGGGCCTATCTGCATGCGGCCTCGGTGCCGGCGGACCTGGTCGAGGCCACGTCGCGCGCGGCCTCGCGCTGCGAGATGGCGTGGCGCGAGGCGCGGCGCGACAGCGATTTCGCCATGCTGCTGCCCTATCTGTCCGAGGTGCTGGACCGCACCCGCGAGCTGGCCCAGGCGAAGGGCGCGGCGCTGGGCCTGGCGCCGTACGACGCGCTGCTGGACCAGTACGATCCCGGCACGCGGCGCACGGACATCGACCCGGTCTTCGCCGAACTGCGCCGGGACCTGCCGGCGCTGATCGCCGATGCGCGGGCGCACCAGGCCGCCCTGCCCGCCTCCGCACTGCCGGCCGGCCCCTTTCCCATGCATCGTCAGGAAGCGGTGGGACGGCAGGTCATGCAGGCGCTGGGTTTCGACATGGCGCGGGGGCGGCTGGATGTCAGCATCCATCCGTTCTGCGGCGGCGCCGAGGACGATGTGCGCATCACCACCCGCTATGACGAGAACGACGTGCTGAACGCCCTGATGGGCGTGGTGCATGAAACGGGCCACGCGCTGTACGAGCAGGGCCTGCCGCCCGCCTGGCATACGCAGCCGGTCGGCCAGGCGCGCGGCATGAGCCTGCATGAAAGCCAGTCGCTGCTGATGGAGATGCAGGTCGCGCGGTCGCGCCCCTTCATCGACTGGCTGGCGCCGCTGCTGCGCAATGCGTTCGGCGGCGACGATTCGGACCCGGCCTGGTCGGCCGAGTCGCTGTACCATGCCGTGACCCGGGTGCGGCCAGGCTTCATCCGCGTGGACGCGGACGAAGTGACCTATCCCGCCCATGTGCTGGTCCGCTACCAGTTGGAAACCGCGCTGATCGACGGCAGCCTGGCGCTGCGCGACCTGCCGGAAGCGTTCAATGCCGGCATTTTCAACCTGCTGGGCCTGACGGTACCGAACGATCGGCTGGGCTGCCTGCAGGACATCCACTGGCCGTCTGGCGCGTGGGGATATTTCCCGACCTATACGATGGGGGCGATCCTGGCCGCGCAACTGCGCCAGGCGGCGTTCGATGCCGATCCGGCGATCGGGGCCGGCATCGCCCGGGGCGATTTCGCCCCGCTGCTGGACTGGCTGCGCACCCATGTCCACAGCCAGGCCAGCCGGCTGTCCACGCCCGAGATCATCCGCGCGGCCACCGGGGCGGCGCCGTCGACCGCTTCCTATCGCGCGCATCTGCGCCGGCGCTATTGCGGCGCGGCCTGAAACGGGACGCGCTGCAAACAGGAAGGGCCGCCATACGAATCCGGGCGGTTGCCATCGGCGGCCGATCGTGGCGACATGCCGCCGATGGCACGTTTCCTTCCGATCCCGCGCCCGGCCGGCCCGCGCCTGGCCGCCGGCGCGCTGACCCTTCTTCTCTCCTGCGGGGCCCCGGCGGCCTGGGCCGCCAAGCCCGCGCCGCCGCTCGACCCGTCCGCGCCGCTGGTGCCGGTCGCTCAAAGCGACGGGCGGGTGTGGAACGCGGTGGTCGTGCTGCCGGATGGACGCATGGTCCTGGATTATCCCGCCTGGGCGGGCGGCACGGGCCCGTCGCTGACCGTGCGCGACGCGGACGGCACGCAGCGCCCCTACCCGGACGCCGGATGGCACGACGCAACGCGCGATCCGGCGCGACGCTTCATCTCGGTCGAGGGACTGCATCTGACCGGCGATGGGGCGCTGTGGGTGGTGGATAGCGGCATCGGCGCGGATGGGCGCGCCGTGCCGGGCGGCGCCAAGCTGGCGCGGATCGACACCACGGACGGCACGGTGACGCGCATCGTGCCGATCGACCCGGCCGTGCTGCGGCCAGGCAGCCATCCGGCGGGCGTGCGCATCGCCCGCGGCCATGGCTTCGTCGGCGATTCGGGCGTCGCCGGGCTGATCGTGATCGACCTTGGCGACGGGCCGGGCCATGGCGGGCAGCGCCGCCTGCTGGATCATCACCCGTCCTTGACGGCGCAGCGGCCGATCATGACCGGCGGACGCGTGCTGCGGGGGGCGAACGGCCATGTCGCGGCCGTGAACGTGAACCATCTGGAAGTCAGCCCCGACGGTCAGTGGCTGTATTACCAGCCTCTGTGCGGGCCGCTCTACCGGATCGGCACCGACCTGCTGACCGATACCAGCGTCACCGGGGTCGAACTGGATGACGGAGCGACGCTTTGGTACAACACGCCGCCACTGGGCGGGATGACGGTGGACCGCGATGGCACGCTGTATTTCGACGACGTGTCCACCGGCAGCATTTTCCGCTTCACCGCCGGGCGGATCTATCAGCGGATCGTCGTCGACCCGCGCCTGCGCTGGCCGGCCGAGCCTTATGTTACCCCGGGGGGCCAGCTTTATGTCCCCGTGGCCCAACTGGACCGCACGCCGCGATTCGATGGCGGGCGGGCCGAAGTACGATGGCCGCTGGACCTGTATCGCGTCGATGTCGGGGCGCTGCCGCCGCCGAAATACTGAACCGCGCGGTTCCACGCGGGGTGAATTCATATCCATGGGCAAAATGGCTGACCGTCCTGCGGTCTCGTTTTCGGGGCTTTGCCCCGAGCCCCACCAAAGGCGTTGCCTTTGGAAACCGATTATTTATCAAAGATATGGGGCAAGGAGGCTGCGCCCTCTCGTGGGTTGAAGGCAGCCAGGCGCCCCCATAAACGCGAATTCAAGCGACCTGCGAGCCCGACTCGTTGCGGTTTTGAGACATGTTAGTGAGTGGCTGGCCTCGGGGTTTCATCTTCCAGAGCGCCATCTCCGTTCCGCCTCCATTACGATTAAATCGACGCAGTTGCCTGTCGATGCCGATGTCGTATCCACAACCATGTCATACTCAATCCCTGCGTGAACGCTTTCCGCCTGTAGACGCGCCATCCCTTTTTGCCGGTCGCCCCGCGCAAGCTCGCGCTGTTCCGCAACATTTGGAAGGCACATCACCCCGACCCACAAGATGTCCGAGCCACAGAGGTTTTCTTTCCACCGTTGTTGGGCTGTCGGACCGCTGATGAATACGTCCTCCAGAATCAGGCCGACTTGGCGCTCAGCGACAGCTTGGAGGCCGCACATCCACGCCTGCTCGTATGCCCGGAAAGCCCCGCCGACATCGACTTTTCCTGAAGGAGAAATCGTCAGTCCATCGCCATCGTTAAGATCGCGGTATGGCATCGCCTGTATGAGGTCGTCGATCCCGAAAGATAGCCACCTACCCTTCAAGCGTTCTTTCAGCAGGCGAGCGATGGAAGACTTTCCCGAACTCGAGCCTCCATTTAAAACTATGGCCCTAGATTGTGCGCTCAACTTTCGTCTCCGTCGATTCAGTCGCTCAGCACGCAAAGCGGATTAGAGAGATCTTTAGTCAATCGAGCCCCATTTCCCACGTTCGTGGAAAGCCCCAAAATACCACCTGTAAACGGGACTCCGTCCGCGATGTCTTAAATGGCCATGAATGCTCCTCCAGTGCTGACGTAGTCTCGCCAGACGCACGGAGAGTTCCGCGCCCCTCAACTCGGGCCAGGTCCCGCGGCCGATCCGTTCGCAAGACCCGCCATCGCCCCGATGCGATAGCCGCGCGGGGGTAAACGCGCCCCCTTCGCGGCGGGTCGGCTTGGCGGTATGATCGCGTCATGCGTTACGTCTCTACCCGGGGTCAGGCCCCTGTCCGCGATTTTTCCGAGGTCCTGCTGGCCGGCCTTGCCGAGGATGGCGGGCTGTATCTGCCCGAGACCTGGCCTGTCCTGAGCGCCGATGACTGGCGCGCGCTGCGCGGCCTGTCCTATCCCGAACTGGCGGCGCGGATCATCGGGCCCTTCGCCGCCGGCAGCATCGCCCCCGAGACGTTGCGGCGCCTGTGCCATGAGGCCTATGCCGGGTTCGACCATGCGGCGATCGTGCCGCTGGTGCAGGTGGAAGACGGGCTGTTCGTCCAGGAACTGTTCCACGGGCCGACCCTGGCCTTCAAGGACATGGCGATGCAGTTGCTGGGCCGGCTGTTCGACCATGTGCTGGCCGAACGGGACGCGCACGTGACCATCGTGGGCGCGACCTCGGGCGATACCGGGTCGGCGGCGATCGAGGCGTGCCGGGGCCGTACCCGGGTCAAGACCGTCATCCTGCATCCCGAGGGCCGCACCTCGGACGTGCAGCGGCGGCAGATGACCACCGTGCTGGAACCCAACGTGACCAATCTGGCGGTGCAGGGTACGTTCGACGACTGCCAGGACCTGGTGAAGGGGATGTTCGCCGACGCCCCCTTCCGGCAGGAGATGCGCCTGTCGGCGGTCAATTCCATCAACTGGGCCCGCATCGCGGCGCAGGTCCCGTACTATGTTTATGCCGCGCTGGCCCTGGGCGCACCGGACCGCGCGGTCGCCTTTGCCGTGCCGACCGGCAATTTCGGCAACATCCTGGCCGCCTGGGCGGCGCGGCGCATGGGGCTGCCGGTGCGGGCGCTGTGCGTGGGGTCGAACCGCAACGACATCCTGACCCGCTTCCTGCGCGGCAACGACATGAGCGTGCAGGGCGTGGTCCCCAGCCTGTCGCCGTCGATGGACATCCAGGTTTCGTCGAATTTCGAGCGGCTGCTGTTCGAGCTGCTGGACCGGGACGCCGCGTCCTGCGCACGGATCATGACCGATTTCCGCCGCACCGGCCGCATGGCGGTGCCCGACGCGACCTGGCGGCGGGCCGCCGAGCTGTTCCATGCCCTGGCCCTTGACGACGAGGCCACGAAGACCGAAATCCGCAAGCTGTATGCGCAAAGCGGCTACCTGGCCGACCCGCACAGCGCCATCGGGATCGCCGCCGGGCGGATGTTCCGCGAACCGGGCATTCCGATGGTGGCGATGGCGACCGCCCACCCGGCCAAGTTTCCCGACGCGATGGAGGCCGCCATCGGGATTCGCCCCGCCCTGCCGCCGCGGCTGGCGGATCTATTCGACCGGCCCGAACGTTACGAGGTGGTGGCCGCCCGGCTGGACGCGGTCGAAGACCGGGTGCGGGCCGCGGTGCTGAAGAACGCCTGAGCGATTTTTTTTCCATGACCCGGACGTCCGGCCCCGCCGGCCGGACCGTCACGCAGGACCCTGATGACAGAGCAGATCAACGTCACCCGCCTCCCTTCCGGCCTGACGGTCGTTACCGAACATATGGAACGCGTGGAGACCGTATCCTTCGGCGCCTATGTGGCCGCCGGTACGTGCCATGAGCACGCCGCGGAGAACGGCGTCTCGCACTTCCTGGAGCATATGGCCTTCAAGGGGACGGACAGCCGCAGCGCCGCCGGGATCGCCGAGGAGATCGAGAATGTGGGCGGGCACATCAACGCCTATACCGCGCGCGAGCACACGGCCTATTACGTCAAGCTGCTGAAGGAAGACCTGAAGCTGGGGGTCGACATCATCGGCGATATCCTGACCCACAGCACCTTCGCCCCCGACGAGGTCGAGCGCGAGCGCGGGGTCATCCTGCAGGAGATCGGCCAGGCGAACGACACGCCCGACGACATCATCTTCGACCATTTCCAGGAAACCGCGTTTCCCGGCCAGCCGATGGGCCGCCCGACCCTGGGCACCGAGCCCCTGATCCGCGAGATGAGCCGCGAGACGCTGATGCGCTATATGCGCACCCATTACACCACCGCGAACACGGTGATCGCGGCAGCGGGCAACTTGGCGCATGACGACGTGGTGGCGCTGGTCCAGCGGCATTTCGCCGACCTGCCGGCGCAGGCGGGTTCGGCCTCGTTCGAATCCCGCTATCTGGGCGGGGAGTTCCGCAAGGAGAAGGACCTGGACCAGGCCCATGTGGTGCTGGGCTTTCCGTCCGTCGGCTATGGCGATCCGGATTATTATCCGGTCCTGCTGCTGTCGACCCTGCTGGGGGGTGGCATGTCGTCGCGCCTGTTCCAGGAGATCCGCGAGAAGCGGGGGCTGGTCTATTCGGTCTATTCGTTCAACGCGCCGTTCCGCGACGGCGGGCTGTTCGGGATCTATGCCGGCACAGGTGGCGACCAGATCGAGGAACTGGTCCCCGTGACCCTGGAGGAACTGCGCAAGGTGCAGACCCGCATCGGCCAGGATGAGCTGAACCGGGCGCGGGCGCAGTTGAAGTCCTCGCTGCTGATGTCGCTGGAAAGCACCGGCAGCCGCTGCGAGCAACTGGCCCGGCAATTGCAGATATTCGGCCGGCTGATCCCGACCGCCGAGACCGTGGCGCGGATCGACGCGGTGGGCATCGGCGACGTGCAGCGCGTGGCCGCGCGGCTGTTCCGTGGCCGACCGACCCTGGCGTCGCTGGGGCCGGTAAGCCAGATGCCGGACGTCGCCGCCATCGCCGAGGCGCTTGCGGCATGACCGGCGATCCGCTGGACCTGATCGGCGGCCTGCTGGCCATGGCCCGCGCGGCCGGGGCCGATGCGGCCGACGCGCTGTACCTGGCGCGCACGACCCAGGGCGTGCAGGTCCGCAACGGCCGGACCGAGGACCTGGAACGATCCGAGACCCAGGACCTGGGCCTGCGGGTGTTCGTCGGGCGCCGGTCGTCCATCGTGTCGGCCACGGGGCTGGACCCCGAGCGGTTCGCGCCCCTGGTCGAGCAGGCGCTGGCCATGGCCCGCGTGGTGCCCGAGGACCCGCATGCCGGGCTGTCGCCCCTGGCGGAGACGGGGTTCGTGGACGGCACGGGCCTGGATCTGCTGGACATGGCGCGTCCGGACACCGCATCGCTGCTTGCGCGCGCGCGCGCGGCCGAGGATGCCGCGCTGTCGGTGGCCGGGGTGACCAACAGCAATGGCGGGTCGGCCACCGCCAGCCTGTCGGACATCGTGCTGATGAGTTCGGCCGGGTTTTCCGGCCGCTATGCGCGCAGCGGCCATTCGGTGTCGGCCAGCGTACTGGCCGGGCACGGCACGGGCATGCAGCGCGACTATGATTATCACAGCACGGTGCATCTGGCCGACCTGGACGATCCCGCCGCGATCGGACGCAGCGCCGGCGAGCGCACGGTCGCGCGGCTGAATCCCGGCCGGCCGCGCACCGGCAGGATGGCGGTGGTGTACGATCCGCGCGTGTCGGCCAGCCTGCTGGGGCATCTGGCCGGCGCGGTCAACGGCAACGCGATCGCGAGGGGCACGTCCTTCCTGAAGGACCGGATGGGCCAGCGAATCATGCCGGCCGGCCTCGACGTCCTGGACGACCCCACGCGACCGCGCGGCCTGGCGGCGCACCCGTTCGACGGCGAAGGCGTGCGGAGCGGCGTGCTGGAGATCGTGCGCGACGGGGTGCTGACGAACTGGGCGCTGGATTCGCGCAGCGCGCGGCAGATCGGGACCACCGGCAACGGCCGGGCCAGCCGTGGACCGTCCGCGCCGCCCGTCCCGTCGCTGGGCAGCCTGTACGCGCGCCCCGGCACGCTGACGCCGGCCGCGCTGATGCAGGACATCGCCGAGGGGATCTATGTCACCGAACTGATGGGATCGGCCATCAACGGCCTGACCGGCGATTACAGCCGCGGGGCTGCGGGATTCATGATCCGGGGCGGCGTGCTGGCCGAACCGGTCGCCGAACTGACCATCGCCGGCAACCTGAACGACATGTTCGCCCGGATGGTACTGGCCGACGACCTGGAATTCCGCCGGGCGACCAACGCGCCGACGATCCGGATCGACGACATGATGATCGCCGGGGCCTGAATACGGCCCCCGTCAGACAGGCCCCCGTCAGACAGGCCCAGCATCAGACAGGACAGGAACAGACCGCATGACCATTCCGACCCGTACCGTCCGGCCTCGCCTGGCGCGCCGTGCGGCGTTCCTGCTGCTGGGCACGGCCCTCGCGATCGCGCAGGGCGGCCTGGCATACCAGGCGGATGCCCGGCCGGGCGGCGGGATGTCGCTGGGCAGCCGGGGATCGCGGACCTATAGCGCCCCTGCCCCGACCACGACGGCGCCTTATGGCGCGGCACCGATGCAGCGTTCGATCACGCCGCAATCGCCATCGCCCCTGGGCGGATATTCCGGCAATCCCTCCGCCTTCCCGCGTTCGCCGTACGGAGCGCCTTATGGCGCGCCCTATGCGCGGCCGCATCCCTTTGCCGGCGGGTTTCTGGGCGGGCTGCTGGGGGCCGGCCTGTTCGGTGTGCTGTTCGGGCACGGGATTGCCGGAGGGCTGCATGGCGGGGGCAGTTTCTTCGGCTTCCTGATCCAGTTGCTGCTGCTGGGGCTGCTGGTCGGCTGGCTGGTCCGGCGGTTTTCGGGCGGCGCCGCGCGACGGATGAGCATGCCGGCGGCGCCCGGGGCCTATGGCCAGGGCCCGGCGCCCGACCAGTTGACCGTCACCCCGGACGATTACCGCGCATTCCAGCGGCTGCTGGTCGATATCCAGGCGGCCTGGAGCCAGCAGAACCTGCCGGCGCTGCAGCATATGGCGACGCCGGAAATGGTTGGGTATTTCAACGCGCAGCTTTCGGACCTGGCCAGCCGTGGGGCCCGCAACGTGGTCTCGGACGTCCGCTTCGAGCGGGGCGACCTGGCCGAAGCCTGGTCGGAAAACGGCTTCGACTATGCCACCGTCGCCATGCGTTATTCGATGGTGGACATCACCACCGACATGGTCGGCCACGTGATCGACGGCAGTTCGACCGAGCGGGTGACCACGACAGAACTCTGGACCTTCGTCCGGCCGTCGCGCGGCGGGGCGTGGCTGTTGTCGGCGATCCAGCAGGCACGGTGACCGGCCCTACAGCCTGACCAGCGCCAGCCCGTAGATGATCGCGGCCAGCGCCAGCAGCGTCATCGCGGCGCCGATGACGCGGCCGCGATGCCGGCGGGCATATTCCGCCGCCTGCGCCGCGGTGAGGGAAATCGGCTGTTCCGTCGGCATCGTCCCTTATCCTCCGATCAGGACATGATCGGCCAGCAGCCCGCAGAACAGCAGGAAGAGATAGGCCAGCGAAAAACGGAAGGCGTGGCGGGCGGGCTTGTCGCCGGTCAGGCTTGTGCCGTCCGCGTCCTGCCGGTCGCCCAATACCCGCACCGCGCAGAAGACGAAGCCCGCATCGAGCAGGATCGTGGTCGCGGCATAGAGCCAACCCGCCAGATGCAGGGCCGGGGGCACCAGCGAGACCGCGGACAGCGCCAGCGTGTACCACAGGATCTGCCAGCGCGTATGCCGCGCACCGCGCACCACCGGCAGCATGGGAATGCCGGCCCGGCCGTAATCCTTGCAGGCGTAGAGCGACAGCGACCAGAAATGCGGCGGGGTCCAGAGGAAGATGATCGCGAACATGACGACGGGCATCACGCCCAGCGAACCGGTGGCGGCCGCCCAGCCGATCATCGGCGGAAACGCGCCGGCGGCGCCCCCGATGACGATGTTCTGCGGCGTCGAACGCTTGAGCCACATCGTATAGACCACGGCATAGAAGAAAATCGAGAACCCCAGCACACAGGCCGCCAGCAGGTTGGTGGCCAGCCACATCAGCAGCACCGAGGCCACGGACAGGCCGATGCCGAAGCCCAGCGCGGCATCGGCGCGGATGCGGCCGTCGGGGATCGGGCGGCGGGCGGTGCGGGTCATGACCGCGTCGATATCGCGGTCGTACCACATATTGATCGCCCCGGCCGCGCCCGAGGCCATGCAGATGCACAGGATGGCGATGCAGGCGATCAGCGGGTTGATCCGGCCCGGCGCCATGGCCAGCCCGGCGGCCCCGGTGAACACCACCAGCGAGATCACCCTGGGCTTGAGCAGCGCGACCCAGTCCCTGGCCTCGGTCCCGACCAGGGCGGCGTCGAAGCGGGTCGCGTCCTCGGAAAGGGAGAGGCTCATGCGCCGGCTCCGCGATACGGGAAATCGGCGAAGGCGTCGCGCGGCGCCGGCGTGGCCAGGGTCCATTCAAGCGTACGTGCGCCGGGGCCCCAGTAATTGGCCGCGCGCACCCGCGCGCCGCCGCGCAGCGCCAGGCCGGCGGTGATGACGAAGGCCAGCATCGACAGGCCCAGCAGGATCACCCCCGCCAGCACGCAGGCCGGCCGGTGCGGGGCCAGGCACAGCAGCGTGCCTGCCGTCGCCAGCGCGACATGCAGCCGGCCCCCGCTCTCGGGGCACTGGTGGCCGGTCATCTTGCCGATCCAGTAATAGAACCCGCCGAAGGTCGCGAACAGGGCGGCCGGCAGCGCCACGGCATGGCCGGCCGGAACGCCGCCCAGCCAGGCCAGGACCGGCCCCGCCAGCAGCAGGGCGGCAAAGGCGCAGGCCCACAGCATCGGCACGCGCAAGACCGGCCGCCCGGCCCGCACCGTCGCGCCCCAGACCGCCAGCAGCACCAGCATCGGCAGGCCGGTCGCCGCCTGCTCGATCACGGGGCGGGCCGCCGGCTGGGCCGCCAGGCCGCCGGAAAACAGGTCATGCACCCAGATCGTGGCCCCGCCGACCGACAGCACCGCCATCGCGCCCAGGGCGGCGGCCCGGCGGCGGAGCGCCACGCCGGAGAAGGTTTCGACCAGTTGGCAGACGATTCCGGCGGCCGGCAGCAGCAGCAGGCCGATTTCGGGACCGGAGAAGGCGCGCAGGGCCGGAACGGCCTGTCCCGCGCCGTGCGGCGCGCCCGCGAGCAGGCCGCGCGTCAGCGACGCCGCCAGGACCGGCAGGGTCACCACCATCATCAGCGCCGTCAGCGCCTGGGCCCAGGCGAAGAGCGGCATCGCGCGCAGGTCCATGCCCGGACGGCGCATGTTCAGCACGGTGGCGGCCATGTTGATGGACCAGCCCAGCATCGCCGCGCACCACAGCAGCATGCCCAGCCCGACCTGCACGCCGGAGAGGACCAGGAGGAAGCTGACGGCAAGGCCGATCCAGGCCAGCAGGGAAGCCCGGCGGGAGGCCATGTCGGGCGCGCCCAGCAGCATCGGCACGAACCAGGTGCCGAACCCGCCCGTCAGGGCCGGCAAGGCGCAGAACAGCACCATCAGCGCGCCATGGTCGATCGCGGCCCGGGCCAGTCCGCCGCCGGAAGCGGCGCCCTGCCCGGCCTGGGCCAGTTGCAGCGGCAGCGCCAGCGCGCCGCCGGCCAGCCCGGCCAGGACGGCAAGCGCCAGATACAGCGTGCCGACATGCCTGTGACTGAAGACGCGACCGCGTCGCGCCGGAAAGCTGCCGGTTCCGACCGCTGCTGGAACCTGGCCCTCTGTCGGCATGCGCCCAACCTCCTGCGACAAGGGGCCGGACGGGCGGCCCTGCTCAATTCGCCGCGACTTTACCGGAGCGTGCGGGGAAAAACGAGCCCCGCCGGGCCCGAAGGGACGCCCCGGGGGGTGCACCAGGGATGTCCTGGGGGAATATCAGGCCCGCGTTTCGGCCGACGGCGCGGCCGGATCGCGCGGCAGGACCACCAGGGTGAACAGCCCCGCGGGCGGCACGGGGTGGATGCTGGCCCGCGCCAGGTCGGCCGGCGGCAGCAGCGATTCGATCGCGAAATCCGGATGCCAGCCCAGCGAACGCGAGGCACGGGCCATGCTGCGTTCCACCGCCAGGCGTACGCCGCCGGTGGCCAGGAAATGATTGACGAACAGGATATGGCCGCCGGGCCGGACCACGCGCTTCAGTTCGGCCAGCAGGCGGCGCGGATTGGGCACCACCGAGGCGACGAACATCGCCACGGCGACGTCGAACGAGCCGTCGGCGAAGCGCGTCTCCTCGGCATCCATTTCCAGCAGCGCGTCGACATGGCGCAGATTCATGCGCGCCACGCGCTGGCGCGCGCGGTCCAGCATGTCGCCGGACAGGTCGATGCCTGTAATGCGCTTGTCCGACCGGTAATGCGGCAGCGCCAGGCCGGTGCCCACCCCGACTTCGAGCACTGCGGTGCCGGGCAGGCTGTTGACCGCGGCGACCGCGCGCTTGCGGCCGAATGCCGACACGCCGCCGAACAGCGCGTCATAGACCCCCGCCCAACGGCGATAGGCGGCTTTCACGGCCTCGGCATCCAGGGCGGAACGCGGGGCGGGCGTATAGCCCCCGACGGCGGTCGCCGCCCCACTGGCCTCGGGCGAGGCATCTTGAAGAACTTCGCTCATCAGGAATCCTCTCTGCCCTGCCGGGCGATTGTCTTCAAGTGGCCACGGGCGCGCGTCACGCCGTCAGGCCACAAATCCGCCCGCGCCGTCGCCTGCGCCCTCCAGCCGGCGCAGGATGCAATCCCAGATCAGGCCGGCGGAATTGATGCCGTCGAAGCGGGCCATTTCCTGCAGCCCGGTCGGCGAGGTCACGTTGATTTCGGTCAGCCAGTCGCCGATCACGTCGATCCCGACGAAGATCAGCCCCTTCTCGCGCAGCATCGGGCCGATCGCCGCGCAGATCTCGCGGTCGCGGGGGGTCAGCGCGACCTGCACCGCCTTGCCGCCGACATGCATGTTCGACCGCGCCTCGCCCTCGGCCGGGACACGGTTGATCGCGCCGATCGGCTGCCCGTCGGCCAGGATGATCCGCTTGTCGCCGCGCCGCACCGCCGGTTCATAACGCTGGATCATCAGCGGCTCACGCGAGCGGGCGAAATGCATTTCCAGCAGGGCGTTCAGGTTTTCGTCGTCCTCGCGGATGCGGAACACCCCGGCGCCGCCATTGCCGAACAGCGGCTTGACGATGATGTCGCGCCATTCGGCGCGGAAATCGCGGATGGCCTGCTGGTCCCACGTCACCAGGGTCGGCGGCATCAGGTCGGGATAATGGGTGACCAGCAGCTTCTCGGGCGCGTTGCGCACCGACGCCGGGTCGTTGACCACCAGGGCGCGGTCCGGGCCGATGCCGTGGACATGCTCCAGCATATGGGTGGCGGTGATGTAGGCCATGTCGAAGGGCGGGTCCTGCCGCATCAGGATGACGTCCATCTGCGACAGGTCCAGGATCCGTTCCTCGCCCAGGGTCGCATGGTCGCCCCTGACGCGCCGGACGGCGGCCGGGCGGGCGCGGGCGGTCAGGCGCTCGGCGCGGACGGCGCCGTGGCGGCCCTCACGCAGGCTGAGTCCCTGGACGTGGTAGACGAACAGCTCGTACCCCCGCGCCTGGGCCTCGAGCATCAGGGCGAAGGTCGAATCGCCGTTTATGTCGATCCCGGCCAGGGGATCCATCTGCACGGCAACCTTCAGCGGGCGGGACATGGACGCAACCTCCGGACGCGATTCGAACCCCGAACGACGTCAAGGGTCGTCCGCCCCCGCTTCTTAGTCGAGTTCGGGGTATCGAAAAACCTCATAACACGCTGGCGGAAGCGGATTGCCGCGCGCCGTCCGGTTCGGGATAGGCGATCCGCAGGATTTCGATGATCTCGGCCCCGGCCGGCGTCATCAGCCGGACCTCGTCCCCGACCCGCCCGCCAAGCACGGCGCGCGCGACGGGCGAGGCCAGGCTGACCTGGCCCGCGGCGAGATCGGCCTCGTCCACCCCCAGGATGGTGACCGTGCGTTCCTCATCCGTCTCGGTCGCATAGGTCACGGTGGCGCCGAAGAAGACGCGGTCGCGCCGGGTCTGGGCGGCGGGATCGACGACGATCGCCTTCTCGATCCGGCGGGTCAGGAAACGCACCCGGCGATCGATCTCGCGCAGGCGCTTCTTGCCGTAGAGATAGTCGCCGTTTTCCGAGCGATCGCCGTTTCCGGCCGCCCAGGAGACGATTTCGACGATTCGCGGCCGCTCGTCGCGCAGCAGGGCGTTCAGCTCGCCGCGCATCGCGGCCAGGCCGGCCGCCGTCATGTAGCGCGACACCCCATCCGGCGCGCGGGGGCGGTCGTCGTCGTCGTCGTCATCGGTCATGGAGGCCATTTTGCCCGAGCGTCCCGAATCTGAAACCCTTCGGGTGGAAAAATCGTGGCGGAGTCGCATGACGGCAAGAACCGGGCGGACTCAGCACCCCGTGAGGGCAAGACGGATATGGCCTTCCAGCTTGCGGCCGGGGGCGAGGATTCGCAGGCCCCCGTCGGCCACGCCCGGGTGGTTCAGGGCATCGTTCATGTGGGTCACCGGTTCGACGGCGATGAAGGGCCGGCCGGGCGGGGTATAGAGAACCAGGTGGCGGAACGGGTCGTCGGCCGCGATCGTCAGCGCCAGATTGTCCTGCGGCCAGCGCAGAAAGGCCGCGCCGCTCCATTCCGCATAGCAATGATCGATCGCCTGCGCGCCGATGGGACGCATCTGCTCGAACGACCACTCGCCCGTGGCGGGCACGCGCAGCGCCGGCAGGTGGCGGTCGTCGTTGGTCCAGACTGTGCCGGCGGAAAATCCCAGATGCAGGGCGCCGCGCCGGGGAAAATAGGGATGGAATCCCAGGCCCGCCGGCTGCGGATGCTGATCGGTATTTTCGATCAGCATGCCGATCGACAGCCCGTCCTGCCGCAGGTCGAATCGCAGTTGCGCGCGATAGGCGAAGGGCCATTGCGGATTCGGATGACGGGGATCCAGGTGCGGATTCCAGGACAGGCCCAGGGTGGCGCTGTCGTCGGACAGCAATTCCAGCCGCCAGGCATGTTCCCAGCCATTGCCGTGGATGACATGGGGCTCGCCGGCGAAGTTCGGCCGCATCCGGTATGGCACGCCGTCGAACTGAAAGCAGCCATCCGCCACCCGGTTGGAAAACGGCACCAGCGGATAGGCGGCGACCGCGCGGCCCCGCTGGGCCAGCAGGTTGGGGTCCGCGACGGCATGCAGGATATCGAGCCCGCCGCTCGTCCAGTAGGCGACGGCTCCGCCCAGGCCGGGCAGCAATCCCAGCCGCGCCGAGCCCGCCGCCAGTTCGATCATGCGCTGCTCCGGCATATGCTGCCCTGGCATAAGCTGCTCTGGCATAGGCCACCCTGCCCTCTTGCTTTCGGCGCATCTTCACGCGGCCGGGCGATTCGGCCCAATCACGATCCCCAATCACGATCCATGTCGGGCGGGCCGCCCTATCGCGCGCCGCGACGCCGGGGGCCGCGCCCCTTGGACGGGTCGTAGCCGCCGCCGCCCGGCCCCAGCGGTTCGGGCACCTTGGCCCCCTTGCGGCGGGGCGGCCGGCCGGACGTGGCCGGCGTGCCGCCGGTCGAGACCGGGGCCGGGGCCGGTTCCAGCCCCAGTTCCAGCGCCTCGAGCCGCTTGATCTCGTCGCGCAACCGGGCCGCCGTCTCGAATTCCAGGTCGGCGGCGGCGGCGCGCATGCGCTTTTCCAGTTCGGCGATCGTGCTGCCCAGGTCCTTGCCGACGAATTCGCCGACCGTCTCGCCCTTGAGCGGCGAGACGGTGACGTAATCCTGCTCGAACACCGAGGACAGGGCCTCGCCGATCTGCTTGCGGACCGATTGCGGGGTGATGCCGTGCGCCGCGTTCCATGCCGACTGTTTTTCGCGCCGGCGGGCGGTCTCCTCGACCGCGTAGCGCAGGCTGTCGGTCATGGTGTCGGCATAGAGCAGCACGCGCCCGTCGACATTGCGCGCGGCGCGGCCGATCGTCTGGATCAGCGAGGTGCGCGAGCGCAGGAATCCTTCCTTGTCCGCGTCCAGGATCGCGACCAGCGAACATTCGGGAATGTCCAGCCCTTCGCGCAGCAGATTGATGCCGATCAGCACGTCGAAGGCGCCCAGCCGCAGGTCGCGGATGATCTCGATCCGCTCCAGCGTATCGACGTCGGAATGCAGATAGCGGACGCGGATCCCGGATTCGTTCATGTAATCGGTCAGGTCTTCGGCCATGCGCTTGGTCAGGGTGGTGACCAGCACCCGGCCGCCGGCCGCGATCGTCAGGCGGCATTCGGCCAGCAGGTCGTCGACCTGCCGCTCGACCGGACGGATATCGGTGACGGGATCAATCAGGCCGGTCGGGCGGATGACCTGCTCGGCGAACACGCCGCCCACCCGCTCCATCTCCCACGGTCCGGGGGTGGCGCTGACGAACAGGGTCTGGGGCCGGAACTTGTCCCATTCGGCGAATTTCAGCGGCCGGTTGTCCAGGCAGGACGGCAGGCGGAAGCCGAATTCGGACAGGATGGATTTGCGCGCATAGTCGCCGCGTTCCATGCCGCCGATCTGCGGCACGGTGACGTGGCTCTCATCGACGATCAGCAGCGCGTCCTCGGGCAGATATTCGAACAGGGTCGGCGGCGGCTCGCCCGGCTTGCGGCCGGACAGGTAGCGGGAATAATTCTCGATTCCCTTGCACACGCCGGTGGTCTCGATCATTTCGAGATCGAAGGTCGTGCGCTGCTGCAGCCGTTCGACCTCCAGCAGCTTGCCCTCATCGGCCAGTTCGGCCAGGCGCTGGCGCAGCTCGTGCTTGATGCCCACCACCGCCTGGTTCAGCGTGGGGCGCGGCGTCACATAGTGACTGTTGGCATAGACGCTGATGTCCTGCAGGTCGCCCGTCTTGTCGCCGGTCAGCGGATCGAACTCGATGATCGAATCGATCTCGTCGCCGAACAGCGAGACCCGCCAGGCCCGGTCCTCGTTCTGCACCGGAAAGATATCGATGCTCTCGCCGCGCACCCGGAAAGTGCCGCGCTGGAAGGCCGCGTCGTTGCGGCGATATTGCAGTTCGACCAGTGCCTTGACCAGCCGCTCGCGATCGATCTCGCCCCCCGTTTCCAGCCGCACCACCATGCGTGAATAGGTTTCGACCGAGCCGATGCCATAGATGCACGACACCGAGGCCACGATGATGACATCGTTGCGTTCCAGCAGCGCCTGGGTGGCGGCGTGGCGCATCCGGTCGATCTGCTCGTTGATCTGACTGTCTTTTTCGATATAGGTGTCCGAGCGCGGGACATAGGCCTCGGGCTGGTAGTAATCGTAGTAGCTGACGAAATATTCCACCGCGTTGTCGGGGAAGAACTGCTTCATCTCGCCATAGAGCTGAGCGGCCAGGGTCTTGTTCGGCGCCAGCACCAGGGTCGGCTTCTGCGTGGCCTCGATGATCTTGGCCATGGTGAAGGTCTTGCCCGAGCCGGTGACGCCCAGCAGCACCTGGTCGCGTTCGCCCGCCGCGATCCCCGCGACCAGTTCGGCGATCGCCTGGGGCTGGTCGCCCGCCGGTTCGTAGGGCGCGCTGATGGTCAGGCGCCGCGTCTTTTCCTTCGGCGGCTGCCGTTCGGGCTGGAAGGTCACGATTTCGGCGGACGGATCGGGACGGCGGGCTTTGGCGCGGGCGGGTGCGGGCATGGGGTGGACTGTGGGGACGGCGCGGGCCGGACGCAAGGGCCGAGCGGCATGCCCCCGGGGGCCCGATGGCGCCGTGCCGATGACGATCGGGGCTTGGCACCGTCCGGCACGCGCCTAGATTGAAGGACATGGATGGATTCCAACCGCCGCGACGCCCGGGTGAGCCGGCCCCCTTCGTGCGCGTCATCGACCTGGAGACCAGCGGCCGGGATGCGTCGGACGGCGGCGTCGTCGAGATCGGCTGGCAGGACGTGGTGCTGTGCGCAGATGGCGGCTGGGCGCTGGACGGCCCGCCCCGGGCCAGGCTGACCGATCCCGGCCGGCCGATCACGCCGGGCACCACCGCCATCCATCACATCACCGACGCGGATGTGCGCGGCGCGCCCGATTTCGCCGCGATCGCGCCCGCGATCCTGCGTCCGGACCGCCCGCCCGTGGCGCTGGCCGCCCATCGCGCCGCCTTCGAGCAAGGCTGGATCCGCGGCCTGCTGCCGCCGTCGGTGACCGTGGGGCTGCGCTGGATCTGCACCTACAAGGGCGCGCTGCGGGTGTGGCCCGACGAGCCGGGCCATTCCAACCAGGGTCTGCGCTATTCCCGCCGCCCCGACGGGCTGGACCGCGCGCTGGGCACGCCCGCGCATCGGGCCGGGCCGGATGCCTATGTGACGGCGCATCATCTGCGCGACATGCTGGCCGCGACGTCGGTCGAATCGCTGCTGCGCTGGTCGCGCGAGCCCGCGCTGCTGGCGCGCGTGCCGCACGGCCCGCTGCGGGGCCGGCGGATCGACAGCCTGGAGAACGCCGAATTGGACCGGCTGCTGGCCACGGACCGGCATCGCGGCCCGGACCTGGCCTTTACCTTGCGGACCGAGCAGGCCCGCCGGGCCGGCCGGGACGAGGCGCGGCCCGCGCAGCACGCCCTGCCATTCTGAAACTCACCCCTCGATCGGGGCCGGGACGCGGGCGGCCTGCCGCGCGTTCCCCTGCCGGGCGGCCAACTGGGCCGCGTCGAAATCGGCGATCAGTTCCTGGAACAGCCGGTACCAGTTCAACTGCGCGCCCAGGCGCAGGAACACGCTGCCCAGCCCGATCGCCGAGCGGTCGACCAGCACGAATTCGCGCGGCGGCCGCACGCCGCCGGTCCGTTTCAGCCCGGCATAGACCCGCTCGGCGACCGCGCGGCCAAATTGCGGATCGCCGCTTTCCTGGATCGGACGAACGCGGTCCTGCATCAGCGGTTCGTAGATGAAGCGGGCCCATTCATTCAGCACCCGCATCGTTTCGCGCGACATGTCGGTGAAGCCCCAAGCCTGATAGGCGTGATAGGCCAGATCCTCGTCATCGCGCTCGAGCGCCCGATAGAGGTCGATGATCCCCTGCACGAACCTGGCGTGGAAGATGCGAATCGCCCCCAGGTCCAGCAGGTTCAGCCCGTAATCGTCGCGCACGGTGAAATTGCCCATATGCGGGTCGCCATGGATGACCCCGTAGCGATAGAGCGGCACGTACCAGGCCTGGAACAGCGCCAGCGCCATGGCGTTGCGCTGCTCCAGCGTCGGGTTGGCGTCCAGCACCGTCTGCACGCCGCGCCCGTCCAGCCAGTCCATGGTCAGCAGCCGGCGCGTGGACAGGTCCTCGACCGGCGCGGGGACGCTGACCTTGGGATAATCCGCCAGCATCAGGCGATAGAGCCGCAGATTGGCGGCCTCACGCGTGTAATCCAGTTCCTCCTGCAGGCGGGCGGTCAGTTCCACCAGCACGTCGTCCTGCTTGATCGTGCTGTCGATGCGGTAATACAGCCCGACCGCCATGCGGAATTGCCGCAGGTCGGAATCCACCGTCGCCTGCATGTCGGGATATTGCAGCTTGCAGGCCACGCGGCGCCCGTCCGGCAGGATGGCGCGATGGACCTGCCCCAGGCTGGCGGCGGCGGCGGCCTCGTGCTCGAACCGCGCGAAGCGGCGTTCCCAGTCGCGGCCCAGTTCGGTCGCCATGCGCCGGCGCACGAAGCTCCAGCCCATCGGCGGAGCGTTCGACTGCAACTGCGCCAGTTCGACGGCATATTCCTCGGGCAACGCGCCGGGAATGGTCGAGAGAAGCTGCGCACCCTTCATCAGCGGCCCTTTCAGGCCGCCCAGCACCGATTTCAGGTCCCCGGCATGGGTGGCGAGGTCGGTGCGCAGGCCCATCCTGTGCCCCGCGATGCGGGCCGCGATCCCGCCCATCGCGCCCGATGTCCGGACCATCCGGCGGATTTCGCCGAACAGCCCGGTATTGTCGAGGTCCCGTTCATCCGCCACGTCAGGCACGCTCCAGCTCGTCGATAAATCCGGCGATCACGTCCAGTCCCTTGCGCCAGAAGCCCGGATCGGCCGCGTCCAGCCCGAAGGGCGCCAGCAATTCGCGATGCCGCCTGGTCCCGCCGGCCCGCAGCATGTCCAGATATTTGTCCTGGAAGCCGGGATGTCCGGACTGGAACACGCCATAGAGCGCGTTCACCAGGCAATCCCCGAACGCATAGGCATAGACGTAGAACGGAGAATGGACGAAATGCGGGACATAGGTCCAGTACACGTCGTATTCCGGCGTGAAATTGAAGGCCGGCCCCAGGCTTTCGGCCTGGACCTGCCGCCAGAGGGCGCCGATGCGCTCGGGCAGCAATTCGCCGGTCCTGCGCTCGTCATGCAGCAGGGTCTCGAACCGGTAGAACGCGATCTGGCGCACCACCGTGTTCAGCATGTCCTCGACCTTGCCGGCCAGCATGATGCGGCGGCGGACCGGATCGGTCTCGGCATCCAGCAGGGCGCGGAAGGTCAGCATCTCGCCGAACACGCTGGCGGTTTCCGCCAGAGTCAGCGGCGTGCCCGACATCAGATAGCCCTGCGGGGCGGCCAGCACCTGGTGCACGCCGTGCCCCAGCTCGTGCGCCAGGGTCATCACGTCGCGGGTGCGGCCGTGATAATTCAGCAGCAGATAGGGATGCGCCGACGGCACGGTGGGATGGGCGAAGGCGCCGGACGCCTTGCCGGGGGACGGCATCGCGTCGATCCAGGCATTGTCGAAGAAGCGGCGCGCCACGGCGCCCATGCGCGGATCGAAGGATTCGTAGGCGCCCAGGACCTGCCGCGAGGCTTCGTCCCAGGGGATCACCCTGTCGTCGGCCGATGGCAGGGGGGCGTTGCGGTCCCAATGTTCCAGCTTATCCAGTCCCAGCCATTTCGCCTTCAGCGCGTAATAGCGGTGCGACAGGCGCGGATAATCCGACGTCACGGCCTGGACCAGCGCGTCGACGACCGCGTCCTCGACCATGTTGCTGCGATTGCGGTACGAGCCGGGGCGCGGATAATGGCGCAGGCCGTCCGAGATCGCCTTGTCCTTGGCGAGCGTATTGGTGATCAGCGCGAACAGCCGGATATTGTCGCCGAACACCGTGCCGATCGCCGCGGCCGCCCGCGCGCGCAGGGCGCGGTCGGGATCGGACAGCCGGTTCAGTGCCTCGCCCACCGTCAGGTCATGCCCGTCCAGCGGGATGCGCAGGGCGGACATCGTCTCGTCGAACAGGCGGCACCAGGCCGTGGCCCCGGTCACCGATTTCTCGTGCAGGACCTGTTCGACCTCGTCGGACAATTGATGGGGGCGGAACACCCGCAGGTCGCGCAGGAAGGGCGTCCAGGGGGCCAGGGCCGGATCGGCCAGGCGATCCTGCATCTCCTGCTCGCCGATGCGGTTGAGTTCCAGGGTGAAGAACAGCAGGTGGGTCGAGATATCCGTCAGCCGTTCATTGACCGACTGCGAGAAACGGCCGTTCGCCGGATCGGACGAATCGGCGGCGAACAGCAATTGCGCATAGGACGCGGCACGGCCCAGGATTTCGTCGATCCGCTGATACTCGGCGATCGCGCGCGCCAGCTCGGCGGCCGGAACGTCGGCCAGGCGGCCACGCCAGGTCCGGGCGAAGGCTTCGGCGTCGGATCCGGCCTGGGCCAGGTCCTGGCGCAGGCGCTCGGAATCGCGATCGTCATACAGGTCGGACAGGTCCCACCGCGGCAGGTCGCCCATGGTGGCTGCCGCCACCGCCGATCCCCCGGCCGCGCGTAAGCCCAGCCGGTCGGACCATGCGGAAAGAAGCATCTGTATAGCCATCTTCGTTGCCATCCCCATGCAGGCGTCCCGCGTGCGCGGTGACCGTTCTGCCCTAATATCTAGTGCGGAATGCGTGCGGGCGCGACCCCGGCGCGCCAGAAGGCAAACGACGAACGGCAAACGATGAACGGCGAACGGCCGGGGATCTCCCCCGGCCGTCCACGATGCCAGTCACCGATATCGATCGCGCCCGCCGATCGCGCGCTCAGGCGCTGCGCGCGGTTTCCACGGCCGGCGTGTAGCCGATCACCCGCGCATATTCGCGCGGCACGACATGCCAGAAACGCGGCAGGGCGCGGTCCCATTCATGCAGCAGCAATTCCGCATAGCGGCTGCGGGTCTCGTGCGCGTGGGCCTCGACCAGCTTGCGCAGCGTGGCTTCCCATTTCGGGTCGGCGACGCGGTTCCACAGCAGCGTGTCGGGATTGACCCGCTGCTCGAACGTGTCATGCGCGTCATAGACGAAGGCCATGCCGCCCGTGAAGCCGGCACCGAAATTGTCGCCGATCTCGCCCAGGATCACCACGGTGCCGCCGGTCATGTATTCGCAGCCGTTCGAGCCGCAGCCCTCGACGACGGCGACCGCGCCGGAATTACGCACCGCGAAGCGCTCGCCCGCCTGCCCTGCCGCATAGAGCGCGCCGGCCGTCGCGCCATACAGCACGGTGTTGCCGATGATCGCGTTTTCGTTCGACACCAGGTTCGAGGACGGCGATTGCCGCACCACGATGGTGGCGCCCGACAGGCCCTTGCCGACATAGTCGTTGGCGTCGCCCAGCACTTCGAGCTTCAGCCCCTGGACCGCGAACGCGCCCAGCGACTGGCCGGCCGAGCCGCGCAGCCGCACCGTCAGGTGCCCGGGCGCCAGGCGATCCATGCCGAACTGCCGCACGATCAGCGAGGAAATGCGCGTGCCGATGGCGCGATGCGTGTTCTGCACGTTGTAGTGAAGCTGCATCTTCTCGCCATGGTCGAACAGCGGCCGCGCGTCGGCGATCATCTGCGCGTCCAGCGTCTCGGGCACCTCGTTGCGGCCTTCCAGCGTGCAATAGCGCGCATGCGGGCCGGGGTCGGCCTGGGCCAGCAGCGAGTTCAGGTCCAGATCGTCCAGGTAGTCTGCGCCGCGCGAGACCTGCTTGAGCAGGTCGGTACGGCCGATCACCTCGTTCAGGCTGGAGAAGCCCAGCGAAGCCAGGATGTTGCGCACGTCCTCGGCGATGAACGAGAACAGGTTGATGACCTTCTCGGGCGTGCCCTCGAACTTCTCGCGCAGGGCGTCGTCCTGGGTGCACACGCCGACCGGGCAGGTGTTGGAGTGGCATTGCCGGACCATGATGCAGCCCATGGCCACCAGGCTGGCGGTGCCGATGCCGAACTCCTCGGCCCCCAGCATGGCGGCGATCACCACGTCGCGCCCGGTCTTGAGCCCGCCGTCGGTGCGCAGCTTCACCCGGTGGCGCAGGCGGTTGAGCATCAGCACCTGGTGCGCCTCGGCCAGGCCCAGTTCCCACGGCAGGCCGGCATATTTGACCGAGCTTTGCGGGCTGGCGCCGGTGCCGCCGCTATGGCCGGAAATCAGGATCGCGTCGGCCTTGGCCTTGGCCACGCCGGCGGCGATCGTACCGATTCCCGAGCGCGCGACCAGCTTCACCGTCACGGTGGCCTCGGGGTTGATCTGCTTCAGGTCGTAGATCAACTGCGCCAGGTCTTCGATCGAATAGATGTCGTGATGCGGCGGCGGGCTGATCAGCGTGACCCCCGGCGTCGCATGGCGCAGCTTGGCGATCATCCCGGTGACCTTGAAGCCGGGCAACTGCCCGCCCTCGCCGGGCTTGGCGCCCTGGGCCACCTTGATTTCGATCTCGCGGCAATCATTCAGGTACTGCGCGGTGACGCCGAAACGGCCCGAGGCGATCTGCTTGATGGCCGAGGACGCGTTGTCGCCGTTGGGGCGCGGCCTGGCGCGGGACGGATCCTCGCCGCCCTCGCCCGAATCGGACTTGGCGCCGATCCGGTTCATGGCGATCGACAGGGTCTCGTGCGCTTCGGGGCTGAGCGCGCCCAGCGAGATGCCCGGCGCGATCAGGCGCTTGCGAAGCTGGGTGATGCTTTCCACCGCCTCGACAGGAATCGGGGTGCGGCCGCCCTTGAAATCCAGCAGGTCGCGCAACGCCACCGGCGGCATGCGCCGCACCGCGTCGGCATAGCGGCGATAGATCGAGAAATCGTCCGTCGCCACCGCCGTCTGCAGCATGTGGATCAGATTGCCGTCGAAGGCATGGACCTCGCCGTTGCGGCGCAGCTTGTACTGGCCGCCGACCGGCAGCGGGGTCACGGCGCGGTTCCACGCGGCCTGGTGGAAACTGAGCACGTTGGTCGAGATGCCCGACAGGCCGATGCCCGAGATGCGCGAGGGCATGCCGGGGAAGAATTCCGCCGTCAGCGCCCGCGACAGGCCGATCGCCTCGAAATTATAGCCGCCGCGATAGGCCGAGACGATCGAGATGCCCATCTTGGACATCACTTTCAGCAGGCCCTTGTCCACGGCCTTGCGATAGCGCTCGACCGCCTCGCGCAGCGACATCTCGCCGAACAGGCCGCGCGCGACGCGATCGGCGATGCTTTCCTGCGCCAGGTACGGATTGACGGTGGTGGCCCCCACCCCGATCGTCACCGCGACGGCATGCACGTCCAGCGCCTCGGCCGAGCGCACGTTCAGCGAGGTGAAGGTGCGCAGCGACTGGCGCACCAGATGCGTATGCACCGCCGCCGTCGCCAGGATCATCGGGATATAGGCGCGCTCGCCCGACTGGTCCTGATCGGTCAGGAACAGGTGGGTACAGCCTTCGCGCACCCGATCCTCGGCTTCCTGGCGGATGCGGGCGATGGCGTCGCGCAGCCCGGCCTCGCCCTGCGCCGCCGGGAAGGTGCAGTCGATGACGAACGCGCTGTCGCCGCAGAAGGCCAGCAGCGATTCATATTCGCCGCTGGTCAGCACCGGGCTGGGAAGCTGCAGCAGGTCGCACTGGTTTTCCGATTCTTCCAGGATGTTGCCCAGATTGCCCAGCCGGGTCACCAGGCTCATGACCCGGGTTTCGCGCAGGCTGTCGATCGGCGGGTTGGTGACCTGGCTGAACGCCTGGCGGAAATAATGGGCCAGGCCGCGATAGCGCGACGACAGCACCGCCAGCGGCGCGTCGTCGCCCATCGAGCCGACGGCCTCGGCGGCGGTTTCGACCATCGGGTGCAGGATGGTCTCCAGTTCCTCCAGCGTCGTGCCGACCGCGAGCTGGCGGCGGCGCAGCTCATCCCGGCCGAACAGGACGGGTTCGTGCACGTCGGCGCGCACGACCGAGCCGACCTTCTGGATATGCTTGACCCAGGCGCCGAAGTCCTGGCGCGCGGCCAGCAGGTCCAGCAGGGCCTCGTTGCCGTACAGCCTGGGTTCCTGCAGGTCCAGGCCGATCATCTGTCCCGGGCCCAGCCGGCCGCGACGGACGATGTCCGCTTCGGGCACCTTCACCATGCCGGTTTCCGAACCCACGATCAGCAGGTTGTTCGCCGTCACGGTATAGCGCAGGGGGCGCAGGCCGCTGCGGTCCAGGCCGGCCACGACCCAGCGCCCGTCGGTGGCGCACAGCGCCGCCGGCCCGTCCCACGGCTCCATCACCGCGTTGCAGTACGCGTACATGTCCTTGTGCTGCTGCGGCATCGCCGAGTTGCCGCCCACGCTGGCCGGCACCATCAGCGCCTTGACCATCGGCGCGTCGCGCCCGGCGAAGGTCAGCAGCTCGAACACGTTGTCCAGGATCGCCGTATCCGAGCCGCTGGCCTGCACCACCGGCTTCAGGTCGTCCATGTACGGGTCCAGCAGCGGGTCGGCCAGGCGCGTCTCGTGGCTCTTCATCCAGTTGGCGTTGCCCGAGATCGTGTTGATCTCGCCGTTATGCGCCAGGCGGCGGAAGGGCTGCGCCAGCTTCCAGGTCGGGAAGGTGTTGGTCGAATAGCGCTGGTGATAGATCGCAAAACGGCTGACGAAGCGCGGATCCAGCAGGTCGGGATAGAAATCCGTCAGATGCTCGGCCAGGAACATGCCCTTGTAGACCACCGACCGGCAGGACAGCGAGCAGACATACAGGTCGACCTGGTTGGCGATCGCGCTCTTCTCGATCCGGCGGCGGATGACGTACAGGTCGCGCTCGAACGTTTCTTCGTCCGTGCCGCGGGGGTTGCGGATCAGGATCTGTTCGATCTCGGGCCGGGTGGCGTTCGCCTTCTCGCCGATGCAGGCGGTGTTGATGGGCACCTGGCGCCAGCCATAGATCCCGTAGCCGAAGGCCAGGATCTCGGCCTCGATGATCTGGCGGCAGCGTTCCTGCGCCGCCAGGTCGGTCTTGGGCAGGAAGATCATGCCGACGGCGATCTGGCTGTCCACGCAGCCCTCGCCGCCGCTATGGATGGCGGCGGCGAAGAAATCCTGCGGGATTTCGACATGGATGCCGGCACCGTCGCCGGTCTTGCCGTCAGCGTCGACGGCGCCGCGATGCCAGACGGCCTTCAGCGCCGAAATCCCGGCCTCGACCACGTCGCGCCGCCTGCGGCCGTCCAGCGCGGCCACCAGTCCGACGCCGCACGCATCATGTTCCTGCGACGGGTCGTACAGCCCGGCGATGGCGCGGGCATTGTCATGCCAGTCGGCGACGAAGCGCTGGCCCTGATCCAGGTCCTGATCCCGGCCTTGGGGAAACTGGTCCATCTTCGTCACTCCGCCGCCTGGGCGGTCACCGCCGCCCGTTCTTCCAGCCAGCGATGCATCTGCGCCGCGGCATCCCGTCCATCGCGAATCGCCCAGACCACCAGGCTGGCCCCGCGCACAATGTCGCCCGCCGCGAAAACGCCCGGCAGGCTGGTCATGAAGCTTTCATGGTCGACCCGCAGCGTGCCCCAGCGCGACACGGCCAGGTCGGACTGCCCCCACAGGGTCGGCAGCGCCTCGGGGTCGAAGCCCAGCGCCTTGACCACCAGGTCGGCCTCCAGCACGAACGCGCTGCCCTCGACCGGCTCGACCGACTGCCGGCCCGAGGCATCGGGCAGGCCCAGCTTCATCCGCGTGGCGCGCACGGCGCCGACCCGCGCGTCGCCCAGGAACGCCTCGGGCGCGGCCAGCCAGACGAAATCGACGCCTTCTTCCTCGGCGTTCTTCACCTCGCGGATCGAGCCGGGCATGTTGGCGCGGTCGCGGCGATAGAGGCATTTGACCGATTTCGCGCCCTGGCGGACGGCGGTGCGCACGCAATCCATCGCCGTGTCGCCGCCGCCGATCACCACCACGGACTTGCCGGCGGCATTCAGTTCACCGCTCTCGAACGCCACGACATTGTCGCCCAGCGACGTCTTGTTGGACGCGGTCAGGTAATCCAGCGCCTTGACGATGCCGCGCAGGCCGGCGCCGGGGCCGCCGATATCGCGGGATTTATAGACACCGGTCGCGATCAGCACCGCGTCATGCCGGGCGCGCAGCGTGGCGAACGCGATCCGCCCCTCGCCGTCGCGGTCGGCGACGTCCACGCCCAGATGGAAGCGTACGCCGGATTCCTCGAGGTACAGGTGCCGGCGGGCGACGATGTCCTTCTCCAGCTTGAAGCCGGGAATGCCGTAGACCATCAGGCCGCCGACACGGTCATACCGGTCATAGACATGGACCTGATAGCCCAGTTCGCGCAGTTGCATCGCCGCGGCCAGGCCGCCGGGGCCGGCGCCGACGATGCCGATCGAGGCCGCGCGCTCGACGGGCGGGCTGATCGGCGCGACCCAGCCATTGGCGAAGGCGGTATCGGTGATGAAGCGTTCGACGGCGCCGATGGTGACGCTCTCGAAGCCCTTCTCGATCACGCAATTGCCCTCGCACAGCCGGTCCTGGGGGCAGATCCGGCCGCAGATCTCGGGGAAATTGTTCGTGGCCGAGGACAGGGCATAGGCTTCCTCCAGCCGTCCTTCGGCCGTCATTTTCAGCCAGTCGGGGATATTGTTGCCCAGCGGGCAATGGATCGAACAGAACGGCACCCCGCATTGCGAGCAGCGGCTTGCCTGGCGTTCGGCCTGGTCGACGGCGAAGGCGCGATAGATCTCGTCGAAATCCGCGTTGCGTTCGGACACCGACCGCTTGTCGGGCTGGCTTTGCGCCACGGTGACGAATTTGAGCATGCGCTCGGCCATCGGCTTCCCCCTGCAGGATTCGGACCGGCCGATCGGCGGCCACCCGTTTCGGCGGAACACCTACGCCACGGCCGGCCGTCAATAAAGACAGTAAGACTGACCCATTATCCGAAAATATCCACACAGACATGCGCGGACGGTTGAAAACAGCCCGTCACAATGGTCCGATTCGGACATATTGGCCGCTTAATATATTGTTTTGACGCGTTAAGTAATTTTATATCGCGCCAGATAGGTCGGTGCAATCATTTCGACCGGCACGGGGTCGATCCCCAGCGTGCCCAGTCCGCGCATCCCGTCCTGCGCCACGTTATCGACCGACAGCATGGCCAACTGGTCGCGGGTCAGCAGATGCCCGGGCAGATTTTCCAGCAGCAGGGCCTGCCAATAGGCCAGGGCGCGGGGCATGGCGAAGACCAGCCGGCGGCGGCCGATGAACGCGACCACCCAGCGTATCAGAGCCTCCATGGTCCAGACGCGCGGGCCGGCCAGTTCATAGATCTCGCCCTGGTGCCCGTCCGACGCCAGGATGCGCCGGATGGCCTCGGCCACGTCCGCGACATGGACGGGCTGGACCCGCGTGGCGGCGCCGTAGACCGGGACGACCGGGCTGTAGCGCGCCATGGCCGCAAACAGGGTCAGGAAATGGTCCCCCGCGCCGAAGATCAGCGACGGCCGGACGATGGTCGCCCGGGGCTGGTCGCGCAGCACCGCATCCTCGCCCGCCGCCTTGCTGCGGCCATAGGCGGAGGGGCTGCGGGCCGAGGCGCCAATGGCCGAGACATGCACCATGCGCGCGACCCCGGCCGAGGCCGCCAGCCGCGCGACCCGTCCGGCGGCCTCGACATGGATGGCCGAAAAGTCCGCTTGCCTCCGTCCCTGGCCCCGTCCCCCTTGTCCCTGGGGGCTCAGGATGCCCACCAGGTTGACGACCAGGCTGGCGCCTTCCATCACCGGGACCAGCGCGGCTTCATCCAGGATCGACGCCCCCAGCGGCACGATCTGCCCGACATCGCCCAGCGGCCGCAGCGCCGCCGCGCGATCGGCGCGCCGGCCGACCACCCGCACCACGTACCCGTCCTCCGCCAGGCGCTGGACGACATGGCGCCCCAGGAATCCCGATCCGCCGATGACGGTCGCCACGCGTCGCATCGCCATGTGCCCCTCCTGCCGTGCAGGCCGGAAACGGCCGATCCTACAGGCGGTTGCCCTCTGAACGCCCCCGGCCCCAGCGACAAGGCCCCATGCAACAAACCGGCGCAACAAAAACGACATGAATCGGCAAAGCCATGTTGACCGGCCCGGGGCCAGGGAGTAAACGGCCCCTCACCACCCCGGAGACGGGGGCCTTCTGAGCCCAGATGGCGGAATTGGTAGACGCGCAGGTTTCAGGTACCTGTGGCCGCAAGGTCGTGGAAGTTCGAGTCTTCTTCTGGGCACCATTCTTATCCGATCCGAAAGGATCCATGCAGGCGACCGCGTCAGGCGGCCGCCTTTTTTGTCGTTTCCGGCCGGACGCCACGATGCGCCGCACCGGAAAAAAATGTGCAAACACACCCTGTTGACCGACCCGGCGTTCCGGAGTAAACGCCCCTCACCACCCCGGAGACGGGGGCCTTCTGAGCCCAGATGGCGGAATTGGTAGACGCGCAGGTTTCAGGTACCTGTGGCCGCAAGGTCGTGGAAGTTCGAGTCTTCTTCTGGGCACCATCACGCTTCATGGGTCGCGGCACGCCGGCATCGCCGGCGGCGCGCCCGTTTGCGATGTCCCCCTCGCACATTCTCGGCACCGCCATTATATGTGCGGCATGGCGCGATTGCCCCAAGGTCCTGCGCCCCAGGTCCTGCCCGCGAAACTCTTGCCAGAATTTCTCGGATCGGCAGGCCACTAAGTTGCTTCTAGCGTCGTCGTTTTTTGCGCCCTGGATGGATCCCCTCTATGACCACCACATCTCCCTCGATCCAGTTGCATCGCGGCGACCTGCCGGACGATGTCTCCTTCCACGGGACGATCGCGGTGGATACAGAGGCCATGGGGCTGAACCCGCATCGCGACCGGCTGTGCCTGGTGCAGATTTCCGCGGGCGACGGCAACGCGCACCTGGTGCAGATCCTGCCTGGCACGCCCAGCCCCAACCTGGCGCGGCTGATGGCGGACCGCACGGTCACCAAGCTGATGCATTTCGCACGGTTCGACGTGGCGATCCTGCAGCACGCACTGGGCGTGACCGTGGCGCCGGTGATCTGCACCAAGATCGCCTCTAAGCTGGTGCGCACCTTCACCGACCGGCACGGGCTGGCGCATCTGTGCCGCGAATTGCTGGGCGTGGACCTGAGCAAGCAGCAGCAGACCTCGGACTGGGGCGCGGCCGTGCTGACGCCCGAGCAGCAGGCCTATGCCGCGTCGGACGTGCTGCACCTGCACGCGCTGTGGGCGAAGCTGGAGGCGCTGCTGCACCGCGAGGGACGGCGCGCGCTGGCCCAGGCCTGCTATGATTTCCTGCCGGCGCGGGCGCGGCTGGACCTGCTGGGCTATGAGGAGCCGGACATCTTCGCCCACCGGGCATGAAAGGTGGCGGCGGTTCGCCCTTCGGCTCCGTTGACGAGCCCGGCCATCATGGCAATACACAGGCGGCATGACCCAATCCGCGTTGCATGACGATACCGGCGCCGGCCCGGCCCATGATCGGCTTCTGTCCGACATCGCGGTCGCGTGCCGGGTCCTGGCCAGCGAGAGCAACGGCCTGGCGCAGCTTTCGGCCGCGCTGCGCGTGGGCGGCGCCGATCCCGCGGCGGATTCCGGCGGGCTGACGCCGCTGGCCCGGTCCTTCGGCCGGGCGGTCGAGGCGTTCTCGACCCTGCCGGGACGCGTGGTGGTGACGGGGATCGGCAAGTCCGGCCATGTCGGGCGCAAGATCCAGGCCACGCTGGCCTCGACCGGCACGCCGTCCTTCTTCGTCCATCCGTCCGAGGCGTCGCACGGCGACCTGGGCATGATCCAGTCCGGCGACGCGGTGCTGGCGCTGTCCAATTCCGGCGAGACGCCGGAACTGGCCGATATCATCGCCCATGCGCGGCGGTTCGGCCTGATGCTGGCCGCCATGACCGGCCAGGCCGAATCGACCCTGGCCCGCGCCGCGGACATCGCGCTGGTCGTCCCCGATGCCGCCGAAGCCTGCCCGATGGGCCTGGCCCCCACGACATCGGCGACCATGCAGATGGCGCTGGGCGACGCGCTGGCCGTGGCGCTGCTGGAACGGCGCAATTTCACGGCCAGCGATTTCGGCGTGTTTCACCCGGGCGGGCGGCTGGGCATCCGGTTGCGGCGGGTCGGCGACCTGATGCATTGCGGCACGGCGATGCCGCTGGGCACGCCCGACATCTCGCTGCGGCAGGTCATCCTGGAAATGACCCGCAAGGCGTTCGGCTGCATCGGCGTCATCGGGACGGACGGCACCCTGTGCGGGCTGATCACCGATGGGGACCTGCGTCGCGCCCTGGACCGCGACCTGGAAACCACCCGGGCGGCCGATATCATGAACCCGACGCCGCTGACCACGCGCGCCGATATCCTGGCGGCCGAGGCGCTGCGGATCATGAATGCGCGGCCCCGGCCGATCACCAGCCTGTTCGTGCTGAACGACGGCGGCGTGCCGGTCGGGATCGTGCATGTCCACGACCTGTTGCGGGCAGGTGTGGCGTGACCGCTCCCTCCTCCCTGCCCCCTTCCCATCCTCCGTCTTCCCCTCGGGACGGCGACCCGGCCGTGCCGCGCCGCGAGGATTTCGCGCGCTCGGCGGCGGATGCGGCGCGGCAGCGCGGCATGCTGCACCAGCGTACGATCCGGCAGCGGCGCATCCCCCGCCCGCGCGACATCGCCCGTCGCCGCCAGATGGTGCGCTGGGCCAAATGGGCGCTGCCGGCCGCAGCGCTGGCCCTGCTGGGGTCGATCGCCGTATGGCCCGCGATCGACCGGATGATGAGCGCCCAGCGCAACGTCATGCACGAGATGGAAAACCTGCGCATCGCAAGCGGCAACATGCTGGGCGCCAGCTATCGCGGGCTGGACGATCACGGCCGGCCGTTCACGATCACGGCCGAGCAGGCGCAGCAGGTCGGCCCCGAACGGATCAACCTGTCCCGGCCCGCCGCCGACATGCTGACCCAGGGCGGCAACTGGCTGATGATCACGTCGCGGGACGGCGTCTATATGCAGCACGCGCAATTGCTGGACCTGACCGGCGACGTCGTGCTGTATCGCGACGACGGGATCATCCTGAACGGCGTCACGGCGGACATGAACCTGAAGCAGGGCATTGTCATGTCGGACGAATGGGTGCATGCCGAGGGGCCGTTCGGCGTGCTGGACGCCCAGGGTTTCATGCTGTCGCAGCATGATGGGGTCGGCCTGTTCCGCGGGCCGGGCCGGCTGGTGCTGAATGACGACGCCCACGCCCATCCGCCCGACGCCCGTCCCGCGACAACGCCAACCCCGGCAGCCCAAACCCCGGCAGCCCAGACGGAGCCCACCCGATGACCGCCTTTCTCAAGGCCGCGATCCCGCCCCGGCCTGGGCCCAAGCGTGGACTGGGGCTTGGACCTGAGCTTGGACTGGCGCTTGCGCTCGGCGGCGCGGTGGCCTGCCTGGTCCCGGTGGGAGACGCGCGGGCGCAGGCGATCGACCTGTCCCATGGCGGGCAGATCGTCGTGACGGCGGCGGGCGGCTTCGACTGGGACCAGAAGACGCAGACCGTGACCGCCTATGACCAGGCGCAGGCGGTGCGCGGCAACGTGACGGTGACGGGCGACCGGCTGATCGCCTTCTACCGCAAGAAGGCCTCCGCCCCCGGGGCGGCGCCGGCACCCGCAGCACCCGCGCCGGCGGCGACGCCGGGCGGACAGGGCGGCGCAGGCCAGGGCGGCGCGAACCAGGCGGCGGGCAACCCCGATACCGGATCGAACGAGGTCTATCGCCTGCAGGCGATCGGCCATGTCCATATCTTTACCGATACCGACCAGGCCTGGGGGGACAAGGCGGTCTATGACATCGACCAGGCGGTCATGGTCATGACCGGCAAGGCGATGAAGATGGTCACGCCCCAGGACGTGCTGACGGCGCGGGACACGATGGAATATTATTCGCAGACCCGGGTGTCGATCGGGCGCGGCGACGCCACCGTCACCACCAATGACGGGCGGCAGATCCGTGCCGACGTGCTGGTCGGATACAGTGCGCCGGCGGCCCAACCCGCCAAGGATGGGCCCGCCAAGGGGGCGCCCGCCAGCGGCACCCCCGCCAAGCCGGGATCGGATCCGTTGGCCAGTTCCGGCAAGCTGGAAAAAGTGAACGCGTTCGGCCATGTCTTCGTCCGCACCCAGACCGAGACGGTGACCGGGGACCGCGGCGTCTACGTGCCCGACACCGGCATTGCGCGGATCGTCGGCAACGTCCACATCACACGGGGCCAGAACCAGATCAACGGAGCCGCCGCGATCGTGAACATGCATACCGGAATTGCCACGATGACCGAACGGCCCGGCGCGCGCGTCAGCGGCCTGGTGGTTCCCAACGAATCCAATCCCGCCCCGGGAACCAATGCGGCCCACGGGTCCTCCGCGGCCACTCCGGGGAAGGCCGCGCGATGAACGACGTAGCCCATGACGTAGCCCGCGACCTGGCCGACGCCGTCCGGGACACGACGCCGCTTCAGGCATCCGCGGCGACCCACGGCCTGATCGCCAGCGGGATCGGCAAGACGTACAAGAAGCGACCGGTGGTCCGCAACGTGTCGATCCAGGTCCATCGGGGCGAAGCCGTGGGGCTGCTGGGACCGAACGGCGCGGGCAAGACCACCAGCTTCTACATGATCGTGGGGCTGGTGCAGCCCGATACCGGCTCGATCACGCTGGACGGCACGAACATCACCCAGTTGCCGATGTATCGCCGCGCGCGGCTGGGCATCGGCTATCTGCCGCAGGAAGCCAGCATCTTTCGCGGCCTGAATGTCGAGCAGAACATCATGGCGGCGCTGGAAGTGGTGGAATCGGACCCCGACCGGCGCGAGGCGATGCTGGACGGGCTGCTGGCCGAATTCGGCATCTCCCACCTGCGGCGCGCGCCCTCGCTGGCCCTGTCGGGGGGCGAGCGGCGGCGCCTGGAGATCGCCCGCGCCCTGGCCAGCCAGCCGCACTACATCCTGCTGGACGAGCCGCTGGCCGGTATCGACCCGATCGCGGTCGGCGAGATCCGCGACCTGGTGTCCCACCTGAAGGATCGAGGGATCGGCGTGCTGATCACCGACCACAATGTCCGCGAGACGCTGGAGGTCATCGACCGGGCCTATATCATGCATAGCGGCCAGGTGCTGATGGAAGGCCGCCCCGAGGAGATCGTCGCCAACGAGGATGTCCGGCGGGTCTATCTCGGCGAGAATTTCTCTCTCTGATCCGCCCGATGCCCCTTCCAGAAGGGGCCGTCGGGGCAAATCCTTGATTTTCGGTAACTCCATCCGAAGCATGCTGTACGGCGATGCAGTCACGGCATAGCTACACGCAGGAAGGCATGGACATCGGCCGCCAAACCGTGTCCAAATGCCCGGATGCACTGAAGACGCCGTGCTCGGTGCAGAAAAAAGGAAAGGCTGTCGAAGCCTGACGCCACGCCCGGCGGATTGTGGAGCTTGGGACCGCCGGCATGCTCCGTCCGGTTTCGGACGTGCCTCCTCGATGCAAGGAGTGATGTCACATGCAGATCAGTGTCGCTGGCAAGCAGATCGATCTCTCCGACGCCCTGAAATACCGGGTGACCGGCCATCTCGAACGGCTGGCCGACAAATATTTCGACCACGCCCTCGACGCCCAGGTGACGTTCAGCCGGGCCCGCTCCTTCTTCACGTGCGACATCAACCTTCACGCGGCGCGGGGCCTGACCCTGCGCGGCGAGGGTGAGGCCGCCGACGCCCACGGCGCCTTCGACGACGCGGCGGAACACATCGCCCGGCGCCTGCGCCGCTATCGCGGGCGGGTCCATGACCATCTGCGCACCCTGCCCCGTCGCCGGGCGCCGGAGGTCGGCCGCAGCTACATCCTGAAGCCGGCCGAAGGACAGGTCGTGGAGGGCGAAGTGAAGCAGGGCAGCGGCCCCTATGCCACCATCGTGGCCGAGCGGCTGGCCGAAATCGCGACATTGAGCGTCAGCGAGGCCGTCATGCGGCTGGACCTGGCGGCATCGACATTGCTGATGTTCCGCAACAGCACCAGCGACCAGATCAACGTCATCTATCGCCGCCAGGACGGCAATATCGGCTGGCTGGACCC
Organism: Nguyenibacter vanlangensis; assembly: GCF_038719015.1. Taxonomy (NCBI): domain Bacteria; kingdom Pseudomonadati; phylum Pseudomonadota; class Alphaproteobacteria; order Acetobacterales; family Acetobacteraceae; genus Nguyenibacter; species Nguyenibacter vanlangensis. The sequence continues at coordinate 790,390 of NZ_CP152276.1, forward strand.
CAGCCCCGCCTGACCGGCCGGCATGACGGTGCCCCCGCGCGAACCGACGCCCGGTCGCGCGGCGGGCACCACCCCGTGCTTCTTCTACGAGACCGGCCCGCCATAAAATCGGCCCACCATAAACCGGTCAGTGGACCAGGGCGGGCACCATCTCGTGTTGCAGGATGGCCTCGATCGCCGTGTCCTGATCCTCGGTCAGCGCCATCGGCGTGCCGTCCGCGGCATGGATGGCGAAGACGTCCTGGCCTTCGATCACCACGGCCTTGATATAGGCCAGGCGCGAGACGCCCAGCGACAGAAGCTGGTTTGCGGTCAGGTGCCGCACGTCGGCGGGCGCAGCCGGATCGGCTTGCAGAACCACCCGGCCGTTCTGGGTCGTAATTCTCATCTTACGGTCCTCCGGACGGGTGGCGTCCCTTTCTGCGGCGACGCACCGTCCCCTTGCGCCGCCCTGCGCCGATACGGATCACCCGGCCGGCAGGGCGGACATGTGGACAATCACGCGATCAAATATGGGCCAGATCACAAGCCAATCATGGCACCCATTCGCGGGCCGGTTCGTGAGGCCCGTACGGACCCCGCGGCCCGCTTATTCTTCTTCGATCACCCGGACCATGCGTTGGGCGCGCGCCTTGGGCAGGTCGATTTCCGTCGAGCCGTTGGCGTTGCGACCCTGGGTGATCTCGATACGCCGAACCCGGACCTCGGGTTTCGGACGCAGCAGATCGATATGCAACAGGCCGTTATCGAGCCACGCGCTGCCGACCTCGATTCCTTCGGCCAGCACGAACGCCTTCTGGAACTGCCGCGCGGCGATGCCGCGATGCAGGAACACCCGCCCCTGCGAATCATCGGTCTGGCGGCCGCGGATCACCAGTTGGTTGTCTTCCTGGGTGATCTGCAGATCATCCATGACGAACCCGGCGACGGCCAGGGTAATGCGCAGCGCCGTAGGGCTGACCTGCTCGATATTGTACGGAGGATAGCCGTCCGACGTTCCTTTTGACGCGCGTTCCAGCATCTGCTCCAGATGATCGAACCCCAGAAACATGGGGGATGCAAATAACCTACCCGACATTCAGGCCTCCTCAACCGAGCGAGACGATCACACGAGCCCGTTATCGGCGCCCGCATGCGTGATGATATGGGACGTCATGCGGGTTTCGCAAGAGACCGCGGTTTTTCCCGCGCCATGGCCGCCCCGAGACTGGCGCGGCGGGATTTGTATCGCTACATCGCGTGCATGACGACGCATGACGAAACCGCAGCCGCCGATCCGATGCCGATCCTGGTGGCGCCGCAGGCCATCCTGCGGCAGAAGGCCCGGCTGGTCCGGCCGGAAGACACCGCCATCCTGCGCGATGCCCTGCCCCGGATGTTCGCCGCCATGTACCAGGCGCCGGGGATCGGCCTGGCGGCGCCGCAGGTCGGCCTGGGGTTGCGCTTCGCCATCGTGGATCTGGGCGAGGAAGACCAGCGCCGGCCGCTGGTGCTGGTCAATCCGGAAATCACTGCCGAGTCGGAAACCCTGGCCGCGCGTGAGGAAGGGTGCCTGTCGCTGCCCAACCAATATGCCGAAGTGGTGCGGCCCGAGCAGGTCCGCGTGCGCTACCGGACCCTGGAGGGCGCGGAACAGGAACTGGATGCCGACGGATTGCTGGCCACCTGCATCCAGCATGAGATCGACCATCTGGACGGCATCCTGTTCGTCGATCACCTCTCGGCGCTGAAGCGCAACATGATCATGCGCCGCCTGGCGAAGGAACAACGGCAGAAACGCTAGTGTCCTGCCCGAGAAATTATTATCAGAATTTCTCGGACCAGCAGGCCACTAAGATATTGATTTTAGTGTCCTGCCCGGGAAATTCTTATGAGAATTTCCGGGATCAGCAGGCCGCCTGCGGCATCGCGGGGCATTGTCCGGTACGGAAAAGCCCCATAATCAATTCTCTGCAGGGCGTATTTCCCTCGGTTTCCGAGGATGCGCCCCTTCCGGAACGGATCGTCATGCGCCTGGCCTTCATGGGAACGCCCGATTTCGCGGTTCCTGCCCTGCATGCCCTTCACGCGGCGGGGCACGAGATCGCGGTCGTCTACAGCCAGCCGCCGCGTCCTGCGGGGCGCGGCCAGGCGGTGCGGGCGCAACCCGTGCACCGCGCGGCCGAGGTGCTGGGCATTCCGGTCCGCACGCCGACCCGGCTGCGCGCCGATCATGCCGAACACGCGTTCTTCCGCGACCTGCGCCTGGACGCGGCGGTGGTCGCGGCCTATGGGCTGATCCTGCCGAAAGCGATGCTGCGGGCGCCGCGCCTGGGATGCCTGAACATTCACGCCAGCCTGTTGCCGCGCTGGCGGGGCGCCGCGCCGATCCAGTCCGCGATCCTGGCCGGCGATGCCGAAAGCGGCGTGACCATCATGCAGATGGATGAGGGACTGGATACCGGCGCGATGCTGCTGTCGGACCGCATCGCGCTGACGGCGGAGACGACCGCCACCAGCCTGCATGACGGCCTGGCCGCGATGGGCGCCCGCCTGATCGTCGCCGCCTTGGACGATTCGGGCGACGATCCCGGGATCGTCGCCGTGCCGCAGCCGGCGGAAGGCGCCACCTATGCCGCGCGGCTGACGCGCGAGGACGGGCGGATCGACTGGACGCGCGATGCCGCCGCGATCGACCGGCAGGTACGGGCGCTGACGCCCTGGCCCGGCGCCTTCACCACCCTGGACGGCACGGTCCTGAAGATCGGCGCGACCGCCCCCGCCGAACGCCGCGCGGGCATCGCCCCCGGCTGCGCCCAGGACGACCGGCTGACGATCGCCTGCGGCACGGGGGCGCTGCGCATCCTGCGGCTGCAGCGGCCGGGCCGGGCCATGATGGACGCAGAGGCGTTCCTGCGCGGCCAGGCGATCACGGCCGGCACGCGGCTGGGATCATGAACGGCGCCGTGCAGCGCTGGGCGGTGCGGCTGGAATATGACGGGCGCGACTTCGTGGGCTGGCAGCGCCAGGCGACCGGCCTGTCCATCCAGCAGGTGCTGGAGGATGCGGCCGGCCGCCTGGCGGACGGAAGCATCGTGCCTAGCATCACCGCCGGGCGGACCGATGCCGGCGTGCACGCGACCGGCCAGGTGGCGCATCTGGATTTCCCGTCCACGCTGCGCCTGACGGCTTCGATCGTGCGTGATGCGCTGAATTTCCACATGAAGCCGCACCGGGTGGCGGTCCTGTCGGCCTGCGCGGTCGACCTGGCATGGAATGCGCGATTCTCGGCGGTCCGCCGTTTCTATCGCTATCGCATCCTCAACCGTCGCAGCCGCCCCGCACTGGATGAAGGCCGGGTCTGGCTGGTCAAGCGCGCGCTGGACGAGCGCGCGATGGCCGAGGCCGCGCGCCACCTGCTGGGCCGGCATGATTTCACCTCGTTCCGGGCCAGCGCCTGCCAGGCCAGGAGCCCGCTGCGGACCCTGGACCGGCTGGACGTCGCGCGGCATGGCGAGGACATCGTGATCGAGACGGACGCGCGGTCTTTCCTGCACCATCAGGTGCGCAACATGGTGGGCACGCTGAAGCTGGTCGGCGAAGGCAGTTGGCCGCCCGCGCGGGTGGCCGAGGCCCTGGCCGCCCGCGACCGACGTGCCGCGGGACCGACCGCGCCGCCCGACGGGCTGTACCTGACCGGGGTCGGCTACGACCCCGATCCGTTCCGGCCGGAGCGGGGCTGACGGACGAACGGCCAGCGGCGACACGTCGCGCGGCCGTCAGAACCCGGTCGAGAGCGTCACGAGCGCGGCGAAATTGCCGCCGGTGAGATAGACCGGAGAGCCGGCGGCGACGCTGCTGCCGAAGATGCCCTTCTGCGTCCTGGCCGTCGCGGCGTAGCTGCCCGGCGCCGACCGGTAGAGATTATTGCCGATATTGACCAGGTTGAGCTGCACCTTGGGACCTTTCAGGCGCCCGACGCGCGGAAAGCGATAGCCCAGCGTGATGTCCGACACGACATAGCCAGGGATGCTCTGGTCGTTCATGAAGGTCGAATATTGCGACCCGACATAACGCAAGTCGAAATTGCCGAAGAACTGCCGGTTGTCGTCATAGGCCAGCCCGACCGCCGCCGTGACCTTCGGCGCCCCGACGGTCGTCTTGCCCGCCGTCGGCAGATAGTCGATCACCGACTGCCCTGCCGCGTTCGTGGCAGACACCGGCACGTTGTTGTCCATCGTCGAATGCAGGTACTGCGCCGACACATAGGGGCTGACGTGATGCCAGGGCTTCAGGCCGATTTCGCCCTGCACGCCGCGCGACGTCTGGCCGCCGACATTGATCGGTTCGGAAATCAGCATGTTGGTGTTGGGGATATAGGCGCTGGACGTGATCTGATGGTTGGTCAGGTTGATGTTGAAGAACGACATCTGGAAATTGACCAGGCCGTCGGAATGACGATAGCCGATCTCCTCGGCGATCGTGTATTCCGACTTCAGGCTGCCCGGCTGTTCGACGGCGTGAGAGGCGTTCGGATCGAAGATCTGGCTGTAGGCTTCGACCGATTCCGGCGCGCGGAAGGCGGTCGTGCCGTTCAGGTAGATCTGGTCGTGCGGCGTGACCTGGTAGCTGGCGGCGAATTGCGGCAGGGGTTCGAAATAATTGCCGGTCGTCTTGTAGGGCGCCGCGCCCGGCACGTCGTTGGTCCCCTGTCGGTAGACCATCGCCGCGCGGAAACCGGCGCTGAGCACCAGCCGGTCGTTCAGCAGCCGCAGCGTGTCCGCCAGGTAGAGCGCGTTGACCTGCTGCATGAAATTGAGGTTGTAGCCACTGAGTATGCTGCCGTCCGCCAGGGTGATCGGATAGCGGCCATAGGCGTTCGCCGCCCTGCCGGACGGATCGACCACCGAGAAGGTCGAAAGCTCCTCATGCATGGTATAGGAGTACCAGTATCCGAACGACAGCGTATTGATGCCCGTCGTCCAGTCGATCGACGTGTTGATCGCGCCCGTCTTCTGGTTCCACGGATCCACCCCGGCCGTCGTCAGCATCCGCTGTCCGGACGCGTTGACGTAGGAATAGGGCTGGTTCAGGTCACCATATTGCATCGTGCCGTAATAACCGCCCGAGGCGGGAATATTCTCGCCGCCCACCGAGGGCCCGTTCTGGTGCACGAAATAGGGCGTCACGTTCAGCGTCAGGTCGTGCGCCAGCGTGAAATGCATGGGCACGATGACGTCGAGCGAGTTCAGATCGCCGAAATTCAGCTTATAATAGGTTGAATTTCCGGGATAATAGGTCGGCGTGTAGTTGAAACTGGTCCCGTATTGCCGCCACTGCGCCGCGGTCGGTTCGCGCCAACTGGTCTGCTCCTGCCGGTTGAAGCCGAAGATGGCGGTAATCGAATTGCCGTCGCCCCATTCCTTCACGAATTTCGAATCGACGTGATAGCGGGTCAGGCCGCCCGGCCCGCGCCAGTTATTGTTCGACAGATACGAGAAAGAGGCGAAGCCGCGAATGCCGGTATTGCCGATATCGCCCGTATCCAGGCGAAGGAATTCCTTGTTCGCGCTGTGCGTGCCGCCCATCAGGCTGAGAAAACCGCCATATTTGTGACTGGGATTCATCTCGGTGGCCGAAATCTGGCCGCCGACAGCGTTGAACAGCGGCGCATTCAGGTCCGGCGCCCCCTGCGAGACGGTGACCGAGCCGAGATTTTCCGTATCCACCAGCATCGAGGTGTAGGGTTCGTAATTGATCGGGTCGGCCAGCGGCGCGCCTTCGAACAGATAGCCGATCTGGCTCTCGTTCATGCCGCGCATCGTGATGTGGTCGCCTGCCGTCCCCAGCGGGCTCTGGCTGGCATAGACCACGCCGGGCAGGTTGGCGATCATCGACGAAATATTGCCCGTCTGCGGCTGCTTGGCGATCCAGTCGCGCGTCACGCCGCTCTGTGATCGCGGCGCGGTCTGCACCGGCATCAGGCCGCCGCCCGGCGTGGTGTTGGTGGTCCCGTCGGCATGGCGCCCGCCGGCCGAAACCGAGATTTCCTCGGTCTGCGGGACCGAGGGGCCGAGCACGCTGCCCGCCCGCCCGTTGAGGGCGTGCCGCACGGGCTGCGCGGGCACCGAGGACGCCGGGGCGCGGGTTCGCTTCGCGTGCGCCGGCGGCTCGCTTTGTGCAGAGGCTGATCGAACGATCGCGCTGCTTCCCGCAAGAACAGCGGCACAACAGAAGAGACGCCCACGCCGTGATATTCGCATCATCATGTCCCGTCCGACAAGGTTTAGACGCCAGCCGTTCGCTAAATATCTTTGTTTTTAAAGGATAGATCGCGTCACCCGCCCCCATGCGGGAACATACGGCCGCGCATGTCCGAACAGACCCTAAAGACGACGTTTCTCTATCGCAATAGTTTAATTAACGGAACAAAGTTATTTCCGCGGGAAAAAGATCGTCCTGTATCCGCCGGATCTTCCATTCCAGTTCGGATCGCTATTGATCATTATTTTCTGCCACTAAATTAAACGACGTCCTGAGGCGATCCGGTCACGGGCCGTTCCGGCAGGTCTCCAGGGCGTCCACCATCGCGCGGACCACCCCGGAATCCGCCGTGATCCGTTCGGCACCGAAGCCCAGCGAGACCACTGCGGCAGGGCTGGGCCGCGCCGGTCCCCGACAGGATCCGTGCACGGCGCCGACGCCGGTACGCCGCACCAGCGCCGCGACATTGGCCGGGTTGACGCCGCTGCCGGCCATGATTTCGATCCGGCCGGATGCGGCCGCGGCCACGCGGCGCAGGCCCTCCGCGCCTTCCATCGCCGTGGGGGCGCCGCCGGACGTCAGGATCCGCGCAAAGCCCAGTTCCACCGCGACCTCAAGGGCCTGCGCCGGATCGGGCACGAGGTCGAAGGCTCGATGCAACGTCCGCCCCATCGGGCCGCAGGCCGCCGACAGCCGGGCCAGCATCGCCGTATCCAGGGTGAAATCCGCCCTGCTGGCCCCCAGCACGACACCGGCCAGTCCGGCCGCGCGCGCGGCCGCGATGTCGGCCAGCATCATCGCTTCCTCGTCATCGTCGAACAGGAAGTCGCCGGCCCGGGGCCTGATCATCGCATAGGCCGGGACCGGCAGCGACGCGGCCAGCCGCATCAGGCCGCAATCCGGCGTCAGGCCGCCCAGCGCCAGGGCGGAACAGAGTTCGACCCGGGCCACGCCGGCCTGCTGGGCCGCCCGAAGACCGCGCGCGTCATCGACGCAGACTTCCAGACCGATCATGCCGATCCCCCCGCCGGACGATGCGCCGCCAGCAATTCCCGCGTGTCGTCATGGCGGGGCGCCGCGAACAGCGTGGCGGTTTCCGCGGCCTCGACCACCTCTCCCCGGCGCAGCACCAGCGCGCGGTCGCACAGCACGCGCACCACCGCCAGGTCATGGGTGATGAACAGGACCGCGAGACCCAGTTCGTCGCGCAGGTCCAGCAGCAGGTTCAGGATCTGCGCCTGCACCGAGATATCCAGCGCCGCCGTGGCCTCGTCGGCGATCAGCAGTTCCGGCTCCGCCGCCAGCGCCCGGGCGATGCCGATCCGCGCTCGTTGGCCGCCGGAGAACGCGCGCGGCAGGCGGTCGCAGGCCGCTTCGGACAATCCGACCCGCTCGAGCAGCGCGACGACGCGCGACCGCCGCGCGGCACGGGGTGCCAGACCGTGGATGGCCAGGATTTCCGCAAGCTGCGCGCCCACCGTCATGCGCGGGTCCAGGCTGGCGAACGGGTCCTGGAAGATCATCTGCGCCCGCCGCGGCGCCACCCCCCGTTCGCCGGCCAGCAGGATCTCTCCCCCGCTGACCGGCGCCAGCCCGACGATCGCGCGGGCGATCGTGCTCTTGCCCGACCCGGATTCGCCGATCAGCCCGACGATCTCGCCGCGTCCGACATCGAACGACACATCCCGCACCACCGGAACGGGGCGCCGCCGCCAGAACGGCCCTGCGCCATAGGCCACGCGCAGGGCGCGTACCTGCAGCAGGGGCGTCACGGCGCGACCAGCCAGTCCTGCGCCCGCGCGCAGGCGACGCGACGCGCATCGACGGACTGGGCATCGACGGACTGGGCATTCACGGATTGGGCATCCACGGATTGGGCATCCACGAACCGGACATCGACCCGGCCGGCCGTGCAGACATCCGCGCGCTGCGGGCAGCGCGGCGCGAAAACGCAGTGCTCGGGGCGCGCGCCCGGCGGCGGCACGGCGCCCGCCATCGTCCGCAACCGCCGCCGTCCCTGCCCGTCCAGGACCATGCCGTCCGGATCCGGCATCGCGGCCAGCAATCCACGCGTATAGGGATGGCGCGGCGCGTGCAGCACGGAACCAATCGGACCGTCCTCGAGAATCCGTCCGGCATACAGCACCGCCACCCGATCGGCGATCGCCGCCGCCGAGCCGAAATCATGGGTGATGAACAACGTGCTGGTGCCGCTTTCGGCCGCCAGGTCGCGGATCAGCGCCAGGATACGCCCCCGCGTGCCGGCATCCAGCGCCGTCGTCGGCTCGTCGGCGATCAGCAGCGCCGGCGTTCCCGCCAGCGCCATCGCGATCATCACCCGCTGGCGCATCCCGCCCGACAGATGATGCGGATAGGCGCCGAGACACCGGTCGGGATCGGCGATGCCGGTGCGGGCCAGCAGCCCCGCGGCCGCCTCCCGCCGCGTGCCGCCGCGCAGTTCGGGACGGTGCAGGGCCAGGCATTCGCCCAACTGGGCACCGATGCGCATCGCGGGGTTCAGCGCGCTCATCGGCTCCTGGAAGATCATGGCGATCCGCCGGCCGCGATAGGCGCGCAGCGCGCGTTCGGACATCGCGGCCAGGTCGACGACACCATCCGCGCCGCCGAACAATATGCGGCCGCCGCTGACCCGTCCGCCGCGCAGCATTCCCATCACCGCCAGCGCCGCGACGCTCTTGCCCGAACCGGATTCTCCGACCAGGGCCAGGGTTTCGCCCCGTCCGATGGTGAACGACACGCCGTCCAGCACAGCGACCCCGCCGAACGCGACACGCAATTCTTCCAGGGCCAGGACAGGCGCCGCCGTCACGCCCGGCGAGCCGCCTGCCCGCGCGGCATGGGCGTCCAGTCGAATTCCGTATCGAACGGGAAGGTCGGACGGTGCGTCCGCAGGCGCGTCAGGTGCGCGACGTCCTGGTTCACGACCCCATCCGACAGCGCCATCAGGGCCGGCCGGGCCAGCGGCGCCAGTTCCGGCGACAAATAGCCGGACTTGACGACCAGGATGCGGATCGTCGCCAGGTCCAGCCCCAGCCGGCGGAAATCGGCGATCATGTGATAGGGGCGCCGCCGGGCCGACACCACGATCGTCAGGCCGCGATGCCGCAGGACGGCCTCGCGCTCACGCGGATCGGCATGGTCCGCCAGCCTGACCACGGCGCAATCGAGCGTCACCCGCCCGCCGGCGGGATCGAGCGTCGCACCGATCGCAAAACGCGTCTCCGCCCCCGTGCCGATCGCGAAGGCCCGTTCGCAGGCCGCCGCGTCGGCGATGGCGGCGAAGACCACGCCGTCCGCGTCCGCGCGCGCCGCGAAGGCGGCCAGGATGTCGGCCCGGTCGCCCACCCCACCGCCGGTGGGATTGTCGCCGGAATCGGCGACGATGACCGGCGCCGTCCCAGCCGCCAGCGCCCGGTCCACGCATTGCGCGACGCTGCCGGTCTCCATGCCGAAGACGAAATCATGCCGCGCGTCCCAATAGGCCCGGGCGATCTCGGCCGCCGCCTGTTCCAGGGCCGCCGCGTCCGTGCCGGTGACCACGACCGCCGCCGTGGCCCGCGGTTCGTCGGCCCAGACATAGCCGACCATCAGCGCCGCGTCCCATATGCCGGGACGGGCATCGAAGGCCGGCAGGCGGGCATAGAGCGAATGCGCCGGTTCGTCCTCGGTGCTGGTGCGTTCGCCCGGCAGCAGCACCGGCACCGGCGCCCACACGATCCGGGGCCGGATGCCGGTCCGCAGGGCCTGGACCAGCATGTCGACCGCCCGGTGCATGGTCCGCGTCACGTCGATATGCGGCGCGGTGCGATAGGCGGAAAAAATGTCCAGCGCGTCGATGATCGGCTGGCTGACATTGCCGTGCAGGTCATAGCTGGCGGCCACCAGGCAGTCCGGACCGACCAGCGCGCGCGCCGCGCCGATCCAGTCGGCCTCGGCATCCCACATGCCTTCGACGAACATCGCGCCGTGCATCGCCAGATAAAGCCCGTCGAGCGGCAGGCTGTCGCGCAGGCGGTCGAGGAATTCCTGCTTCATCGCCTCGTAGGCCGCACGCGACACCGGGCCGCCGGGCACCGCCCGCGCGTGCAGCAGCGGCAGGAACGCGGCGTCGAAATCCCTCAGGAAGGCGAAATAGGGCGCATCCGGCATGTCGGCGCCGCGCAGGATGCGGAAATCCTCGATTCGGCTCCGCACGGGATTGTAGGTGCTGCATTCCGTATGGATTCCGCCGAATGCGATCCGGGGCCGTGTCGTCATGTCCAGTCGTTCCCGACAAAAGAATCTTCTGGCGCGGGGCCGGCCGCCCCGCGGGGAATGTCTTCCGGTTTTTATTTCGTTTGATAAACCAATCCCGTGCGAATAAAGTCAATGAAATAATGAAACGATTCAGGCAGCCTGCCGGCGGGGGCAGCGTGCGGCGATCCCTTGTCCTTCATGCCGCCGCCTTTCTTGTCACCCTGGCGGCCTGCCCGGTCTGTCCGAGCCGCTCCCTGGCGCGCGGGCTGACGGTCATGCTGGCCGAGCCGCCGCGCAGCATGGATCCGGCCGACCAGAACGCCACCGCGACGCGCTCGATCCTCGCCCCGTTCTACGAGAGCCTGGTGCGCCAGGATGCCGACGGGTCGATCCGTCCCTGGCTGGCCACCGCATGGTCGGTGTCGCCCGACGGCATGGCCTGGATTTTCGCCCTGCGGCCGGGAATCGTCTTCCATGACGGCACGCCCTGCGATGCCGACGCGGTCGTGGCCTCGTTGCGACGGCTGCTGGATCCCGGCGCGGCACTTGCCGGGGCCGGCGCGTTCCGTGCGACGATCGCCTCGGTCCGGCGGCAGGGCGCCTCGGTCGTTATTACCCTGATCCATCCCTATGCCGACCTGCTTTCCCTGCTGTCGATCACCCAGGCGGCCATCGTCTCGCCCCTGGCGGCGGCGCGCGGCACGCTGGGGCGCCATGCCGACGGGACGGGGCCGTTCATGTTCGTCGACTGGCAGGACGGCGCGCATGTCGGCGCCCGCGCCAATCCGCGCTACTGGGGTGCGCCACCGGCGCTGACGCGCATCGAATGGGTCTGGTCGTCCGAACCCTCGGTGACGAACATGGCGTTGCAGACGGGCGACGCCGACGCCGTCATGCCGCTGGCGCCGGTCTTCGCGGGGCTGTACGCCTCGGGACAACCCGCCGCCGCGCGGGCGGTCATCCATGGCGGACGCGGCGCGGCGCAGTTCTGGGCCGCGCTGAACACCACCCTGCCGCCGCTGGATGATGCGCGCGTGCGGCGCGCCCTGGGCCTGGCGATCGACAGGCAGGCCCTGGTCGCCGGCCTTCTGCACGGCTATGGGCGTCCCGCCTGCCATGCGCTGACACCCGACATCGCCGGGTCGGAACCCTGCGCGCCCGGACAGGACCGGGCCGATCCCGCGGCGGCGCGCGCCCTTCTGCAACAGGCCGGCCTGGCGCGGGGATTTTCCGTGACCGTCGTGGTCCAGGAACCCGAGGAGCCGATCGCCGAGGCGCTGCAGGCCATGTGGCGGCGCATCGGCGTCACACTGCGTATCCGCCGGCAGGAAGCGGGCGTGTGGGTCCAGTCGGCCTTCGCCGGGCCGGCGGACAAGGCCCGGCAGGACATCGGCATGGTGCTGACATCGTGGTCCGCGCCGTTCATTGCCGACCTGCAGTTGCGCCCGCTTTATGCCAGCGCCAGCGCGGCGCCCGCGGGCGCCAATCTGGGCTTCTACCGCAATCGGGAGATCGACGCCGCGATCGACCGCGCGGCGCGCACAGGCGACCCCGCCGCCCGGGCGCGGGACTATGCGGCGATCCAGGATCGGCTGGCCCGGGATGCGCCGATCCTGCCGCTCTATGTGCAGGACAATCTGTACGGTGTCCGCCAGGGCCTGGACGGGGTCCAGTCCCTGCCGGACGGCGAGATCGCCGTCACCTCCGCCCGATGGGCGGCGCCATGACCGCGCTGCTGCGGCGCACCGCCGCCCTGCCCTTCATCATGCTGGCGGTTTCGGCCATCATCTTCGCGGCGATCCACGCCCTGCCCGGCGATCCCGCGCGGCTGCTTGCGGGGCCGCAGGCGCCCGGCGGCGTCATCCGGGCGCTGCATGCCCGGCTCGGCCTCGACCTGCCCCTGCCGACGCAATATATGCGCTTCCTGGCGCATGCGTTGCGTGGCGACCTGGGCCTGTCCCTGCGCGACGGCACCCCGGTGCGGCACCTGCTGGCGACTCACCTGCCCTATACGCTCGCCCTGGGTGGCCTGGCCTACGGGCTGGCGCTGCTGGCCGGCGTGCCGGCGGGGGCACTGGCCGCCGCGCGGGCCGGGGCATGGCCGGACCGGCTGCTGATGGCGGCGACCCTGGTCGGGTCCTCGCTCGCCGGCTTCTGGGTCGCCCTTCTGGGGATGGAACTGTTCGCCGTCCGCCTGCACTGGCTGCCGCTGATGGGGGCGGGGGACTGGCGGCACTATGTCCTGCCCGCATCCGTCCTGGCGCTGTTGCCGACCGCGCTGATCCTGCGCATGACCCGCGCCGGCCTGTGCGAGATCCTGGACCAGGACTATATCCGCACCGCCCGCGCCAAGGGGCTGCCGCCCTGGCGGATCATGACGCGTCATGCCCTGCGCAACGCCATGGTCCCGGTGGTCACGGTGGCGGGGCTGAACCTGGGCGGCCTGATCAGCGGCGCCGTCGTGACCGAGACCGTGTTCGACTGGCCGGGGATCGGCCGCCTGCTGGTCGATGCCGTGCGTTATCGCGACTATCCGGTGATCCAGGGCGTAACCCTGCTTTCGGTCCTGGGGGTGCTCGTCATCAATCTGCTGGCCGAACTGGCGATCATGCGGCTCGATCCCCGCCAGCGTGGGCACTGACATGGGGGCGGCCAGGTGGATACGGTAGAAATGTACGCGCGGCGTGCCCGAAACATGACGGTCCCGCGCCTCAGCCCGGAACTGATCCTGGGCGCCCTGCTGTGCGGGGGCGGGCTGCTTGCCGCCCTGTTCGGGCCCATGCTGCTGGGCGGCGATCCGGCGGCGCAGGACCTCTATCACGTGCTGCAGGCGCCCTCGCTCGCCCACCCCTGCGGGACGGATGCGTTCGGCCGCGACATCCTGCTGCGCCTGGTCCACGGGCTGCGCCTGACGATCCTGGAGATCCTGGTCAGCCTGGCGGTGGCCGCCGGCATCGGCATCCCGCTGGGGCTGGCGGCGGGCATGGCGCCTGCCTGGCTGGACGGGGCGATCATGACGATCTCGGACGTCCTGTTCGCCTTTCCGGGCCTGATCCTGGCGCTGCTCGTCGTCAGCCTTCTCGGCCCGGGGCTGTTCCATGCGCTGTTGGCCATCGCGGCGTTTTCCGTGCCTGCCTATGTGCGCCTGGCGCGCAACCTGACGGCCAGCCTGCGCCACGCCACCTGGGTCGAGGCGCTGCGGGTCCTGGGGGCCAGCCGGACGCGGATCGTCCTCCGCCATATCCTGCCCAATGCCGCCGGGCCGCTGCTGGTGCAGGCGACACTCAGTTCCGGCACGGTCGTGCTGGCCGCCGCCAGCCTGTCCTTCCTTGGCCTGGGCGCGCAGCCGCCGATGCCCGAATGGGGCACGATGATGAGCGACGGGCGCAATGCGCTCGGCGCCGCCTTCTGGCCCTGTCTCTTTCCCGGCCTGGCGATCGCCCTGAGCGTCATCGGGCTCAACTGCCTGGGCGACGGGCTGTGGAACGGGCTGAGGGAGCGAAGCGGCCCGCCGTGAATGCCTTCCTGGCCACGCTGGAAAACATCGCGTCCGCCCTGCGGGGCTGGACGTGAACATCGCCCTGGGCGGGGGGCCGGGCTGGACAGCCGCGCGATCATCGGCGCGTGGCGCGACGGCGATCCGGTCGCGCAGCGCCCCCTTTCGCGCTACCGCGATTCGCTCTACCGCGATTCGGGCGGCGGCATCGCCAGGAAATCCTGCCATGGCGCGTAATGCGGCGGCAGCACGACCGACAATTCGCTCAGCGCCAGGAACACGGCGACGATGGCCAGCACCAGCAGCACGGCCCGCCAGGCGCCCAGGGCCAGCCCGACCCGGGCGACGAACCAGGTCAGCCACAGATTATAGACGATGACGACGCCGTTCAGGATCACTCCGGCGCCGATCGCCCCGATACCGCGCGGCAGGACCATGCCCAGGACGGTGCCCAGGATTGCGACGGTGCCCAGCATGATGAACAGCACCAGCCAGTCGCACCACAGGGCGGCGGTGATATAGCGCGGCCACAGGGCCTGCCGCCCCCATAGCTGGGCCAGTTGATGGGTGACCAGCGTGGGGGCCAGTACCAGGCACAGCGACAGCAGGACCTTGGTGCCGTTGATCGCGGTCGGCGCATGGGCGAGCGTCAGCAGGCTGCCGACCAGCCACAGCGCCACGCGCGGCGCCAGCGCGGTCAGGACCGAATCGGCGGTCGCGCCGAAGCAGTTCATGCCGTCGCGCCGCCCCCGTCCCAGCAGCACCATGCCGCGGAAAATCGCGCCGGGACTGCCGGGCAGCGGCCCCTGCTTCACCCCGCGTCCCTGCATCATCCCACCAACCTTTCCAGAAACGCGGCATAGATGTCCGTCAGCGCCAGCAGGTCGCTCACGGGCACATGCTCGTCCACCTTGTGCATGCTGGCCCCGACCAGGCCGAATTCCGCCACCGGGCAATAGCGGCTGATGAACCGGGCATCGGACGTGCCGCCACCCGTGTCCAGGCGCGGGGTTCGCCCCGTCGCGCCGCGGATCGCCGCCACCAGCACGTCCAGTTCGGGCGTCGGTTCCGTGCGGAAGGCCTCGCCGCTGATCCGCACGTGCAATTCGGCGGCCGGCGCGTGGGCCGTGACGATACCGGCGATCCAGTCCGCGAGGCCCTGGCCGGTATGCAGGTCGTTGAAGCGGATATTCAGCCGCGCCTCGGCCCGGCCTGGAATGACGTTGGTGGCGTCGTTGCCGACATCGACGCTGGTCACCTGCAGGCTGGACGGCTCGAACCAGTCCGTGCCCTCGTCCAGCGGCCGCGCCGTCAGCTCGGACAGGATCGCCAGCAACCGGTGTACCGGATTGTCGGCACGGTGCGGATAGGCGACGTGGCCCTGGATGCCCGGCACCACGATCCGCGCGTTCAGGCTGCCGCGCCGCCCGATCTTGATGACGTCACCCAGCCGTTCCGGATTGGTCGGCTCGCCCACCAGGCAGAAATCGGGGATCTGGCCGGAATCCTTCATCCACTCCAGCACCTTCACGGTGCCGAACGCGGCCGCCCCTTCCTCGTCGCCGGTGATCAGCAGGCTGACGGACCCCGAAAGGGGCCGGCCGGAGGCCAGAACCCGTTCCACGGCCCCCACGAACGCGGCGATCCCGCCCTTCATGTCGCAGGCCCCGCGGCCATAGAGCATGCCGCCGCGCAATTCCGCCGCGAACGGATCGCAGCTCCAGCCCGCCTGGCCGGGCGGCACGACGTCGGTATGTCCGGCGAAGCAGAGATGCGGCGCCCCCTGCCCCAGCCGGGCGAACAGGTTGGGGGTGCGCTGGGCGCCTTCGCCGAAGGGCAAATCCACGACCGTGAAGCCCAGGCCGCGCAGGCAGGCGGCCAGGACCCCGATCGCGCTGCCGTCGTCCGGCGTGACCGACGCCGCGCGGATCAGCGCCTGCGCCAGGTCCAGGGCGCCCTTGCCCCCCTCCCGCGGGCCGTCGCCCTGCATGGCCGCGCCGGTCAATCCCGCAGCAGCTCGTTGATCGAGGTCTTGGCGCGGGTGCGTTCGTCGACGCGCTTGACGATCACGGCACAGGCCAGCGACGGCAGGGGCCTGCCGTCCGCGCTGCTCGCCTCGCGCGGCGGCAGGGTGCCGGGCACGACGACCGAATAGGCCGGCACGCGGCCGACGAAGACCTCGCCCGTCGCCCGGTCGACGATCTTGGTCGACGCGCCCAGGAACACGCCCATCGACAGCACGCTGCCGCGCTCGACGATCACGCCTTCGGCCACTTCCGACCGCGCGCCGATAAAGCAATCATCCTCGATGATCACCGGGGCGGCCTGCAGCGGCTCCAGCACGCCGCCGATTCCGACGCCGCCGCTGATATGGCAGTTGCGGCCGATCTGCGCGCAGCTTCCGATCGTCACCCAGGTATCCACCATCGTGCCGCTTTCGACCCGCGCGCCGGCATTGACGAAGCTGGGCATCAGCACCACGCCCGGCGCCACATAGGCCGACCGGCGAACGATCGCGCCCGGCACGGCGCGGAAACCGCCCTGGCCGAAGGCGGCGTCGTCCCAGCCCGCGAATTTCAGCGGCACCTTGTCATAGAACGGCGCGGGGGCACCTGGCATCACCTGGCTGTCATTCAGCCGGAACGACAGCAGAACGGCCTTCTTCAGCCATTCATTGACCACCCAGCCCGCGTCGGTCGGGCCGGCGACCCGCAGCGTGCCGGCATCCAGCCCGGCCAGCGCCTGTTCGACCGCGTCGCGATCCGGGCCGGTCGTGGCGGAGGACAGCGTGTCGCGCCGATCCCATGCCGCCTCGATCTGGGTCCGTAGGGCGTGCTCGTCGTTCATAACTCTGCAATCCTGTGTCAGTGGCGGCGGCGCTGCCGGGCCGCCGCGCGGTCATCCTGTCGCGGGACCATGCGGAGGATGCCCCATGCTGTCAACGACTCTCGATCCTGGCCCGGCCGTGGGCCGCTCCGTGCCGCGGGGCCGTCACTCGCCGCGGATCAGCGTGCCCGGCCCGGCCTCGGTGAACAGTTCCAGCAGGCAGGCATGCGGGACGCGTCCATCCAGGATCACCGCCGCCTTGGCCCCGCTGCGCACGGCCTCGAGGCAGGTCTCGACCTTGGGGATCATGCCGCCGCTGATCATGCCGCTGGCAATGCCGCGCCTTGCCTCCTCGGCCGTCAGTTCGGGGATCAGCTCGCCGTTTTCATCCAGCACGCCGGGCACATCCGTCAGCATCAGCAGGCGCGTGGCATGCACCGCGCCGGCGATCGCGCCGGCGGCCGTGTCGGCGTTGATGTTGTAGGTCTCGCCATCCTCGCCCGCGCCGACCGGGGCGACGACCGGAATCAGGCCCGAGCCCGACAGCGCATAAAGTACGCGCGGGTCGATGCGCACCGGCTCGCCCACGAATCCCAGATCCAGCACCTTCTCGATCTGGCTGTCGGCGTCGCGTACCGTCCGCCGCAGCCGCCGCGCGGTGATCAGCCCGCCGTCGCGGCCGGAAATCCCGACCGCCAGGGCCCCGGCCTGGTTGATCAGGCCGGCGACCTGCTTGTTGACCTTGCCGGCCAGGACCATCTCGATCACGTCGACCATCGCGGCATCGGTGACGCGCAGCCCGTCCACGAAGGTCGAGGGGATCTGCAGCCGGTTCAGCATGGCGCTGATCTGCGGCCCGCCGCCATGCACGACGATCGGGTTCACGCCCACCAGCTTCAGCAGCGCGATATCGTGGCCGAACGCCTCGGAGAGCGAATCCTCCACCATCGCATGGCCGCCATATTTGACGACGATGGTGTCGCCGGCATAGCGGCGCAGGAACGGCAGCGCCTGCGCCAGGACGGCCGCGCGTTCCTGTGCGTCCTTCAGGTTCTGCACCTCGGTGCCGGCGATCGCGTTGCCCGTGTCACTCATCGCATGCTGCCTGTCGTCTTAATCGTCGTCCGGGTAGTCATAAAGGATCATTGCGCCTGCGACAGCGCCAGCGTGGCCAGCTCGGCACGCAGTTCGGGGATGCCCAGCCCGCTCTCGCTGCTGGTCGCCAGGATATCGGGGTATGCCGCCGGATGCTGGCGGGCCAGTTCGGCGGCCTGCGCGCGCTTGGCCGCCAGCGCGCCGGGGCGCGGCGCATCGCACTTGGTCAGCACGATCTGGAAGGTCACGGCGGCACGGTCCAGCAGGGTCATGACCGCCCGGTCCGATTCCTTGATCTCGATCCGGGAATCCAGCAGCAGGATCACCCGCTTCAGGGTCGGCCGGCCGCGCAGATAATCGAACATCAGCCCCTGCCAATCTTCCTTCACCGCCTTGGCGGCCTTGGCATAGCCATAGCCCGGCATGTCCACCAGGGTCAGCCGCCCGGCAAGATTGAAGAAATTAAGCTGCTTGGTCCGACCGGGCTCGGACGACGCGCGGGCCAGGGCCTTGCGCCCCGTCAACGCGTTGACCAGGCTGGACTTGCCGACATTCGACCGGCCCGCGAACGCGATTTCCGGCATGTCGGTGGGCGGCAACTGGTCCAGCCGCTGGGCGCCGAAGAAGAAATCGCACGATCCGGCGAACAGCAGCCGCCCGGCTTCGCGCAACTGCTCCTCTTCCTCCTCGGTACGGGGGGGGATGTGAAACTCCGACATCAGGCCCGCATTCTCACTTCCGCACGGCCGGAGCCGCAGGGGCGCCGGTCTTCTTCAACGCGCCGTCCAGGCGACGCTGGATCAGCATCTGCTGCGCCATCGTCAGCAGGTTGTTCCAGCAATAATAGATCACCAGGCCCGCGGGCTGGCGCGCCATGAAGAAGGTGAACAGCACCGGCATCATCTGGAAGACGCGCTGCTGCGCGGGGTCCATCGCCGCCGGGTTCAGCTTCTGCTGCAGGTACATCGTCAGGCCGAACAGGATCGGCCACACGCCCAGTTGCAGGAACGGCGACAAGACCGTCGGATCCCACGGGATCAGCCCGAACAGGTTGAACAGGTTGGTCAGGTCGGGCGCGGACAGGTCCTGGATCCAGCCGAAGAACGGCGCATGGCGCATTTCGATGGTGATGTACAGGTCCTTGTACAGGCTCCAGAACACCGGGATCTGCACCAGCGCCGGCATGCAGCCCGCGGCGGGGTTGACGCCCTCGTTCTTGTACAGCGCCATCATGTGCTGGTTCATCGCCATCTGGTCGCCCTTGTAGCGCTCGCGGATCTCCTGAACCTTGGGCTGGAGCTGCCGCATCTTGCCCATCGAGCGGAATTGCCGCGTCGCCAGCGGGAAGAACAGCCCCTTGACCAGCAGGGTGAAGGCCATCAGCGCCAGGCCGAAATTGCCCAGCAGCGTGTTCAGCCAGTCCAGCACGTAGAAGATCGGGCGCGTCAGGAAGGCGAACCAGCCGAAATCAACCGCCTTCCAGAAATCCGGAATGTGCAGGCTGGATTCGTAATGCTCCAGCAAATTCACTTCCTTGGCGCCGGCAAAGACGTGGCTGGTGGTCGCTGCCGTCATGCCCGGCGCCACGGTGGTCGGCGCCTGCGCGATGAAGCCGACCTGGTAGATCCCGGCCCCCTGGTTGGCCTGGTAGCCATAGCTGCCGGTGACCGCGGTGCCCTGCTGCGGAATGACGGCCGTCAGCCAGTATTTGTCGGTGATGCCGGCCCAGCCGTTCTGGCCCGCGCGGGTCCAGGATTGATTGGCCGGCGGGGTCGCGCCGGTGCGCAGGCTTTTGTACGAGCTTTCGTCCATCCGCCCGTCGATCACCGAAATCGGGCCCTCATGCACCAGGTAACCGCCAGTTTCCACCGGGGTATAGGCCCGGTCGACCCGCGCGAACGGATAGAGCGCGACCGGCTGGGCCGAATGGTTCACGATCCGCTGCTCGACCGCGAACATGTAATGGCTGTCGATCGACACGATGATCTGAAAGGTCACGCCCTGCCCGTTGTCCCACGACAGGGTCACCGGCTTCTCGCCCGTCAGCTTCGGGGCATCGGCGGTCCAGACGGTGTTGGCATCGGGCACGCGCACCTGCCCGCCCGGCAGGTTCATCCAGCCGATCTCGACATAGTTGGGCTGCGGATCGCGCGCCGGCTCCAGGATGCGGACCAGCGGGCTGCCCTTGCGGATCGTCTCGTGATAGTCGCGCAGCACCATATCGTCCAGGCGCGCGCCCAGCAGGTCGATCGACCCGCTGACCTTCGGCCCGTCGATCGGCAGACGGGTTTCGGCCTGCGGCGCCGGAATGGATTGCGGCTGCGAACTCGCCCCCGCGATCGGCGCGGCCGGTACCGGCCGGTTGGCCGGCGGGGTCTGGCTGGTGGCCTGCGCCGATTGCTGCGCGGCCTGCTGATGGGTCTGCTTCGGCATGAAATATTCGAAGCCGACCAGGACCATGGCGGACAGCAGGGTCGCCACGATAAAGCGCTTGGTATCCATCAGTAACCAGCCAGACTCACGTTATCTGTGGGAGGAACAGCAGGGACCGCGCGCAGGCCCCCGCTCGGGCACGGGATCGTATCCGCCGATATTCCACGGATTGCAACGCAAGATCCGCCACGCCGCCAAAATCGTGCCGCGAAACGGCCCGTGGCGGCGGATCGCCTCCAGTGCGTAATCGCTGCAGGACGGGACGAATCGGCAATTCATCCCCATCACGGGGCGGAAGATCCATTGATAGGCGCGAATCAGGCCGATCAACGGCCGGGAGAGGATCGCGCCCAGGCGCGCTTTCACGAATCCCCCCGCACGCCCGCCTTGCGCAGCGCGCGGCGCAGATCGCCCAGCAGCGCCGAAAAATCGCGCCCCCGCGTGCCGCCACGCCCGATCAGGACCAGATCGACGCCGCTGAGCGGCGCCTCATGCGCGACCTGCCGCATGGCTTCGCGCAGCCGGCGGCGCGTCCGGTTGCGGACGACGGCGTTCCCGACTTTCTTTGTCACGGTAAAGCCGATCCGCGCCGGATCGGAATCGCCCCGCTCCAGCGCCTGCAGCACCAGACCGGGTGAAGGAACCTTCCGTCCGCGAGACGCCACAAGCAGGAATTCTGCACGCTTCTTAAGACGGACGGACCGGTCGGCCACGCTCAGCAGCCTTTCGTATTCTCGCCCCGGCGCGATATCGCGGGGCAATGTCGCCCCGGGCCAAGGCCCGGAGACGACGGCCTGGCAATCAGGCGGACAGGCGCTTGCGGCCCTTGGCGCGGCGGTTCGCGATGACCTTGCGGCCACCGACGGTTTCCATACGGGCGCGGAAGCCGTGACGGCGCTTGCGGACCAGCTTGGACGGTTGATACGTGCGCTTCACGACGGCACTCCCAGATTGACAGCAACAAATATGCCGCGGCTAAATTCCACGGCGCGTTCGGGCGCAGTTCGCGGCACCCGATCCGAGGCGCGCCTTATACTGTCCGTTTTCCGGCACGTCAACGTGCCAAAGACCACGCGCGGAGAACAGAAGCATGAACGGCGCCCCCCCTCCGCAAGACGGCGCGTCATCCGCCGCCGAATCGTCATCCGTCGGCAAGATCCTGCATGACGTCCGGGGCCTGCTGGCGCCGGCGATGCTGACGGCCGATCGGCTGAGCCTGCATGCCGACCCCGGGATCCGCGAGGCCGCCGAGCAGATCATCCAGTCGATCGAACAGGCCGTGCATCGGCTGAAGGATCTGCGCGGCTAGATACGCTCAGGATATTCCCTTACGGGCGCTGGATCAGTTCGATCTTGTAGCCGTCCGGATCCTCGACGAAGGCAATGACCGTCGTGCCGAACTTCACCGGCCCCGCCTCGCGCGTCACCTTGCCGCCGCCGGCCCGCACGGCCTCGACCATCGCCGCGACATCGGGCACGCCCACTGCGAAATGGCCGAAACCGGTGCCGACCTCATAGCCGTCATCCTTGCCCCAATTATAGGTCAGCTCGATTTCCGCCTGGCCCGACGCATTGTCGCCATAGCCCAGGAAGACCAGGGTATACCGGCCCTCGGGCACTTCGCGCCGGCGCAGCTCGCGCATGCCGAGCAAGGTGTAGAATGCGATGCTGGCATCGAGGTCACGCACGCGCACCATCGTATGCAGATATGAACCCATGAACATTCTCCTGTCTGGAAGACCGGTCAGTTTTCGCCCTCGGCATCGATTCCGACCAGGAACAGGCCGGCCGCGTCGGCGGCCGCGATACACAAGTCCGGGTCGGTCAGCAGGGTAGCCCCGGCCTGGAACGCAATGCCGCGCAGGCCCACCTGGGCCGCGCGCCTGACGGTATCCGGCCCGATGGTCGGAAGATCCGCCCGCCGATCCTGCCCCGGTTTGAGCATCTTGACCAGAACCCCGCCCGGACGCCCCGGCTGGCGGCATTCGCCCGCGCGCAGCAGCATGCGGTCGGTGCCTTCCATCGCCTCGACCGCCAGGACCAGCCCGTCCTGCACCACACAGCCCTGCCCGATATCCAGCCGCCCGATCGCATCGACCACCGTCCGTCCGCGGTCGATATCCGCCTGAGCCCCGGCATCGGGCCGCACGCGGCCGAGTACACCGCGCCGTCCGACCGACGCCGAGAGAAATTCATGGGCGCCGTGGATGGCGAACCCTTCCTCGCCCAGCACGCGGACGATGGCCGCCAGCAATCCGTCATCGCCGGAAAACAGGGCCCGGCCGATCCGCGCCATGATCCGCGCGCCCGCGGCGTCGGGCCGCAGGTCGGAAAAGGAGGGGCGGCGCACCGGCCCGATCAGGACCAGGTCGCGGCAGCCCTCGGCACGCAGGCAGGACAGAATCTCGCCCGCCGCCGCCAGGCGGACATAGCGATGCGGCCAGGATCCGATTACAGCCGGTTCGGCGAAATCCTGGAAGCCGACGATGAACACGCGCCGTCCCAGCGCGGCGACCGCCTGGGCCACCTGGCCGGGCAACGGGCCGCCGCCCGCCAGGATTCCCACGCAATCGCCCGACAGGATCGGCCCCAGCTTGCCGTCAGGCGAGGTCACGCCGGCCACGGCCATGGACTCTGTTCAGACGCCGTCGGTTTCGATGGATGCCGTGCCGCCGCCCGCGACGCGCACCAGGCCGCGATGGCTGGGGGCCTCGATGAAGGCCAGGATCTCGGCCACCCGGGGCTCGTTGCCATATTCGGCGCGCACCGCGTCCAGCCTCTGGCTGAAGGCCGAGGTCTCGTCTTCCATCGCGCGGGGATAGAGCGCGCGGAAAGCGCGGCGCAGGCGATGGATCTCGTCCGGCTGCACGCCGTTGCGCTTCAGCCAGATCCAGTGCAGCCCGACCAGGCGCGCGCGATTGCCCAGGACGCTGCCATAGGGAATGACATCGGCCTCGACCCCGCAGACGCCGCCGACCAGGGCCGCGCGCCCGATGCGCACGAACTGGTGCAGGGCGGCCGAGCCCATGATGCGCGCATGATCGCTGATCGTCACATGCCCGCCCATGACGACATTATTGACGATGATGACCCCGTTCCCGATCGTGCAATCATGCGCGACGTGGGAATTGGCCATGATCAGGCAATCGTCGCCGACCTGGGTCACGCCGCTGCCGGTGGCGGTGCCACGATGGATCGTGACATTCTCGCGGATGACGGTGCGGGCCCCGATCACGCAGCGTGTCGCCTCGCCGCGATATTTGAGATCCTGCGGCGCCATGCCGATCGTGGTGAACGGATAGCAGGTGACGCCGGGGCCGATCTGCGTCTGCCCGTCGACGATCACGTTGGCGATCAACTGCGTGCCGTCGCCGATCCGGACGTCCGGGCCGATCATGCACCATGGGCCGATCCGCACGCCGCGCCCGATCCGCGCCCCCTCGGCAACGATCGACGAGGGATGAATCTCGGCGGCCTGAATTCCGGCATCCGGTCCAGCCAAATCGGTCAATATACTTTCTCCCGGCAGAATCAGGCTTCTGGTTTCAGGCTTCCGGACGATCCGCGTTCACGCATCCGGAGCAGGACACTAGAATCAATATTTTAGTGGCCTGCTGATCCGAGAAATTCTCATAAGAATTTCTCGGGCAGGACACTAGAGCATCATCCGCTCTAGCCCATGATCATCGCGCTGAAGCTGGCCTCGGCCACCGACACGCCGTCGACCCGTGCCACGCCCTTGAACTTCCACACATTCGCGCGGCTGCGTTCTTTCTCGACATGGATCTTCAACTGGTCGCCGGGCCCGACCGGGCGGCGGAATTTCGCCCCGTCGATCGTCATGAAATAGACCAGCTTGCCCTCGAAGGCCGGCCCCAGCGTCAGCACGACCAATGTGGCCGCGGTCTGGGCCATCGCTTCGATGATCAGCACGCCGGGCATGACCGGCCGCGCGGGGAAATGGCCCTGGAAATGCGGCTCGCTGGCCGTCACGTTCTTGATGCCGACCGCCGACTGGCCCAGCACGATATCGACCATCCGGTCGATCAGCAGGAACGGATAGCGATGCGGGATCGCCTCCATGATCCGCATGACATCGATGGCTTCGATACAGGTCGGGCCTTCGCCCGCCGAGGGAACCTCTACTTCTTTATCCACGTCGTCCGACCATCTTGCTCGGGATGGCGCGGCCCGTCGCCCAGCGACCCATTTGCCCGCCCGTCCCGGTTGACTTCCGGGGGCCCGCTGCCTCAGGCCGCACCGTCACCTTGTTTCGTTCCCTTCTTCGCCAGACGCCGCAGCACGGCGACATTCCGGAAAAATTCCCGAAACGGCATTGCCGGGCTGCCGATCACATCGGCGCCCGCCTCGACATCCGACATCACACCGCACTGGGCGCCGATGCGGGCCCTGGTTCCAATACGGATATGACCGATCAAACCGGCCTGGGCCGCAACGGTGACGAAATCGCCCAGTTCCGTGGAACCCGAGATTCCGGCCTGGGAGACGACGATGCAGCATCGGCCAAGGCGAACATTATGGCCAATCTGCACCAGGTTGTCGAGGCGCGAGCCCGCGCCGATCACCGTGTCCTGCGACGAGCCCCGATCGATCGTCGCATTCGCCCCGACCTCGACCCCGTCTTCCAGGATCACGCGCCCCAGTTGCGGCACGGTCTCGAATCCATCCGGCCCAACCGCGAAGCCGAAACCTTCCTGGCCGATCCGCGCCCCGGGCAGCAACGTTACCCGGTCGCCCAGCAGCGCGTGCGAGACGCTGCATTGGGCGCCGATGCGGCAGCCCGCGCCGATCCGCACTCCATCGCCAATGACGGCATGCGCATCCACCCGGCTGCCCGCGCCCACGCGCACCTGCGCGCCGATCGAAACAAAGGGGTCGATCTGCGCCGAAGGATCGATCTGCGCGCCCTCGCCGATCACCGCGCTGGGATGGATCCCCGGCACGATCGCCGGCACCGGATGAAACAGGGCCGCGATCCGCGCCCAGGCCAGATAGGGCGCGGAACAAACCAGTCCGACCGTCCCCGCGGGCAGCCTGTCGACGAAGGCCGGCGCCAGGATCACCACACCGGCGCGCGTCTGCTCCAGCAAGGGGGCATAGCGGCGGTTGTCCAGAAAACTGACCTCTTGCGGGCCAGCGGATTGCAGGGGGGCGATCCCGGTATACTGGCGCGGATCCGCGTCGTCCCGCGCGTTCTCGATCCGGGCCCCCGCGCATTCCGCCAGAGCCGCAAGGGTGAACGGCCCTTTCCGCGTGAAGAACCGCTCGTCACCCGGCCGTGCCGCGTCCTGCCCGTCCATGCCGCCGGCGCCCGCTTACCGGTGGGACGCCACCACCGGCGCGGCAGCGGCGGCCGGCGCGCGCTCGGCATCGGCGGTGGTCGGCATGGTGCCGGACTTGGCCAGTTGTTCCGGATCGACATTCGCCGCCGGGATGAACACGCTGGGCAGCACCTTGTTCAACTGGTCCGCCACCTGGCTGGTGATATCCAGCCCGTCCTGGCTCAGCGCCACCTGCTCGCGATGCAGCACCAGGTTCATTCCCCGGCTGGCCGCGACCTGGCGGATGATCTGCACCAGTTCGCGCTCGATCTGGTTCAGCGAAACCTGGGCGGCTTCCTGGATGATGCGGTTGCGATTGCGGAAATCGCGCTGGGCGGAGATCACCCGCTGCTGCAGGCGACGCTCGCGCTGCTGGATCTGGTCCGAGGCCAGGTTCTTGGCTTCGGCCTGCAGCTTCTGCTGCTCGTCGCGCCAGCCGGCCTGCTCCTTCTGCGCGTCGCGCGCCAGTTCGTCGCGGCGGGCTCCCAGGACTTTCTCGGCCTGTTGGGCGGCGCTGGACAGACGCATCACCTCGGGCACGCTGATCACCCCGATGACCGGCACCGGCGGGGTGACGCCGCGCGGAATGTCCGGCGAGGCCGGAACCGGCGGCATCGGCAGCACGGGCGGCGTCTGGGACTGCGCGTCCTCGTTGTCGGCGGCGGGCGGCAGGGGCACGGGCGCGGGACGCGCGGCGCGCGGAACCGCCGGGGCCGCCGCCGGCTGCGCGGTCTTGGGCACGAACCAGCCGGCATTCCCGCCCGAGGACGAGGCCCCCTGGGCAAGCGCGCCGGTCGAAGCCAGGCCGGCGCCGGTCATCACGACGACCGCGACCAGTGCGGAAACGCCACGGGTACGAAGCCCACGGGTAGAAAGCATTGTCACCTCAGAATTGCTGGCCAAAGCCAAAGCGGAGCAACTGCGTCCGGTCATGTCTCTGTTTCACGACCGGGATGCCGAGATCGATGTTGATCAGGCCGAACGGGCTTTTCCATGAAAAGCCGACACCCGTGCTGACGCGCGGCGACAGCGTGTCGCCATAGACCGGCGTATAGCGGGGCATATCCTGCGGATAGGCGGTATAGCGCCGCGGCACGCGCAGCCCGTCCAGCCCGCCGGCATCGACGAAGTAGCGGCCACGAATGCCCATGTCCGCCGCCAGCGGCATCGGGAAATTGACGGTGGCCGACGCGGTGTAGATGAAACGGCCGCCGATGAAATCTTCCTGCGAGTGCATCGGATACTGCACGCCCTGCCAGGTATAGGCCGGGATGCCCATGGTGCGCGGGCCCGCGCCGCCGTCCAGGAAGCCGCGCAGCGTGTTGCCGCCCAGATAGAAATTGTCGATGATGTCGCTGCGCCCATGGCCCCAGTTGGCGATATCGCCCGCGCCGCCGGTAAAGGCGACCGTCCAGTCATGGTTGCCCATCAGGTCGTCCAGCGGCAGGTAGTAGGCCGTATCCACCTTGCCGCGGACATATTTCTCGTCGCCGCCCAGGCCGGCGAAATCGCCGCCCAGCCGCACGACATAGCCGGAATGGGGCGACATGCGGTTGTCACGCGTGTCGTAGGTCAGCGTGGTGCTGAGCTGCGACAGCAGCGACCAGCCGGTCTGGTCCAGCACGTACCACGACGCGTCGCTATAGGCGTTGTTCACCTGGCGGTCCGTCAGGGTATAGCTCCAGGACTGCGACAGGTGGTTGTTGTAGGCATAGCCCATGCGCAGCGAGAAGCCGTACCGGCCTTCGGAATAGTTCTGATAGGTCTGGTAGTTGTTCTGGATGCCGAAGATGTCGATGCCGGCGACCAGGTTGCGGTTCAGGAAATACGGGTCGCTGACCGAAATGTCGGCCTGGCGCTGGTAATAGCCCAGGGTACCCGAAATGCCCGCATCCACGCCCGAGCCCAGCAGGTTGTGCTGCTTCAGCCCGATATTGCCCAGCACGCCGATATCGGTCGAATAGCCGCCGCCCAGCGAGAATTCGCCGGTCGGCTTTTCCACAACGTTGGCGGCCACGTCGACCCGGTCCGGCGCCGAGCCGGGGCTCTGGTCGATCGAGACCGAGCTGAAATACCCCAGATCCTGCAGGATGGCCTTGGAATATTTCTTGTCGGTCGGGGTGTACGGATCGCCTTCGGCCATCGGCAATTGCCGGCGGATCACCTGGTCCTGGGTGATCGTGTTGCCGTTGATGTCGATCCGTTCGACATAGACGCGCGGCCCTTCGCTGACGTCGAACAGCAGGTCGACGATGCGCTTCTCGGGGTTGCGGGCGATCTCGGGCCGGACCATGGCGAAGGGGTGGCCCTGGCCCTGCAGCCGCTCTTCCATATCGGTCGCATTATGCTGCACCGCGCTGCCGTCATACCATTGATGGGCGAACAGCTCGATATAGGGGCGCAGCGACGCCGCGCTGACATGGCGCAGCGACGAACGGATATTGACCCGCCCAAGCCGGTAGCGCGGCCCCTCCTCGATCGTGAAGGTGATGTAGAAGGATTTGCGGTCCGGCGACAATTCGCCGGTCTGGTTGCGCACCTGCGCGTCGACGAACCCATTGCGCAGATAGAAGCGGCGCAGCAATTCGGCATCATAGCGGATGCGTTCGGGATTATATTCGTCCGCCGAGGAGAAGAAGCGGTACCACGCCGTTTCCTTGGACGAGATCACCTGCGCCAGCCTGGCCTCGCTGAAGGCATGGTTGCCGACGAAGGAAATCTTGCGGACCAGGGTCTGCTCGGCCTCGTTGATCTGGAACACCACGTCGACCCGGTTATGCGACAGGCGGATGATCTGCGGCGTGACCGTGGCGGCGTAACGCGCCTTCTCGGCGTAGACGCCCAGGATCTTCTGCCGGTCCGAGGCCGTGATCTGGGTCGAGAAGACCGCGCGGGGACGCAGCGAGATCACCTTGCGCAAATCCTCGTCCTTCGCGGCGTGGTTGCCCTCGAAGACGATGCGGTTGACGATCGGGTTCTCGACCACGTGGACCTGCAGCACGTTGCCCGCGCGATGCAGCGTCACATCGCGGAACAGGCCGGTGGCGTACAGGGTCTTCAGCGAGCGGTCCAACTGGTCCTGATTGAACGGATCGCCCGGCTGCACCACCATATAGGACAGAACGGTGCTGGTTTCGATGCGGTCGTTGCCGCTGATCTGGATTGCTTCGATCACCCCGCCGGACGGCGCGCGGGCGACCGCCGCCCCGCGCGGCGCGGAATGAGGCTGTGCCTTGGCCGTGCCGGCGACGAACAGAGGGACGAGGCAAACCGACGCAAGAAGCGTAGAACGTTTAGTCGGCAAAATCGGCTTCCCCCAAACCAGCGGTCCGTAGGCGATAGGCGTCCGCGCGCGGATTCTCCGCACCGACGGTCGTTCGCGCCCGTACGGCGGAGGTATCCGAAATCCCCCCCGTCGCGCAAGCGCCTCCGTCATATCCGCGATGATGGCATCATCCGGCCAGAGATGCGACCCATCGGAACAGTCCGAAATGCGACAGATCGTTGAACGTCGAAAACAGGAACAGCCCGGCGATCACCGCGAAGCCGGCCTGGAAGCTGATGTCGCGCACCTGGCGCGGCACCGGCCGCCCCAGCAGGGCCTCCAGCCCGTAGAAGACCAGCCGGCCGCCATCCAGCACCGGGATCGGCAGCAGGTTGATCAGGCCAAGATTGATCGACAGCAGCGCCATGAACGACACCAGGCTGGCCACCCCGTACTGGGCCACCTGGCCCGACATCTGCGCGATCCGCAGCGGACCGCCCAGATCCTTGGCACTGTGCTGGCCGGTCAGCATCTGCCACAGCCCCGCCAGGGTCTGGACCGACAGGCGCCAGGTTTCCCCGAACGCGGCGGTCACGGCCGCCACCGGGCCCAGCCGCTGGCTGACCGCGGCGGTGAACATCACGCCCAATTGCCCGCGCCTCGCGCCCGATTCGCCCGCGACCGTGCCGATCGTCACGGGCAGGGTGACGTCATGGCCGCCGCGATGGACGGTAACGTCGGTCTTCACCCCCGGCTCGGCCGCCACCACCGCCTGGATGCCGGCCACGTCGGCCACCTTGTGCGCGCCGATGCGCACGATGACGTCCTGCGGCAGGATGCCGGCCGCGGCGGCGGCGCTGCCCGACACGACCTGACCCACGACATTGCGGATTTCCGGCCGGCCCACGGTGGCGAACAACCCGGCGAACAGCACGATCGCCAGCAGGAAATTGAACACCGGCCCCGCCGCGATCACGATGGTGCGGGACAACACCGGCTTGTCATGAAAGGTGCGCCCGGGTTGCCAGGCCGCCATCTGCTCGGGCGTCGCCTCGTCCGGCCCTTCGAAACCGTGAGGCTTGACGTAGCCGCCCAGCGGAATCGGGCAGAGCCGCCATTCCGTGCCGACCCTGTCGTGCCAGCGCAGCAGCGGACGCCCGAAACCGATCGAGAACACCTCGACATGCACGCCCCGCCAGCGCGCGGCCAGGTAGTGGCCGAGTTCGTGGATGAAGACCAACACTCCCAGCACCAGGGCGAAGGCGAGGACGGTCCGAAGCAGTTCGGGCATGATGAAGGGGGTACTCCTGGTAATGTTCGGGGCCGAAACCCGGATCAGGCCGCGCGCTGCGCCGTGCGCAGCCGCGCCGTCCGCCGGGCCTCCTGGTCCCAATGCAGCACGGCCTCGAGCGAATCGGCCGCCTGATGGCCGAGCGCCTGCATCGCGTCCTCGACCACCCGGGCAATGTCCAGAAAGCCGATCGCGCCGCCGAGGAACGCCTCGACCGCGATTTCATTGGCCGCCGACAGGATAGTGGGGACGGCGCCGCCCGCGCGCAAGGATTCGCGGGCCAGGCGCAGCGCGGGAAAGCGCGCCTCGTCGGGCTCCTCGAACTCCATGCGGCCCAGCGCCGCCAGGTCCAGGCGCGGCGACGTGGTGGCCATGCGGCAGGGCCAGGCCAGCGTATGGGCAATGGGGATGCGCATGTCGGCCGAACCCATCTGGGCCACGATGCTGCCGTCGGTATAATGCACCAGCCCGTGTACGACCGACTGGGGATGGACCACGACGCCGATCCTGTCCTCGGTCAGGGCGAACAGCCGCGCGGCCTCGATGACCTCCAGCCCCTTGTTGAACATCGTCGCCGAATCGATGGTGATCTTGGCGCCCATGGTCCAGGTCGGGTGCCGCAGCGCCGCCTCGGGGGTGGCCTTTTCCATGTCCGCCAGGCTGGCCCGGCGGAACGGCCCGCCCGAGGCGGTCAGCACGATCTTCTCGATCCCGTCCACCTGGCGGTCGGCCATCGACTGGAAGATCGCGTTATGTTCCGAATCCACCGGCAGCAGGGTCGCGCCGGCATCGGCGACCGCGCGCAGCATCACGTCGCCGGCGCAGACCAGGGCCTCCTTGTTCGCCAGGGCGATGGCGCCGCCGTTGCGGACCGACGCCAGGGTCGGTTCCAGCCCGATCGCCCCGGTGATCGCCGCCATCGTCCAGTCCACCGGCCGGGCCGCCGCCTCGATCACCGCCTGACGCCCGCCCGAGACCGCGATCCCGCTGCCGTCCAGCAGCTCGCGCAGCTCCGCCAGCCTCGCCGCGTCGGCGATGACGGCATGCCGCGCGCGCAGGGCCCTGGCCTGTTCGGCCAGGCGGACGGCGTTGCTGCCGCCGACCAGGGCGTCGACCGCGAACCGTTCAGGCGCCTGCAGCAGCAGGTCGACCGTGGAGCAGCCGATACTGCCGGTACTGCCAAGAACGGTGACTGATTTCATGCCTCTCTTCCCTGCCCCTCGGCGTCGCCGCGCCGTATTTTGGACCCGATCCGCCGCCTATGGCAGCCGGGCCCCCGTTTGATGCCGCAATTATTGCCCCGGCGGATACCCTGGCCACAGATACCCTGGCCGAAGTTCCGTCAGGGCCGCGATCAGGCCCGCCGGGGTCACATACCAGAACGCGGCCCCCGCCGCTCCGGCCGAAAGCAGCGCGGCCAGGGGGGCGGCGACCAGCAATCCGTCAAACCGGTCCAGCAGGCCGCCATGGCCGGGAATGATCGCCCCCGAATCCTTGACGCCGCGCGCGCGCTTCAGCGCGCTCTCGGCCAGGTCGCCGATCTGCGCGGCAACGGCCATCAACGCGCCGAAGGCGATTCCCCGCCCCCAATTGCCCGGCCCCGAGACCAGCACGCACACGCCCCCCCCGGCGATCATGGCGCACAGCAGGCCGCCCAGCGCGCCCGACCAGGTCTTGGCGGGCGAGATGGCGGGCGCCAGCCTGGGCCCGCCCAGCAGGCGGCCGATCAGGTAGGCGCCGCTGTCGCTGACCACCACGCAGGTCACGACGAACAGCACCACGCCGGCACCCGGCGCGGTCATCATGCGCAGCCACAACAGGGACAGTCCGGCGCAGCCGATCACGACCTGGCCCAGCCACAGGGCGGGCCCGAAGACGAACGCCCCGCCCATGACCAGCACCG
The DNA here is from genome assembly GCF_038719015.1 of Nguyenibacter vanlangensis. Lineage (NCBI taxonomy): Bacteria > Pseudomonadati > Pseudomonadota > Alphaproteobacteria > Acetobacterales > Acetobacteraceae > Nguyenibacter > Nguyenibacter vanlangensis. Next base: position 822,541 of record NZ_CP152276.1, read on the forward strand.
CACCCCACCAATGGCCCGCCAGGGCCGCCGCCATGGTGGCCGCGATCCAGGCCAGGTACAGCGCGCCGCGCACCGACCGCGCGGCCAGGCCGAACAGACGCCCCCATTCCAGCGCCATGCCGGCCGTCGCCAGCAGGATCATCGCCGCATAGGGCGCGCCGCCCGTCCGGACGCAGAACAGCGCCACCGGCACCAGGACCGCCGCCGACAGCAAACGGGCCCGCAGGTCCTTCCAATTGCGGCCCCGAGGGGTGCGATCCCGAGTGGTGCGACCCTGGGGGGTACGACCTTGGGGGGCCTGCATGGGGCGCGGGCTGGGTTCAGGGGGCGGGACGGGCACCGAATCGCCTCTCACGACGGGCAAACATGTCCAGGGCCGCGTCGAAATGGCTTTCGTCGAAATCGGGCCAGAGCGTTTCGATAAAGACGAGTTCGGCATAGGCCGACTGCCAGAGCAGGAAATTGGACAGCCGGCATTCGCCGCTGGTCCGCACGATCAGGTCGGGATCGGGCACATCGGCGGTCTGCAGGAAACGGCTGAATTTCGCCTCGTCCAGCGCCGCCGGATCCATCGTCCCGGCCAGCGCGGCCTGGGCCACGCGCATCGCGGCCTGCACGATGTCGGCGCGCCCGCCATAGGACAGCGCGATGACCAGGGTCAGGCGGGTATTGGCGATCGTCAGTTCCTCGGCACGGCGGGCTTCGGCCTGCACGTCAGGATCGAACCGTTCCAGATCGCCGATGATCCGGATCCGCACGCCCTCGCGATTCAGCTCGGCAACCTTGTGCCGCAGGTAGTAGCGCAGCAGCGCGGTCAGGTCCGCGACCTCCTCGGGCGTGCGGCGCCAATTCTCCGACGAGAACGCATACAGCGTCAGGCACGACACCTTGCGCCGGATGGCCGCCTGGATGCAGCGGCGCACCGCCTCGGCCCCCGCGCGATGCCCCGCGGCGCGCGGCAGCCCCCGCGCCGCGGCCCAGCGGCCGTTGCCGTCCATGATCAGCCCGACATGCCGGGGGATCGACGCGGCGGCGACGGGCCGGTCGGGATCGGCCGCGACGCCGGCGTCCCCTGCCGCGCGCTTCATGGTGGTCCCGGCCAGCGGGCCGGGCACGGACCGAAGGGTCACGACGGGCTCAGACCTGCTTGATCTCGCGTTCCTTCTCCGCGAGCATCTCGTCGATCCGCTTCACATACTGGTCCGTCAGCTTCTGAACCGCGTCCGACCACACCTTGACATCGTCCTGGCCGATATCACCCTTCTTTTCATGGGCCTTGGCCTGGTCCATGCCGTCACGGCGGACGCCCCGCACCGCGATCTTGGCGTTTTCGGCGTATTTCCCGGCCGTCCGCGCCAGGTCGTTACGCCGTTCCTCGGTCAATTGCGGAATCGGCACGCGCACCGTCTGTCCGTCCGCCGCCGGGTTGAGGCCCAGCCCGCTGTCGCGAATCGCGCGCTCCACCGCCCCGACCAGCGAGCGGTCCCAGACCTGGACCGTCAGCATCCGCGCCTCGGGCACCGCGATCGAGCCGACCTGCGTCAGCGGCACCTCGCCGCCATACGCCTCGACACGCACCGGCTCGAGCAGCGCCGGACTGGCACGACCGGACCGCAAACCGGCGAAGTCGCGGCGCAGGCTTTCCAGCGCGCCGTCCATCCGACGGGTCAGGTCATCCAGCAGTGTCTTCTGATCAGCAGCCACAATGGCCCTCCATAGTCAAAACGGGCGGCGTATCGACGCGCCGCCCTGTCTCATCGTCCCGTGTCCGGCGCCGTCGCGCAAACGGCGCGGGACATTCAGCGCGCCTCGACGATTCGGGTGAACAGCCCTTCGCCCCGCATCACCCGCGAGAACGCGCCCGGGGCGTGGATGTTGAATACCACGATCGGCAGTCGGTTCTCGCGCGCCAGGCTGATCGCCGCGGCATCCATGACATGCAGATCCTTGGCCAGCACGTCCAGATAGGTCAACGTCTCGAAACGGGTCGCATTCCCGTCCTTGCGCGGGTCGGCGGAATAGACGCCGTCGACCTGCGTGCCCTTCAACAGGGCGTCGCAATCCATTTCCGCCGCCCGCAGCGCGGCGGCGGTATCGGTGGTGAAGAACGGGTTGCCGGTGCCGGCGGCGAAGATCACCACCCTGCCCTTTTCCATGTGCCGCACAGCGCGCCGGCGGATATAGGGCTCGGCCACCGACGACATGTGGATCGCCGACATGACCCGGGTCGGCACCCCGTGGCGTTCCAGCGCGTTCTGCACCATCAGCGCGTTGATCACCGTGGCCAGCATGCCGGCATAATCGCCCTGGGCGCGGTCCATGCCGCGCGCCGCCGCCGCGACGCCGCGGAAGATGTTGCCGCCGCCGATCACCAGGCAGACCTCGACCCCCGATTGCGCCACCGCCGCCACGTCGCCGGCGATCGTGTCGACCATCTGGGGGGCGATGCCGTAGCTGCCGTCCCCCATCAGGGCCTCGCCCGATATCTTCAGGAGCACACGCCGATAATCATGGCCGTTTTCTGATGCTTGCTCGGTCATATGCCCCGGATCCTCCAAATGTGAACGAACGCCGGGGATGCCCATGGCCGGACCTCACCCATGCAATTCCTCTTATCGCCGCTCGTGACCGCTCACAAGCCGACGGGCGCAGAATAGCACCCGCCCGCGAAACCGTTACGACGCGTCGTCCAGGCCGATGGCCCGCAGGCGGGCGCGTTCCTCGTCCCAGCCGGCGCGTTCCTTCACGTTCAGGAACAGATGGCAGGTCCGATCCAGCAGGCGCGACAGGTCCTTGCGCGCGCGTTCGCCGATCGCGCGGATCCGGCTGCCCTTCTCGCCGATCAGGATCGCCTTGTGGCCCGGACGCGCGACATAGATCGTGACCTCGATCCGCACCGAGCCGTCGGGCTGCTCACGAAAACTTTCGGTCTCGGCCGTCGCAGCATAGGGCACTTCCTCGTGCGTCTGCAAAAAGATCTGCTCGCGCACCAGCTCGGCCGCCAGCAGCCGGTCGGGCAGGTCGGTCAGGTCGTCCTCGGGATAAAGATAAGGCCCCTCGGGCAGCGACGCGGCCAGCGCATCCAGCAGGTCCTCGACCCCGTCGCCGCTGCGCGCGCTGACCATGAAGACCTGCCCGACATCCAGCAGCGACGACAATTCGGCGGTCAGGGGCAGCAGCGCCTGGCGGTCCACCAGGTCGGTCTTGTTCAGCACCAGCCACACCCGCCGGCGCGATGACGCCAACTGGGCCAACCGGGCCACGATCGCGCGCACGTCATCGGCCAGGCCGCGCCGCGCATCGACCAGCAGCAGCGTGATGTCGGCATCCTCGGACCCCGTCCAGGCCGCGGCCACCATCGCCCGGTCCAGCTTGCGCCGGGGCTTGAAGATGCCCGGCGTGTCCACCAGCAGGATCTGGCTCGCCCCCCGCATCAGGATGCCCAGAACGCGAAAGCGCGTCGTCTGCGCCTTGGGCGAGACGATCGACAATTTGGCGCCGGCCATGCGGTTCAGCAGCGTCGACTTGCCCGCATTCGGCGCCCCGACGATGGCGACGAAGCCGCAGCGCGTGGTCATGATTCCTTTTCCTTTCGACGCGGCATCAAACGATTTGCCGCAACAGGTCGGCGGCGGCGGCGCTCTCCGCCGCACGCTTGCTGCCCGCCACCCCTTCGGCCGACTGTCCGGCCGCGGTGACCGCTATGACGAAGCGCGGCGCATGAGACGGACCGTCCACCTGCACCGTGCGATAGGCCGGCAAAGGCAGGCCGCGCGCCAGCACCCATTCCTGCAGCGCGGTCTTGGGGTCCTTGGGCGGCTGCGCCTGGGCCACGATCGCCTCGTTCCACGCCGCGCGCACGAACGCGCGGGCGGGCTCCAGCCCGCCATCCAGATAGATCGCCCCCAGGATCGCCTCGACCGCGTCGGCCAGGACATTGGCCATCTGCCGGACGCCGGCACGGGCCTCATGCTCGGCCACGTTCAGCACCGGCGGCAGGTCCATCCCCTCGGCGACGCGGGCCAGCACCGGGCGCGACACCAGGTGGGCGTGGCGCGGGCCCAGCGCGCCTTCCTGCTCGTCCGGAAAACGTTCCAGCAGCCACTCGGCCATCACCAGCCCCAGGACCCGGTCGCCGATGAATTCCAGCCGCTCGTTCGACCCCGCGCCGCGCCGCGCCGCCGGCTGGCGTGCCCGGCGTGGCGCGGCATTGCGCAGATGCGCCGCCGAACGGTGGGTCAGGGCCTCGCGCAGCAGATCGGGACGGCGGAAATGATGGCCCAGCCGCGCTTCCAGCGACGCCATCCCGTCACCAGCCACCCCGTCGATCCCATCGGGGGGGCTATCGGGAGTCCCACCGGGCAGCACGGCCTCGCCGCTCATCGTACCCCCATGAACAACCGGTTCCAGCGGATCTCGATCGGCCACATCCAGAACTCCCAGACCGGATGGCGCGCATCGACCGACAGGAAGATCCATTTGGCCTGTCCGATCAGATTTTCCATGGGCACGAAGCCCAGATCCTCGGGATCGTCGCCCATGAACCGGCTGTCGGCGCTGTCATCGCGATTGTCGCCCATGGCGAAGAAATAGCCGTTCGGCACGACATAGACCGGGGTATCGTTCTGGAAGCCCTCATTGGTCAGCTTCAGGATGTCATGCGCCACCGGGCCGTGGCCGCCGCTGCCGGGCAGGGTCTCGTGATAACGCTGCCCCTCCATGCGGGTGCCGTGCTCGTCCACCGCGACGTAGTTGCCCTCGGCCGTGCGCGGGACCAGGACGTCGTTGATGTACAACTCGCCGCCCCGGACCTGGATCCGGTCGCCGGGCAGGCCGACGATGCGCTTGATATAGTCGATCGACGTGTCCTTGGTGAAGCGGAACACCGCCACGTCGCCACGATGCGGCATCCGGAAGAAGATGCGCCCGTCGAACAGGTCGGGCGAGCGCGGCAGCGAGAAATGCGAATAGCCGTAGCTGTATTTGGCGACCCACAGATAATCGCCGACCTGCAGGGTCGGGATCATCGAGCCCGAGGGAATGTTGAACGGCTCGAACAGCACCGTCCGCACCCCCACCGCCAGCAAGCCCGCGATCAGGATGGTGCGGAGCAGTTCCCACGCTCCATGCAGGGCCGAGGCCGCGCCGGCGGACGGCACAGAGGAAGAGCGGGTTTTGCGCGGGTCGTCCATGGGTCTGAATCTGTTTCCGGAACAAGGAGGAGGACGGGCCGGGCCGCTGGCCGGGCCGGACGAAAGCCCGCGGATGAAGCCGACGGCACCCCGGGCTGTCAAGCGCCGCGCGACATGCGCCGCGCGTTTCAGGCTGGACCGGTCGCCTGCGCGATCATCACCTGCGCGAAGGCATAGGGATATTCGTCCGTCATCGTCAGCAGGATGCGGGCCTCGCCTCCCGGCGGCAGAAGGGCCCGCAGCCGAACCCGCGCACCGCCGGTCAGCACCATCACCGGCTGCCCGCCCGGCAGGTTCTCCACCCCCAGGTCGCGATGGTACACGCCCTGGGCGAAGCCGGTGCCCAGCGCCTTGGCGCAGGCCTCCTTGGCGGCCCAGCGCTTGGCATAGGCGCCCAGCCGCGCCTGGCCGTTCCGCCGCTCGGCGCGCCTGCGCTCGGCCTGGGTGAAGACGCGGTCCAGGAAGCGCTCGCCATGCCGGGCGATCACCCGCTCGATCCGCCGGATGTCACAGAGGTCCGAACCGATCCCGATCAGGCTCATCCCTTGGACCGCTCGACCTGGACGACCCCGTTCGCCGCGCGCAGCGCCGCGATGACCGAGGACAGGTGACGCAGGTCGCGGACCTCGATGTCCGCCAGGATCTCCATGAAATCGAGCTGGCGGTTGACGATGCGCAGATTGACCACCGTGCCCTCATGCTTCGACGCCGTGTTGGTCAGGGTCGCCAGCACCGACGGCTCGTTGGCCGCGATCACGCTCAGCCGGCCGACATGCGGCTCGGAACTGCCGCGGCCGATCAGGTCGTAATCCCAATCCACATCCATGAAGCGCTCGGGCGTCGCGGCGAAGCTTTCCAGGGTCTGGCAGCCCGCCGTGTGGATGGTGATCCCCTTGCCCGTCGCGACGATACCCACGATCCTGTCGCCCGGCAGCGGATGGCAGCATCCGGCGAAATGCACCGCGATTCCCGGGCCGATCCCGGCCAGGGCCATGCCGCCGCCCGCCTTGGGCCGGGTCGCGCCGCGAGCCGGCGCGCGCATCGGGATGCCGGGCACCATGCGCGGGGCCCGGGGCGTCTGCCGCAAGGCCGGATAGGCGGCGTGCACCACGTCCCGCGGCCCGGTATTGCCGTTGCCGACTGCGACGTACAGGTCCTCGACCGATGCGAATTTCAGGCCGGACAGGATGGTGTCCAGCACCTTTTCCGACCCGTCGACACCTTCCTGCCGAAAGGCCTTGGCCAGCGCCGCGCGGCCATTGTCGATATGGGCCTCGCGCTGCTGGGTCGCGACATGGCGGCGGATGCGGGCACGCGCCTTGCCGGTGACCACGAACCGTTCCCACGCCGGCGACGGCGTGCCGCCCCGGGCGGTCATGATTTCCACCTGGTCGCCGTTCTGCAACTCGTGGCGCAGCGGCATCAGCCGCCCGTTGATCCGCGCGCCGACGCAACTGTCGCCGACCTGGCTGTGCACGGCATAGGCGAAATCGACCGGGGTGGCGCCGCGCGGCAGCGAAATCAACTGCCCCTTGGGCGTGAAGCAGAAGACCTGGTCCTGATAGAGTTCGAGCTTGGTGTTTTCCAGGAACTCGTCGGGGGCCGCCGAATCCTCCAGGATATCCAGCAGGTCCTGCACCCATCGCAGTCCGGTGACGACGCGCGCCGAATCGTCGGCCGCTCCCGCCCCTGTCCCTCCCCCGGGCAACTGCTTGTACAGCCAGTGCGACGCGACGCCGTTTTCGGCGATGTCGTGCATCTCTGCGGTGCGGATCTGGACTTCGATCTTCTGGTTGCGCGGATGGCGCAGGGTCACGCCGGTATGCAGGCTTTGATAGCCGTTGGCCTTGGGGGTCGAGATATAGTCCTTGAACCGCCCGACGATCACCGGATAGGCGGCATGGACGGCGCCCAGCGCCACATAGCAGGCCTCGCGCGTCGGCACGATGATGCGGAACGCCATGATATCCGAAAGCTGCTCGAACGCCACGTTGCGCTTCTGCATCTTCTCCCAGATCGAGAAGGGCGATTTCTCGCGTCCCGTCACCTCGACATCGCCCAGCCCGGCCTTGCGGCAAAGCTGGATCAACTCGCGGCGCACCTCCTCGATCACGTCGGCGCCCTGGCCGCGCAGATAATTCAGGCGGGCGCGGATGGTGGTGTTGGCCTCGGGTTCCAGTTCGGCGAAGGACAGGTTCTGGAGTTCGGTCTTGACCTTGTCCATGCCGATGCGCCCGGCCAGCGGCGCATAGATCTCCATCGTCTCGCGCGCGATGCGCTGCCGCCGGTCCAGCCGCTGCACGTAATGCAGCGTGCGCATGTTGTGCAGCCGGTCCGCCAGCTTGACGATCAGGACACGGATGTCCTTGGACATCGCCAGCACCAGCTTGCGGAAATTTTCCGCCTGCTTGGTCCGGTCCGATTGCAGTTCCAGCCTGGTCAGCTTGGTGACGCCGTCCACCAGGTCGGCGATCGTCGCCCCGAATTCGGCGCGCAGCCGCTCCTGCGTGACGCCGGTATCCTCGATCGTGTCGTGCAGCAGGGCCGTCGCGATCGACGACGCGTCGAGATGGAAGCCCGCCAGGATGCTGGCGACCGCCAGGGGATGGGTAATATAGGGGTCGCCATTGTCGCGGGCCTGACCCGCATGCGCCTGCTGCGCGACCTGGAAGGCCCGCCGGATCAGGTCGAGATCGGCTCCCGGATCATAGGCGCGGACCCGGCGCAGCAATCCTTCGCAGGACACGATCCGGGCCGGCACGGGCGCCGCCTCTTCGACGGGCCCATCTTCGCCGGACCCAACTTCGACCGGGACGGCGCCATCGGTCACGCCGGACACCGGCGCCTCCAGGCCCGAGGCGGAATGATGCAGCGCATCAACGGGACCTGCCGCCTCGTGCCCCATGGGCTCAGCGCCGCGCGCGGCCGCCCAGTTCGGCCTCGATCGCGGCCTCGAGTTCCTCGGCGGACATGCCGGCCGTGCCGTGCGCCGCCTCTTCCTCGGCCGTGACGTCCTGCAGGCCGAAGATGTTCTGCTCGGTCGGGATCAGGTCCATGACCTCCTCGTCCGCCGGCTCGGGCTCGGGCGCGCGGGCCAGCGAACGCACCAGGTCGCCGCGCACCTGCTCCAGCCCGATCGTCTGGTCGGCGATTTCGCGCAGCGCCACGACGGGGTTCTTGTCATTGTCCCGATCGACCGTCAGTTCCTCTCCCCTGGACAGGTTCCGCGCCCGCTGGGCAGCATAAAGAACCAGTTCGAATCGGTTGGGAACCCGTTCAACGCAGTCTTCGACGGTGACGCGAGCCATGAGGCAGGCCTCCGGATAAAAATGTCTGTTGCAAAGAACCATACCTAGTGGTGGGATGCCTTGAATGCAAGCACGCGGCCAGAATTCGGCCGATCAGACTTCGGCCGATCAAGCTTCGGCCAGAACACGGATCGCCTGGTCCGGCAACGCGGCGATCAGATCCTCCACCGTGCGGCCCGAACTCGGATCGACCCATCCCGGCGCCACATCCCGCAACGGCAGCAGCACGAACGCCCGGCCGCCCATGCGCGGATGCGGCAGAATCGGGTCGGGCGCCGCACGGACCACGTCCCCCACCGCGACGATATCCAGGTCCAGGGGCCGGGCGGCATTGGCCACGCCGCGCACCCGGCCGGCCCGAGCCTCGATCGCCTGCAACGCGCGCAGCAGCGACTCGGGCGTGACCGCCTCCCCGTCCGGCGTCCCGGCGGCCACCTCCGCGGCGACAACGCCGTTGACATAGGGCGGTTGCCCGGATGGCGGAATCGGCGCGCTTTCGTACCAGCGCGACCGCGCGACGACGCGCAATCCGGGAATCGCCGCGACCTGCGCCACCGCCCAGCGGCAGGTTTCCAGCGGCGTCGCGCCATCCGCATGCGGCAGGTTCGCCCCGATCGCGATCAGAATCACCGGTATCCGTTGCCTTTTCCAAGATGCCTTGCAACCATAGCGTGCACGAAACCAGACATTAACCCGGCATGCTGGCGGCAGACCGGAACGCGGCGGCTACAATCCGGTTTTTTTTACGGAAAATGCCTTTTCCAGTCATTTCCGTTATATCATTTATATCGCGCTCAATTTATCTTGCCTATACGGACGGGACGTCAAGCCGGCGAATGCGCACTCTTTGGACTTCGCGCTTTCCGACGCCTCATGCACCAGGACGCGACAGGAATCATTCGGCATGTTTTTTCAACCCAATGAGCGCGTATGTCTCTTCATCGATGGAGCCAGCCTCTATTCCGCGTCGCGTCATCTGGGCTTCGACGTGGATTACCGCAATCTGCTGGCCTTCTTCCGGGCGAAGACGCACGTGGTGCGGGCCTACTACTACTCCGCCATCCTCGAGAACGAGGAATATTCCCCGCTGAAGCCTCTGACCGACTGGCTGGTCTATAACGGCTATTTCCTGGTCACTAAGACGGCGCGCGAATTCATCGACCAGAACGGCCGCCGGCGGGTGAAGGGGAACATGGATATCGAACTGGCCGTCGACATGATGGAGATGGCGTCGAAGATCGACCATGCCGTACTGTTCAGCGGCGACGCCGATTTCCGCCGCCTGCTCGAATCCGTGCAGCGGCAGGGGGTGCGCACCTCGGTCGTGTCGTCGATCCGGACCTCGCCGCCGCTGATCGGCGACGATCTGCGCCGCCAGGCGGACCAGTTCATCGACCTGGCCGACATCGCGCCGCAATTCACGCGCCGCCAGTCCGAGGCACGCCCGGCCCGCCAGCAGAATGCGCCCATCCGGCACCCGGCCGACCAGTTGAGCGAACTCGACCACGACGCCTGACCCCTCCGGCCCTGATCCCGGCCGGCCCGATTCCGCCGGACCCGATTCCAGCGGTCCGGCCATGTCCGGGCCCGGCGCGCCGGAATTGCCGCCGCGCGACTGCCCGGCCTGCCCCCGGCTGGTCGCCTATCGGCGGGCCAACCGGCAGGCCCATCCGGATTGGTGGAATGATCCGGTCCCCCCCTGGGGCAGCCCCCGGGCGCGCCTCCTGGTCGTCGGGCTGGCCCCGGGCCTGCGGGGCGCCAACCGGACCGGCCGCCCCTTTACCGGCGATTATGCCGGCACCCTGCTCTATGAGACGCTGATACGGCACGGCTTCGCCGCCGGGCGGTATGGCGGCGACCCGTCGGACGGACTACGCCTGCAGGATTGCCGCATCGTCAATGCCGTGCGCTGCGCGCCCCCCGCCAATCGGCCGATCGCGCGGGAAATCCGCACCTGCAACCGCTTCCTGCAATCGGAACTGGCCTGCATGCCCGGCCTGCGCGCCGTCCTGGCGCTGGGCGCGGTGGCCCATCACGCGGTCGTCGCCGCCTGCGACCTGCGGCCGCGCCCCGGCTTCGCCCACGGCGCACGCACCACGCTGCCGAACGGGGCCATCCTGTGCGACAGCTACCACGTGTCGCGCCTCAACACGAATACCGGCCGGCTGACGGCCGGAATGTTCGACGACATCGTCACCGGGCTGCGCCGTCTGGTCGATGCGGCAGGGGATGCCGGGGTGGCCGGCTGACCGATCAGCCTTCCAGTTCCAGCACGCGCATCGTCCAGTCCCGCACATGGGCGCACAGGGCGGCATCCTCCGCCACCTTCGCCCCGAAGGACGGGATCATCGTCTTCAGGCGCGGGGTCCAACGCGCCATCTCGACGGGGAAGCATCTGGCGATGATCGTCAGCATGATCGGCACGGCGGTGGACGCGCCGGGCGAGGCCCCCAGCAGGGCCGCCACGCTGCCCTGGGCGCCGGTCACGATTTCCGTGCCGAACTGCAGCACCCCGCCCCGCTTCGCATCCGACTTGATGACCTGCACGCGCTGGCCGGCCACGATCAGGTCCCAATCCTCGGCGCGGGCGGTGGGGACGAAGTCACGCAGCGCCGCCAGGCGCGCCGTGTTCGATTGCAGGATCTGGCCGATCAGATAGCGGGTCAGCGGCATATTGTCGCGCGCCACCGCCAGCATCGCCCCCAGATTATCCATGCGGATCGATTTCGGCAGGTCCCACAGCGAGCCCTGCTTGAGAAATTTGGTCGAAAACCCGGCATAGGGCCCGAACAGCAGGCCGGTCCTGCCCTCGATCACCCGCGTGTCCAGATGCGGCACCGACATCGGCGGCGCGCCGACCGACGCCTTGCCATAGACTTTCGCATGGTGCCGGGCGGCCAGTTCCGGGTTGGTGCAGCGCAGGAACTGGCCGCTGACCGGAAAGCCCGCAATGCCTTTCGCTTCGGGAATCCCGGTTTTCTGCAACAGCGGCAGCGCGCCGCCGCCCGCGCCGATGAAGACGAACCGCGCCGCGACCGACAGGTCGCGCCCGCCGGCCAGGTCCCGCACCGCGACGCGCCACAGGCCGGATGCGTCGCGGCGCAGATCCTCGACCGCGTGCGCCAGCTTGAGGTCGAATCCCGCCTGCCGCGACAGGAAACCGATCAGCAGATGGGTCAGCGCGCCGAAATTGACGTCGGTGCCGGCGGCGCTCCAGGTCGCGGCGAGCGGCGTGCCCGCGCCGCGCCCCTCCATCACCAGCGGCATCCATTGCCGCAATTGCGCGGGATCGGTCGAAAACCGCATGCCGGCGAACAGCGGATGATCCTTCAGCGCGTCATGGCGGCGGCGCAGAAAATCGCAATTATCGGCGCCCCAGACGAAGCTCATGTGCGGAATGGGATTCAGGAAGTCACGCGGCGATGTGATCACCCCCGATTCGACCAGATGAGCCCAGAACTGGCGCGAGACCTGAAAAGCCTCGTTCACATCGATGGCCTTGGAAATATCGATGCTGCCGTCGGCGCGCTCGGGCGTGTAGTTCAGCTCGCACAGAGCGGCATGCCCGGTGCCGGCATTGTTCCACGCGTTCGAGCTTTCGGTCGCCACATCGTCCAGGCGGCCGAACAGCCCGATCGACCAGTCCGGCTGCAGCAATTTCAGCAGCGCGCCCATTGTCGCGCTCATGACCCCGCCACCGATCAGGACGACGTCATAGGCGGAATCGGTTCGGGTCGCAGTCGACGTCATGAGATTCTCCGAAACGACGCGTGCGGGACGATGTCACCGGCCGCGACCGGCGCCGCCGGGGCGGCAGCATGCGGCCCCGCGCGTCGGCAATGGGGGACGAAACGAAATACGCTGAAAAGCACCGGCAGTAAAACAAATGGAGTCGAAACGACGCCGTCATGCCGCCCGCCGGGCCCAGTCATCCGTGCCCTGTCATCCGCGCGGAACCACATGATCCCCCTTGCTGTTTTTCCCTGGAGCAATATTCGGAACAATATTCGCCCGATAGCAGGTGCCCGGTGGCAGGTGCCCAGCGGCAGGTGCATGACGCTGGTCTTTTCGTTTCTAGCCATCCCCGGCAGGTTCCGGCGCATCATCTCTGCGCGAGGGGGCACGCCGCCCCGCCCCGTCCCATCAACCCGCTGCAACGCGGGACGGCGCGCGGGACGCCGGCCGGATTTCGAATACGCCTGTATGGAACAGCTTCCGTTCAAACGCGCGATCGTCCCGGAACGGAAACGGGATATACCGGCTCCGCATGGCTGGCAGACAAAGAGCGCATCATCGCGAAAGCGCGGCCCTGCGCCGCATGCCGGCGGGCAGGACGCGCCACGCCAGCAGCAGGGCGACGGCCAGCGCATAGGCCAGCGTCTCCGGCCGCAGGACCTTGAAGGACAGGATGAAATGAATCGCGGCACAGCACGCCGCCGGATAGACCCAGCGATGCAGCGCGCGCCAGCGCGGCCCCAGCCGCCGGATCGACCAGCGGTTGGACGTGGCCGCCAGGCCGGCCAGGACCAGAAACGCGACCATGCCCAGAATGACGAAGGGCCGTTTTTCGACATCGGCCAGCAGCACCGGAAAATCGAACCCCTGGTCCAGCCCGACATAGGCCGTCAGGTGGAACAGCGCGTACCAGAAGGCCAGCAGCCCCAGCGCACGGCGATAGCGCAGCAGGTTGATGCCCGCGATCTCGCGCAATGGCGTGACGCACAGCGACAGGATCAGAAAGCGCAGCGCCCAGAGACCCAGCATGCGCAGAAAGGCATTGACCGGATCGGCACCCAGCCGCCCGGTCGCCCCCATCGCGAATGCGACCGACGCGGGCATCAGCCCCGCGACATACAGGGCGGCCCGTATCAGGCCGGGCGAGAGGCGGCGCGCCACCGTCAGAAATTGCGCCGCAGGTCCATGCCGGCATACAGGCCGGCCACCTGCTCGGCATAGCCGTTAAACGGCAGGGTCGGCTGCCGCGCCGCACCGAAGAACCCGCCCCTGGCCCCGATCGGGCGCTCGGTCGCCTGGCTCCAGCGCGGGTGATCGACTGCGGGATTGACGTTGGCATAGAACCCGTACTCGTCCGGCGCGCGATCGTTCCACGCGGTGCGGGGCCGCGTTTCGGTCAGGCGGATGCGCACGATCGACTTGATGCCCTTGAACCCGTATTTCCACGGCACCACCAGGCGGACCGGCGCGCCGTTCTGGTTGGGCAGGGTCCGGCCGTACAGCCCCACCGCCAGGATCGTCAGCGGATGCATCGCCTCGTCCAGCCGCAGCCCCTCGGCATAGGGCCAGTCCAGCACATGCAGCATGCTGTCCTGGCCGGGCATTTCTGCGGGACGCAGCACCGATTCGAAGGCGACATATTTCGCGCTGCCCAGCGGCTCGACCTCCTTCAGCAGGTCGGCCAGGGCAAAGCCGATCCAGGGGATGACCATCGACCACGCCTCGACACAGCGCATGCGATAGAGGCGCTCCTCCAGCGGGCGGGCCAGCAGCGCGTCGATGTCGTAGGTGCGCGGCCTGGCCACCAGCCCCTCGACCCGGACCGTCCACGGGCGGGGATGGAAATCGCCCGACCGTTCCGCCGGGTCGGTCTTTTCAAGCCCGAATTCGTAGAAATTATTGTAATGCGTGGCGTCCTGGAACGGCGTGGGCGTCAGCCCGGTGCCCGACAGCGCGCCCGGCGCGGCGCGCAGGGGATCGGCCCACGCGCCGCGCGGCGCGCCCGCAAGCCAGGCGGCTCCGCCGGCCAGCCCCGCCGCCAGCGTGGCGCGACGCGACAGATAAGCCCCCTCGGGCGTGATGTCGGAGGCAGCGGGACGCGGATAGTCAAAGAGGCGCATGGGTCGGGCTCCGGCAACGATGATCCGTCCATGGCTGCCCCATGGCGTGACTTCATCCATCCTGTCCGGCACTCTGTGCCCGACGGAACGAAAAAAGGAAGGACCGAAATCATGTCCGACGACAATGACGGAAAGGGAACGGTCGAAAAGGGAACGGTCGGCTTCATCGGCTTCGGCGCGATGGCCAGCCGCATGGGCCGGCATGTGCGCGAGGCCGGCTATCGGATCGTGGCCTATACGCCCTCCGGCAAGGGCGGAGACGGCACGACCCCGTTCCTGCCCACGGCCCGCGCCGTGGCCGAGGCCGCCGGCACCGTGATCGCCTGCGTGCCCGACGACGAGGCGCTGGAGGCGTCGATGTACGGCGAATCGGGTGCCCTGGCCGGCATGGGGGCCGGGACGCTGCTGATCAATGCCAGCTCGGTGTCGCCCGAAGCGGCGCTGGCACTGGCCGATGCCGGGGCGCGCCGGGACGTGGCGGTGCTGGACGCGCCGGTTTCGGGCAGCACGCCCGAGGCCGATGCCGGCGCGCTGGTGATCATGGTCGGCGGTACGGCGGCGGATGTCGCCCGAGCCCAGCCTATCTTCGACGCGATCGGCAAGGCGACGATCCATGCCGGCCCGTCGGGCAGCGGCGCGAAGCTGAAGCTGGTGGTCAACGGGATCATGGGCGCGACCCTGGCCGCGGTGGCCGAGGGCGTGGCCTATGGCCTGGCCGCGGGGCTGGATCGCGACATGCTGTTCGACACACTCGATTCCGTGGCCGTGATCTCGCCCCATCACAAGCGCAAGCTGAAGGCCGCCCGCGCCGGCGACTTCACGCCGCAATTCCCGACCCGGCTGATGCAGAAGGACATGCGCCTGCTGCTCACCGACGCGGCGCGGCTGGCGGCGCCGGCGGTCACGGTGGCGGCGGCGACGCAATTGCTGTCCCTGACCCGGCGCGCCGATGCCGACGCCGATTATTCGGCGCTGTTCGCGGTCCTGGAGCAGATCGTCACGTCACCCTGACGGTCAGATCCGGCCGCTGAGCATGGCCGCCATGACGGCCAGCCGGTCGCCCAGGCCGCGTCCGGCCGCCCGCCTTCCATCGGGACGCGCCAGGTCGCGGCGCGCCAGCACCCCCGGCAGGGCGGCGGCGCGGCTGTCGCGTCTCAGCCGAACCGGCAGCGCCTGCGCCAGGAAGGCCCGCCCCTCCTCGCGCAGGCGCACCCGCAGCGGGTCCAGAAGCCCCGGCGGCGCGCCGTTGCGCAGCGCCTCGCGCGACAGGCCGATCGCCTGCAGGGCGGTATCGGGCAAGGGGCAGCGGCCCGCCGCCAGCACGATGTCGAGATGGCGCAGCAGGCCGCCCGCGCCATAGGCGGCGCCCAAGGCCTCGATCCGCTGCAGCGCCACCGGGTCGCCCAGGCCGGCACGCTGGGCGATGGCGACCTGCACCCCTCCTGCCCCGCCGCGCATCGCGGCCCGCCAGGACGGCCAGTCGGTCAGCCCCTCGGCTTCGGCCTCGCGGGCATCGAGAATCCGCAGCAGCGTCCGGCGCAGGGCGGGCGCCCGGGCCAGGGCGGCGCGCAGGCCGGGCGCGACCTCATGCGGGTGGGCGGCGCCCTCGATGATTTCACGCCACCATTGCAGCCGGATCAGCCCGGCCATCGGGCCGGCGACCGACCAGGACTGCATGCCCGTCAGCGCGCGGACGGATTCGTGATTGAACGCGATCACGCTGAACGCATCCTCGCGCACCGGCTCGGGCAGGAACAGGGCGCAGAAAAACCGGTCCGGGTCCGATCGCCGCGCGATCGCGCCGCAAAGCGACAGCCCGTGCGACAGCCCGTCGCCACCCGCCCCCGCGTCCCGCTCCGCGCGTATCGCCGTATCCACCGCCGCTATGTCCATCATCCGGGCCATGATGCATGCAGATGCCGCGCGCCGCGCGGAAGCACAAGCACCGCATGGACGGGCGGCCCGGTCATATGTCCGTCATATGTCCGTCACTTGACGCATCCCGCCGGCCCTCATAGCTCTGATGGGCGGCGATTTTCCGCTTCTGCCCCAGGCGGACCGGACAGGGATCGCCTCGCGACGGATCGACGGACCCGCGCCGGATTGTTAGGTTGGCGCGCATCGTCGCGCGAGTCCGGCCTCCGACATTCGCACGCTGATTTCGGAGATCGGCAGGCCGCTCGGTTATTGACTGCTACAGGAGAACGTCCATGGCTTTCGAACTCCCCTCTCTTCCGTTCCAGACCAACGCGCTGGCGGCGCGCGGCATGTGCCAGGAAACGCTGGAACTGCATCACGGCAAGCACCATCAGGCCTATGTCACGGCCCTGAACGGGTTCGTGGAAGCGAAGCCCGAACTGCAGGGCAAGTCGCTGGAGGAGATCATCCTGGCGGTCAAGGGCGATCCCGCCGTGGCCCCGGTGTTCAACAATGCCGGCCAGCACTGGAACCATATCCTGTTCTGGCAGAACCTGTCGCCGGCCGGCGGGACGATCCCCGGCGCGCTGGAGGCCAAGATCGTCGAGGATTTCGGCAGCGTCGACGCCTTCAAGACCGCTTTCAAGACCGCGGCCACCACGCAGTTCGGCTCGGGCTGGGCGTGGCTGGTGCTGGGCGCGGACGGCAAGCTGGCGGTGACCAAGACGGCCAACGGCTCCAACCCGCTGGCCGAAGGCCAGGGCAAGGCGCTGCTGGGCCTGGATGTGTGGGAACATTCCTACTATCTCGATTTCCGCAATCGCCGCCCGGACTACATCACCAATTACCTGGACAAGCTGGCGAACTACGAATTCGCCGAGGCGCAGCTCAAGGCCGCCTGATCGGCCGGCCTGGCGCAAGCGACGAAAAACCCGGCCGGACGGCCGGGTTTTTTTATGAAGCCGCCCGATGATCGGGCGCCGGGCCGGCCGCGCCGCGCCCGATCATCCGCAGCCGTACGCCGGACATCAGGTTGCGCTCGATCCCCTCCAGGGTCAGGCCTTTCGTCTCGGGCACGAACAGGATGACCAGGATGACGAACAGCGCGTTCAGCGCGGCATACATCCAGAATGTCCCCGCCCGCCCCAGATGGTCCAACAGGCTGAGGAACGACGCCCCGACGATCATGTTGGCGATCCAGTTCGTGACGGTGGAGCAGGCGATGCCGAAATCGCGGCTTCGCAAGGGCTGGATTTCCGAACACAGCACCCAGACCAGCGGCCCCGCCGAGAAGGCGAATCCCGCCACGAAGCTCAGCAGCACCCCGACCGCGGCCACCTGGCGCACCCCGTACTGTGCGCCGCCGCCGAGAATGCCGCCCAGCACCGTCAACGACAGGCTCATGACCACCAGGCCGCAGATCAGGATCGGCCGCCGCCCCCAGCGATCGACCAGCCAGATCGCCAGGAAGGTCGCCAGCACGTTGACCGCGCCGGCGCTCGCGGTACCCCACAGCCCGGCATGTTCGGGAAAGCCCGCCAGGCCGAAAATGCGCGGTGCGTAATACATCACCACGTTCACGCCGCTGAATTGCTGGATGCATTGCAGCATGACGCCCAGAAAGACCGCGCGGCGGACATTGCGGTCGGCCCGGAACAGCGCGAAGCCGTTGCCGCCGCCGCGGCACTGGGCGTCGATCTCGTTCAGTTCGTCGGCCACGCCGCGCACCGGACCGCGCAGTTCCAGCAGCGCGCGCCGCGCCGCGTCGCGCTTGCCGCGCAGCACCAGCCAGCGCGGGCTGTGCGGCAGGAACAGCACGCCGATCAGAAAGACCACCGCCGGAAACGCGACCACGCCCAGCATCCAGCGCCACGCATCGAAATAGGAAAACAGCGCGTTCGAAACGAAGGCCGCCAGGATGCCGATCGTGACCATCAACTGATAGACCGAGATCATGGCACCGCGATGCGCGGGATCCGAGACCTCGGCAATATAAAGCGGCGCGGTAAAGGTCGAGACCCCGACCGCCAGGCCCAGCACGATCCGCGCGACGATCAGCACGCCGACCGAACCGGCCAGCGCGCAGGACATCGAACCGCAGATGAACAGGCTGGCGCCGATGATCAGCGTGCGCTTGCGTCCCCAGACGAAGGACAGCCGGCTGGCGACGGGCACGCCCAGGGCGGCGCCCAGCATCATCGCCGCGACGATCCATTCCTCCTGGACCTGCGTGGTGCTGAATTCCTGGGCGATCAGGCCCAGCGCGCCGGAAATGACGCCGATATCCAGCCCGAACATCAGCCCCGCGACAGCGGCCAATCCGGCAACCAGGCCGGCGCGGCCGGCAACCGATTGCTTCAGATGCCCGGTCCCTGACGACGCGGCAGATCCGTACACATGCATCTTGCCCCCTCTGCACCCGATCTTAACGAGATATAGCGGGTCCGGTTCATCCCGGCCAAGCCGGCTTGGGGCACGGCCGGCACGTCAGACCCATCCCCCGTCGACGATGAAGTCCTGCCCGGTGCACATGCGGCTGTCGTCGGCGGCCAGGAACAGCGCCATGCGCGCGATGTCCCCGGGCCGCACCCGGCCCGGCAGGCACTGGGCGCGGTCTATCTCCTTCTCGCCCTCCGGCGTCACCCACAGGCGCAACTGGCGTTCGGTCATGACCCAGCCGGGCACCAGCGCATTCACCCGGATCCGGAACGGACCCAGTTCCCGCGCCAGGCTGTTCACCAGCCCTTTGACCGCCGCCTTGGCGGTCGCATAGACCGGATAGCCGGCATTTTTCTGCATCCATCCGGTCGAACCCAGGCAGATGATCGAACCGCGCCCCATCTGGCGCATGCCGGGCGCCACCGCCTGGGCCGCGAAGAACTGGGCGCGGATATTCACCGCCGACAGGCTCTCCCACAGCGCCTCGTCGACCTCGTCCAGCGTGTGGCGCTGGTCATATCCGGCGTTGTTCAGCAGGATCTCGACCGGCCCGTTCGCCCGTGCCGCATCCGCGACGGCCCGGCGCAGAGCCGCGACGTCGGCCAGGTCGCAGGACAGGAACAGCACGTCCCGGCCGTTCGCACGCAGCGCCTCGGCCAGACGCGCGCCAGCCGCCCCATCGCGGTCGAGGAACGCGACCCGCGCGCCCTGGCCGGCAAAGGCCCGGACCAGCGCCTCGCCGATGCCGCTGGCCCCGCCGGTGACCAGCACCGAACGGCCGACAAGGCTGGGATAATGCGCGAAGGCGCCGGCATCGGCGCCCGCATCCGCATCCTGGTGCGCGGCCCCGGACATCGCCAAGCCTGACATCGCCAAGCCTACCATTCCGCGAACGACCCGTCGCGATGGCGCCAGATCGGATTGCGCCAGCGATGGCCCTCGGCCGCGCGGGCGCGGACATAATCCTCGTTGATCTCGATCCCCAGGCCCGGACCGGCCGGGATGTCCACATGCCCGTCCCGATAGGCGAAGACCGCCGGGTCGGTCAGGTAATCCAGCAGGTCGTTGCTCTGGTTGTAATGGATGCCCAGGCTCTGCTCCTGGATGAAGGCGTTGTAGCACAGCGCGTCAAGCTGCAGGTTGGCCGCCAGCGCGATGGGGCCCAGCGGACAATGCAGCGCCACCGCGACGTCATAGGCTTCGGCCATCGCCGCGATCTTGCGGGTTTCGGTGATGCCGCCGGAATGGGACGGGTCGGGCTGGATGATGTCCACGCAGCCCTGCTCCAGCACCCGCTTGAAATCCCAGCGGGAAAACAGGCGCTCGCCCAGCGCGATCGGGATCGACGTGTGTTTGGTGATTTCGGGCAGGTCCTCCAGATGCTCGCTCAGGACCGGCTCCTCGATGAACATCAGGTCGAACGGTTCCAGCTCCTTGGCCAGCACCTTGGCCATCGGCTTGTGGACCCGGCCGTGGAAATCGACGCCGATCCCAAGATAGGGCCCGGCCTCCGCGCGGATCGCGGCGACGCGGGCGATCACCGCGTCCACCTTGCCGTGGCTGTCGACATATTGCAGTTCTTCGGTCGCGTTCATCTTGATCGCGGTAAAGCCGCGATCGACGACGGCGCGCACCGCTTCGGCCGTATCCGCCGGCCGGTCGCCGCCGATCCAGGAATAGACGCGGATGCGATCGCGCACGCGGCCGCCCAGCAATTCATGCACCGGCACGCCGAAGGCGCGCCCCTTGATGTCCCACAAGGCCTGGTCGATGCCGGCGACAGCGCTCATATGCACCGCGCCGCCG
Organism: Nguyenibacter vanlangensis; assembly: GCF_038719015.1. Lineage (NCBI taxonomy): Bacteria > Pseudomonadati > Pseudomonadota > Alphaproteobacteria > Acetobacterales > Acetobacteraceae > Nguyenibacter > Nguyenibacter vanlangensis. The sequence continues at coordinate 843,058 of NZ_CP152276.1, forward strand.
CGATAGAAGCCGCCGCGATAGAGCACCGTCCAGTGATCCTCGATCCGGAACGGGTCCTTGCCGATCAGGTAATCCGCCAGCTCGGCCACCGCGGCGGCCACCGTGTCGGCGCGCCCCTCGACCACCGGCTCGCCCCAGCCGCTGATCCCCTCGTCGGTCTCGATCTTCAGAAACAGCCAGCGCGGCGGCACCTGGAACGTGGTCAGCTTCGTGATCTTCATGTCCGTTTCCGATCTTCCCGATCTTCGAGTCTTCGCGTCTCGATTTTTCGTTTTTCAGGACGTCTCCGGCCTCAGGCGCCGGGCATGCCGGCCAGCGCGCCGACGAACCGCCGCGCCGCTTGCGCCACCTCGGCGGCCGGCTGCCCCGCCCGGTACAGCGCCGAACCCAGCCCGAACCCGGCGGCACCCGCCGCCCGGTACGGCGCCATCGTCTCGGGCGTGATGCCGCCCACGGGCAGGAAACGCGTCCCGGCGGGGAACACGCTGCGCCATGCCTTCAGCGCCGCCGTGCCCAACTGCTCGGCCGGGAACAGTTTCAGCGCCGTCGCACCGGCCGCGAGTGCTGCGAACCCCTCGGTCGGGGTGGCGACGCCGGGCGTGCAGTCCAGGCCCGCCGCGCGCGCGGCGCGGATGACCGCGACGTCCCCATGGGGCATGACGATCAGGCGCCCGCCCGCGTCGGCGACCTGCGCCACCGCCGCCTCGGACAGCACGGTCCCGGCGCCGATCAGCGCCTTCCGGCCGAAACGGTCCTGCAGCAGGCGGATGCTGCGCAGGGGCTCGGGCGAATTCATCGGCACCTCGATGATGGTGAATCCCGCATCGACCAGGGCCGCGCCGATCTCCAGCACCTCGTCCGGACGGACGCCGCGCAGGATGGCGATCAGCGGGCAGGCGCGCAGCGCGTCGTCGAATGTCGGCACCGTTCTCTCCTCAGCCGGACTGGGTGGGCGGATCGGTCCGGAAGTACCCGGCCGTCATGGCGATGTGGTACAGGCCCGCCGGCGCGGTATTGCCGATGGTCCGCGGCACCGGCGCGCCCAGCATCTCGAAGGCCGTGGCATAGAGCCCGCACAGCCGCTCCTCGCCGATCAGGACCGTGGGCAGCATGTCCGGCCGCTCGGCCAGGCCGGCACGGATCTCGTCGCCCACCAGCAGGCCGGACAGATAATCGCGCGTCTCGGCGGCACCGACCGCCCCGCTCAGGAACAGGCTGCGCGCCGAGAACAGCAGCGGCCCCACCCCCTGGCGCGACTGCGCGGCCGCCCGCACCCCCTGGCGGAAGGCAAGCCGGGCGGCATCCTCGGTCGCGGGGGGCACGCCCTCGCCGGGACGGCCCAGGATGCTGTGGCGCGACAGCACGGCGAAGAGTTCACCGGTCATCGCGGTGTGGAACCCGACGATCCGCCCGGCCCGCACCGTGGCCCATTTGGAATGGGTGCCGGGCAGGATCAGGGTCGCGGCGTCGGCCAGTTCGGGATACAGCGCCAACGCGCCGACGATCTGCGTCTCCTCGCCGCGCATGACGTCGGGAACCGGGTGAATCTGCCGCACTCCAGGCACGATGCCCGGCATCGCGCGCCCGGCCGGCCGCACCAGCGCACGGGCCAGCGCCGCCGCGTCGGCCGGACAATCGACATAGGCGACCTCGTGCCAGCCGCTCGCGCTGCCGACCATGCCGCAGGCGATCAGCTTCAGCCCGGCATCGCCGTTCAGGTCGGCCAGCAGCCTGGCCAGCGCGGCCGGGAATCCGCCATCGGGCAGGTTGAGAATGCCCCAGGGCGCCTGCGCCTCGGCCAACACCGCGCCGGTGGCCGACATGCGCCATGCGCGAAGCGACGAGGTGCCCCAATCGATCCCGATCAGCGCCCCCGCCGCCGGATCGCCCCTCATGTCGGGCGGCATGTCGGGCGGCGCGTCATGACGCTGCGACATCGGACCGCCATCCCAGCCTGGCCGACACGTCTCGCGCAGCGCGGCGCACGACCGGGGCCAGGGCATCCATCCGCTCGCGCGACAGATAGGGCGTGGCGCTGGCGACGCTCAGCGCCGCGACGATCGCCCCCTGCCCATCGCGCACCGGGGCGGCGACGCAGCGGATTCCGACCTCGTTGTCCTCCAGGTCGAACACGCAGCCGCTCGCCCGATAGGCGCGCATGCGCTCCAGCCACGACGCCCAGTCCCGCGGAGACCGTTCGCCGGCGCCGCCGGATGCCTGACCGGACGATGTCTGATCAGACGGGGCCGGATCGGAAAGGCCGGACTCATACAGCGCCCGCCATTCCTCTTCGGACAGGTCCAGCATCAGGGCGCGCCCCACCCCGGTCAGGGCCAGTTTCATGCGCTGCCCGACCCGCGAGCGCATTTCCAGCCCGCGCTGCCCGGGAATCTTGTCCAGGTACAGGACTTCAGCACCCGCGCGGACGCCCAGATGCACCGTATCCTGCGTTTCGGCCCCCAGCCGCTCGGCAACGGGACGCGCCAGCGTCGCCAGCGCGGATTCGGCGCCGGCCCGCTGGCCCAGGGCCGCCAGCCGCAGCCCGAGCGTATAGGTCCCCCCCGCCTCCTGCTGCAGCCAGCCCAGCCGCGCCAGCGCGCTCACGATCCGCTGGGTGGTACTGCGGGTGCAGCCCGTCGCGGCGGCGATGGCGGCCAGGGTCCGGCGCCCGGCGGCCACGGCGTCGATCACCGCGATCCCGCGTTCCAGCGCCTGCGTGCCGGTTGCCGCGACACTCCTGGTATCGACGACGCCGGCATCGGCAATTCTGGCATTCCCATCGGCCATCGCATCCTCCCTGCCCCATCGGATTAGGCCCGACACGGCGACAATTCAATATATGAGACATTTAACCACATTATGGGAAACCTCGGCGCAAACCAAACGAAACGGCGGTTTCCCGGGGCCGAAACGCAAAGACCCCCGGCAGCCGGGTCAGGTGACCGGCCGCCGGGGGTCTTCAACTTCTCGGGAAATGGCGCGTGCGGTCAGCCCGCCTTGGCGCCGGTATCATTGGCCGGCTTGGACGCGCTGCTGACCACCGAGCTGATGGTCTCGCGCAGGACGGTCACCCGCACGTTCGGGGCGATCTCGACCTCGATCTCGTTCGAATCCTCGCGCACCTTCTGCACCACGGCGATGATTCCCCCGGCCGTCAGCACCCGGTCGCCACGGCGCAGCGCGGCGAGCTGGCTGCGCAACTGCTTCTGCTTCTGCTGCTGGGGACGGATCAGGATAAAATAAAATATAACGAACATCGCGACATAGGGCAGGATGCTCATCAATCCGCCCGCGCTGAGGAATCCGCCCTCGCCGCCGGCCGTCTGGGCATGGGCCGGCGTGATCAGAAAGTCGGAGAGAAGGGTCATGTCGTGTGATTCCGGCCGTCATTATTGGGTTGCGGGCTGCGGCACTGGACCATAGTTTTCGCCCGTCTCCCGTCAAGGCGTCGGTTCGCCGCCCGTGCGAAGCGGGGCCGCCGATCGTCCGATCATATGGAAGTCAGCCTCGATGGACCCTGCCCTGCTTTCGCTTCTGGACCGGATCGCCTCGGCGCTGGAACGGCTCTCTCCCGCGCCGGCGACCCTGGCGGGCCTGGATAGCGCCGACGCCTTCGTCTGGCACCCCGAGCGGGGCTGCCTGGCCCCGGTCGCGCAGGTGGCGCACGTCGCCATCGACCTGCTGCAGGGGGTCGAGGCGCAACGCAGGCTGATCCTGGACAATACGCTGCATTTCGCGCGCGGCCTGCCGGCGAACAACGCCATACTGTGGGGCGCGCGCGGCATGGGCAAGTCGTCGCTGGTCAAGGCGGCCCATGCGCAGGCCAACCTGGTCGACGGCCAGCCCCCCCGGGCCGGACAGGCGCGGCTGGCGCTGATCGAGATCCAGCGCGAGGACCTGTCGACCCTGCCCGACCTGCTGGCCCTGCTGCGCGGCGCGGCGCGGCGCTTCATCGTCTTCTGCGACGACCTGTCCTTCGAAAGCGAGGACGCGGACTACAAGGCGCTGAAATCAGTGCTGGATGGCGGCATTTCCGGCCGGCCCGAGAATGTCCTGTTCTATGCCACCTCGAACCGCCGCCACCTGATGCCGCGCGACATGATCGAGAACGAGCGTTCGACCGCCATCAACCCGTCCGAGGCGGTCGAGGAAAAGGTCTCGCTCTCCGACCGGTTCGGGCTGTGGATCGGCTTTCATCATTGCGCACAGGACGTATTTGCCGACATGGTCCGCGCCTATGCGCGGGCCCGCGCGCTGCCGATCGCGGATGACGACCTGCAGCGCCGCGCCAATGCCTGGTCGGTCGGTCGCGGCGGGCGCTCCGGCCGCGTGGCCTACCAGTTCATCGAGGACCTGACGGCCGAACTGGCGCCGCCGGCGGCGACTTGACGCAATCGCATACCTGCCCTTGACTTTGGGGATGGGCCACCCCAGGCGCCTGCCTCGAACGCAAGAGAGACGATGAACCAGATTTTTTCGACGGACGGCATTTCCCAGCCCGATCGCACCCACGTGGGCGATCTGCGGCGGGTACGCGCCAATCCCGGTTTCTGGTACCCCGTCGCCTGGTCGCGCGAGCTGAAGCCCGGCAAGACCATCGGCGTCCGCTATGCCGGCCAGCCCATCGCGCTGGTCCGCCCGCACGAAGGCGCGGTCTTCGCGCTGGAGGATCGCTGCGCTCACCGCCAGGTGCCGCTCAGCAAGGGGCAGGTCAAGGGCCAGTCGGTCCAGTGCTGCTATCATGGCTGGGCCTATGGCCGCTCGGGACGGTGCATCGATGTCCCCTACCTGGGCAAGGGCAAGCTGCCGAACGGGGTGCGGACCTATCCGTGCCGCGAGCAGGACGGGCTGATCTTCGTCTTTCCCGGCGATCCGGCACGGGCCGGGGACATGCCCCTGCCGCCCCTGGCGCAGGCCGCGAACCCGCACTACAAGACCCGCCGCTTCGGCCGGCACGTCAAATGCCATTACAGTTTCATGCATGAAAACCTGATGGATATGAACCATCAATTCATGCACATGAAACAGATGGGCCAGATGAAGCCCCGCTTCCTGGGGCAGGATCGCGGCCCGGGCATGGTCGAGGCGCGCTACAGCTTCGCCCGCACCGGCGGCAGGCAGCCGCTCGGCGAAGCCCTGGTGTTCGGCCAGAAGCGCGACAACAGCGCCCGCTTCGCCCATCGCGACGTCATGACGATCCGCACCGAGTACCCGTACCAGACGCTCAGGATCCAGACCGGGGACGAGCCGCCGGTGATGGATCTGTGGATCGTCTATGTGCCGCAGGACGACGCCCAGATGACCAACCGGGTCTTCGGCCTGCTGTCGATCAAGCGGCCCAAAATCCCCGGCCTGCTGGACGCCGCATGGCCGTTCCTGGTGGCCTTCACCGAGCGGATCTTCCGCGAGGACCGCGAGATCGTCGAACTGGAACAGGCGGCATGGGACGCGCAGGGCGGCGACCACAACCAGGAAGTCTTTCCGGTCATCTGCGCCCTGCGCGCGCTTCTGGCCGAATGCGGCATCCCGGCGGATGCTTGACGCCATGGACCGGGCCGTCCGCCGGACCGCGCACAGGCCGCCGGCATGACGATCGATCTCGGCGAATCCCGTCTCGGTGCGGCGCTGCAGGCCGGCCCGTATCGCCTGCGGCCGCTGCATGCGTCCGACGCCGGCACCATGCACCGCCTGGTAAATGACTGGAGCGTGATCCGCATGCTCAGCCGGGTGCCGTTCCCCTATCCGCGCGAACTGACGGATGAATGGATCGCCGCGACCCATGACCTGTCGCGGCGGGGAACGGCCTATCATTTCGCCATCACCCACCCCGAATCGGACAGCCCCGATTCGCTGATCGGCTGCATCGGGGTGCGCCTCGACAAGGCGACGCGGTCGGCCAGCGTGGGCTACTGGATCGGCCGCCCCTACTGGAATCGCAAGGTCGCATCCACCACCGTCGGCCGCATCGCCCGCTGGGCGCTGGCCGGCCTGCCGATCGAACGGATCGCGGCCGCGGTCGCGCACGACAACCCGGCCTCGATCGCCGTGCTGCGGCGGGTCGGATTTCGCGAAACCGGATCGGGGCGGCAGGATTTCGTCTCGCGCGGCGGGGACCATCCCGTCCTGCTGTTCGAGGCGACACGCACCGATCTGGAACTGGACATGCCGGACATGGATGACGCCGCCGAAACCGGGATCGATCCCGCCTCCACCCAGGGCCGGGCGCAAAAGCGGATGGTGCTGGTCGCCGCCGTGGCATTGGTCGACACCGACGGCCGCGTGCTGCTGGCCCGCCGGCCCGAAGGCAAGGCGATGGCCGGCCTGTGGGAATTTCCCGGCGGCAAGGTCGAAGCCGGCGAAACCCCCGAATCCGCGCTGGTCCGCGAACTGGACGAGGAGCTGGGCCTGGACGTCACCCGCTCGTGCCTCGCGCCCTATACGTTCGTGTCGCATGATTACGGGCATTTCCATCTGCTGATGCCCGTCTATCTGTGCCGGCGCTGGAAGAACACGCCCCGCCCCCGTGAAGGACAGACCCTGGCCTGGGTCCGGGGGCAGGACCTGTCCCTCTACCCGATGCCCGAGGCCGATCTGCCGCTGATCCCGCTGCTGCGCGATCTTCTGTAAAGGCTATCTGCAAAGGCCAAAGGCTACAGCACGATCGAGCGCGCCAGCGTGAACGCCGCCTGCCTCTGGCCGGGAATGCTGGTGCCGAACGCGAACAGCCCGCCGGTCAGCGGTTCCTGGTCCAGTTGCGCGGGCGACAGACCCTTGCGCGCGGTGGTGACGAAGACGGTGCGGTAATCCGGACCGCCGAACGCGACCTTGGTGACGTTGCGCGCCGGCAGCGGAATCGGGTCCACCCGCGTTCCGTCGGGCGCCAGCCGCTCGATGCGCCCCCCCTGCCAGACCCCGACCCACAGGAAGCCCGCGCTGTCGACCGCGATCCCGTCGGGATACCCATCCGCCAGCGTCGCGAAGACCCGGCGATTCGACAGCCCGCCCGCATCGTCGACGTCGAAGGCGAAGATCGTCTGCGCCGGGGAGTGATTATGGTACAGCGTGCGCCCGTCCGGCGACAAAGCGGGGCCGTTGCTGACGATATAGCCCTCGTCCTGCCGATGGATGCGCAAACGGCCGGCCTCCTGGGTCACGGCGTACAGCGACCCGGTAGGGCTGGTCTCGGCATCGTGCATGGTGCCGAACCACAGGCGGCCCAGGCGATCGACATGTCCGTCATTGATCCGGTTGTCCGGCAGTTCGGCCTCGACCAGCAGATCGAGGTTGAAGCGGCCGGTAGCCGGATCGAAGCGGTGCAGCCCGTCCTTCAGCCCGCAGAGAAACGTACCGTCGGACAGCGGCACCAGGAAGCCCGGCCTGTTCGGCGCCTCCCATGACGTGGTCTCGCCACTTTCCGGACGGTAGCGATGGATCGCCCGGCCGACGATATCGACGAAATAGAGCGCCTGCTCGCCCTCGGCCCAGACGGGCCCCTCGCCCAGCGTGGCACGCAGATCCCAGACGCATCGCGGCGCACCGCAGACTGGTCCCTTCATCATCGCACTCATCCCCTCTGGCCCCGATCACCTCTGGCCCCCATCGCCTCTGGCCTTGCCCGGTCACGGCGATCATAATGCAAACCCGTCCACTGTTCTGCCACCGGAAATGGGGGCCACGCACATGAACCCGACCGCCTGCATCCTGGTCATCGGCAACGAGATATTGTCGGGCCGTACCCAGGACGTGAACGTGCAATATATCGCGCGGCGCCTGGCGGAACTGGGCATCACCCTGGCCGAGGTACGGATCATCCCCGACCGGCGGCCGGTGATCGTGGACACGATCGTCGCCGCCCGCGCGGCGTTCGATCATGTCTTCACCACCGGCGGCATCGGCCCGACCCATGACGACATCACCGCGCCCTGCGTGGCCGAGGCGTTCGGCTTGCCCTGGGTCATCCATCCCGAGACGTTCCGCCTGCTGGAGGCCCATTTCCCCCAGGGCGAATTCAACGCGGCGCGCCAGCGCATGGCAACCCTGCCCCAGGGCGCCGTGCCCATTCCCAACCCGGTGTCCTCCGCCCCCGGCTTCAGCATCGGCAACGTCCATGTCCTGGCCGGCGTGCCGCGCATCATGCGCGCGATGTTCGAGGAACTGGCCCCGTCCCTGCGTCACGGCACCCCGGTCGCATCGCAGAGCTGGCATGCGCTGGGACTGTACGAAGGCGCCCTGGCCGCGGGCCTGACGGACATCCAGGAGCGTTTTCCCGGCCTCGATATCGGGTCCTACCCGTTCCGTCGTCCGGACGGGCGGGGCGGGGTGACGCTGGTCAGCAAGGGCCTCGATCCCGCCCAGGTGCGGGCGGCGGCGGACGCGGTGCAGGCCCTGATCGCGCAACTGGGCTGCACCCCGATCGAGGGCGAGCCCCCACCCTGACGCCATGGCCGAAGCGGGGGCCTGAAACAGGGCCCCAAAGGCGGCCCCGGGGCGATCAGCTCAGGCCGTCGCGTCCCATCGCCATGAATTTCTCGCGCCGCTGCGCGATGCGTGCCTGCGGGTCCAGCGCCGCCAGGGGCGGCAGTTCGGCGGCGATCGCATCGCCCACCGCGCGGATCGTCGCCTCGGGATCGCGCTGGGCGCCGCCCAGCGGCTCGGGGATGATGCGGTCGATCAGGCCCAGTTGCAGCAGGTCCTGCGCCGTCAGCTTCAACGCGTCGGCGGCGCTGGTGGCCTGCTTCGGATCGCGCCAGAGGATCGAGGCGCAGGCCTCGGGCGAGATCACGGAATAGATCGCGTGCTCCAGCATCATCACCCGGTCGCCCGCGCCCAGCGCCACGGCGCCGCCCGAACCGCCCTCGCCGATCACGGTGGCGATCACCGGCACCGGCGCGGCCAGGCAGAGATCGATCGACCGCGCGATCGCTTCGGCCTGGCCCCGGGCCTCGGCATCGATTCCTGGCCAGGCGCCCGCCGTATCGATAAAGGTCAGGATCGGCATGTCGAACCGCCCCGCCAGGTCCATCAGGCGCTGCGCCTTGCGATAGCCCTCGGGCCGCGCCATGCCGAAATTATGCTCCAGCCTGGTATCCAGGTCCGCGCCGCGCTCGGTGCCGATCACCACGACCGGACGGCCCTGGAAACGCCCGAGCCCGCCGACCACCGCCTTGTCCTCGGCGAACAGCCGGTCGCCGGCCAGCGGGGTGAAGTCCTCGATCAGCGTGCCGATGTAATCGACCGCGTGCGGACGCTGCGCATGCCGGGCCACCTGCACCTTCTGCCACGGGGTCAGCTTGGCATAGGCCGCGCGCAACTGCTTATCCGCCTTGTCCGTCAGGCGGGCGATCTCTTCGGCGAGGTTGATACCGTCGGGACCGGACATCTTGCGAAGCTCGTCGATCTTGTCCTCAAGCTCGGCGACGGGTTTTTCGAAATCTAGAAACTGGCGCATGCCGTGCGGATAGCACAGCCACGAATCCTGCCAAGCTTATTCCGGCGGAAAACCGCGTCCGATCCCCTTTTCCCCCCTTCCCGCCGCCCGGGCCAGGGGATGGGATTCGACCGCCTGGCGCAGGCGCTCGGCCAGCACGTGGGTATAGATCTGCGTGGTCGCGATGTCCGCATGGCCCAGCAGGACCTGCAACGCCCGCAGATCCGCCCCGCGCGCCAGCATATGGGTCGCGAAGGAATGGCGCAGCACGTGCGGCGACACGCGCGCCGGGTCCAGGCCGGCACGCAGCGCGGTCTCGCGCAGAATCCCGTCGAATCCCTGGCGGGTCAGGGGCGTCCCGGGCGTACGGCCCGGAAACAGATAGGGACTGCGCAGCTCCCGGTCATGCGCGATCAGCGCGTCCGCGGCCCGGCGCGCGCCGGCCGACAGCGGCACCAGGCGCTCGCGCCCGCCCTTGCCGCTGACCAGCAGCATGCGGGCATCGCCCGCCAGGCCGCGGACGCGCAGCGCCAGCAATTCCGAAATACGCAGGCCGGACGCATAGAGGATTTCCAGCGCCGCCCGCGCCACCAGCCGCCGCCGTGCCGCCCGCCGCGCGTCCCTGGACACTTTCTCAGGGGACACTCCCCCGGACGGCTCCGGGATTGCATCATCTCCGGCGCAGGCCGCCAGCAGCGCGTCGATCTCGGCTTCGCCGAGAAAGCGCGGCAGCGGGGCCGACAGGCGCGGCGCGTCCAGCAGCAGGGCGGGATTGTCCGGCCGGATGCCTTCACGCGCCAGGAACAGATAGAATTGCTTCAAGCAGGACAGCCGCCTGGCCTGGGTGCGGGCCGACAGGCCGGCCGCCACCAGGGTCGCCATATATTCCCGCAGCAGCCCGGAATCGGCATCCGCCGGCGTCCGGCCCGCCCGCGCCGCGTGCTCCGACAGGTCCCGCAGGTCGCGGGCATAGGCCTGCAGCGTATTGACCGCCGCCCCGCGTTCGGCGGCCAGCATTTCCAGGAACGCCTCGACCCGCGCGTCCTGCGGCCCGTCCGCGGCCGGATCCTCCGCCGCTGCGCGCGGCATGGCCGCCTCCGTCACGGCCGGGCGAAATGATCCGCCGACAGGTCCTTGTGCACCGGCTGCGTGGGCGCGGCCGGCGGAAAGGCCCCCAGCGACAGGAATCCGCCCCCGGCGGCCAGGAGCACAAGAACCGCAAAAGCCAACAGAATGCGCTGCATAGCCGAACCTCGACGCCGGAACGTGGCCATCCGGACGGTCGGCCCGCGCGACTCGTCCGGATGGCTTGGTGCCTTTGCTCTATGTTAGGTTGCGAATCATGTCACGCCCGATTGATTCCGCCGCATCCGATCCCGCCACCGACCCGCCCGCCGCCGACGAGCGGGAAACCCCGTTCCTGTCTCTCGACCTGCTCTCCGGGGCACAGGCGGCGTCCGCGGCGCCGGACCCCGGCGCGCGCAGCATCGTGCTGGTCGGCCTGATGGGCGCCGGCAAGACGACGATCGGCCGGCGCCTGGCCGCCCGGCTGGGCATGCCGTTCGTCGATGCCGATGTCGAGATCGAGCGCGCGGCGGGCTGTTCCATCGCCGACCTGTTCCGCCGGTATGGCGAGGCCGAGTTCCGCAAGGGCGAGCATCGCGTCATCCGGCGGATCCTCGATGGCGGGCCGCTGATCCTGGCGACCGGGGGCGGCGCGTTCATGGATCCGGCGACGCGCGCCGTCATCCGGGATCGCGGGGTTTCGGTCTGGCTGCGCTGCCCGCTGCCGGTCCTGGTGCGGCGCGTCCAGGGCCGCACCCATCGCCCGTTGCTGAACGGGGGCAACCCGCGCGATATCCTGGCGGCCCTGATCGACATCCGGCATCCAATCTATGCCGAGGCCGACATCACCGTGGATTGTGGAGAAGAAAGCGTGGAGCAGAGCGCCGCCGCCGTCATTACCGCCCTGACGCCGGGCAAGCCGCCGCACATCGTGCCCGTGCGGCTGGATCGCTGGCAGTACGACGTGACGATCGGCACGGACCTGCTGCGCCATGCCGGCAGGCTGCTGGCCCCGGTCCTGCCGCAGAGGCGGGTGGTGATCGTGACCGACGAAACCGTCGCCGCCCTGCACCTGCCGCGCCTGCTGGAAGGTCTTACGGGGGGTCTTACGGGAGATTTGGCCGGCGACCCGGCCGAGAGCCCCATCCGCACCGACGTAATCGTGATCGGCGCCGGCGAAGCGTCCAAAACCCTGGCCGAATATGAACGCGTGACCAACCGGCTGCTGGAGCTGGGGGTCGAACGCGGCACCACGGTGATCGCGCTGGGCGGCGGCGTGGTCGGCGACCTGGCCGGCTTCGCCGCCGCGACCACGCTGCGCGGCCTGCCCTTCGTGCAGATCCCGACCACCCTGCTGTCGCAGGTCGATTCCTCGGTCGGCGGCAAGACCGGCATCAACACGCCGTTCGGCAAGAACCTGCTGGGGGCGTTCCATCAGCCGATCGCCGTGCTGGCCGATACCGCGACCCTGTCCAGCCTGCCGGTCCGCGAACTGCGCGCCGGCTATGCCGAAATCGTCAAGGCCGGGCTTATCGGCGACGCCGCCCTGTTCGAATGGTGCGAGGCCAACGGCCAGGCCGTCCTGGCCGGCGACGCCGGCGCCCAGGCCGAGGCGATCCGCCTGGCCTGCCTGTTCAAGGCCCGCGTCGTCGGCGACGACGAGCGCGAGGAAAAGAAATCCAACGGGCGCGCCCTGCTCAATCTGGGCCACACGTTCGGCCATGCGCTGGAGGCCGAACTGGGCTATGACGGCCGCCTGCTGCATGGCGAGGCCGTGTCGATCGGCCTGGGGCTGGCCTTCATGACGTCGGTGCGCATGGGATTCTGCCACCAGACGGACCTGGACCGCCTGATGGCGCATCTGCAACGGCTGGGCATGCCCACGCGCATCGCCGACCTGAATGCCTCATTCTCGGCGGACCGGCTGATCGCCCACATGCAGCACGACAAGAAAATGCGCGACGGACGCCTGTCCTTTGTCCTGGCGCGCGGAATCGGGCAGGCCTTTACCTGCCGCGACGTGTCGCGCGACACTATTCACGACATTCTGCTTATGGAAGGCTGCGGGGACTGATACGTCCCGCCCTGTGGCGCCGGAGCAACGTCCGCCGCCACACTTTCCCGATCCAAACAGGATCTTTGCAAATTCCAGACCCCGCTTCCAAACCCTGGGCGCCGCCCGGCGCAGCCGGGCACCTTTCGGAACCCGTAATCTGTCCGAAATAAACTGTTGCCGTTTCAACACGCTGCGCGACAGTAATGCCTGCTCTGCCGATCAGATGGGTTCCTAAGCCGGAACCGAAGCATCTATAGGGGGTTGAGCATCACGCTGAGGCTGACCGCCCATGGTGCGGCGGTTACTCGAACGGATGATTATATTGAGGACGAAAATAATGCGTCTCCGCACGGCATTACTGGCCACCACGCTGATGGCGGCTGCACCGGTTGCTGCGAATGCGACCATCATCACCGGTCCCTATGTCGACCTGGGCGGCGGCTACAACCTGGTTCAGAACCAGCATGGTCATTTCGCCAACGACCCGATTCCCGGCCAGATCAGCTCATCCCAGTACCGCCACAAGGACGGCTTCACCGGCTTCGGTGCGTTCGGCTGGGGCTTCGGTAACGGCCTGCGCGTCGAACTCGAGGGCGTCTACAACTATTCCGAGATCAGCCACCGCGCCTACACCGCCGTGCCGGGCTCGACCTCGGGCAACGACCAGTCCTATGGCGGCCTGGTGAACGTCCTGTATGATATCGACCTGAAGCAGTTCGGCATCGATGTGCCCATCACCCCGTTCGTCGGCGTCGGCGTGGGCTATCTGTGGCAGCATTACAGCCCGACGACCACCGCCTACATGAACGGCGACGTCAGCCGCCTGGGCGGCACGAACGGCGGCTTCGCCTACCAGGGCATCGTGGGCGCGGCCTATGACATCCCGGGCGTTCCGGGCCTGCAGGTGACGGCGCAGTATCGCATGCTCGGCCAGACCTTCAGCTCGGGTTCGTACACGCTGACGACCTGGGACCAGATGGGCAAGCACTCGGGCAACGCGAACTTCGACGACCGCTTCAACCACCAGTTCATCCTGGGCCTGCGCTATGCGTTCGAGACGGCTCCGCCGCCGCCGCCGCCGGCTCCGGTCGTCGTGCCGCCCGCTCCGACCCCGGCGCGCACCTACCTGGTGTTCTTCGACTGGGATCGCTCGGACCTGACCGCCCGCGCGCGTGAGATCGTGGCCGAGGCCGCCCAGGCTTCGACCCACGTCCAGACGACCCGCATCGAGGTCAACGGCTACACCGACAACTCGGCCGCCCATCCGGGCCCGCGTGGTCAGAAATACAACATGGGCCTGTCCGTCCGTCGCGCGCAGAGCGTGAAGGCTGAACTGATCCGTGACGGCGTGCCGGCCAACGCGATCGACATCCATGGCTATGGCGAGTCGCATCCGCTGGTTCCGACGGGCCCGAACACCCGCGAGCCGCAGAACCGTCGCGTCGAGATCATCCTGCACTGATCTTGCCGCCTGCGGCGCCAGAAAAAGGGGGATGCCTTCGGGCATCCCCTTTTTTTGTCCACAAATCCCCGGATGATACAGCCCGTCCCACCCCGCCGCCCCTTCATCCCGCAATGACCGAGGCCATGCCCGCCACCATCGAGCCCCCCTCCGAAACCGGCGCCCCGCCGCCCGGCCCGACCGGGATCGCCGCCTGGCGCGCCAGGCTGGTTCCGTTCGTGAAGTTCGGAATGGTCGGGACGCTGGGCCTGGGCTGGGATACCGCCAGCGTCTACGGGCTGCGCCCGCTGATCGGCCTGACCGGGGCGACGATCGCGGCCTATTTCATCGCCGCGACGTTCAACTGGCTGCTGAACCGCCACTGGACATTCCGCCACGTCGCGCACGCCGATCCCGTCCTGGTGCAGTGGGCGCGGTTCCTGCTGGCCAATGCGCTGGGCTTCGTCCTGAATCGCGGCATGGTCTTCACCTTGTTCATGACCATGCCCATATGCCGGACCATTCCGGCCCTCGCCCTGGCGGCCGGGTCGCTGGCCGGGCTGTTCGCCAACTTCAATCTCAGCCGGCGCGTGGTGTTCCGGCACCGGCCGGACGCCCCGGCCGGACAGGGCCAGCCGGGCTGAACGTCAGGGGAGGCGCATCCCCGCCCGGCCGGGCGATTCGCATCGCCGATGCGGCTGCGCTCTTCCTGCCGGGCACGGCGTGCGCTAGGTGAAGGAACGTCAGAACATTCCGGCCTTCGTCATTTCAGGATCGTCAGTCTTCCGCCATGCCCACAACCAACGATATCCGCGCGGCCTTTCTCGATTACTTTGCGGCGAACGGCCACCAGATCGTGCCGTCCTCCTCGCTGGTGCCGCGCAACGACCCGACCCTGCTGTTCACCAATGCCGGAATGGTGCAGTTCAAGAACGTCTTCACCGGCCAGGAGACGCGTCCCTATTCCCGCGCCACCACGGCGCAGAAGGTCGTGCGCGCCGGCGGCAAGCATAACGACCTGGACAATGTCGGCTATACCGCGCGCCATCACACATTCTTCGAAATGATGGGCAATTTCTCGTTCGGCGACTATTTCAAGGCCGAGGCGATCGAATTCGCCTGGACGCTGATCACCCGCGATTTCGGTCTGAAGCCCGAGCGGCTGCTGGCCACCGTCTATGCCGAGGACGAGGAAGCCGCCGGCCTGTGGCGCAAGATCACCGGCCTGTCCGACGACCGGATCATCCGCATCGCCACGGCCGACAATTTCTGGCGGATGGGCGATACCGGCCCGTGCGGCCCGTGCTCTGAAATCTTCTACGACCACGGGCCCGACGTTCCGGGCGGCCCGCCGGGCTCGCCGGACGAGGATGGCGACCGGTTCGTCGAGATCTGGAACCTGGTCTTCATGCAGTTCTTCGAGGACCCGCCGGGCGTGCGCGCGCCGCTGCCGCGTCCGTCGATCGACACCGGCATGGGGCTGGAGCGGTTCGCCGCCATCCTGCAGGGCAAGCGCGACAATTACGACACGGACACGATGCGCGCGCTGATCCTGGCCTCGGCCGACGCGACGGGCCAGGATCCGGACGGGCCGTTCCGCGCCAGCCACCGCGTGGTGGCCGACCATCTGCGCTCGACCTCGTTCCTGATCGCGGACGGGGTGCTGCCGTCCAAGGACGGCCGCGGCTATGTCCTGCGCCGCATCATGCGCCGCGCCATGCGGCACCTGCACATGATGGGCACCAAGGAAACGGTGTTCCACAAGCTGGTGCCGACCCTGGTCCGCCAGATGGGCGCCGCCTATCCCGAACTGGTCCAAGCGGAAGGGCTGATCCGCGAGACGATGCGCGGCGAGGAAGAGCGGTTCAAGGCCATGCTGGAACGCGGCCTGGCCCTGCTGGAGGACGAAACCGGGCGGCTGGGCGACGGCCAGCCCCTGCCGGGCGACGTCGCCTTCAAGCTGTACGACACGTTCGGCTTTCCGTTGGACCTGACGCAGGACGCGCTGCGCGGCACCAGCCACGCCGTGGACGTCGAAGGCTTCGACCGCGCGATGCAGATGCAGCGCGCACGCGCGCGCGCCGCCTGGGCGGGGTCGGGCGACACCGCGACCGAAACCGTGTGGTTCGAAGCGCGCGACACGTTCGGCGCGACCGAATTCCTGGGCTACACCACCGAGCAGACCGAGGCCGAGATCCAGGCGATCGTCCATGACGGCAGGCCGGTGACCGAAGCCGGCGCCGGCGCGCAGGTCGAACTCCTGCTGAACCAGACCCCCTTCTACGGTGAAAGCGGCGGCCAGGTCGGCGATACCGGCCTGATCACCGCGCCGGGGCTCCGAATCGCCGTCACCGACACGCAGAAGCGCCTGGGCGACCTGCTGGTGCATTCCGGCACGATCATCGAAGGCACGGCGCAGGTCGGCCAGGCCGTGGTGGCCGGCGTCGATCACGAACGCCGCGGCGCCATCCGCGCCCATCACTCGGCCACGCACCTGCTGCACGAGGCCCTGCGGCGGCAGCTCGGCCCCCATGTCACGCAGAAGGGCAGCCTGAACGCCCCCGACCGCCTGCGCTTCGACATCAGCCAGCCCCGGCCGCTGACGCCCGAGGAGATCGCGGCGGTCGAGGCCGAGGTGAACGCGCGCATCCGCGAGAACAGCCCGGTGACCACGCGCCCGATGTCGCAGGACGAGGCGATCAACCTGGGCGCCATGGCGCTGTTCGGCGAAAAATACGGCGACGAGGTGCGGGTCGTCTTCATGGGCGCGCCCGAACCCGGCCGCGCCGCCTGGTCGATCGAACTGTGCGGCGGCACGCATGTGAACCGCACGGGCGATATCGGGCTGTTCCGCATCACCTCGGAAAGCGGGGTCTCGGCCGGCGTGCGCCGCATCGAGGCCGTGAC
The DNA here is from genome assembly GCF_038719015.1 of Nguyenibacter vanlangensis. NCBI lineage: Bacteria > Pseudomonadati > Pseudomonadota > Alphaproteobacteria > Acetobacterales > Acetobacteraceae > Nguyenibacter > Nguyenibacter vanlangensis. The sequence continues at coordinate 859,954 of NZ_CP152276.1, forward strand.
CGGCAGGACGGCCGAACAGGCCGCGGTCGCCGCCGACCAGCGCCTGCAGCAGATCGCCGCGATGCTGCGTGTATCGGCCGCCGAGGCTCCCGAGCGCCTGGCCGCCATCCTCGAGGAACGCCGCGTGATGGAGCGGCAGATTTCCGACCTGCAGCGCAAGCTGGCCGGCGGCGGCGAGGGCGGGGTCGCGGCCGAGCAGGTCAATGGCGTGGGGCTCATCGCCCGCAATGTCGGCGACCTGCCGGCGCGCGAACTCAAGCCGCTGGCGGACTCGCTGCGCCAGCAGATCGGCTCGGGCGTCGTCGTGCTGGTCTCGACCGCCGAGGACAAGGCCAGCGTGGTCGCCGCCGTGACCAGCGACCTGACCGACCGGCTGGACGCGGTGCAGATGGTGCGCGCGGCCAGCGCCGCGATGGGCGGCAAGGGCGGCGGCGGCCGGCGGGACATGGCCCAGGCCGGCGGCCCCGATGCCGCCAGGGCGGACGCGGCGCTGGAGGCGGTGCGCGGCCTGCTGGCGGCCCCCACGGCCGCCTGACCGCCCCTCCCACCGTTCGCCGCGCCATCATGTCCGACCGCTGACATAGTGTTGCCGGCGGCGGATTCCGCCGGACGCGCCCTTTGTGCCGGGCCGGCCCATGCTATGCTGGCACGTGGAAACATCGGGGCCGCGGGCCGTTACCTCCTGGCGCCGTGGTCCCGCGCGCCAGGCCGCCCAGGTGTCGCCTGGCCCCAGGTGTGTCGCCCAGGTGTGTCACACGGACATAGGGATTTTCGATGACCGATACGGATGCAAGGACCACCCTGATCTCGCTGCTGCATGGCGTCGAGAAATTCAACCGGGAGGTCTTCCCCCAGAATCGCGAACTGTTCGCCGAACTGGCCGGCCAGCAATCGCCCAGCACGCTGTTCATCGCCTGCGCCGACAGCCGGGTGAACCCCAGCATGATCACCCAGACGCAGCCCGGCGACCTGTTCGTGCTGCGCAATATCGGCAACATCGTCCCGGCCTATGGCGAGATGCTGGGCGGCGTGTCCTCGGCGATCGAATATGCGGTGCTGGCGCTGGGCGTGTCGCACATCATCGTGTGCGGCCATTCCGATTGCGGCGCGATGAAGGCGCTGCTGGACCCCGACCCGACCAAGCTGGCCAAGATGCCGACCGTCGCGTCGTGGCTGCGCAATGCCGAGGCCGCGCGCGCGGTGGCCGGCGCGCTGCAGGCCACCGATGCCGGTCCCCAGTCGGTGCGCAGCCTGGCCGAGCAGAACGTGCTGCTGCAGATCGCGCACCTGCGCACCCATCCCGCCGTCGCCGCCGCGCTGGCGCGGAACGAACTGATCCTGCAGGGCTGGTTCTACGACATCGCCAGCGGCGAGGTCGTGGTGCTGGACGAGGCCACGCGCAGTTCGATCCATGTCGACGAGGCCATCGCCCGCCTGCTCGGGGCTGGCCAAGCCGCCGCCCCTGCGACCGCCTGACGCCGCCCGCCGGCACGCGCCGGCCGGGGTCGCCGCCTTCGCCTGCGTGGTCCTGGCCGCGGCCCTGACGGCAGCGTCCTTGGCCGCGTCCTTGGCAGCGCCCCCGGCGGCGGCCGGCACGATCAAGATCTCGACCTGGAACCTGGAATGGCTGACGGCGCGCCCGGCGGGCGACGCCGCCCTGCCGCCCGATCTCGTGCCGCGCGGCACGGCCGATCTGCGCCTGCTGGCATCCTATGCCGCCCGGCTGGACGCCGACGTGATCGGATTGCAGGAGGTCGACGGCCCGGCCATGGCGGCCCGGCTGTTTCCCGCCGACCGCTACCGGATCGTCATGACCGGCGACGCCGTCGTGCAGCGCACCGGCCTGGCCGTCCGGCTGGGGCTGGCGGTCACGCGCCACCCCGACCTGGCGGCGCTGGACGTCGCCCCGCCCGGCGCGCCGCACAGGCTGCGGTCGGGGCTGGACGTCACGATCGGCGACGGCACGGCGGAACTGCGCATCCTGGTGGTGCATCTCAAGGCCGGCTGCCGCGACGCGCCCCCCGCCGACCCGCGCCCCGCATGCCGCACCCTGCGCCGGCAGATGGCGGTGCTGGACGACTGGATCGCCCAGCGGCAGGACGAGGGCGTGCCCTTCGTGCTGATGGGCGATTTCAACCGCGACCTGACGCCGCGCGATCCCTATTTCCGCGCCTGGCAGGGGGACGGCCCGCTGACCCTGGCCACCGCCTTGCATGCCAGCCCCTGCTGGGGCGGGGCCTATTTCATCGACCATGTGCTGCTGGGCAATCGCGGCCGCGACTGGCTGGTCGCCGACAGCCTGCGGGTGCTGACCTACGACCAGCAGGACCCGGCCTGGGCGGCCCGGCTGTCCGATCATTGCCCGGTATCCGTCCGCCTGCGGATGCCGTAGCATTCACGGGCTAATTGGCTGCGAAAGGGCAGGTGCGATGGAACAACGCTCTCTCGGCCGCTCGGGCCTGCGCGTCTCCGCCGTCGGGCTGGGCTGCAACAATCTGGGCGGACGGATTGGGCTGGAGGAATCCCGCGCCGTCGTCCACCAGGCGCTGGACAGCGGGATCACGCTGTTCGACGTCGCCGACATCTATGGCCGGCGCGAGGCCCATTACGGCGCGTCCGAGGAAACGCTGGGGGCGCTTCTGGGCGCGCGGCGCGACGACATCGTGCTAGCGACCAAGTTCGGCATGCCGATGGACGCCGAGGGCCGCAGCCAGGGGGCCTCGCGCCGCTATATCCGCACCGCCGTCGAGGCCAGCCTGCGGCGCCTGCGCACCGACCGCATCGATCTGTACCAGATCCACACCCCCGACCCCGCCACCCCGATCGAGGAAACGCTGCGGGCGCTGGACGACCTGATCCGCGACGGCAAGGTGCTGTATGCGGGCTGCTCCAACTTCCCGGCATGGCAGGTGGCCGATGCGCATCACGTGGCGCGCGCCGCCGGGCTGAACGGCCTGGTCTCGTGCCAGGACGAATTGTCGCTGCTGGCCCGCGGCGCGGAACGCGACCTGATCCCGGCCATGCGCCGCTACGGCCTGGGGCTGCTGCCCTATTTCCCGCTGGCCAGCGGCGTGCTGACGGGAAAATACCGCCGCGACACGCCCATGCCGGCGGGCAGCCGCCTGGCGGCATGGACACATCTGCGCGACCGCTACCTGACCGACGCCAACTGGGCCCTGCTGGACCGGCTGGAGGCCGTGGCGCGCGATTTCGGCCGCACGCTGACCGAACTGGCCTTCGGCTGGCTGCTGGCACAGGACGTGGTGGCCTCGGTCATCGCCGGCGCGACCCGGCCCGAGCAGGTCGCCGCCAATGTCGCGGCGGCGGCACGGAAGCTGACCGGCGCAGAGCGGGACGCCATCGCCGCCGCCCTGTCCGCCTGACGCCGCCCGGCGCAAGCCCGGTCAGCCCAGCCGGCCACCCGAAACCCAAACGCCCGAAACATGGGCCGCGTGCCAGCCCAGCGTCAGCAGGGCCAGCACGAACAGGATGGCGCCCATCAACTGAATGACGTCGCGCAGCGGCGCCCAGGAGCGATCATGCGGGGGACGATCATGCGGGGGGCGATCATCCTGGATATCCGCCATCGATGTCCCCCCATCCCGTTTTCATGAGCCTGTTTCAGATCCGGGACGATCTTAACCGTCTTTTCAGCACGGGCCCCCATAAATCGCTTTTCACTGTTCGCCGTCCCGCCCGGCCGGACATAATGCCGGGCGCCTTGCCGTTCGCCGCCACCCGAGACCGGAGACGACGGAGATGACCCTGTCCCGACGCGCCTTCCAATCGTTTCTCGCCGCGATGGGCCTTTCCCTGACCGGCCGCGCCGCGCATGCCGCGGACCCTTCGGCGCGCGACATCGATTCCTTCATGCTGCCGCGCAATGACTGGGTGCCCAACAACGACCATCTGCCGGTCCTCTATTACCGCAATGCCGTGGCATTGCGCGGGAACGACCCGGCATCGGGGTTCGAGGAGTTGTTCACCGCCACGGGCTGGCCCCCGCAATGGCGCTGGAGCGTCTATACGTTCCATCATTTCCACTCCACGGCGCACGAGGTGCTGGGGGTGGCGTCCGGCAGCGCGCGGCTGATGCTGGGCGGCCCGGGCGGCCGGATCGTGGATGTCCGCGCGGGCGACGTCGTGCTGCTGCCGGCCGGCACCGGACACCGCAATCTGGGCTCCGACGACGATTTCCTGGTGGTCGGCGCCTATCCGCCCGACCAGCATTGGGACATTCGCCGCAGCGCGCTCGACAGCGCGGAACTGGCACGGATGAACCACGTGCCCTTCCCCGCCAGCGACCCGGTCGGCGGCGCGAACGGCCCGCTTCCCGCCCTTTGGCATCAATCGTGATCGAGGCATGACCCGCAGACCATGACCCGCAGATTTTTCCCCATGCATCGCCGCAGCCTGCTGGCGGCCCTGCCCGCCCTGCTCCTTCCCTCCGTCCCGCGCGCCGCCGCGCCGCTGCGCATCGGCGCGATCGGCGCCGGCCATGTCGGCAGCACCCTGGGCGGGCTGTGGCTGAAGGCCGGGCATCCGGTGATGTTCTCGGCCCGCGACCTGTCTTCGGCCCAGGCGGTGGCGTCCGATCTCGGCCCGCTCGCCCGCGCCGGCACGCCGGAACAGGCCGCCGGCTTCGGCGACGTCGTGCTGCTGGCGGTGCCGTACGGCGCGCTGCCGGCGCTGGGCCCGGCGCTGCGCGGCATTCTGCAGGGCAAGGTGGTGATCGACGCCTGCAACCCCTATCCCTGGCGCGACGGCGACATCGCCCGCACCGCACAGCAGCAGGGCGCCGGCGCGGTGACGCAATCCCTCTTTCCGGGCGCCCATGTGGTGCGGGCCTTCAATTCCGAGGATATGAGCACGATCGACGCCGAGGCCCACCGGCTGCCGCCGCGCCTGGGCATCCCCTATGCCGGGGACGACGCACAGGCGAAGCAGGTCGTGCGGGGCCTGATCGTCGATGCCGGCTTCGACCCGGTGGATGCCGGGCCGCTTTCGGCCGCCCGGGCCTTCCAGCCCGGCGGCCCGGGCTTCGAGGCCGACCTGAACGCCACGCAATTGCGCGGCCGGCTGGGCCTGTAATCCGTAACGGACGGCTAATCCGTAACGGGCGACGCCCGGCCGGGCGCGTTCAGGCCAGGGTCCGCAGCGCGAGGCCGAACTGGATCCACCCGATCCCCGCCGCGATCAGTTCCACGGCGATGAAGGTCCCGATCAGCCACAGCCCGGACCAGGGCAGCGTCAGATACAGGCACACCCCCACCAGCAGGCTGATCAGCCCGCCGCCCAGGACGATCCACCAGCCGTTCAGGTCGCGATGGCGGACGGCGATCACCATGCGCATGGTGCCCGAGATGATCAGGCAGGCCGCGATGAAGACGGTCAGGATGATCGAGCCGCTGACCGGTTCCTCCATCAGCAGGAATCCGCCCACTATATAAAGCACGCCCCCAAGCATCGAGAGCACGAACCCGCCCCAGTCGCGCACCGCGAAGGCATGGAACAATTGCACCGCGCCCGCCACCACCAGCAGGATGCCGATGACGATCGTGCTGGCCAGGGTGACGGAAATGGCGTCGATCCAGGCAAAGATGCCCAGCGCGATCGAAACGGCGCCCAGCAGGACGAACAGTCCCCAGCGTTGCGTGAACGGGGTGGCCATGTTTCCTCCTCGATCTTCATCGATGATATGTTTGACGATACGGGCGTGACTATACGGGCGGGCATTGACGATTGACAGGGGACGATTGACAGGGGCCGATTGACAGGGCGGCTTCGTTGCGCCTATAGGCCACCCCCATTGCCGGGAACGTGGACGGACCGGCCGGTGCCAGAACGGGTGTTGCTCCCCGGCGCCGGTAATGCGGAACGCGCCCGCCCTGTTCATGCGGAACAGGGCCTACCGGTGCAATAGAAGGCGGCATGGCGCTCCCTCCGGGGCCGGCCGCCCGTCGAGTATGGAAGACAGCGCGCAATGAGCAAGCGCCTTGAGAGCAAGTTCAAGATCAATCGCCGCCTGGGCGTGAATCTGTGGGGCCGTGCGAAGTCGCCGGTCAACAAGCGGGAATACGGCCCGGGCCAGCACGGCCAGCGCCGCAAGCAGAAGCCGTCGGACTTCTCGGTCCAGTTGATGGCGAAGCAGAAGCTGAAGGGCTATTACGGCAACATCAGCGAGAAGCAGTTCCGCAAATATTATGACGAGGCCGTGCGCCGCAAGGGCGACACCTCCGAGAACCTGATCGACCTGCTGGAGCGCCGCCTGGACGCGGTGGTCTATCGCCTGAAATTCGCGATGACGCCGTTCGCCGCCCGCCAGTTCGTCAGCCATGGCCATGTCACGGTCAATGGCCGCAAGGTGAACATCCCCTCCTACCTGGTGCGCGACGACGACGTGATCGAGGTGCGCGAGAAGTCCAAGCAGCTCGCCATCGTGCTGGACGCCGCGCAGAGCGGCGAGCGCGACGTGCCGGAATATATGGAAGTCGACCACCGCCAGATGAAGGGCCGCTTCGTGCGCGGCCCGAAGCTGTCGGACGTGCCCTATCCGGTGCAGATGGAACCGAACCTGGTCATCGAATTCTATTCGCGCTGACCCGGTTTTTTCCAGCATATCGCACGATCACGGCGCCGGGCGCGGGGGCTTTCCCCCTCGCCCGGCGTCCGTGTTTTCGGACCGTGCCCACTTGCACGGTCCGGCCGCCATCGCAGAACGGCCATCGCAGAACGGCCATCGCAGAACGCCCATCGCAGAACGAAGGAATCCGCCCGTGAACGCCGAGCCCGCCTCCGTCCTGGCCGCCACCATCGCCCGGGAAATCAGCCGGCGGCGGACCTTCGCCATCATCTCGCACCCCGACGCGGGCAAGACCACGCTGACCGAGCGCATCCTGCGCGCGGGCGGCGCGATCCAGATGGCGGGCAATGTCCGTGCCAAGGGCGAGCGGCGGCGCACCCGCTCGGACTGGATGGGAATCGAACGCGATCGCGGCATTTCGGTCGTCACGTCGGTGATGACGTTCGAATATGGCGGCTGCATCTTCAACCTGCTGGACACGCCGGGGCACGAGGATTTCTCGGAAGATACCTATCGCACCCTCACTGCGGTCGATTCCGCGGTGATGGTGATCGACGCGGCCAAGGGGATCGAGGACCGGACCCGCAAGCTGTTCGAGATCTGCCGCCTGCGCGACATCCCGATCGTCACCTTCATCAACAAGATGGACCGCGAATCGCAGGACCCGTTCACCCTGCTGGACGAAATCTCCTCCGCTCTGGCGCTGGACACCGCGCCGGCGACCTGGCCGGTCGGGCGCGCGGCGCAGTTCGCCGGCACCTACGACCTGCGCACCCGCAGCCTGCACGTGGCCGCCCCGCTGGAACAGTCCGACCCGCGCATGGTGCAGTTGGGCGAGGAACTGGAACTGGCCGAGGCCGCCCTGCCCACCTTCGATCGCGACAGTTTCAATGCCGGACACCTGACGCCCGTCTTCTTCGGCAGCGCGATGAAAGAGATCGGGGTGACCGACCTGCTGGATGCGCTGGTGGCCTTCGGCCCCCCGCCGCGCGACCAGGAGACCGAAAGCCGCACGGTGCGCGCCGATGAAACCGGGCTGACGGCGCTGGTCTTCAAGATCCAGGCCAACATGGACCCGAACCACCGCGACCGCATGGCCTTCGCGCGGATCTGCTCGGGCCGGCTGGAACGCGGCATGCGGCTGAAGCATGTGCGCGTCGGCAAGCAGTTCGCGCTGCATACGCCGCAATTCTTCTTCGCCCGCGACCGGCAGCTTGCCGAGGAAGCCTTCGCCGGCGACGTGGTCGGCATCCCCAACCACGGCACGCTGCGGATCGGCGACACGCTGACCGAGGGCGAGGAACTGCGCTTTACCGGCGTGCCGCATTTCGCGCCGGAAATCCTGCGCCGGGTGCGGCTCGACGATGCGATGAAGGCCAAGAAGCTGCGCCAGGCCCTGACCGAACTGGCCGAGGAAGGCGTCGTGCAGCTCTTCCGCCCGCAGGACGGCGCATCGCCGATCGTCGGCGTGGTGGGCACGCTGCAGCTTGACGTGCTGCAGGCCCGGCTGGCGGGGGAATACGGGGTGGCGATCGGCTTCGAATCGACGCCCTACAACCTCGCGCGCTGGGTGACCGGCGACCGGGCGAAGCTGGACCTGTTCGCCGCCGCCAACCGTTCGGCCATGGCGGACGATATCGACGGCGACCCGGTCTTCCTGGCCAGTTCAGCCTTCATGATGCGGCGGACCACCGAGATGAACCCCGACCTCGCCTTCCACGACATCAAGCAGATCGGCATCGAGACACGCTGACCGCTGCCGTTCCGTAACGGAATGTAACCGAACGGCAATATAACGTATATCCGCGCGGATTGCGGATGACCGCGTGCCGGCCAGGTCCTAAGCCGATAGTCATGACGGAACGATACGGCGCGATGGCGGCCTCGGCGCAGGATACGCCCCGGGCGGAAAGGCAGGCGTCCGGCCAGGATGCGTCGCAAGACCCCGCATCCCTCGCGCTGGGCGAACGCCTGGTCCGGCTGGCGGGGCTGCGGCTGGTCGGCGACCTGCATGAACGCGCGGCCGACTGGGGCGTGGCGCTGCCGCCCGGCGCCAAGCGGCGCCGCCGGCTGGATTTGATCCGCGCGCGCGGCGTGCTGTTCATCCACGTGCCGAAGAACGCCGGCACGTCGGTGTCGGTCGCGCTCTATGGCCGCGAATTGCGGCACGAGACGATACGCGCCTACCTGAATGCCGCGCCGGACCTGGCGGCCACGCTACCCAGCTTCGCCATCCTGCGCGATCCCGTGGACCGCTTCGTCTCGGCGTACGAGTTCGCGCGGCGCGGCGGCGCGCACCGGCAGGTCGCGGCGCCGTTCCGTGCGCGCTATATGGGGTTCCGCACGCTGGACGACGCGCTGGACCATGTCGAACGGGCGCGCAGCCCCTATGGGGTGGATCATGTTTTCCGCCCGCAATCCTGGTACGTCACCGACCGGTCGGGACGGGTGGCGGTCGATCACCTGATCCCGCTGCCGGCCCTGGCCCATGCCGGCCGGATCGTTCCGGCGCTGAAAGACGTGCGCTTTCCCCATCTGAACGGGGGCGCGGCAACCCGCCTGGTCCCCAGCGCCGCGCAACGCGCCCGGATCCATGCGCTCTATCGCGCCGATTTCGACCTCATGGCCCATGGGACGATATCGGGGGGGACGATATCGGGGGGGACGATATCGGGGGCGACATCGGTCGGGGCATCGGCGCCGTAGCCGCCGCGTCCCCGCGCCGTTCGCCCAGCGACCACGCCGCGCGACAGCCCAGCATGACGGCCACCGACACCAGCGCCAGGACCACCCCGCCCCACAACCCGACCACACCCAGCCCGCAGCGGAATGCCAGGAACCATCCGGCGGGGAATCCCACGCCCCAATAGCCCAGGATCGCCAGGACCATCGGCACCAGCGCATCGCCCCGTCCGCGCAGCACGCCGCCCAGCACCGCCTGCGCCCCGTCCGCGACCTGCATGATCGCGGCCAGGACCAGCGCCCCCATGGCGACGCGCACGCTGTCCGCGTTCGCCGCCGCCGCGGGGTCCAGGTAGAAGGCCACGATCCGCGCTCGCGACAGCCAGATCAGGCCGCCGAAGGCGCCCATGCCCAGGATGGCGGTGCCCACCGCCACCCGCGCGGCATGCCGGGCCCGCGCCGGCTGCGCGGCCCCCGTCCAGAATGCCACCCGCACATTGGCGGCCTGCCCCAGCGCCATCGCGACCATATAGGTGATCGACCCCAGGCTCAGCACGATCTGGTGCGCCGCCAGGGCGTGGGTGCCCAGCGACGCGGCCTCCAGGCTGACCACCTCGAACAGCATGATCTCGGCCCCGGCCCCGGCCATGATCGGCAGGCCCAGCCGCAGCAGCAGTCCCATGTCCGCCCGGCGCAGCCGCGCCGGCCACAACAGCCCGCGCAGATGCGGCCGCCCATGGACCATCAGCAGCAGGGTGGCGGCGGTGCCCCACATGGTGATGGCGGTGGCCAGCGCCGACCCCGCCAGCCCCAGGCGCGGCAGGCCGAACAGCCCATGGATCAGCGCGGCGTTCAGGACGCCGTTGACCAGCGCGACCACCGGCATCACCCGCAGCAGCAGCGCCTGCGCATCCAGCGCCGGCAGCACGACATCGACCACCCCGGTGCCGATCAGCGCGGGCGGCGCCCCCCACAGCAATATATGCACGAAACCGCTGACCGGCCCGGCGAAGGCGGCCGGCTGGTGCATCAGGCGCAGCAGCGGCCCGACCTGCGACAGCAGCAGCAGGCAGGGCGCGCACAGCAACAGCGCCAGGACCAGCAGCATGGCATGGATGGGCGCGATCCTGGCCGGCTCACCCCGGCCGCGCGCCTGGGCGATCAGCACGCCCCCCGCCCCCAGCATGGATTGCAGCACCGCCATCACGGTGAAGAACAGGGTGGTGGACAGGCCGCCGATCGCCAGCGCGTCGGCCCCCAGCCCGCCCAGCAGGATGCTGTCGGTGACGCCCATCACCATCTGGGAAATCTGCGCCAGGGCGATCGGGCCGGCGATGCGCAGCAAGGGCGGCAATTCGGGCGCCGGCGCGCCGGAAGATATGGGAACGGGTCGCGACATGCCCCATCCAGAGCAGATCATCCCCCGAAAGGCCAGACGTCGCCGCAGGGCGGCGGCGCCCGCGTGGACAGGGCGCGCACAAGGGTGTTGCGTCCGCACCGCGCCTGTCGCATCTAGGCCCCATCATGTCTGATTCCATGCCGCAACTGTCCCTGCACGACAGCCGAAGCCGCAAGACGGTGCCCTTCGCGCCCCTCGATCCGGGGAACGTGCGGATCTATTATTGCGGCCCGACGGTCTACGACCTGGCGCATATCGGCAATCTGCGCGCCATGGTGACGGCCGACCTCCTGGTGCGGCTGCTGCGGGTGCTGTATCCGCGCGTGACCTATGTGCGCAACATCACCGACGTCGAGGACAAGATCAACGCCCGCGCGCGTGAGAACGGCGAGACGATCGACAGCCTGACCGCCCGTACGATCCGCGATTTCCATCAGGACCTGGCGGCGGTCGCCGTCCTGCCGCCGGATATCGAGCCGCGCGCGACCCGCCATATCGGCGAGATGGTGACGATGATCGGCCGACTGATCGAAAGCGGCCACGCCTATGCAGCCCAGGGCCATGTGCTGTTCTCCGTCGCCAGCGATCCGGCCTATGGCACGCTATCCGGCCGCTCGCCCGAGGACCTGCAGGCCGGCGCCCGCGTCGAGATCGCACCCTACAAGCGCGACCCGGGCGATTTCGTGCTGTGGAAACCCTCCGAACCCGACCTGCCGGGCTGGGAAAGCCCGTGGGGCCGGGGGCGGCCGGGCTGGCACATCGAATGCTCGGCCATGTCGCACCGCTATCTGGGCGAAAGCTTCGACATCCATGGCGGCGGCAGCGACCTGCTGTTCCCGCATCACGAGAACGAACTGGCGCAGAGCCGGTGCTGCTTCCCCCACGGGCGCTTCGCCAACCACTGGGTGCATAATGCGATGCTGCTGGTGGATGGCGAGAAAATGTCCAAATCCCTGGGCAATTTCCTGACCGTCCGCGACGTGCTGGCCCACAGCCCGGCCGAGGCGCTGCGGCTGCTGCTGCTGCATGCCCAGTACCGCTCGGTGCTGAACTTCACCCAAGGCGGGCTCGACGACGCGAAACAGACCCTGAACCGGTTCTATCGCGCCATCGGCGACCTGCCGCCCGAAGATGACGACGCCCCGCCCCCGGCCGCCGTCCTGGCCGCGCTGTGCGACGACCTGAACACGCCCCGCGCACTGGCCGAAATGCATGCGCTGGCCGACCGCGCCCTGGCGGGCGACCAGTCGGCCGCCAGGGGCCTGCGCGCCGCGGGGCGGCTGCTGGGCCTGCTGGGCCAGACGCCGCAGGCATGGTTTCGCGCCGGCGCCGACATCGATCCGGCCGAGATCGAGACCCTGATCCAACACCGGCTGGACGCCCGCCGGGCCCGCGATTTCGCCCGGGCCGACGCCATCCGCGCCGACCTGGCCGGACGCGGCATCGTGCTCGAGGACGGTCCAGCCGGCACCACCTGGAGGCGCGCGTGACCGGCCGCGACGGCGGGGCCGATATCGGCCCGATCGGCAACAGCCCGGTGGTGATCCTGGTCCGGCCGCAGATGGCCGAGAATATCGGTACCACCGCGCGGGCCATGGCAAACGGCGGATTGTTCCATCTGCGGCTGGTCGCCCCGCGCGACGGCTGGCCGCTGGAACGGGCCTGGCGCGCGGCCTCCGGCGCCGACCGGATTCTGGAAGAAGCGACGGTCCATGACAGCGTCGACGACGCGATCGCCGACCTGCACCATGTCTTCGCCACCTGCCCGCGCCCGCGCCATATCGTCAAGACGGTGCTGACCGCGCGCGGCGGCGCCGCCGAATTGCGGCAGATGAGCCTGCGCGGCCTGCGCACCGGCCTGATGTTCGGCCCCGAACGCGCCGGCCTGGACAACGAGGACATGGCCCGCGCCGACGCGCTGATCCGCTATCCGCTGAATCCGGCCTTCATGTCGCTGAACCTGGCGCAGGCGGTCATGATCATGGCCTATGAATGGTGGATGGCCGAAGACACGACCCCGCCGCGCGCCCTGATGACGAACGAAACCCACGTCGCCACCAAGGGCGAACTGGAAAATTTCATGCGTCATCTGATCGACGACCTGGATGAATGCGGCTTCCTGCGCAACGCGCAGAAACGCCCGGGCATGGTGCGCAACCTGCGCCATTTCTTCACCCGGGGCGAAGTCACCGAACAGGAACTGCGCACCCTGCACGGCGTGGTGACCGAATTGTCGCGCGGCCGCAAGGCGCGGCAATCCGCCGACTGACGGACGCCTCGTCCCTGCTCACGGCCAAACGGGTACGCCGTCCAGCCCTGCGGTTTCCGGCAGGCCGCAGATCAGGTTCGCATTCTGCACCGCCTGACCGGCCGCTCCCTTGCCCAGATTGTCGACCACGCCCATCGCGATCACCAGGTTGCGCTCCGGATCGGCGGCATAACTGACGAATGCGAGGTTCGAGCCGGTAGCCCATTTGGTCTGCGGCGGCTTGTCGGTCACGCGGACGAACGCCCGCCCGGCATAGAAGCGCCGGGCCGCATCCAGGCATTGGTCCGTGGTGGCGCGGCCGCGGCAGTACATGGTGGCGAGTACGCCGCGGGTCATCGGCACCAGGTGCGGCGTGAATACCAGCCCGGCCGCGCTGCCGCCGCTCAGCCGCTCGATCGTCTCGGCAATCTCAGGCATGTGGACGTGCTTGAGCAGCCCATAGGGCAGCAGGTTCTCGTTGCTCTCGGCATAGCCGAACCTGCTGTCGGCGCCGCCCCGGCCGGCACCGGAGATGCCGGTCTTGACGTCGATCACGATGTTGCCGGGCTCGATCAGCTTGTTGACCAGCAGCGGCGCCAGCGCGTTCAGCGTCGCCGCGGGAAAGCAGCCGGGATTGGCAACGCGGACCTGACCCGCGATCCGGCCTGGCCACACGTCGGCCAGGCCATAGGCCCATCCCTCGACATAGCGGTGGTCGCCGCCGATATCGACGATCTTCACGTCCTTGGGGACGCGCGCCAGCGCCTCGGCCGACGCGCCCGTGGGCAGCGACGCGAACAGCACGTCGAGCTTCGGCAGGGTCTCAGGGTCCCATTTCTCGATCACCAGCTCGGCCAGCTTGGCCGGCACACCCGGGAAACGGTCCGCCAGCCGGCTGCCGGCGCTCCCCTCGCCCGCGGCGTAGACCAGCTCGAAAGACGGATGGCCCGCGACCAGGCGCATCGCCTCGCCGCCGCCAAAGCCGCTGATCCCGACAATGCCGACGCGCATGCTCATGGTGACGGGGGGACCGGCGCCGGCGCACCGGGGACCAGATTGCCTTTCGCATACATGCACTGCGAATAGGCGATGTCATACAGTCCCTGGATATTCCCCTGCATGCGCGAACTGGACCCGGCCCCGATCCCCGAGCCCAGAACCGCGCCGCTGCCTGCGCCGATCCCGGCACCGTAACCACCACCGACCGCAGCCCCCAGCCCGGCGCCCAGCACCGTGGTCAACGCCGCCATCCCCAGGGCACGATTATTGGCATGCTCGGCCTGCCCCGCCACCTGACCCGCCGCGAAATTGCGGCAGATCGCGTCATCGGACCTGAAGGCCTCGAACGGTTTTCCCGGCGGCGGCATGACCGGAACAGTCGGTCCGATCGGAGTTTCGGCGCACCCTGCAAGGGTGGCCAGAATGCCGGCGACAACAAGAATGCGTCGGGTCACGTCATGCCTCCGTCCTGCAAACTGCATGGCCGGCGCTACGATAGCCCGGATCCCGGTTCGGTCAAACCGCCGGATCCTACCTTGCCGGGTCACGGTTCAACCCCGGCACGGCGCGCGACGTATCGCAGCGCGAACTCTGTCGGATGACCGTGCCGCCGCTCACCGTGCGGCGATCCGCAGGCGCTCGGCCACGCGCTCATGCCCCATCAGCGGCAGCAGGTCGCGCATTTCCGGCCCCTTCTCCTCGCCCGTCAGCGCCACGCGCAACGGGTGGAACAGCGATTTGCCGCTGCGTCCGCTGGCGGCGCGAACGGCGCCGGTCCAGTCCTTCCAGGTCTCGCCGTCCCAGGGTTCGGCCGGCAGAAGGGACAGCGCCTGCAACAGGAACGCGCCCTGGTCGTCCTGCACGGGCGGTACGATCACGCCCGCCACCACGTCCCACCAGTGGCGCAGTTCCGACACCATGTCGACATTGCCGCGCACCGCCAGCCAGAACGATTCGGTCGCTCCCTCGGGCAGGCGGTCACGGATCGCGGCGAAGGGCATCTGGTGCAGGACGCGGCGATTCAGCGCCAGCAACTGCCGCATGTCGAACCGTGCCGCCGAGCGCGAGACCCGGCGCACGTCGTACGAACCGGCCAGTTCGTCGAAGGACAGCGGCGCCGGATCGTCGGCGCTGCCCAGCCGCGCCAGGTACGACACGATGGCCCCCGGATCGACCCCGTCCTGGCGCAGGGCGCGGATGGACAGGCCATCGAACCGCTTGGACAATTTGCCGCCCGCCTCGTCCAGCAGCAACGGCAGATGCGCGAAGGCGAACCGGCCGGGACGGGCGCCCAGCGCCTCGGCGATGTCGATCTGCACGCCGGTATTGGTCAGGTGGTCCTCGCCGCGCAGGATATGGGTGATGCCGGTTTCCAGGTCATCGACCACCGAGGCCAGCGTATACAGCACCGTGCCGTCGGCCCGCACCAGCACCGGGTCCGAAATCGACGGCAGCTTGACCTGCGATTTACCCATGACCATATCGTCCCAGGTCACCGTCCGGTCCGACAGGCGGAAGCGCCAATAGGGCACCTTGCCGTTCGCCTCGGCCTGGGCGCGCTGCTCCGGCGTCATGCGCAGCATGGCACGGTCATAGACCGGCGGCTTGCGCATGCGGATCCGCGCCTCGCGCTTGGCCGCCAGTTCCTGCTCGCTCTCGAAACAGGGATACAGCCGCCCCGATTCCTTCAGCCGCGCGATGGCGGCATCATAATGGGCCAGCCGGTCGCACTGGTGGAAGGTCTCGTCCCAGCCCAGACCCAGCCAGGCCAGGTCGGTGCGCAATGCCTCGACATACTCGTCGCGCGAGCGCTCGCGGTCGGTATCGTCGATGCGAAGCTGGAACTTTCCGCCATGGCGGCGGGCATACAGGGCGTTGGCGATGGCCTGGCGGGCATTGCCGACATGAATCAGGCCCGTCGGGCTGGGCGCGAAGCGGAGTTTCATGCCGCCTTATATGCGTCGGCCGCGCGCGAAAGGCCAGCGGCGACGCACCGTCGCGCAGCCGGGCGACGAAACCGCTTATTCGTCCCCGCCACCCTCTTCGTCCCGGCCCTCTTCGCCTGCGTCGTCCTCGACCAGGCGCCTGGGGTCCAGGGCGCGCCAATCACGCTCCATCGGCGTCGCGGCATGGGCCGAAAAATCGTCCAGCTCGTTCGCCGAACGCCAGCCCTCGTCCCCGGCGTCAACGATCTCGGCATCCTCGCCGAAGGACATCCATGCCTGCAGCACCTCGCGCGGGCCCGCGCCCGCAACGCGGCAGCGCTCCATGCTGTCGCGCACATAGGCCCGGGCGAAGGCATTGGCATGGGCCAGGTCGAGGAAACCCGAAACCTCCTCGACGATGCCTTCTTCCGCCCCGCCGGACAGGTCGAGAATGCGGACCCGCCAACCCGCATCGGCTGCCATGTCTGCCCCCGGGTCTGCCTGATCGGAAGGGGAAGGAGTATCGTGTGGATCGCTCAAGGGAAAATATCCGGTCAAAGAAAGGCTGGGAAAATGCGGTTACGACGCTGACGGCACCGCGCGGTCGCGCGCTTTGCGCAGCAGGAATTCGCGCCCCACCTTCACCAGCGGCTGGCCGTCATAGGACACGATGTCGGCGGTGGCATAGGTCTCCGACCACCGGTCGGGGATGAAGGAACCGGTGCCGACGACGTCGATCGGGGCATGGGCATCGGCCATGACCATGCATTTCTCGACGCTGAAGCCCGACGAGACGATGATCCGCACCTTGGCGAATCCCGCTTCGTTCAGCGCCTCGCGCATGCGCCAGACGGCAGCGGCCGAAACCCCGGTGCCGACCAGGTGGCGCAGTTCGGTGTCCGAGCGATAGCGGCGGATGGTGCCCGGCGTGTTGCGCTCCAGCGCGGCATAGGACGATTGCGGGTCCAGCCCCTCCAGGAAGCGGCCGCCATGCGTGTCCAGCCGCACCGCGACGCGGCCGGCCGCCGCCAGGTCGGGAAAGGCGCGGCAGACCTCCAGCGCATCGGTGATCTCGCGCCCGAAATAATCGACCAGCACGACCAGGTCGGAATCGGGATAGGTCTCGTGGAACATCTCCGCCGCACGCAGGGTCGACCCCGCATAGCCCACCAGCGCGTGGGGCATGGTACCCAGGCCCGGCAGGTCACCGAAGAATCCGGCCGTCGCGTCGTTCGCCCCGCCGACGAAGCCCAGCGCGCCCTCGCGCTGCGCCGCCCGGCTGCCGACCGACGCGGCATAGGCCATCTGCTCCTGCATCTCGAACCCCGCGCAATGCCGGGCTTCCATGGCCAGGAAACGCACGCCGGGCAGCGCCAGCGCCATCTGATAGGCATTGTGCGCGGCGACGCAGGGCGGTCCCAGCTTCTGCAGCAGCAGAGTCTCCAGCGGCGCCAGCGCCGCGAACGAACCGGTGACGTAGACCAGCGGCTCACCCGCGCCGACCCAGGCGCCTTCGGGGCACATGACCTCGTGCGTGATCGCGATGCCGCGCGCCCGCGCCACGTTTTCCAGCCACGCGGTCATCAGCCTCGGGGCCGAGATGACCGGCCGGCGGATGAACATGGCATAGGTCACCTGCCGGTCGCCGAAGCGGGTCACGATCTCCCGCGTCCGGTTGAAATAGGCGTCTGTCCGCGCGGCGATCGTCCCGTCATCCAGGGCCTGAGACGGTCCGAAAGCCTCGTTTTCGTGTGCTGCGGACATTCTTCCTCCGTATTCTTTATTCTTTCGCCGCGACGTTGCCGGTCGCGGCGTTCATCGCGTGCTTATGCGGCCTCCGATCCCTTCGCCGAATCCCGCACCGGCGTCCCGCGCAGGCGGGTCGTCAGTTCCTCGGCCAGCAGGAAGGCCATTTCCAGCGACTGCTCGGCATTCAGCCGCGGATCGCAGAACGTCTCATAGCGTTCACCAAGATCGGCCTCCGTCAAGCGGTGGGCCCCCCCCACGCATTCGGTGACGTCCTGGCCGGTCATCTCGACATGCACCCCGCCGGGATGGGCGCCCTCGGCCTGGAACACGTCGAAAAAGCCGCGAATCTCGGCCAGGATGGCCTCGAACGACCGGGTCTTGATCTTGTTGACGGTCGAAATCGTGTTGCCGTGCATCGGATCGCACAACCACGTGACCGTGCGGCCCGACGCCATGACCTTGCGCAGCAGCGGCGGCAGGTGCCTGCCCACGCCCTCGGCCCCCATGCGTGAGATCAGCGAGATCCGCCCGGCCTCGTCCTGCGGGTTCAGGATGTCCAGCAGCCGCTCCAGGTCGTCGATCGTCGTGCTGGGCCCGACCTTGATGCCGATCGGATTGCGCACGCCGCGCAGGAACTCGACATGCGCGCCGTCCGGCTGGCGGGTGCGGTCGCCGATCCAGACGAAATGCGCCGAACAATCGTACCATTCGCCCGAGGTCGAATCGATTCGCGTCAGCGCCTGCTCGTACGGCAGCAGCAGCGCCTCGTGCGAGGTATAGAACTCGGTCTCGTCCATCTGGCGCGCGCCCGTCATGCCGCAGGCCGCCATGAAGGCCAGGGTCTCGTCGATGCGCTCGGCCAGCACGCCATAGCGCTGGGCCAGCGGCGAGCGCTCGACGAAGCCGAGATTCCAGCGATGGACCTCATGCAGGTTGGCATAGCCGCCGCCGGCGAAGGCCCGCAGCAGGTTCATCACCCCCGCCGACTGGAAATAGCCGGTCTCCATGCGCACCGGATCGGGAATGCGGGCCGCGGGCGTGAAATCCGGCCCGTTGATGATGTCGCCGCGATAGGACGGCAGGCTGGTCCCGCCGATCGTCTCGGTCTCGGACGACCGGGGCTTGGCATACTGCCCGGCCATGCGGCCGATCTTGATCACCGGCACCTTGGCGCCGAAGGTCAGCACCACCGCCATCTGCAGCAGCACGCGGAACGTGTCACGGACGATATCGGCGGTGAACTCGCCGAAGCTCTCGGCGCAGGCGCCGCCCTGCAGCACGAACGCCTTGCCGCGCGACGCCTCGGCCAGGCTGGCCTTCAGCCGCCGCGCCTCGCCCGCGAAGACCAGCGGCGGATAGCGGCGCAGCCGCTCCTCGACCGCGCGCAGCGCGTCCTGGTCGGGATAGGCCGGCACCTGGCGCACGGGAAACGACCGCCAGCTCTCCGGCGTCCAGGCCTGCCGGGAAGAACTGTTCTGTGTGTGCATCGCACTCATGGTCGGATCCTAAATTCCTCTGCTCGTCCGGCGGGACGCGACCGGATCGCCTTCCTCCCCGCCTTCCCCCCTGCCCCGATGGCCGGCCGTGCCGCTGGGGGCAGTCTTTATGTAGAAAATCCCGCGCCAACGCAAAGAGGATCGTCGCGTGCGGCCTGCAATACGCGTAAGGGAAGCGCGGGGCGGATCTTTTGGGCGTGCATCGCACCGGGGCGATCGGCTAGACCCGGCCCCAGGCCGACATGCGTGGCATGTGCCCGGCACGCGCCGGAATTTGCCGCGCCGCCGGACGCATGACATGCTGGCCGAAACCCGGAACTTCGGAGGGATGATCGATGGTGGCCACGCTTCGCACGGCCCTGTATTCGCGCCTGGCAGCGTCAGCTTTGGCCGCAGCCGCTCTTCTCGCAACGCCCGCGCTTGTCACGCCGGCGCTCGTCACGCCGGCCCTGGCCGCCCCGGACCAGCCCGGCACGAGCGGCACGAGCGGTGCCCAATCCACCGCGCAGGGCATCGAATCCCCCGGTGGCGAACATCTGACGGTCAAGGGCCGGCACTCCCTGCCGCCCGGCTACCAGGACGCGCCGTCGATGGACCTGACCCATGGGCCGGACCCCGACCATGACGCCAACGTGCATCGCGACGCGGTCACCGGCAGCGACCTGTCACGCTTCGGCAGCGCCTATCAGGGCAGCGGCCCCTACGGCCAGGGCCAGCTCGGGGATTCCACAGGGAACGGCTGGGTCACCCCCCGCTGAACTTTGCCTGTAAACGCGTGCTGGCGGCGATCCGACGCGGCTTTGCTGCGCTCCGATGCTCACGGCCCACAAGGCCGCTCCGCTTCGGTGCTCACAAAACCACGCCGGGCGCTCCACTACGTTCCGCTCTCGCGCGCCAGCCCACGTTTCCAGGCAAAGTTCGGGTGCCCAGATAACGTCATCGGACAACCAGCGATCCCACGCGGCTTTGCTGCGCTCCGATGCTCACCGGCCCACAAGGCCGCTCCGCTTCGGTGCTCACAAAACCACGCCGGGCGCTCCAGCCCACGTTTCCAGGCAAAGTTCGGGCGCCCAGATAACGTCATCGGACAACCGGCGATCCGACGCGGCTTTGCTGCGCTCTGATGCGCGCGGCCGGCCACGCCGGCCGGACTTCAATCGTCCTGGCGCTCGGTCACCCGGGTGCGGGTGCGCATGGTGACGAATTCCTCGGCCGAGGTCGGATGGATGCCCACCGTGCGGTCGAAATCCGCCTTGGTCAGGCCGGCGGTCACCGCGATCGCCAGGCCCTGCATCATTTCCGGCGCGTCATCGCCGATCATGTGCGCCCCCACCACGCGCTGCGTTCCCTGGTCCACCACCAGCTTCATCACCGTCTTGCGCGACCGGCCGCTCAGCGTGTGGCGCATGGGGGTGAAACGGGCCAGATAAATG
Organism: Nguyenibacter vanlangensis; assembly: GCF_038719015.1. Taxonomy (NCBI): domain Bacteria; kingdom Pseudomonadati; phylum Pseudomonadota; class Alphaproteobacteria; order Acetobacterales; family Acetobacteraceae; genus Nguyenibacter; species Nguyenibacter vanlangensis. The sequence continues at coordinate 880,468 of NZ_CP152276.1, forward strand.
TCCACCGCGCCTTCCACGGCCGCTTCCGCCTCCGTCTGGCCCACGCTGGCCAGCGGCGGCGAGAAGAAGACGGCCTTGGGCGTCGTCTCCAGCGACCAGTGGCGCGGGCTGCCGGTGCCGAACAGGCGGTCGGCCAGGTTATGGCCCTCGGCGATCGCCACCGGCGTCAGGTTCTGGCGGTTGGTCACGTCACCGATGGCATAGATGCCCGACGCGCTCGTCTCGCCGGCCTGATCGACCACGATGCGGCCATGGGCGGTGGTTTCCACCCCGGCACGGCGTAACTCCAGCGAACGGACATTGGGCCGGCGGCCAGTGGCGAAGAACACGCAATCCGCGGCAATGCGCGACCCGTCATCCAGCAGCACCGCATATCCGCCTGCCCCGTCCCCGGCGTCCAGCGGCCGGATGGCGACGGGCGAGCGGTTCGGATGCTGGCGGATGCCGCGCGCCGCGATGGCGTCGCGCATCGCCGCGCGCATGTCCTGGTCGAACCCGCGCAGCGGCAGGTCCTGGCGGTAGACCAGATCGACCGACGAGCCCAGCCCCTGGAAGATACCGGCGAATTCGATGCCGATATAGCCGCCGCCGACCATGCAGACGCGCTGCGGCCGCGACGGGAGGTGGAATGCCTGGTCCGAGGAAATCGCATGGCCGATCCCCTCGATCTCCGGCAAATCGGGGCTGGAGCCGGTGGCGATCACGATCCGCTCGGCCGTCACCCGCCGCTCAGGAGCGCCCTGGTCCGGAGCATGGGGGGCCGGAGCATGAGGGTCCAGGGCGCCGGGACCGATGATGACGGTATGCGCGTCCTCGAACCGGGCGGTACCGGTGAACAGCGTCACGCCCGACTTTTCCAGCAGCGAGACATAGATGCCGTTCAGCCGCGCGATCTCACGGTCCTTGGCCGCGATCAGCGCGGCCCAGTCATGGGTACCCGGCGCGACGTCCCAGCCGAAGCCCAGGCTGTCGGCCGCCAGGTCGGCATATTCGCTGGCCTGGACCATCAGCTTCTTGGGCACGCAGCCCAGATTGACGCAGGTTCCGCCCCAGTGCCGGTTCTCGGCCACCGCTACGCGGGCGCCATGGCTGGCGGCGATGCGCGCGCAGCGCACGCCGCCCGAGCCCCCGCCGATGACGAACAGGTCGAAATCATACGTCATGCAGATATCCCGATCACACGCTCGATTACTCGATCCCCTGGCACGCCCCCTGCTGGCACGCGACGTCGCGAACCCGGCCTTCAGCGCTCGGCGAAGGCCTTCTCGACGACATAGGCGCCGGGGTTGGAATTATTGCCCTCGTCGAAGCCCCTGGCCACCAGCATGGCCTCGGTGTCGGCCAGCATCTCCGGCGACCCGCAGATCATCACGCGGTCATGCTCCGGGTCCAGCGGCGGAATCTCCAGGTCGGCGAAGATCTTGCCGCTTTCGATCAGCTTGGTGATCCGGTCGGTGACGGCGAACGGCTCGCGCGTCACGGCGGGGTAGTACAACAGCTTGCCCGCCACATCCTCGCCCAGGAATTCGTGCTGCGGCAGCTCGTGCCGGATATGGTTGGCATAGGCCAGCTCGCCCGAGACGCGCACGGTATGGCTCAGGATCACCCGGTCGAACCGCTCATAGACCGTGGGGTCCTTGATCAGGCTCATGAACGGGGCCAGGCCGGTGCCGGTGGCCAGGAAATACAGGTTCCGCCCCGGGCGCAGATTGTCCAGCAGCAGGGTGCCGGTGGGCTTGCGGCCGATCAGCACCCTGTCGCCCGGCTTGACGTGCCGCAGGCGCGAGGTCAGCGCTCCGTCGGGCACCGCGATCGACAGGAACTCCATCTGGTCTTCGTAATTGGCGCTGGCGATGGAATAGGCGCGCAGCAGCGGCTTGCCCTCGACCTCGATCCCGATCATCGCGAACTGCCCGTTCTCGAAGCGCAGCGCGGCGTCGCGGGTGGTGGTGAAGCTGAACAGCCGGTCCGTCCAATGATGGACGCTCAGCACCGTTTCGGCATTCAGATGGCCATAGGTCTTGGTCGGCTCGGCCAGATGATACACGCCCGCCTCGCCCGCGACGGGCTCCAGACCGGTGGGAACGGTCCCGGTGGCTTGCGTCATCAACATATCGGACATGGTGTCAAACTCTCCCGTTCAGGGCTGGGATTCGCATCGATCACGACCCGCGGCGGAGGCCCCGTTCGTGCAAGAGGGTGAGATGTTTAAGCGCGCCGCGCCCCCGATACCAGCACAAATCCGTTATCCGACGATCGCGCGGCGGACAAGCGGGCCGCCCACAGGCATGTTGTTCCCGCGCGCGGGATGGCGCACAAACCGGACATGACATCCGAATCCCCCGCCCGCCGCGCCGTCGAGGCCGCGCTCGCCGAAACCGGCCTGGCCGTCGAAACCCGCGAACTGCCGAAGCTGGAACGCACCGTCGCCCGCGCCCTGACCCCGGGCGAAGACCGCGTGGACGCCGCCACCTTCCGCCGGGCCCTCTGCGCCGTGCGGCGCAAGCCGTGGAGTTCGCGCCTGATGGACCTGACCCGCCGATCGGGCGAGGTCTGGATCACCCGGGCGGACGCCGAGGCCGCCGTCGCCGGCATCGACGACCCCGAGCCCGGCGACGCACGCCTGCTGGCCGCCCTTGCGGATGTGGTGCGGGCCCGGCTGCGCGCAACCGCCGAAACGCCCGCGGCGGCGCTGGAGACCATCCGCGCCGACCTGTTCGACGGTACCGGCCGCGTGCTCTCGCCCGCCGAAGTGGACATCCTGTCGCAGGCGATCGCGGGCGCCTTCGACCTGCCGCCCGATGCCGATTTCGTCGAGGACGTGCGCCGCACCGAGCAGGCCCGGCACCAGGAGCATGAGGCGATCGAACAGGCCGCCCGCGCCCGCCGGCGCGAGGAAGTGCGCCGCCTGCGCGCCTGGGAAGACAGCCTGGTGCCGTTCGCCGAGGTGCCGCGCCTGCTGCATTGCAGCCAGCGCGAGGCCCTGCGCTGGATCGCCGAGAACCGGCTGCCGGTGGCCCGCCGCGTGCCGCAGCCCGACGGCACCGAACGCTGGGAATTCGACCCCGAGGAACTGGTCGCGCTGCGCGCCCGCCTGCCGGAATGGCGGCGCGAATCCTACGAGGCGGACATCCGCGGACGCGGGGCCCCGATCCCCGACCAGGGCACGCGCAAGGTCGGCAACGCGGTCATCGCCCGCGTGGCGGCGCTGGACCGCTACGCCGCGCATTTCAAGACCGCGCGGGCGCTCAAGCGGCGCATCACGCTGGTGATCGGACCGACCAACAGCGGCAAGTCCCACACGGCGCTGGAAGCCCTGGCCGGGGCCGAAAGCGGCATGGCCCTGGCGCCGCTGCGCCTGCTGGCCCACGAGTTCCGCGAGGCCCTGACGGCGCGCGGCGTGCCGACGTCGCTGGCGACGGGCGAGGAACGGATCGACGTCCCCGGCAGCCGGCATCTGGCCGCCACCGTCGAGATGTGCCCGCTCCACAACCCGGTGGACGTCGCGATCGTCGACGAGGCGCAGATGCTGGCCGACCCCGACCGGGGCGCGGCCTGGACCGCGGCGATCATGGGCGCGCCCGCCCGGCACCTGTTCGTGCTGGGCGCGCCCGACTGCGTGCCGATGGTGCGGCGGATCGCCGAATTGTGCGGCGACCCGCTGGACGAGATCCGGCTGGAACGCAAAAGCCCGCTGGTGGTCGCCGGCCAGCCGGTGCGCATCCAGGACCTGCGCCCGCATGACGCGCTGATCGCCTTCTCGCGGCGCGAGGTGCTGGATTGGCGCGCCATGCTGCTGGCGCGGGGCCACCGGGTGGCCGTGGTCTACGGCGCGCTCAGCCCCGAGGTCCGCCGGGCCGAGGCGCAACGCTTCAATGACGGGCGGGCCGACATCCTGATCGCCACCGACGCGATCGGCATGGGGCTGAACCTGACCATCCGCCGGGTGATCTTCACCGCGCTGCGCAAGTTCGACGGCACCCAGACGCGCGACCTGACGTCGCAGGAAGTCAAGCAGATCGCCGGCCGCGCCGGACGATACGGCAAGCACGAGGAAGGAATCGTCTCGGTGATGGCCGATGCCGGCAGCCTGTCCTTCATCCGGACCATGCTGGCGGCCCCGCCCGACGACCTGCCCGATCTTCGCCCCCAGGTGCAGCCCGACGCCGACATCATCCAGGCCGTGGCGGCGGAAATCGGCTCGGACAGCCTGTTCGGCGTGCTGGCGCGCATCCGGCGCGCCGTGCTGCGGCGCGACGACCCGAACTACCGGCTGGCGAACATGGAACAGGCCTTCGCCATCGCCACCGCGCTGGAAGGCGTCACCGGCCTGACCCTGGCCCAGCGCTGGGTCTATGCCATGTGCCCGGTCGACGACCGCGACAACGGCATCCAGCGCCTGGTCCACTGGGCGGCGGACCATGCCGCGGACCGCCCGGTCATCCCGCCCGGAACCGGCCGCCTGCCCCCGGCCGACCGTGCCGACCGGATGGAACTGGAACGCGCGGAAAAACGCCACAAGCGGCTGGTGGCCTGGCGTTGGCTGTCGATGCGCTTCCCCGACGCCTATCGCGCGCGCACCGAGGCCGAGGAGGCGACGGCCCGCCTGAATGACTGGATCGAGGACGTGCTGCGCCAGCAGAGCAGCCGCGACCATGCCGCCGCCCACGACGCCCCGCGCACGCCGCAGCCGCAGAAACACGGCCGCCCGGACGGACGGCACGGCCACCGCAAGGGCGGCGCCAAGGCCGCGGACGGCCGGAACGGCGGCGACGGGATCGATCGGGGCGGCCGGCCCGGCGCGGGCCGCCCGGGGCGGAGACCGGCCGGGCGCGCGCCTATCGGGCGCTGACGACCGCCAGCCCGTTCATATAGGAGCGCAGGGCCTGCGGCACGGTGATGCTGCCGTCGGCGTTCTGGTAATTTTCCATCACGGCGATCAGCGTCCGCCCCACCGCCAGGCCCGAACCGTTCAGCGTATGCACGAATTCCGGCGCCGCGTCCGTGCCGGGGCGATAGCGGGCATTCATCCGCCGCGCCTGGAAGTCCCGCGTGGTCGAGCACGAGGAAATCTCCCGCCAGGCCTGCTGCCCGGGCAGCCACGCCTCCAGGTCATAGGTGCGCGCCGCGCCGAATCCCGTATCGCCGGCGCAGAGCAGCATGCGGCGATAGGGAATACCCAGCCGCTCCAGCACAGTCTCGGCACAGCGCGTCATGCGCTCATGCTCGGCATCGCTGTCCTCGGCGCCGGTGATCGACACCATCTCGACCTTCTGGAACTGGTGCTGGCGCAGCATGCCGCGCGTGTCGCGCCCCGCCGCCCCGGCCTCGGAACGGAAGCACGCCGACAGGGCCACCAGGCGGCGCGGCAGGGCGGATGCCGGCAGGATCTCTCCGGCCACGCTGGCGGTCAGCGGCACCTCGGCGGTCGGGATCAGCCAGCGCCCGTCCTCGGTCCGAAAGGACTGGTCGGCGAATTTCGGCAGCTTGTCGGTGCCGAACATCGCGGCCTCGTTCACCAGCACGGGCACCGCCGTTTCGGTATAGCCATGCTCCTGCACATGCAGGTCCAGCATGAACTGCCCCAGCGCGCGCTCCATCCGCGCCAGCGCCCCGCGCAGCACCACGAAGCGGGTCCCCGACAATTTGGCGGCGGTCTCGAAATCCATCAGGCCCAGCGCCTCGCCCAGCGCGTAATGCTCGCGCGGCGCAAAGGCGAAATTCCGCCGCTCGCCCACCTCGCGCACCACGACATTGGCCGTCTCGTCGGCGCCGTCGGGTACCCCGCCATCCAGCCGGTTGGGCAGGGTGACCAGCGCATCGCGGATCTCGGCATCCAGTTCGCGGACCAGGATCTCCAGCCCCTCGATCTCCGCGCGCAGGCGGCCCCCCTCGGCTTCCAGCCCGGCGCTGTCGGCGCCGGTGCGGCGCAGCGCCCCGATCTCCTTCGACAGGGATTTGCGGCGGGCCTGCTTCTCCTGCAGCGTGGTCACGGCGGCGCGCCGATCCTCGTCCAGCCGGACGATCGTCGCGGCGACCGGGGCCTCGCCCCGGCGGGCCAGCGCCGCGTCGAAGGCGGCGGGGTCGGCGCGCAGGGCGCGAAGGTCATGCATCTGGTTTCTCCTGCTCGACATCCTCCAGGCGCCGTGGCTGGACGAGACGCGCACAGAAGATGGAAATTTCGTACAGACCGATCAACGGCACCGCCAGGCCGGTCTGGGTGATGATGTCGGGGGGCGTCAGGATCGCGGCGACGATAAAGGCCGCGACATAGGCATAGCGCCGGAACCGCGCCAGCATCTCGGCGGTGACGATGCCCACCCGCGCCAGCAGGGTCAGCACCACCGGCAGTTCGAACGCCACGCCGAAGGCCATGATCAGCTTCATGACCAGGGCCAGATATTCCGACACCTTGGCCTGAAGCTGGATCTGCAGGCCGTCCTGCCCGTCCGCCGTCTGGAAGGACAGGAAGAATTTCCATGCGAAGGGAAAGACGAAATAATAGGCTAGCGCCGCCCCCAGCACGAACATGACCGGCGTGGCCACCAGAAACGGCAGAAAGGCCCGCTTCTCGCTGCGATACAGGCCGGGGGCGATGAACATCCAGGCCTGCACCGCGATCATCGGAAAGGACAGGAACGCCGCGCCGAAGAACGCCACCTTGATATAGGTGAAGAACGCCTCGTACAGCGCGGTATAGATCAGGTGCGGCTGCTCGCCCTGCGCGCGCATCACCGTGCCCAGCGGCTGCGCCAGGAAGAGATAGATCCGCGACGAGAAATGATAGCACAGCAGGAAACACAGGCCGAAGGTTACCGCCGACCAGATCAGGCGCCGCCGCAGCTCGACCAGATGGTCCAGCAGCGGCATCGGCTTGTCGTCGATCGTGTCGCCCTCCAGGCGCGTGCCTTCCGGGTTGGCATTATCCATAAATGACGTTCCTAGAGCAGATCCCGTTCAGACGAAATCGTTTGAGCCCCGCCCTTCGACGAATTGCGTATCCGCGGCGCCGACGGCAACCCGCCGCGCCCCGTGCATCACCCGCACCGGCGGCAGGAAGGCCGGCGGACGCAGCCGCGCCCGGTCGGCGGCCAGCCGCCGGGCGACCGACGGCGGCAGCAGGGCCGGCGGCGGGCCCTCATCCTCGACCGGCGGATAGGCTGTCTCGGCATAGGACGCGACCGGCGTGGCATAGCCGTATTCATGCAGCCCGCCGGGGTCGAAACCCGCCAGGGTTCCGGACGGGGCCGCCATGTCCGCCGGGCGCGAGTGTTGGGGCGCCTCCGCCAGCGGCGATTCGTCCAGCGTGCGCCGGATCGAGCCGTCGCCGTCGATGGCCTGCATGATCTGGTTGCGCACGTTGAAGCGCCGCATGCGGTTGAATTCGTCCCGCGCGGCAGTCAGGTCGGCGTCGCGCACCATCTCATCGACATGGGACTGGAATTCCGCCGCCATCTTGCGGGCCTTCTTGATCAGGCCCGTGATGGTCCGGATCGCCACCGGCATGTCCTTGGGCCCGATCAGCAGCAGGGCGACCACCCCGATCAGCGCCATCTCGGACCAGGCGAAATTAAACATCGTCGGCCCCCTCGGCCAATATCGTCACTCCGGATTCCTCCCTGGACGCACCTGCCTCCGCCGTCCCGGCCCCCTGCGGCACGGCGGACCCGGCATGGGCGCGCAGCGCGGGATTGTCCGGCACGTCGACCAGCAATTCCTCGCGCCGCGGCAGGTCGCGCAGGTCGCGCAGGCCGAAATGGCGCAGGAAATCGGCCGACGTCCCCCACAGGATCGGCCGGCCCGGCACCTCCTTGCGGCCGCGCGGCACGATCAGCGACGCCTCCAGCAGTGTGTCCAGCACCTGCTGGCTCAGCGAAACGCCGCGAATCTCCTCGATTTCGGCGCGGGTACAGGGCTGGTGATAGGCGACGATGGCCAGCGTCTCCATGGTGGCGCGCGCCAGCCGCCGCGGCCGGTGCAACACGCGGGTCAGGCGCGGCGCCAGGTCGGGCGCGGTGCGGAACTGCCAGCCGCCGGCCACCTGCACCGGCGCGACGCCGCGCCCGTCATACCGCGCGACCACCGCGTCGATCACGCCGCGGACATAGGTGCTCAGATCCTCGATATCCGCCGGGACCTGGCCCTGGGCCTCCAGCAATTCGGCGACCACCCGCTCGGACACCGGATCGGCGCTGGCGAAGACCAGGGCCTCGACCAGCCGCACCGCCAGTTCGGGCGGCGCCGGCAACCCAGCAGGGGGGGCAGCAGGTGGGGCGGCAGGTGGGGCCGCGTCGGCAGCCATGTCGGTAGCCATATCGGGGGTCGTCTCGTCGGTCATTCCGCCGCGTCCATCCTCTCGGGAGCCGCTTCGCCCGCTGCCTGTTCGTCCGCCTGATCACTGGCAGCCTGATCATTGGCGGCAGCCTGGCCCGCCGGATCGCAGGCCCGCAGCATGATGCGGCCGAAAATTTCCTCCTGCCGCAATTCGATCGCGCCGTTCCGCGCCAGCTCCAGCCCGGCGATCAGGGTGCCGGCCATGGCGGCCCGGCGCAGCCGGGTGCGCTCCAGGTCATCCTCGGCATCCAGCCCCGGACCGGATTCGGGCAGAAAGGAATCCAGCGCGCACCAGCCGGCGCCGGCACCGGTCCCGGGGATGGCCGCCTCGGTGCCCAGCAGCCGGTGCAGGCGGGCCAGCGCATCCTGCACCGTCCAGAATTGCAGGCGCCGCGGCTGATAGACCCGCTTGCGCGCCCCCCGGCGCATCGCCGCCATATAGGCGCCCATCAATTGCGGCAGATCCAGCGCCAGGCCCGAACGGTCGATTTCGGTCAGGTCCTCGCGCTCGCCCCGGGCAAAGACGTCGCGGCCCAGTTGCGGCCGGGCCGCCAGCCATTCCGCGGCCTGGCCGATCCGCGCCAGTTCCAGCAGGCGCGCCTGCAGCAATTCGGCCGCGTCCTCGGCATCCTCGCCGCCCCCCTCCTCGGCCGGCAGCAGCAGCCGCGATTTCAGCCAGGCCAGCCAGGCGGCCATGACCAGCCAGTCCGCCGCCAGTTCCAGCCGGATGCGCCGCGCCGATTCCACGATGGCCAGGTATTGCTCGACCAGTTGCAGGATCGAGATGCGCGCCAGATCGACCTTCTGCGCGCGCGCCAGCTCCAGCAGCAGATCCAGCGGCCCCTCGAACCCGTCCAGGCGCAGCATGGGCGCGGTCAGCCCCTCGGCCAGTCCATCGGCCAATCCGCCGGCCAACCCATCGACGGGCTCGCCCGACAGGTCGCGATCGTGGGACGGGGCCGCCTGCCGCACCGGATGTGCCCTAGAAACCGGCCAGGGCGCAGGCCAGGCCGTTCAGCCGCACATGCTCGCAGAACGAGGTCGCCTGCGCGATGCTGGCAAAACCACGGGTCCGCAGCCGAAAAAAGACCGCGCCATTGCGCTCGGTCCGTTCGATGATCGGCTCGTGCCCGGCGAACAGGTCGGGATAATGCTGGACCAGGCGCGCCCATTCCTTCTGCGCCGCCACCTCGGAATCGAGGGCGGCAAGCTGCACCCCGTACCGCCCGCCCGCCGGCGTGACGGATGGGGCGCCAGGCGGCGCGGGAAACGGCGCGACGGGCGCAGAAGACGGCGCCGCGACCGGGGGCGCAACAGGCGCGGGGCCGGCAACGGGCGCCTGAACGGGCGCCGCAACAGCCGCCGCCGTCGTGGCGGGCCCCGCGGCAGGCTTCATGACAGGCTCCGCGGCAGGCGAATTGACTGGCGAATTAACGGGCGCGGACGGCGCCGCGGCGGGCGGCGCGCCATATTGCCGGGCCAACTGGTCGGGACGCGGCTGTTCCGGCAGCGGGGCCAGATGCGCGGCCGACCCGTCATCGGCGGTCGGGGCCTCGGCGCCCAGGACCTGCATGCCGCCCGGATCGAGCGGCCGCACCCGCACCGGTCCCGGCGGCGGCCCCAGCACCGGAATGCCCGACGGCTGGTGGCCGACCAGCGCCCAGCCGCCGATGCCCAGCACCAGCAGGCCACCCAGCCCCGCCGCGCCATAGGCCAGGCGCCGCGTCAGGGGATCGGACCCCAGCAGCCCTTCGAGCACGCCGCGACGCGGACGGGCGCGGCGGGGCGGCGCGTCGTCGTAATCGGCGCTCATGCGCTCGCGGGCGCGGCTCAGCCGCTCCGCATGGGGATCGCGATCCAGGGGATCGGTATCGTTCATCGCATTTCCTCGACCGGCTCGACCCCCAGCACCGCCAGGCCGGACCGGATGACCGTGGCCGTGGCCTCGACCAGCGCCAGCTTCGCCCGGGTCGCCGCCGGATCGTCCTCTTGCAGGAACCGCAATGTCGCATCATCGCGGCCGCGATTCCACAACGTATGAAAATCGCCCGCCAACTCACCGAGATAAAAGGCGATTCGATGCGGCTCATGCGCCAGCGCCGCGCCTTCGACCGTGCGCGGCCATTGCGCGATCCGCCGCAGCAGCGCCAGTTCGGCATCCGAATCCAGGCCGTCCAGGTCCGCCTCGGCCAGCGCGGCGGGGGTCACCTGCTGCGCGCCCAGCATCTCCTGCGCCGCCCGCAGCACCGAACGGCAGCGCGCATGGGCGTACTGAACGTAGAAGACCGGGTTGTCGCGCGTCTGGGCGACGACCTGGTCCAGGTCGAACTCCATCTGGGCGTCGGCCTTGCGCGTCAGCATGGTAAAGCGCACCGCATCGCGCCCCACCTCGTCGATCAGGTCGCGCAGCGTGACGAAGGTCCCCGCGCGCTTGGACATCCGCACCGGCTGCCCCTCGCGGACGATCCGCACGATCTGGCACAGCAGCACGTCGAAATCGGGCGCGCGCGCGCCATCCGACAGGGCCTTCACCGCCGCCTTCATGCGGGTGACATAGCCGCCATGGTCGGCGCCCCAGACATCGATCAGCACGTCCGCGCCCCGGCGGACCTTGTCGTCGTGATAGCCGATATCATTGGCGAAATAGGTATTCGACCCGTCCGACTTGCGCAGCGGCCGGTCCACGTCGTCGCCGAATTCTGTCGCCCGGAACAGGGTCTGGGGCCGCGCCTCCCAATCCTCGGGCAGCTTGCCCTTCGGCGGCTCCAGAACGCCTTCATACAGCAGGCCCTGCGCGTCCAGCCGGGCGATGGCCCGGTCGGTCACCCCGTCGGCCAGGATCCGCGCCTCGCTGGTGAACACGTCGTGATGCACGCCCAGCGCGTCCAGATCCTCGCGGATCAGGCGCATCATCTCGGCCACCACGAAGGATTTGACCGTGGGCAGCCAATGTTCCGGCGCGGCGGGCTGCCCGTCGGGCTCGGCCAGCCCCGTGCCGTGATGCTGCGCCAGCGCCGCGCCGACCGGCACCAGGTAATCGCCGCCATACTGAATGCCGCCGGGCACCAGGGCGGCGAATTCCTCCTGCGTCATGGTGGTGCCGATGGCCTGCAGGTACCGCCAATAGGCCGCCCAGGCCAGCGCGATCACCTGCGCCCCGGCATCGTTGATGTAATATTCCTTGGTCACCGCATAGCCGGCCTTGGCCAGCAGGTTGGCCAGCGCGTCGCCGACCACCGCGCCCCGGCAATGGCCGACATGCATCGGCCCGGTCGGGTTGGCCGAGACATATTCGACATTGACCCGCACCCCCTGCCCCAGCACCGCGTCGCCATAGGATTCGCCGGCCCGCAGCACGTCCCGCGCCACCGCGCGCAGCACGGCTTCATCCAGCGTCACATTGACGAATCCCGGCCCGGCCGGTTCGGCGTGGGCAATCCCCGGCACCGACGCCAGCGCCGCCGCCAGTTCCGCCGCGATCTCGGCCGGCCGGCGGCGGGCGATCCTGGCGACCAGCAGGGCGGCGTTGGTCGCCATGTCGCCATGGGCCGGATCGCGCGCGGGCGTCAGCTCGACCCGCGCCGCCACCTCGTCCGGCAGGTCCGGAACGATCCGTCGCAGGGCATCGCGCACGTGCGAGAGATAGCGGACGAACAGGCTGTCGGACATGCGATACGGTTCCACTCTGGACTGGTACTGATGACTGGCTGCTGATGATGGACGATCGGGCGTTTCAGCCCGGCACGGACAGATCCGTCAACCGCCGATGTTCCTCCATCGCGAATCGGTCCGTCATACCGGCTATATAATCCGCCACGACGCGGTGCGCACCGGTCCGATCGGTCCCCTGCGCCTGCTGCCGCCACCCGTCCGGCAGCAGCGACAGGTCCGCGGCCAGGATCGAGAAGATCGATTCGACCGCCATGCGGGCCTTGCGCGTCATGCGATTGACCCGCCAGTGGCGATAGAGCCGCGCATAGAGAAAACCGCGAATCGCTCCGTTGTCGCGCGCCATGGCCGGGCTGTAGGCCACGACCGGGGCGGCGGCGCGCCGGACATCCTCGGCCGAGGCCGGGGCCAGTTCCTCGAGATTCCGCCGCGTCTGCCCGGTCAGGTCGACCGCCAGCGCATTGATCACCCGGCGGATGGTCTCATGCCGGATCCGGTCGTCGACCTGCAGTTCCGCCCGCATGTCCGCGCTCATATCCCTCCCGCCCCGGGGCGGTTCCGCCTCGCCGGCCAGCCGCCGCACCTGCGCCAGCGCGTCGCCGACGACCGGCAGGCCCGCCAGGTCCGACAGGCACAGCAGGCCGGCGCGCAGCCCGTCATCCAGATCGTGGGCGTGATAGGCGATATCGTCCGCCATGGCGGCGATCTGCGCCTCGACCGGCGCGTAGCATCCCAGGTCCAGCCCCAGCATCCCGGCATAGCGGGCGACATAGCCGGTGGGATGATCGACCGGCCCGTTATGCTTGATCAGCCCCTCCAGCGTCTCCCAGGTCAGGTTCAGCCCGTCGAAGCCGAAATAGCGGCGCTCCAGCTTGGTCACCTGGCGCAGGGTCTGGGTATTGTGGTCGAAGCCACCCCACTCGCCCATCGCGGCGGCCAGCGCGTCCTCGCCGGCATGGCCGAACGGGGTGTGGCCCAGATCGTGCGCCAGCGCCAGGGTTTCGGTCAGGTCCTCGTCCACGCGCAGATTGCGGGCGATGGAGCGGGCGATCTGCGCGACCTCCAGCGAATGGGTCAGGCGCGTGCGGAAGAAATCCCCCTGATGGTTGACGAAGACCTGGGTCTTGTATTGCAGCGTGCGGAACCCGGCCGAATGCAGGATGCGGTCGCGGTCGCGCTGCCACGGGGTGCGGCTGGGCGATTCGGCTTCGGGATGGAGCCTGCCGCGCGCGGTGGCGGTCTGGACAGCATAGGGGGCGATGCTCATATTGGTCTCAATCCCGCATGGGCGGCGTGCCCGACCGCCGGACGGGCCGGTCGCGCCTCCTGTGTCGATACCCTGCCCCGCGCCGCAAGACCAGTGCGCCCGGCTGGTGCCCGGCTAGTGCTACGACCCTGGCGCGCCACCTTGGCGCGCCACACGATGATGGTGAACCCGATGGACATGACGCACCCCGACTCCCGGCCGGACGCCGGCTTCCGCGTTTCCCCCCAGGCCGTCGCCCGGCTCGAGGAAATCGTGGCCGCACAGCCGGCGGCAGGCGCGGTGGAGCAGGGCACAGGCACCCCCGGCTTGCGCGTCAGCGTGCTGGCCGGGGGCTGCAACGGATTTCAGTACCAGTTCGCGCTCGATGACGCGGCGCGCGCCGACGATACGGTCATTCCGGCCGGACGGACGCGCGTCCTGGTCGATTCCGCCAGCCTGGACCTGCTGGCGGGGGCCGAGCTGCATTTCACCGACGCGCTGATGGGCGCGCATTTCACGGTCCGCAATCCCAACGCCACCTCGTCCTGCGGCTGCGGCACCAGCTTCTCCATCGACTGATCCGCCGATCCCCTCATGAAAATCGCAAGCTGGAACGTCAATTCCGTTCGCCAGCGCCAAAGCCATGTCCTGGACTGGCTGGCGCTGGAAAAGCCCGACCTGCTGGGATTGCAGGAAATCAAGTGCGAGGACGGCGCCTTCCCCGCCGACGCATTCCGCGACGCGGGATACGAATCGGTGGTGGTGGGGCAGAAAAGCTATAACGGGGTCGCCATCCTGTCCCGGGTGCCGTTTTCCGTCACCGCCCGCGCCCTGCCCTTCCTGGCGGACGACATGCCGCAGGCCCGCTATGTCGAAATCGAGGCCGAGGGCCTGACCTTCGGCAATCTGTATCTTCCGAACGGCAATTCGGGCGGCAGCGCGGGGTACGAGGCCAAGCTGGCCTTCATGGAGGCCCTGGCCCTGCACGCCCAGTCCCTGCTGGGCGCGGGCCGCGATGTCATCCTGGCCGGCGATTACAATGTCTGCCCCACCGACGAGGACTGCGCCCCCCACGCCCTGCCGCCCACCGACGCGCTGCTGCGCCCGGAAACCCGCGCGGCCTTCCGCCGGCTGGTCTGGCTGGGCCTGACCGACGCGGTGCGGGCGCTGCATCCGCACGGGCGCTATTACACGTTCTGGGACTATCAGGCCGGGGCCTGGCCGCGCGATTGCGGGCTCAGGATCGACCACGCGCTGCTGTCGCCCCGCATCGCCGAACGGCTGCTCAGCGCCCAGCCCGACCGGGACGAGCGCGGGCGCGCCCAGCCCTCGGATCACGTGCCGCTGGTGGTTACCCTGGCCGCCCCCTGAAGGGCCGCCCCACACAAAAACGCGCAAAAAAGCGGGGCCGGGCTCCCCCGGCCCCAATCCCTCGATCCCAATCCCCTTGACCCGGCCCCTTGACCCGGTCCCTTGACCGAACCCTGGAACCGTCAGCGCCAGCCGGGACGCACCCAGACCCAGCGCGGACCACGCCGCATCCAGTGGCCCCCTCCCCAGGCGCCGCGCGCGCCATAGCGCACATAGCGGCCCGGCACCCAGACATAGCGGCCATTGATCCAGTCCCAGCCTCCGCGGCGCCAGATCCACTCCGGACCACGGGGCGGCGGTATGATTTCGGCGCGCGGCGGCGGCAGCGGCGACGGGGCCCAGCCCGGGGCGACCGGGCCATAGACCTGCGCCTGGGCCGAGGTCGCGTCATAGGTCACGAACGCACTGCCCGCCATCACACCCAGCGCCAGGACGGCGCGGCGGAGACTCTGCCTGCTCATTCCAAATCTTCTCCTGCATCCGGACGGGCCGGTGCCCGCTCCGTCGCCGTCACTCTGGCCCGGCCATCATGGCGCGTGAATGGCAAAATGTGCCCGCTTGTAACACGCTTCATTCCGGCGCCGCCCGGTCGTCCGTCCCGCGCGCCCGGCGCGGCACGATCATCCCCAGCGCCAGGATCAGAACCAGCGTGACGCTTCCCAGCTCGATCTGCACCCGTGTATCGGGCGTCAGCATCATCGTCGCCATCACCAGCAGGATGGCGCCCACCGTCAGCCAGGACAGATAGGGATAGAGCAGCATCGGAAAGGCCGGCCTCCGCCCCGCGCGGCGCATCCGCCCGCGCAGCGCGATCTGCGCGAACACGACCATCAGGTAATCGAACAGGATGATCGCGCCCGAGGCATTCAGCAGGAAACCGAACACCTCGCCCGGAAAGGTCGCGGCGATCACCGTCAGGACCGCGCCCACCGCCGCGCCGAAGGAAATCGCCCGGCGCGGCGCGCCGCTGGGCCCGACATGCACCAGCCGGCCGGGCGCGTCGCCATGCGCCGCCATCTCGAAGAGAATGCGCGACGTCACGTAGAGCGTGGAATTGAGGCAGGACGCGATCGCCACCAGCACCACCAGCGTCATCGCGCCCTCGGCGCCCGGAATGCCGATCCGGTGCAGCACGTCCAGAAAGGGCGAGTGCCCCGGCCGCACCTGGTTCCAGGGAATCAGGCACAGGATGACGCCCAGCGAGCCCATATAGAACAGCATGACGCGGATCACGACGGTGCGGATCGCCTGGACGATGTTGCGCGCCGGGTCGCTGGTCTCCGCCGCCGCCACCGTGGCGATCTCGGCCCCGGCGAAGGTGAACAGGATCGCCGGCAGCAGCGCCAGCGACGCGCTGAACCCATGCGGCATGAAACCGCCCTGGTCCCACAGATGCGCGATTCCGCCATGCAGAGGCGGACCGATCACCCCGAACAGCGCCAGCCCCGCCACGATGGTGAACAGGCCGATCGCGCTGATCTTCAGCAGCGAGAACCAGAATTCGAACTCGCCATAGCCTCGGACCGAGAACATGTTCACGCCCGTCATCAGCCCGATCAGCCCCAGCGCCACCGGCAATTGGGCCACGCCCAGCATCGGCGCGACGATCAGCGCGGCGGCCTTGGCCTCGACCGACGTCACGACCACCCAGAACAGCCAGTACGACCATCCGGTGACGAAGGCCGCGCGCCCGCCCAGCCCGCGGCGGACATGGCCGACGAACGACCCGGCATCGGGGCAGTCGATCGCCATCTCGCCCAGCATGCGCATGACCATGAACACGATCAGCCCGGCCAGCAGATAGGACAGCAGCACCAGCGGCCCCGCCCCCCGGATCATCACCGACGTGTTGACGAACAGCCCGGCGCCGATCATGCCGCCGATCGCGATCATCGAAACATGGCGGCTGCGCAACGAATGGGCCAGGCCGCCGCCGCTGGACACCGCCGCGCCCGTGGGCTCGGCCCCTGGGGGCTCAGCGCCTGGGGGCCCGGCATCCCCCGCCTGTTCCACCCGATTCAGCACCGGTGCCTGTCCCCGCCCGGCGGAACGCTGCCGAGCGAGAAGCTGCGCAAGGTTCCGCGCATGGTGAAATCCCCGAAATCCATGTCCAACTGGTCCGATACGCCATTCGCGAAATAGCGCATGCCGATCGCATAATCCGGGCGCATATCGTGCGAGGACGGGGTGTAGAACGCCACATGCACCCGGCCCGACGGCAGGTGCGCCAGCGCCGGAAAGCCGCTGGACGACGGCGGTCCCCCCCAGCCCAGCAGCATCACATAGGTGTATTGCGCCCCGTCATCGCCGGTGCCGTCGAACAGCATGGGGCTGATGGACGGCGCGCCGCTCCCGGCCGCGCGGATAATCGCGGCGGTATGCGCCATCGGGAACAGCGTGCCGGCCGGCAGCGTCACGCTGTGCGGCACGGGCTGGGTATAATGGATTTCCCCGCCCGACGGCCCCGTCGTCGCCTCGCCCATCACGCGGGTGACAGGCCGCCCGTCCGAGGTCTGGACGGTCCGGAAGACCAGGTGCCGCCCGTCCTTCGATTCCAAGGTCGCGTAGTCCGACACCAGGCTGGTCACGCCGCCCGAGCGCGACACGGTCTGCAACCGCAATTCCTGCTGGGTCGACCATGCGGTGCAGGCATCGGTGACGGCATAGGTCATGGTGCCGCTGGCCGAGACCGTGTCCCCGCCCTTGATCGTCGCCAATGTCAGGTCATAGGCCGCGCGATGCGGGGCCAGACGGATATCGGGCGCCGCCCGCGCCGCCATGATCGTGCCGGACATGACCGTACCGGACAAGATCGCCGCCAGCAGCACCCCCCCCGGAAAAGGCGCCGTCCAGGCACGCCCGAGATCCGTCCAATCGCCGCTTCGCCCCGTCATTCCGCCAGCAGACCCGATTGCGGCGCGGCATGCAACAGCGCAATGCCCCCCACCCCCGCGCCGGACATCACGCAGCGCGCCTATTCGCCCGCCTTCCCGCCACTCGCCTTCACGGGGCTCGCCTTCACGGGGCTCACCTGCGCATCGCTCCCCTGGCCACCCTTGGACGCGGCCGGCTTGGGGCGCGGCAGGTCCAGCGCCAGCGACAATTCCTTCAGCCGCTCGGGCGGCACCGGCGCCGGCGCGCCCATCATCAGGTCCTCGCCCTGCTGGTTCAACGGAAAGAGAATGACCTCGCGGATATTCGGCTCGTCCGCCAGCAGCATGACGATCCGGTCCACGCCCGGCGCCGACCCGCCATGCGGCGGCGCACCATAGCGGAAGGCATTCAGCATGCCGCCGAACCGGGCCTCGACCTCGCTGGCGGGATAGCCGGCGATCTCGAAGGCGCGGATCATCACATCCGGACGATGGTTGCGGATCGCGCCCGAGGACAGTTCGACGCCGTTGCACACGATGTCGTACTGATAGGCGGTGATCGTCAGCGGATCCTGGCCGTTCAGCGCCTCCAGCCCCCCCTGCGGCATCGAGAACGGGTTGTGCGAGAAATCGATCTGGCCGGTTTCCTCGTTGCGCTCGTACATCGGGAAATCGGTGATCCAGCAGAAGCGGAACGCATCCGTCTCGATCAGGTCCAGCTCGGTGGCGATTCGGGTCCGCACCTGGCCCGAGAATTTCACCACCTCGTCGCCCTTGCCGGCGGCGAAGAACACCGCGTCGCCGTCCGCCAGCCCCGTCGCCTCGCGAATCGCCGCGACGCGCTCGGGCTCCAGGTTCTTGGCGATCGGCCCCTTGCCGCCCTCCGCGTCGAAGATGATGTAGCCCAGGCCGCCCGCCCCGGCCTCGCGCGCCCAGGCATTCAGCTTGTCATAGAAGGCGCGCGGACGATCGCCGGCCCCCGGGGCGGGGATCGCCCGCACCGCGCCGCCGTCGCCGACGATGCGCGCGAACAGGCCGAAACCGGACTCGGCGAACGCCTCGGTGACGTCCGAGATCAGCAGCGGGTTGCGCAGGTCGGGCTTGTCACTGCCATAAAGCTTCATCGCCGTGGCATAGGGAATCCGCTCGAACGGCGCCGCGCTGACGGTGCGCCCGCCGCCGAACTCGCGGAACACGCCCTCCATCACCGGCTCCAGCGTCGCGAACACGTCTTCCTGCGTCGCGAACGCCATTTCGAAATCAAGCTGGTAGAACTCGCCCGGCGACCGGTCGGCGCGCGCCGCCTCGTCGCGGAAACAGGGCGCGATCTGAAAATACCGGTCGAAGCCCGCGACCATCGCAAGCTGCTTGAATTGCTGCGGCGCCTGCGGCAGCGCATAGAACTTGCCCGGATGCATGCGCGCCGGCACCAGGAAGTCGCGCGCCCCCTCGGGCGAGGACGCGGTCAGGATCGGCGTCTGGAACTCGACGAAGCCCTGCTCGGTCATGCGGCGGCGCAGGCTGGCGATCACCTGGGCCCGCAGCATCATGTTGCGATGCACCTTCTCGCGCCGCAGGTCGAGATAGCGATAGGTCAGGCGCAGATCCTCGGGATAATGCTCATGTCCCGCGACCTGAAAGGGCAGTACTTCGGCCGCCGACTGGATCTCGACCGCGCGCGCGCGCAGCTCGATCTCGCCGGTCGGCAGGTTGGGGTTCCGGGTCGCCGCATCGCGCAGCACGACCTCGCCCGTGATCGTCAGCACGCTCTCGACGCGCGCCCGCTCCACGACGTCCAGCACCGGCGATCCGGCGGGAATCACGATCTGGGTGATGCCGAAATGATCGCGCAGGTCGATGAACAGCAGGCCGCCATGATCGCGCTTGCTGTGCACCCAGCCCGAGAGGCGGGCGGTCTGCCCGGCATCGCTGGCCCGAAGGGCGGCGCAGCTATGGGTACGGTACGCGTGCATGGTCTTATCCTGTGTCACCTGATCAAAGACGGGGCGCACCGCACCCCGTCCGGACGAAGGCGGAGGAAGCCGGGCCCGGCGCCCCCTGTCAAGGCCGGACCGGCTTCCGTCCCGCCATGCCTGCCCGTTATGCCGGCCTCGTTACGCCTGTTCCGGAAACAGGCCGGCCAGCCCGTCCTGCGAGGCATCGCAGCAGCCCCGCTCGGTGATCAGCCCGGTCACCAGCCGCGCCGGGGTCACGTCGAACGCCGGATTGGCCGCCCCGCTGCCCGGGGGCGTCAATTGCACGGTCTCGATCCGTCCGTCCGCCGTCCGCCCGGTAATCGTCGTCACCTCCGCGCCGCCGCGTTCCTCGATCGGAATCTCGGCCAACCCATCTTGCACCCGCCAGTCGATCGTCGTCGACGGCAGCGCCACCCAGAAGGGCACGTCATTGTCATGCGCGGCCAGCGCCTTCAGATAGGTGCCGATCTTGTTCGCCACGTCGCCGCTGCGGGTCACGCGGTCGGTGCCGACGATCACCATGTCGACCATGCCATGCTGCATCAGGTGCCCGCCGGCATTGTCCGCGACCACCGTATGGGGCACGCCGTGGCTGCCCAGTTCCCACGCCGTCAGCGACGCACCCTGGTTGCGCGGACGCGTCTCGTCGACCCAGACATGCACCTTCAGCCCGGCATCGTGCGCCATATAGATCGGCGCCAGCGCGGTGCCCCAATCGACGGTGGCGATCCAGCCGGCATTGCAATGGGTCAGGATGTTGACCACCCCGTCCGCCCCCCGGCGCGCCGCAATCTCCTGGATCAGGCGCAGCCCGTGGCGGCCGATGGCCTCGTTCTGCGCAGCATCCTCGTCGCAGATCCACCCTGCCTCGTCATAGGCAGCGGCGACGCGTTCGGCGGCGGGCAGCGGGCGCAGCCGCGCCAGCATGCGCTCGATCGCCCAGCGCAGGTTGATCGCCGTCGGGCGCGTCCCGGCCAGCAGCGCCGCGTCACGCTCCATGGCCGCGTCGCCGGCATCGGCGCGCAGCGCCAGCGCCAGGCCATAGGCCGCGACCGCGCCGATCAGCGGCGCGCCGCGTACCTGCATCGTCACGATGGCGCGGGCCACCTGGTCCCGTTCGGTCAGGCGCAGGATGTCCAGCTCCCACGGCAGGCGGGTCTGGTCGAAAATATGGACCGACCAGCCATCCTGCTGATCCACCCACACGCTGCGATAGGGTACGTTGCCGATCTTCATGCCGCCGAGTTCCGTTGATCTGGAAAGCCGCGCAGGGAAGCACCGGCGCCCTCGGTTTTCAACCCCGCACTAAGCAAGGCGAGACGGCCGCAAGGCTCCGTCCGCCTGTGCCGGGCGTACCATCGCCGAAAACCATACCCCAACGGACGGCACGCTGCCAGGAAAAACCCCGGATGCGCCGCGGCAAAACCCGTGCCGGCAGGCAGATATCGTCAGCCGGCACCGGCGCTAGAGCAGATCCCGTTCAAACGGAATCGTTTGAACGGGTGAAGATGCTCGATAAAATAACAACATAGAGCATTTCCGTTGAACCGGTGTTCAGCGGAAATGCTCTAGAACTGGGCGGAAACCGTTCCGAAATATTGTCTCGGCGCCCCGATGAACAGCGTCGGATAATCGCCGGAAACGGGGAAACCGGAAATGCCCAATCCACCGACATAGGCGGAATTGAACAGGTTGGTGACGCCAAAACTGACCTGGACATGCCGGGCGAAGCCGATACGCCCGAAACCATAGGTACCGGAAAGACCCGCCACCCAGTAGGACGGCACATAAACATCATTGACATAGGAAAGCGGGCGTCTGCCGGTATACGTCGCATTGAAATTCACCTGAAACGTCCCGTAGGTGTACGACGCATTGGCTTTATAAATAAACCGAGGATACGCGACCTGATTTTTACCCTTCAAACTGACATTCGCGCCCTCATAATTGATATCACCCCGGTACTCGGCGTCCGTGTAACTGGCCGTATTGAGGATTTCCAGACCGGGAACGGGGCGGGTCGTAACCGAGGCATCTCCGCCATTGACTTCCTCACGTCCCGCATTGACGAATGTGCTGATCGGCTGAAGAGGCGAGCCCGCTTCGGTATTCAAGAGACGATTATAATAATCGACATGATAGATATCGGCCGTGACGTCCACAGCCCTGCTTCCATAGCGGTAGCCGATGACATAGTTCCAGGTTCTCTCCGGTTTGATATCATTCCTGTTTTCCAGAAACTGCTGTTGATTCCCCACGGACCAGGCGCCGCCATTGCCAAGAAACCACGGGTTGTACGTATACGCGCGCATGTTTTCGGCAATGTCCAGGTAAAGCTCGTTATGTGGATTGATCCGGTAATTGATGGAAAAATGCGGAAGAAACGCATTGGACGCCGTAAGGGACCCATCCGGCAGCGCATCCTGCCCGGTCAGGTCGGGATCGTTCTGCTTGGCGCCACCATATGTCGTCTGGAGAACAGAGCGAAATCCCGCGGCAATGTGCAGGTTCCGAAATATCTCATAGGTATCCTGCAAATAGTACTGAAACGTGTTGGAATTGAACCGGTCATCCAGTTCCTCGGCGAACGGGTCATGGAACGGGCCGAGCGGATTGCGCGGCGGCCCCTCTCCAAGCAAGGGCTGCTGATAGAGATAGTTGGGAAAGGAAAAAGAATTATTCTCGTACCAGATGCCGGTTTTCGCGACATTTCTCCCGATCTCATAAGTCAGGGCTTCGGTAAATCCGATTCGCCGCATGTCGGGCTTGCCATCCACCTGCGCGAACGGCGCGCCGTTCGGGGACGCAAAGGGCTGGGTCGCTTCATAGTCGCCATTTGACAATTGACTATAGAGAATAGTCTTCGAACTGAGACGCGACGTCAGGTGAAAATCGCCGATAAGACCCATGATGTCGTTTTCCTGGGTCTGCGCGCCGTCCAGATAGGTCGCATTCGCTTCATCGGACGCATTCCCAAGAGCCTGATAGGCGGCCGGATAGATCCCCAGGGCCGCATTATAGGCAACCGCATAGTTGGGGTAGAGGTAATCCAGACTCGTCCCGAACGTCCGGAACATATTCATATCGATATTAAGATAATTAAACTGACGGAACGATGACCAGTTGAAAAGGGCAGTAATTGTCCCGATATCGCCTACGGGCTGTTCCAGTTTTGCGTTGACCTGCTCCTCCAACTGGCTGCCATACCCTTTCCATTTGTCATTGTCCGTCCGGGCCATGGACACGAAAAACTTGGTACCGCTCGCGTTGAGCTTTCCACTGTCGAGGCGCACGAAGGTCCGGACGGCATTATTGCTTCCGAACATCTGCGTGGCGCGTCCCCCCATCCGGTCATCCGGATCGGCCGTATGGAACTGGATAGCCCCGCCCAGATTCTGCAACGACGGCACATCGACCGCGCCGCCGCCCTGCGACACGCTCATGGCCACGATATTGTCCTGAATCGCGGCCTGGTCCACGCTCAATCCGTTATACTGAAGAAATCCCTGGTCACCCATGGGAATTCCATCAAGCGTTCCCGCAATCTGGCTTTGGTCGAAGCCGCGAATATAAAGCGTATTGGCGGCGGTATCGAGGCCGAAAGCGTCGTCCGAGGCAAACGTCACCCCCGGGGTCGTGGCCGCGAGGATCTTCAGCGGACTGGTTCCCGACACGAACTGGTCCATGACGCGCCGCGTGACCATCGCCTCCGCGCCATGCGACCGGAAACGGGACGCACTGACCTGGATCGTCTCATCCTTGGGCGATATGCTCTCCGCCGCGGGCGAGGAGACGGCGCGCCGGACAGGATGGGCACGCGCCTGGCTATGGGCCCGCTTCTGATACGGTCTCACGACATCATGATCGGCGGCAAAGGCCGACAGGCTGACGGATGCCGTAAGCAGAAACGCAAGGCCGAGCGGCGCTGGCCGGCCGAGCTCCCTGTTTCGGGCAAGGCCGCGACCAGGGCGCGCGACAATTCCGTGTTCGTCCATTCGCGCAGATCGGCCGGACGTCACACAAGAGGTAAGAAAAAACGACTTCTTCATCATTGTTTTCCTGAATACGTAATCCGATTCAAGCGTGATGCCTGCACGATCGCCCATGCCGTCAGTCCGTAACGGGCAACGCTGCCGGTCTGCGGACTGATGGCGTCCTACGGCCAGGGATAGGCGGGAAGCGTGACGCCGCGCCGCTTCAGCAGCGCCGCCAATTTTCGCCTGTATTCCACCAGGTTTCCGATATCTTCTTTCCGAAGCGCGGAAACTTCCTGCGGAGAGAACGATCTGTAATCCCGCCCCAGCGATGCACCCGCGAAACTCTTCATGATATAATTCATGACCTCCGCGATTTCCCTGTCATCCAGGCTCGACCCGATCACGCCCGGAACATGCATCAGATAGGCTCGCCCCTCCGGAAGATCCGCGAATACGCCGACCTGCCCGACGAAATTCGGAATTCCACCGGATATTTCTCCCGATCCGTCGGGAAGATGGCAGCCGGAACATTTCAGCAGATAGCGCGTGCGCGCCGACGGTTCCGCCAGCGCGTTGCCCGAAAAAAGCAGGATCGCGGCCAGAAGGACGGATTGGCGTCTCATTTGACCGCGGCCGCACGCATTGCCCTGATCTCCGAATGGGACAGCGGCTTCCGACGAAGGGCTGCAAGCAGATCGGCCGCCACATGCGCGTCCGCGCCATTCAGGCCGTCAAGGACATAGGTCGCGACGGATGCCAATTGCCCGTCGCTCAACTGCGATTGCGGCGGCATGGCGAGACCCTCATATCGATTGCCCTGCGCGTCGATCGTTCCGTTCAGGCCGCTCAGCATGACCGCGGCGATATAGCGCGCCTTCGCATCGCCCAGCCCGCCCCATAATGCGCGATCGGACAGCGGCGGCGCGAGACCCGGCTGCCCCTGTCCCGACGCCTGGTGGCAACCCGAACACGTCTCGAGATAGAGCGCCTTCCCCTCATCGCCGGCGAAGGCCGGCGATGACGACGCGATCGCGATCATCGCGGAGAGAAAGCGCGTTCTCATTCCGCCAGCCCGACGACGATGGCGACCGTGCAATGGACCCCCTGCTGACCGTTGGCGACACACCAGCTCGATTCACTGGCCAGGCCCATGCGATAGCCCGGACGGTCGCGCTCCTGCCGCGTGCAGCTATCCCCGCATTGGCCCGCCTTCCCGCAACAATCATTGTATGAAACAAGATAATCCTTGTTGTCCCTGGGGTTGCGGCACGTGCCGACCCAGGCCACCTTCGACGGCGTGGTTCCCGGCGGACACTGGGTCACGCTGCCGCCGCATTTGCTGCAAAGCCCGCCATGCAGCGAGCAATAGCGCCAATACTGGCAATCGTCGGGAATCGTGCCGCCCGCCTGCGGTTCCGCGGCATGGGACACGCCGTTTGAATTGTCATAGGGCAGCATCGGCAGGATCGCGCCGCCGACGAAGATTGTCCCCGCCTTGTGGAGCAGACTGCGGCGCCCGGACATGCTGGCGATACGGCGCATGCCGGCCTCGGCCAGGCCATCCATCCATTCAACCCAATTATCGACCCGCTTGGCCATCCGGTGGAACTCCTTTCATGTTTCAGATCATGGACTGTGACAGGGGATACGGTTCTGAAAATTCTTGTTTCTATGCCGCCGGTTGCGCGTCGAGATAGGACTGGATAGAGCCGAATTTCATCTCGAATGCGTTGAACAGGCTGTCGAACTGTTCACGGCTGTTGATCAGCCCCTTGGCACGAATGATGCCGTCCCGGTCGAGCAGGACCGCGTACGGAAGACGCGCGACCCGATAGGCGATCCCAAGCTCGGCCGAGACCACATAAGGGTAGCTCTCCAGGCCGGCTTTCTCGATGAACCGCGCGTGCTGCGCGCGCTCTCCGTCGCTGGCCAGCACCACGTCCAGCCAATTGCCTTCGGCCTTGCGGATCGACTGGATGATAGGAAGCAACTTCTTGCAGACGGGACAGGTCGGAGACAGAAAGAACACCAGCGTCGCGCGCGTTGTTCCACGCCCGATGGCGGCCGTGCCGCCCGTCAGGCTGGCAAGGGTGAAAGGGGGTGACTGCTGGCCGACGGCAGGACCCGAATCGTTCACCAGCGCGCCCATGGGCGCAATGCGTTCGAACAGAATACCCACCTGCCGACCCAGCGCGAGCAGGCAGAGCGCGAGCGCCACCAGAAGAAGGACGATGACCGCCAGGATGAAAATGATAAGCGTCATATCAGGTTCTCACGAATCCGCCGTCTTGCCGCGTAAGACGGGCCAATGATGAATTGGCAAGAATCTGCTCTGCGAGCAGGAACACGATCCAGAACGAGACTCCGCTGAGAACGGCGATTCCGGAACTGAAAGCGTCAAATCCATGCGATGGATACGCCATCGCGACGCCGATGATTGCCATAAGAAGACAATTTCGAATGACCAACGACCAGGACAGACGCTGGACCGCGCCGCCACATCCGCATTCGATATCGGTATGTCCACGAACGATATTGACCGCCATGCCGAAGGCGTAGGCCGTCAGCAATCCGCCGCCCAGAGCCAGTCCGAAAATCCGGCCGCCAGGGACGACCTGAAGCAGAACCACCAGCAGTTCAGCCACTACGAGCACGCCGCAGGCGACAGACAGAAACCGTTCTGGAATGATCCGGTAATCCGCGACATAACCGGTGAATACGGCAAAGTCGAAGAGCTTGTGCCCACCCGCCCGCAGGAAGACGAGCAGAATGAAGACAACGAGAGAGAGCGACAGGTCCGATGGGGCGCCGGCATGCATTACAGATCGCCCATGATCATCGTGGCGAAACCGAAATCCGTATGCTCGGCCGTCTTGCTGAGGGAGAAACCGTGATTTTTATCGACGGCATATTCCCCTATGAGGTTCTTTTCCATATTCAGGCCGTAGAGAACCGGCTTTTCTCCCGAGCTGACGGCGATCGTTGAAATATCGTCCACCGGAGAGCGCGAAAGCAGCGTCCTGCGCGTCAGGTCATAGGCCCAGATCTGCTTGCCGCCACGATGATGCGTACCCTCATGATGATTGGGATACATCGGGACGAACAGAACATTGTCGGCTGCGTTGTAGCCGAGGACACCATAGCCCGAAGTGCCCCAGTTGCCGGGAATCCCCCGCGTCAGGCTGGTAACGCTGACGGTCCTGATCACGCCGCTCTGGTCCGACAGCCGATATATGTTGGCGTTGTAGGAAATGAACAGCAGGTCCCCGCCCGCCCGCGCCGACGCCAGATAAATCGGGTCACTATCGACGTCGAAGATCTTTTCGCTTCTCCGTGACGTAAAGGTCGAACCGTCCGCCCCCAGGGTGAACGTCATGAAGCTGCCATCGGTGCAGATGGTGGAAAAACCATGCCCCTGAAGGGCAGGATAGATGCCATAGCAGCCCGGCTGCGGTATTTCCTGCAGAACCTTGTCGTTTACCAGATCGACGACGGTAACGGACGTCGCCGGGGTCGCGTTCTGGACATAGATGAACTTTTCATCCGCGCTCAGGCGCAGTTGCGCGGCATCGGGAGTGTATTGCGTGATCTTGAATGGAAGGCGGATTTCCTTCTTTACCGTATTGGTGGGTACGTCGAAGATCTGAAGGACGTCTTCTCCGGTTCCATAGGTAATACGGCTGAAGAAGCTGGACGCCATATAGGCGGTATTCCCGTCGCGCGAGAGCGTGGACAGTCCCCACCCACCCCCGCTGACACTCCCTTTCAGGGTCAGGTCCCGCGCCGAATAGATGTACAGCGTGCTGCTCGCCATCCCCATCTGGTTGACGACGACATTGGGGCCCGGCGATATCCTCGTCTTGACCGAGACGGTTTCGGGTACGAACGATGCGTCATCGGCATGAACGGCAACGGGAAACAGGGTCAGGAACATCAGCCACGAACCGGCGGTGATCATTTTACCCATCAAAATCTCTCTCCGCGACAGCATTTTTTTGTGGGTAGCAGGTCGGGTGAGAGGGCAATATCCAGCTTCGTAAATTTAATTGCACAATTATTGTGCATTCGATACGTTGCTCATATGAAATGGTGAAGGGCGCGAAAATGTCACAGAGTTTCAGGATGCAAAGGTTCGCCGATGCGTCCGAACAGGAGACGGCCCTGCCAGGCTGGGAACAGCGCTACATGCAACTGGGGAGAGGTGCGTTCGAGGGCGCGGTCAAGATCGCGTCGTTCGGGCATATCTCGATCATCGAGGAGACGATGAAAGTCTCCATCGGTCAGACCACCAGTCCCCCACCGGACAGCATCGCCATCGTGCTGCCGCTCCACGCCAGCGGCGGCGGGTTGATCAACGGCCAGCAACGCCACGACAAGGCATTCCTCCATGTCGGGGGGCATGAAATCACCGCGGTCGGCAAGGAAGATTGTCACGCCTATTATATTCTGATCGAGCGGGTGGCGCTGCCGGAATTCGACCCCCGACGATTCAGTGGCGTCATGCCGGTATCCGCCTATCCGGAAACGCCCTACATGGCGGGCTGGCTCGCGGCGCTGATGTCGGCCGCGTCGGATACCGCCCAGCGTGCTCCGGGACAGCTCGACACCATTATCCCCGGTCTCGTGACCGACCGCGTTTCAGAGATGGTGTCATATGCCGGTCGCGGCGCGGATCCCGCCCCCCTGCGCGGGACGTTCGCATATAGCGTTTTCTCCCGGGCTCGCCACGTCATCGACGAATCCGACGAAACGTTCCTCTCCGTCGCCGCCATTGCGCAGCAGATCGGTATCCCGGCCTATATTCTCCGATCCGCCTTCCAACAGGTGACGGGCATGACACCGCGCGCGTGGCTGCGCCAGCGGGCCCTGGACCGCGCCAGACGCGCCATGCTGGCACCCGATCTGGCGCGGCGGGGCGTATCCCATATCGCGATGGAATGCGGCTTCTTTCATCTCGGGCGCTTTTCGGCCTATTACGCCGAAACATTCGGCGAGCCGCCGGCCAGGACGATCCGGAGAGTCATGGAAGGGCGCGCGGCCTAAAACCGCGCCGCCCCCCGAAAAGCCATCGAATCAGACGCCGGCCCGGGCCAGGGTCGCGGTCAGGCGGCTGGCGAAGCCCGCCGGGTCCTTGGGGCTCTCGCCGTCCTGGATGCGCGCCACATCCAGCAGGATCAGCGCGACGTCATCGATCGCCTCGCCCCGCGCCACCCGCGCCGCCAGGTCGCGGATCAGCGGATGGGCGGCATTGATCTCCAGCACCGGCGCCAGGTCAGGCACCGCCTGGCCGCTGCGGCGCAGCAGGCGCTGCAACTGCAGGTCCGGCCCCTGCGCCGACGCCGACAGCACGACCGCGCTGCCTACCAGCCGGTTGGTACCCCGCACCTCGGACACCGCCTCGCCCAGCGCGGCCTTCAGTGCCGGCAGCAACGCGTCGAGGTCCGCGCGGGGCGCGTCGTCCTGCGGCGCCTCGAACTTGTCCAGGTCGGCATGGGCCTGGCTGATGCCGCGCAGTTCCTTGCCCTCGAACGTGCCCAGCCGGTCGGGCCAGAAGGAATCGACCGGATCGGACAGCAGCAGCACCTCGATCCCGCGCGCGCGGAACCCCTCCAACTGCGGCGAGGCCGGCAGCGTGCCGGCATTGTCGCCGGTCAGGTAATAGATCGCCTCCTGCCCGTCCTTCATCCGCGCGACATAGTCGGCCAGCGTGGTCAGCCCCTCCTGCGTGCTGGACCGGAAGCGGGCCAGCCCGGCCAGGTCGGTGCGGTATTCGGCATCGTCCCAGATTCCTTCCTTCAGGACCGGGCCGAAATTCTCCCAGAACCCGGCATAGGATTCGGCGTCCTTCGCCCGGCTGCGCAACTCGTTCAGCACCCGGTTGGTCACCGCCTTGCGGATGCGGGCCAGCACCGGGGTCGCCTGCAGCATCTCGCGCGATACGTTCAGCGGCAGGTCCTCGGTGTCCACCACCCCCTGGACGAAGCGCAGCCAGGACGGCAGCAGCCCGGCCTCGTCGGTAATGAACATGCGCCGGACATGCAGCCGCACCCGGCTGTCGCGCACCTGCTCGCCGAATTCGAACGGGCGGCTGCCGGGGATGAACAGCAGGGCGGTGAATTCCAGCGTGCCCTCGGCATGCCAGTGCAGGGTCGCCCACGGTGTGTCGAAATTATGGCTGACATGCCGGTAGAAATCGTTCAGTTGCTCTTCGGTCAGCTCGGCGCGCGGCTTGCGCCACAGGGCGGTGCCGGCATTGGCCGTCTTGTCCTCGCCGTCGCGGCGGATGGTGATCGGCCAGGCGATATGGTCGGCCCATTTGCGCACGATCGCTTCTAGGCGCCAGGCATCCAGGAACTCGTCGGCATCCTCCTTGATGTGCAGGACGATATCCGTGCCGGGCCGCTCGCGCGTCGCGGGGCTCAGCGTAAAGCTGCCCTTGCCGTCGGACGACCAGCGCCACGCCTCGTCGCTGCCGGCGCGGCGCGACACGACGTCGACATGGTCCGCCACCATGAAGGCGGCATAGAAACCGACGCCGAACTGGCCGATCAGGCTCGGCCGTTCCTCGGGCTTGTGCTTGGCCAGCTCCTGGCCGAAGGCACGGGTGCCCGACCGCGCGATGGTGCCCAGGTTGCGCGCCAGTTCCTCCTTGCTCATGCCCGCGCCATCATCGCTGATGGTCAGGCGGCGCGCATCCTTTTCCGGATCGATGCGGACCTTGGCATCCTCCGGCAGGGTGCGGGCGGCATCGGTCAGGGCCTCGAACCGGCGGCGGTCGGTGGCGTCCGCGGCATTGGCGACCAGTTCGCGCAGGAAGATCTCGCGTTCCGAATAAAGCGCATGGACCACCAGGTCGAGCAGCCGCCCGACCTCGGCACTGAATTCATGCTGCTCGCCCCCTGTCGTCGCCTGTTCGACCATCTCATCCTCTTTCCGCTGGATCATCATGCTTCCGGACGGAATCGCCCGAAGGCACGATGATGATTGCCAAAACAAATACTTAAGGTGGGATGATTTCAGCTCCCTGAAATCATCCCGCTCCAAACACAAAACCGCCGCAGCATATGTGCCATGAAAGGCACGATTTCAATCTCCTGCGGCCCGAACGTCCGCGCCGCGGCGCCTATTCGAAATCCGTCGGCAGCGCCGGATCGTGGTAATGGGCGAACATGCGCGCGACCTGCCGCGGCAGCACGCGCCCCAGCGACAGGTCGGCCGGAACGGCATCCCGGGCGAACCAGCCGACGCCCGAGGTCTCGATGCTGGTCGCCGGCGCGCCCCCGGCCAGGTCGCATACATAGAACAGCTTGGCGCAGGAAAACGGGGTGGCGGGATGCCCCTGGCGCGTGCGGTCCCACAGCGCGGCCAGCTTGCGCACCCGCGCGACATAGCCGCTTTCCTCCCGCACCTCCTTCACCGCGCTCTCGGCCGGGGTGACGTTCACGTCCGCCCAGCCGCCCGGCAGGGTCCAGCGTCCCCCATCCAGCGTCTCGCGCACCATCAGCAGACGCCCGGCCCCGTCGAACACGGCGGCCCGCACATCGACCTTGGGCGTGGCATAGCCCTCCTGCGCGGCGAACAGATCCTCGATCCGCCGGACCGGGGCACCGGTATGGGCCGCCATGACGCGCGCGGCCAGCGCCCGCAGCATCTCGTAGCGCTCGCGATCATAGGGATCGCGGGTGAAGGCCAGGCCGGTCTGCGCGATCGCCTGGATCTCGCGCCCCCAGACCAGCCAGTCCGGCTCGACGTCCCCGTTCGACATGTCCGCGTTCCTCCTTATACCCCCCCTTATGCCCCCCTTATACCCCCGGCGCGCTCAGCGCGGCGGCGGAAAATCCAGCATGGCGGCGGTATAGGTTTCGACCACCTGGCTGAACGGCATCCCGTCCTGGCGATACAACAACGCGCGATGGCGCAGGATCGTGGCGGGGATGACGATCCGGCCCTGTTCCGCCGGCGGCAGCCTGTGCATTTCCCAACCGTCCGGCAGCGGCGCGAACAGCCTCGTGCTGTCCAGGGTGCGGCGGGTGAAATGCAGGTCGGCCACCGCATGGCCGAACGCGGTGTCGGTCCGTTCCAGCAGCGCGTTCATCGCCGGGGTCAGCCGCGCGGGCACGTACCAGTTATCGGCCACCGACAGCACACGCGACCCGCAGGCCAGTTCCACCCGGCGATAGGCGACCGGCTCGTCGGGCCCGACCGCCAGTTCCTGCCGCTGGGCGGCGCTGGCGGAACGAAAGACGCCCGGCACCCGCCGCGCCACGACGCGGGGCACGGCGGCCAGCCCGTGCTCGCGGCACCAGCCCTCCAGCGTCAGGGTCGCGCTGGGATGCGACAGCAGCCGCGCGTCCAGCCCCTCCACCAGGGCCTGCAGCGCCAGGCGAGACTGCGCCGTGTCGGGCCAATCCCGGTCCCCGGCCCGCGCCGGCCCCGCCGCCCCGACCCCGATCGCGACCCCAATCGCGACCATGACCCCGACCGCGAAACCGGTCCCCGGCCTGCCCGCCGCGCGCGCCATCACGAATGCCCCCCCATGCCGCTGGCCAGCACCAGATAGACGACGAACACCGCATCCAGCGCCAGCAGGATCGGCGTCACCTCCGACCAGCGGCGCGCGGCCACCGCCAGCGCGGTATACAGCAGCAGGCCCAGCGCCAGGCTGACCATGAAATTGCCGGTCATCACGGTCACCAGCACCATCAGCAGCGGCGCCAGCACGCCGCCCGGTTCGCCGTCATCGGCCTTGCCCATGTCGGACAGCATGCCCAGCCCCACCAGGACCAGTACCGGCGCCGTCGCCAGCGCGGGCACCGCGGTGATGATCGGCCACAGCACCGACGCGGCCAGGAACAGCACGGCGGCGGTCACCCCGACCAGCCCGGTCCGGCCGCCGGCCTCGACCCCCACCAGCGATTCCAGATAGGCCGTGACCGTCGAGGTCCCCAGCACCGCCCCGGCCACGCTGGCCGCGCCGTCGGCGGCGAAGGCCGCGCGCCCCAGCACGGGCTGGCCGTCCTCGACCGTCAGCCCGGCCCGTCGGGTCACGGCCATCATCGTGCCCGTCGCATCGAAGAAATCGCCCAGAAAGAAATAGAGCGTCACCGGCAGAACCAGCCCGATATGGGTCAGGAACCCGTGGAAATCGAACGAGAACAGCAGATGGGCCGGATAATGCGGCCATTCGATCCAGCGATCCGGCAGATGCGTCACCACGGTACCGTCCGGATGGTGGACGAAGCAGCCCGCCACCGTCAGCACGACGATGGACAGCAGCATCCCCGCCGGCACGCGCAGCATCCGCAGCGCCCCGGCCAGGAACAGGCCCGCCGTCGCCAGCAGTACGGCGGGGTCGCGCAGCGCGCCGAAGGAAAATCCCTGCGCCCCCGCCACCGCCAGGCCGCCGCTGACCATGCCGATATGCGCGATGAAGGCGCCGATCGCGCAATGGATGCCGTTGCGCACCGGCACGGGGAAGCCCATGACGATCTTCTGCCGCCACCGGCTCAGCGACAGAAGCACGAAGGCCACGCCACCGATCAGCACCATGGTGAAGGCGACCGGCGGCGCGATGCCCATCTGGGCCACGACGACCTGGGCGAAGATCAGGTTGCTGCTCATCGCCGGGGCCAGGGCGATCGGCAGGTTGGCCATCACCGCCATCAGCAGCGACCCGCAGACCGAGGCGGCGATGGTGGTCATGATCATGTCATGCCGGTCCAGCCCGGCCAGCGCCATGATCGCGGGGTTGACGATCATGATATACGCCATCGCCCCGAACGTGGTCAGCCCGGCAACCAGTTCCCGCACCACGGTCGACCCCCGACGCGTGATGTGAAAGGTCCGATCGATCCAGCCATGAACCCCCGCGCCGTCCTGCTTCACCCGTCCCTGCCCCCTCTGCGACTGTCTTCCGGCCCGCGGGCCGTGTGCGGCGCGACTGTCCTACCGCTTCCGTTACGATGCAAGAGCGCCGCGCGCGGACCGGCGAACCTTCGCTCCATGACCGCCCGATCGCCGGACCGGCCCCTGGCTGGCATCCCGCCCCCGAAATTCATATGATGGGTTGCGGAAATCAGTATCCATCTAAGCATTTGATTTAATTTGAAGACTGCCAGGACGACAGAGTGCCCGATTTGACGATTCAATATGTTTTCCGAAATATTTTCCCCACACCGGCCATGCCGGCCGGGCGGAATCAGGCATGAAGGGCGAATCGGCTTCGACCGCCGACGCCGCGCTGCAGCACGTCTTCGCCGCGACGTCGCCCGCCGCGCGCCAGGCGGTTCACGACCTGGTCCGGGACCACACCCCGGCGCTGGTCGCCGCGTTCTATGCGCATTTCACCGAACATGCCGAGGCAGGCGGCTTTCTGGCCGACGCCGCCACGACCGACCGGCTGCATGCCTCGCTGGCGCGCTGGCTGGGCGAATTATTCCCCGCCACGCCGCCCGCTCCGACCCGCCTGGTCGAGGCCCAGCGCCATATCGGGCGCTTCCACGCCCGGGCCGGGATTTCCGTCGCCCTGGTGTCCGAAGGCGTATCGCTGATCCAGCGCGCCCTGATCCAGGCCCTGGGCACGCGGACGCTGGACCATGACCTGTTCACCGACGCGGTCATCTACATCGTCGGCACCCTCTCCGGAGCGATGGGGCTGATTTCCTTCACCTATTGGCGGCACCGCGAGCGCACGGCGGCGGCCGACACCGCCTATCGCCTCTTCGCGCTGAACCAGGACCTGTCGCGTGAGGGCGAGACCCAGAAGGCGGCGCTGATGGCCTGGAGCTACGACGTGCTGCGGACGATCTGCGCCGCCCGGACATCCGACACGCCGCGGCCCGCCGGGCTGGCCCGCTCCGAATTCGGCCTGTGGGTGACCCACAAGGTCGGATTGCTGTTCGACGGCACCGCGATCGTCCCCCATCTGACCGGGCTGATCGCCCGGATCGACCAGGACAGGCTGCCGGCGATCATGCGCGCCGTCACGGCGGGCGACGACATGTCCGCCCCTCTGGCAGCGCTGCATGCCGACGTAACCGAGATCATGAACAGCCTGGACATGCTGTTCCGCAGCAGCCGCAATGGCGGCGACGCCGCCGACCCGCTGACCCGGGTGCTGAACCGGCGCTTCCTGCCGTCGATCATGTCGTACGAATTGCGGGTGGCCAACCAGACCGGCCGGCCGCTCGCCGTGCTGTTCCTGGACGTGGACCATTTCAAGCACGTCAACGACACCCACGGCCATGCCGGCGGCGACGCCGTGCTGCGCGCCGTCGCCCGGGTCGTGGAAGAATCCTGCCGGCCCAGCGACATGGTCTTCCGCTATGGCGGCGAGGAATTCCTGATCGTGCTGGGCGACACGGACGGCACCCGGATGGCCCAGGCCGCCGAGCGCCTGCGCCGTCAGGTCGAAGCGACCGCCGTGACCATGCCCGACGGCACGACCTGCCGCATGACCGTGTCGATCGGCGCGGCGCTCTATTCCGGCCATCCGGATTACGAATACCTGCTGCGCCGGGCCGACGCGGCCCTGTACCGGGCCAAGAAGAAGGGCCGCAACCGGACCGAGATCGCCGAGGCCGAACCGCTCGTGGTGGCGTAGCTCCCGGCCCCGTCAGGCCGCCGCCCGGTCGCCCGGCGGCCGGGCCGGGCCGACGGGCGGGCGGTTGTTCACGCCATGGGTCAGCATCACCTCGCCGATCGTATCCGCGGTAATCAGCCCCATCAGCCGGTCATCCGGGCCGACCACGGCGACCGCGGGCGGGTTGGGCGGTTCCTGCAGCAGGCGCAGCGCCTCGGACAGCGGCTGATAGGGATGGATGGCGGGAATCGCAGGCACCATCGCATCCGCCACCGCCCCGTCGGGACCGTCGACATGCAGCCGTGCGACCAGGGCGGATTGGGTCAGCACGCCCCGCAGCCGCTCCTGCCCGTCCATGACCGGAAAGACCGGCTGGGCCGTCCGCACCAGGGCATCCGCCGCATCGCCCAGCGTGGCCGACAGCGGCAAGGCCTGATAGCGCGTCATCATGGATTCACCCGCGATCAGCCCCTGCGCGACCTGGCGCAACTGCACCATGTGGGATTCGGCCGCGGCGCCCAGATAGACGAACAGCGCGATGAACAGCAGGATCGGATTGCCCAGCAGTCCCAGAAATCCCAGCCCGATCGCCACCCCCTGCCCGATCGAGGCCGCAACCTGCGTCGCGTGGACGAAGCTCATGCGATAGCCCAGCAGCGCGCGCAGCACCCGCCCGCCATCCATCGGAAAGGCCGGCAGCAGGTTGAACAGCAGCAGGAACAGATTGACCGTCGCCAGCCGCGCCACCAGGTTCCCGGTCCCGAACGCCCCCGCCGCCGCGGCCAGGCTGGGCCGGGTGCCGGTCGCCGCGAACAGCACCAGCGCGATCACCAGGTTGACCGCCGGTCCGGCCAGGGCCACCAGCAATTCCTGGGTCGGGTTCTCGGGCATCCGCGCCAGACGCGCGACGCCGCCGATCGGCAGCAGCGTGATGTCGGACGTGCTCACCCCGAAATGTCGCGCCATCAGGATATGGCCGAATTCGTGCAGGACCACGCAGACGAAGACCAGCAGGATGAAGACCACCCCCTGCCAGGCCGCATCGGGACCGCCCTGCGCGCCGGCAACCATCGCCACCCAGAGCAGAAGCAGAAAGAACGTCACATGCACCCGAATGGCGGTGCCGGCGACGCGACCCAGTGGGATCGACCATGTCATGACGGCGCTCCGAAGGGCTGGGCCCCATGCGTGGGGCCTGTGCCCGCAACGCGCCGCAAGGTCGCCGGTTCGTGCCGCCGGACTATTCACTGCCGCCGGACCAGCAGCCGGCCACCCGTCACACCACGCGGGCTATATCCAGCGCCACAGGCACCACGCGAGATAGCCGATCACGCCCCAGATGATTCCGGAAATAACAAGCCATATGACGAGTGCCCGGTAAAATCCGCCCGACGGCATGATTTTTTTCTGGATCAGGCGACCGAAACCCGCATCCCAGCGAATATTCTGGCTGAAACTCGACATGGCAATTCCTGCATCCACGAAGCGTCGATTAAATGAATTTCCTGATTACGCACTAATTTCAGCCAATTTGAGCAGGCGATAGGGCATGGGCGGGGTTCTGACGGCGGCGTATCCGAGGCGAGGGATCATGGAGGCGAGGTCGAAGCGGCGATTGAAGCGATAAACGAACTCGGCGAGATAGCGCGGCGCATGCTTGTCACGGATAGCACGGTAAGTACCGGTCATGGCATTCTTGATGTTGGCGAGAGCGGTATTGACCCATTTGAAAGCAGGGTTGCGGCCTGCCTTTGGTCCCGAACCGGTCAGGATGGGATGATGGACGCACCCTGCTTCGGTGACGGCGGCGAAACAGCGTAGACCGTCACTGACCACGCTGCTGGCGGGGTCGAAGCTGTTTTTTGCCATCTTTGCGATCTCGGCCCTACTGAACCCGGCCACCCGGCGGAGTTTCAGGCGGATTGGCTTGCCTTGCGGTGTGGTTTCAACAGCGGCCACGATCGGCGTCTTGCCCGCTGATCCTCGCCCGCGCTTGCCGCCGCCGCGTTCTCCGCCGAGATAGGCGTCGTCCAGTTCGATCCGTCCCTTCAGTCGCTTGCCGGCCTCGCGCTCCATCATTACCTGCGCGAGTTTATGCTTGATCTTCCAGGCCGTGGTCTGCGTCACGCCGAGCCTGCGCCCCAGTTCGATGCTGGAGATGCCGCCTTTGCTCTGGGTCAGATGGTACAGGGCACGAAACCAGGTCCGTAACGGCACCTTGGTTGCCGCGAAGATCGTTCCGGCGATCAGCGACGTCTGCTTCCGACAGGCGCTGCATTGATACTGCCCACGGCTCTGAATGACGCTGTGCTCACGCCCGCCGCAGGCCGGGCATTCAAAACCAGATGGCCAACGCCAGCCAAAGATCACCGCTCGGCACTTCTCTTCGCTTCCGTAAAGTTCGTCAAATTGGGCTTCGCTTAGCCCTTTCTGAAACTGGACCTTGTTGCGAGCCATCGATCAAGCCTCTCGAAAACAACAAATGTTCTCGCTTTGTACCATAAATCCCTGGCTGAAAATAGTGCGTAATCAGGATGAATTTTGAAAATTCTTGTAGCAATCTCGGAATGCGCAATCAGGCTCCGCTGCCTGAAAAGTCCACGGCCACAATATCGCCGCATTGTTTGGAATTTGCAAGCAAATGGGAAAAAACCGATTTTGCACCGTTCAGACCGGCGCATATGCGCCGGCAAGGCCCCATTTTCAATGGCCATGAACCTTCCCGCCGCATTAAAGCGGCGTTCCGCCCTCCCGCCCCGCGACGCCGCTACCGGGCCTCAGGCCCGGCGGGCACCATGGTCCCCGGCACCAAATTCCAACGTCAGAAGATCGTCCGCGGTTTCCTGATCCGGCTGCCAGATGATGCCATAGCCGGGCTGGGCATCCGGCTGGCGACCGATCCAGGTCTCATAAAGTCCGGCCAGGCAGGACGCCAGCCAATACCCCGCCGGCGCGCCGGCCGACCCGATACGCGGCAGGCCGGCATGGCGAATACGCAGTTTTTTCCGGGCCGTATCCACCGCCAGCGTCGCCCGCCCCCACCCGAGCAGCGCCAGATGCGCATTGATTTCCAGTTCCAGCGCCTCGACCGTTTCGCATGGCGGCAGCGTCAGGCGCCCCGCCATGCTCGCGCCGACCTGGCGCAGGAAACGATCCCGCGCCTCGGACCCGACCTGCGCGTCGAAACCGGCCGCGAATTCGCGCAGGAAGAAAATCATGTCGGAAGACATCAGCGGCCATCCTCGAAGGAATAATGAATGGACAGCCCGGCCGTCGTTTCGTTCCATGGGCCGGCTTTCTGATAGAGCAGATCGCCGGCGACACGCAGCACCGGGGTCACCTGATAGGACAGATGCGCGTTCGCCCCCCCGACCAGGCCCGATGACGACCGGCCGGGCGACAGGGCTCCGGCCGGATCGCTGCCGTCCAGCACGGCCTGCAGGACGGGGCTGGTCGGATAGAACAGGGCGGAACGGGAATGATAGGATTGGAAGCCGAGCGACACGCCGGCATTCCACGTCCATTGGCCGCTCTGCCCCGCATATCGTACCGGCACAAGCAACGAGACAAAGGATTGCGGCGAGAAATAACCGCCATTACCATAAGTAAAAAGATACTGGTTATTGTTGTAACGGAACCAGGTGAGATCCACGCCCAGCCGCACGGCATTGACCGTGTCTTTGTACAGGGACACGCCGCCCCCGCCGCCGGCCTCGTACTCGATATTGTCCGGCGTGCCGTGGCCCTGCAGATAGGCGAAGCCGCCACGAAGATAGAAATTCATCAGCGGGTCGCCATATTCGAGTTGACTGTTCAGCCGGTTCCGCACCACCCCGCCCCAACTCCCGCCGACCGCGCTGTCATGCAGGCCGGCATAGGACAGAATGCTGTCCGTGGCCGCCCGTCGCTCGGCCGTCACCCGCAGGCGCATCGTGCTGGTCAGTTGCGGGCTGAACGACAGGCCGCCGAGGATGTTGGTTTCGCTGAACCCCAGGGGCGACGTGCCCAGATCCAGCGTCAGCCACCGCCACGCATAGGCGACGTTCAGCCCGGCGCCGACCGCGTCGCGGCGGCGCATCGCGGCGGCGTAGTCGCCGGTCAGGGCCGTGACCCCGACTTCGCGCAGGCCCTCGATGTAATCCATGCTGCCGGTGCCGGTCGAAAGGACCGCCGGGGTAACCGATGCCGTCAGGCGCCCCGGGCCGACCGGGAACGCGGCGGACATCGCCAGGTCGCCTTCGGTCAACTGGTTCAGGCCGGTCCCCGACCGGGTGCGATAGACCGGGCCGATATCGACGAACGGCGCGTAATCCCGGGTCGTGCTGGCGGCCTCGCTGTCGATGGCGCGCAGGACCGGGTCCTGGCTCTCCGCACCACCGGATTCCGCGCGCCGCGCCACCGTGCGGAACGGGTTGTCCAACGGAATGCCGTCCCGCGTACCGGCACCATGGCCGACCTGCTGCAACCGCAGGTCCCGCGCCCGCGCAAGATCCCCCAGGCTGGCCG